>NZ_JBDWAS010000021.1:0-78762 GCF_039978735.1 Maricaulis sp.
GGCGCGCCCGCTGTTCTTAGTGTGTCAAACAAAGGACGCCATGACGTTCGCTGAACTCGGACTGAGCCCGAAACTCCTCGAAGCGATTGAAGCTGCCGGGTATACCGACCCGACACCGATCCAGGCCGGCGCCATCCCGCCAGCCCTGGCCGGTCGCGATGTCCTTGGTATTGCCCAGACTGGTACGGGCAAGACCGCGTCCTTCACCCTGCCCCTGATCGAGCGCCTGTCGCGCGGCCGTGCCAAGGCACGCATGCCGCGTTCGCTGATCATTGCGCCCACACGCGAGCTCGCGGCCCAGGTCGCCGAGAATTTCGAGACCTATTCGAAGGGTCAGAAACTCTCCATGGCGCTGCTGATCGGCGGTGTTGCCTTCGGGCCGCAGGAAGAGATCCTCAACAAGGGCGCCGACGTGCTGATCGCCACGCCGGGCCGCCTGCTCGACCATTTCGAGCGCGGCAAGCTGTTGATGAATGGTGTGCAATTCCTCGTCGTCGACGAAGCGGACCGCATGCTGGACATGGGCTTCATTCCCGACCTCGAGCGCATTTTCAACATGGTGCCGCCGCGCCGCCAGGTACTGTTCTTCTCGGCCACCATGCCGAAGGAGATCAAGAGTCTGGTCGACCGCTTCCTCAACGACCCCGAGCGGATCGAGGTTGCCCGGCCCGCCACGACCGGCGCGAACATCCAGCAATACCTGGTGAAGGCCGCCTCCTCTGCCGCCAAGGACAAGCGCGCCGCCCTGCGCGCCGCGATGAACCGCGACGGCGTGAAGAACGGCATCATCTTCGCCAACCGCAAGCGCGATGTAGACATCGTCGCCCGCTCGCTGCAGCGCCACGGCTTCTCTGCCGCCCCGATCCACGGCGATCTGGACCAGTCCACGCGGACCGCAACGCTGGCCGGCTTCAAGTCCGGCGAGCTGCGCTTCCTGGTGGCCTCGGACGTCGCTGCGCGCGGGCTCGACATTCCCGATGTCAGCCACGTCTTCAATTATGACGTACCGCACCATGCCGACGATTATGTCCACCGCATCGGCCG
Source organism: Maricaulis sp. (assembly GCF_039978735.1). GTDB lineage: Bacteria > Pseudomonadota > Alphaproteobacteria > Caulobacterales > Maricaulaceae > Maricaulis. The sequence goes on from NZ_JBDWAS010000021.1 coordinate 1,045, forward strand.
GACCGGCCGCGCCGGCAAGACCGGCGAGGCGATCACGATCACGACATCGGCCGACGACAAGTCGCTGAGCGCCGTTCTCAAGCTGATCCAGCAGGACGTGCCCGAATTGCCGGTCGAGGGCGTGAAGGCTCCGGCACCGGACACCGAAAAGCCGGCTCCCCGCAAAAGCCGCAGCACACGTGGCAGCAGCAAGGCGTCTGAAAAGAAGGCCGAAAAACCTGCTGAAAAGCCTGCGGAGAAGCCGGCGGACAAGCCGGCAACCTCGTCGGGACGCGAGGACAGGCCGTCCGGCAACCGCCCCACACGCGACAAGTCGCGCCGGCGCCAGGATCACGACGATAATCGCGTCGTCGGATTTGGCGACCATGTGCCCGACTTCATGACCTAGATTTGGCTGCGCGCTGCCGCCCCGGTATCCGCCGGGGCGGCAGCGGCCCACCCGCTGAAATCGTATGAAACGCCAGAACAATCTGCGCCGGCCTCATACGATATGAGCAATTTTTACCTCTTCTTTTCCTTTCTCCCCTAGTCTCCGGATTGTCGCGGACGAAGAAGCTCGTTCGCCAAGGGAAGGACGTATCTCGTGAACGGTCGATTGCTAGGCAAGGAAGGACGTGAGTTCGCGCACAAGGCGCTTGAGCTCATGGATCAGTTTGACGTCGCTCCAACGCCGGAAAACTACGCCGTCTGGATCTGCTTCGCGAGCGATACCAATCCGGAACTCTGTGAAACCCTGCGCACCCATATCGAGGCCGGCGAGGCCTTCAGCGAAACCGTCAACGCGGAACTCTTCGAACAGTATTTCCAGTGGAAGGCCATCCAGGATGCGATCCTGGAAAGCGGCAATCTGATGAGCCGCGAGCTCGGCGCCGTGAAGCAGTCGCTGGAAGCGGCCGAGCGCGACACTGTCGCCTATGGCAAGGCGCTGGAAGGCGCCACGCATGAACTCGTCGCCAGCCCGGATGCGGCCGGCATGAAGCGCCTGGTCGAATCGCTGGTCTCCGCCACGGCGCGCATGCAACGGCGCAGCCAGGCGCTCGAGGACAAGCTGCAAGCGACGTCCAACGAAGTCACCAAGCTGAAGACCCATCTTGAACGGGTCCGCGAAGAAGCCATGACCGATGCCCTCACCGGCATCGCCAACCGCAAGCGTTTCGACGAAGCGCTGCGCCGCGCCCGCCGGGCTTCGGAGGCCGATGGCACGCCGCTGAGCCTGATCCTGTGCGACATCGACTTCTTCAAGCGCTTCAACGACACCTGGGGCCACCAGACCGGTGACCAGATCATCCGTTTCGTTGCGGGCTGCCTGACCCGTCACTCGCTGGAACACCATGTGGTGGCCCGCTATGGCGGCGAGGAATTCGGTATCGTGATGCCGAACACCGACACGGCGACGGCCAGGGACATTGCGGAAAAGATCCGCAAGACGGTCGAATCGAAAAAGCTGCTGCGCAAATCCACCAATGAGGATCTGGGCAATATCACGGTGTCGCTGGGCATTGCCGGCTATCGCGACGGCGAATCGATCGAGGAGCTGATCGAGCGCTCTGACGCCAATCTCTACAAGTCCAAGACGGAAGGGCGGAACCGCTCGACCAGCGACGAGAGCACGGACAGCCGGTCTGCCGCCGCCTGATCACACCGTTCCCTGTCGAGAAAAGATGATGCCGCCTCAAGGGCGGCATTTTTCTTTGCGGTTCTATCCGTCGGCTGGCGGCTGGGTCGACTGGAAGCTCGCCCGCGAGGCCCAGGCATCATGCAGGGCCACCAGTCGCGGACGCCCCGAGCGCCAGTCGCATTCGGGATAGCGGAAATCGAGATAACCCAGCGCCACGGCCATGGTCAGCGGCCCCTGGGCGTGCGGATTATCCGCCTCGCCCATGCCCGCTTCCAGCTCGTCCAGCGCGCGCTGGATGCCGCGCTCGCGCCGGCCGATCCAGAAATCCGACCGGATGCCTTCATCGCGCACCATCTCGACCCGGCGCATGACCGTGAGATCGAGCAAGCCGCTGCCCAGCGCTTCCAGGCGGCGGTCCGTCCAGTCACGAGGCCAGGGCTCACCGGCACGCTCGGCGATATAATCGGCGATGATGGCGCTCTCGGTCAGCGCCTGGCCGTCATCCATCAGCAGGCACGGCACCCGGCCCAGCGGATTGGCCCTGAGCAGGTCCGGATCGTCATCAAAGGGGTGGGCCTCAACCTCCTCGATCGCATCGCCCAGAGCGAATTCGCGCACCATGACACGGCATTTGCGCGAATAGGGCGAGGTCGAGGAGATAATCAGCTTCATGGAGATCAGGCACTCACGGCCGGGACGATGGTGACACTTTCCCCGCAGCCGCAGGCATCGGTCTGATTGGGGTTGTTGAACACGAATTTGGCGTGCAGCGGCGTCACTTCATAGTCGATCTGGGTGCCGAGAAGGAAAAGCAGTGCCTTCGATTCCAGCACGATCTCCACACCCTTGTCCTCGACGCGCTCGTCCAGCGCCTCGGGCGCCTCGACATAACCCATCTCGTATTCCATGCCGGCACAGCCGCCATTCTTCACGCCGACCCGCAGGAAGCCGGCGCCGCGATTGGCCATGATCTCCTTGACGCGCGCAGCAGCGGCATCGGTCAGGGTGACGGCCTTGGGTCTTTCGCGTCGGGTCATCGTGCTTCGCATCCAGTTGCGTCTAGAACATGTTCAGCGCCAGCCGCGCCTCGTCGGACATGCGGTCCGGGGTCCAGGGCGGTTCGAATGTCAGCTCGACCAGGGCGCGCTCGACCCCGTCGACCTTCTCCACGGCCTCCTGGACCCATCCGGGCATCTCGCCGGCCACCGGACATCCCGGCGCGGTCAGCGTCATTTCCACCTTCAGGGTCCGGTCGTCTTCCAGATCGACCTTGTAGATCAGGCCGAGCTCGTAGATGTCGACCGGGATTTCCGGATCATACACTGTCTTGAGCGCTGCGACGATGTCATCGGTAATCCGGGCCAGCTCGTCCTGCGGGATCGCCCCGGCCGGCGGCGACACCGCCTCCGCGACTTCAACCGGCGTGGCCGGTTTGGCGGACGTCCGCGGCGCGGACAGATCGATCATGTCTCGGTCTGTGGTCTGGGTCATTTCAAAGCCTAGATGAGAAACTCGCGGGCCTTTTTCAATGCGTCGACAAACGCATCGGCCTCTTCGAACGTGTTGTAGAGCGCAAAGGAGGCGCGCGCCGTGGCGCTCAGCCCCAGACGGCGCATCAGCGGCTGGGCACAGTGGTGGCCGGCCCGTACGGCCACGCCGTACTTGTCGAGAATCTGGGCGACATCGTGCGGATGCGCCCCCTCCATGTGGAAGGAGATGATGGCGCCCTTGTCCTGGGCCGTGCCGATCACGGTGAGACCGTCGATCTCCGCCAGCCCGGTCATCGCCCGGTCCATCAGCGCGCGCTCATGCTCCATCATGGCGATACGGTCATGACGCTCAACCCAGCGGATCGCCGCGCCCAGACCGATCACATCGGCAATCGCCGGCGTTCCCGCCTCGAACTTGTGCGGCACATCGGCGAAGGTCACACGGTCCTCGAACACGTCGGCAATCATCTCGCCGCCGCCCATATAGGGCGGCAGGCGGTCCAGCCAGTCACCGCGGGCATAGAGCGCGCCGGCGCCGGACGGGCCGTAAAGCTTGTGACCGGTAAAGACGAAGAAATCGCAGTCCAGCGCCTGCACATCGACCGCCAGATGCACCGCAGACTGCGAGCCGTCGAGCAGCAGCGGAATCTCCGCCACGCCCGGGATCGCGCGGATCCGGGCGATATCGTTGACCGTGCCCAGCACGTTGGACATGTGGGTGATGGCGATCAGGCGGGTCCGGTCATTAACCAGGCCTGCCAACTGTTGGTAGTCCAGCTCTCCAGCCTCGGTCACATCTGCCCATTTGAGGGTGAAGCCATTCTTTTTACTCAACAATATCCACGGAACGATATTGGAGTGATGCTCCATCCGGCTGATGACGATCTCGTCGCCCGGGCTGAGCATCTGGCAGAAAGTGTGGGCAACAAGGTTAATCGCCTCGGTCGAGCCGCGGGTGAAAACGATCTCGTTCGCGCTCTTGGCATTGAGGAACCGGCGCACATCCTCGCGCGCGGCTTCGAAGGCCTCGGTCGTCTCGTTTGCCAGGGTGTGAAGCCCGCGGTGAACATTGGCGTAGGAGGCGCGGTAGACGCCCGCCACGCTCTCGATCACGAATTCCGGCTTCTGCGCCGAGGCGGCACTGTCCAGATAGACCAGCGGCCGGCCATTGATCTCGCGCTGCAGGATCGGGAATTCGGCGCGGATGGCGTCGATATTGAGGCTGGCAGGAATATTCTTGTGGACTGTCATGCGGCCACTCCAGCCGGCAAACACCACCTTCTCCCCGCGGGAGAAGGTGCCCGAAGGGCGGATGAGGGGGAAATCCCGGTGGCCGCGCTGAAAGTTCGAAGGGCGATGCCTTCCCCCTCTCCCTCGCTCCCTCTCCCAAGGGAGAGGGCGGTCAAGCGCAATGCCACGACTGAAACGATCCTATCGGTCACGACAGCGCCTCCAGCCGGTTGCGTAGTTCGCCCTTCAGGGTTTCGCGCAGGCTTTCATCGGCAATGCCGTCCAGCGGCTCGGCCAGGAAGCTCTCGATCAGCAGTGCCCGCGCCTTCGGCGCCGGCAGGCCGCGCTGGCGCATGTAGAACAGCGCCGTCTCGTCGATCGCACCCAGCGCATTGCCGTGCGCGCACTGCACGTCATCGGCATAGATTTCCAGTTCCGGCTTGGCGTCGATCTCGGCGCGGTCGTCCAGCATCAGCGCCCGGTGCGTCATGCGCGCATCGGTCTGCTGGGCGGCCCGGTCGACGATGAATTTGCCCTGGAAGACGCCATGGCCGTGCGAGGCCGCAGCACCCTTCACCAGCTGGCGCGTCTGGCCGCCAGGACCCGTGTGATGCACGACCGTCGTCGAATCTGCGTGATGCCGGGCGTCGAGCAGATAGACCCCGCCCAGATCCACTTGCGAGCCCTCGCCCGGATGCGTGATGTGCGTCTCGATCCGCGAGAGCTTGGCGCCAAAATCCAGCGTGCGCTGATTGAGGGCCGCGCCCGGCGCCAGCACGATCTCGGCCGACGACACGAAGACGCCGTCCGGCGCATCGGCGGCGATACACACACGGTCGAGCCGCGCGCCCGTTTCCAGCGTGATCTTCAGATGCCAATTGCCCAGCGCTCCGGCCTCGGCCCGGTAATGCTCGACCAGCGTCACCGCATGCCCCGCCGGCACGGTGATTTCCGCATCGGCCGCGCTGGCACCCGGCTTCGCCGTCAGCGTCAGGTTCAGCCGTGCCCCATCGTCCGGGCGCAGGGATGCCGCTTCGAGCCCGTCGACAACAAGCTCGCCGGCGGCGGAGACATCATTGGCGGCCCGGCGCAGGTCCGACCATTTCCACAACTCGTTGCGCTTGGTCGGCAGGCCCTGTTCACGCGTCGCCTCGCGCAGTTGCCCACGCCAGCCGGTGGCGCCTTGCAGCGCGGCGATGAGGGCTTGTTCAGCGGGTGTGTGGGTGAGCGTCGCGACGGTCATGCTCTCGCTCCAGTTTCAATCGCTGTCATCCCGGTCGGATGGCACGCGAAAGCGGGCCGCAGAGCCGGGACCCAGACACGCAGGCCAGGGCCGGAAGCAGACGCAGTGCCGGCACTTCGTGCATCGGGATGGGCACCGGGATTATGGGTCCCGGACCTCCGCCCGCCCCAGGGCCGGGCATGCGTCCGGGATGACAAGTGAGGTGATGACGAAAAGAGCATCACGCCGCCTCGCCGAGATACTTGTCATAGCCTTCCGCCTCGAGCTCGTTGGCAAGCTCGGGACCGCCGGACTTCACGATCCGGCCGTTCGCCATGACGTGGACGCGGTCCGGCGTGATGTGGTCCAGAAGGCGCTGATAGTGGGTGATGACCAGCATGCCGCGGTCAGGCGCACGCAGGGCGTTGACGCCATCGGACACCGTCTTCAGCGCGTCGATATCGAGGCCCGAATCCGTCTCGTCCAGGATCAGGAATTTCGGCTCCAGCACCAGCGCCTGCAGGATTTCCATCCGCTTCTTCTCGCCGCCGGAAAAGCCGACATTCACCGCCCGCTTGAGCATGTCCATCGACACGCCGAGCTGTTTCGCCTTCTCGCGGATCAGCTTCATGAATTCCGGCGCCGACACCTCCGTCTCGCCGCGCGCCTTGCGCTGGGCGTTGAGGGCTTCCTTGAGGAAGGTGATGGTCGGCACGCCGGGGATTTCCACCGGATACTGGAAGGAGAGGTAGAGCCCCTTCGCGGCGCGCTCTTCCGGCGCCATCTCGCCGATATCCTCGCCGCCGAACGCGATCGCGCCCCCGGTGACGTCATACCCCTCGCGGCCGGTGAGCACATAGGACAGGGTCGACTTGCCGGACCCGTTCGGGCCCATGATGGCATGCACCTCGCCCGCCGGGACTTCCAGCGAGAGCCCTTTCAGGATCGGCTTTTCCTCGCCGTCGGCGGTTTCGACCTTGCAATGGAGGTTTTCTATCTTGAGCATTGTTTTTTCTCGCAAAATCTAGCCGACACTGCCTTCGAGAGACACTTTGAGGAGGTTCTGGGCCTCCACGGCGAATTCCATCGGGAGTTCCTGCAGGACCTCGCGCACGAAACCGTTGACCAGCAGCGCCGTAGCCGCCTCCTCGTCCAGCCCGCGCTGGCGGGCATAGAAGAGCTGGTCCTCGGACAGGCGCGTCGTCGTCGCCTCGTGTTCGAGCACGGCCTTGGGCGTCTTGCACTCGATATAGGGCACGGTGTGGGCGCCGCACTGATCGCCGATCAACAGGCTGTCGCACTGGGTGAAATTGCGCGCGCCTTCCGCCTTGGCGTGGATCGAGACCAGGCCGCGATAGGTCTGGTCGGACCGGCCCGCGGAAATCCCCTTAGAGATGATGCGGCTGGTCGAGCCCTTGCCCAGATGGATCATCTTGGTGCCGGTATCGGCCTGCTGATGCCCGTTGGTGACGGCAATGGAATAGAATTCGCCGCGCGAATTCTCGCCCTTCAGAATGCAGGACGGGTATTTCCACGTGATCGCCGAACCGGTCTCGACCTGGGTCCAGGAGATCTTGGAATTCTTGCCCCGGCAATCGCCGCGCTTGGTGACGAAGTTGTAGACGCCGCCCTTGCCGTTCTCGTCGCCCGGCCACCAGTTCTGGACGGTGGAATACTTGATCTCCGCATCGTCCAGCGCGACCAGTTCCACGACCGCGGCGTGCAGCTGGTTCTCGTCGCGCATCGGCGCCGTGCAGCCTTCCAGATAGGAGACATAGGCGCCCTTGTCGGCGATGATCAGCGTGCGCTCGAACTGGCCCGTGCCTTCCGCATTCATGCGGAAATAGGTCGACAACTCCATCGGACAGCGCACACCGGGCGGCACATAGACGAAGGAACCGTCGGAGAAGACCGCCGTGTTCAGCGTGGCGAAGTAATTGTCCGACGCCGGCACGACCGAGCCGAGATATTTGCGCACCAGTTCGGGGTGATCGCGCAGCGCCTCGGAGATCGAGCAGAAGATCACGCCGGCCTTGGCGAGCTCGGCCTTGAAGGTCGTGACGACAGACACCGAGTCGAACACGGCATCGACCGCGACACGGTTCTCCGAGCCTTTCACGCCCAGCAGCACTTCCTGCTCTTTCAGCGGAATGCCCAGCTTCTCGAAATCGGCGAGGATTTCAGCGGGCACATCGTCGATCGAATCGTACTTCGCGCCGGCCTTCGGCTCGGCGTAGTAATAGATGTCCTGGAAGTCGATCGGCGGATATTTCACCTTCGCCCAGTCCGGCTCCTTCATCTGGAAGAAGCGCTCGAGGGCTTTCAGGCGCCATTCGGTCATCCAGGCCGGCTCGCCCTTCTTGGCCGAGATATAGCGCACCGTTTCCTCGTCCAGACCCTTGGGCGAGAATTCCTGTTCGACGTCCGTCGTGAAGCCGTACTTGTACTTGTCGGCCTCAAGCTTCTTGACGTCTTCAATGGTTTCCTTGACCGCAGCCATGTCAGCTCACCGCCTTGAGTGCGTTTGAATGTTCGGGTCGGGCGCGCCCGTGAGCCTCGCTCCAGGCTTTCACGAAGGCGTCTGCCTGATCCGCCGTCGAATTCCAACCCAGCGAGACACGCAGGAAGCCGCGCGATGCATCCGCGTCCAGCCCGGTTGCGTTGCCGATCTTCGATCCGTGCGCCTTGCCGGACGAGCAGGCCGAGCCTGCGCTGACGGAGAAACCCGCCAGATCCAGCGCCATCACCTGGGTCTCGCCCTTCCAGCCCGGCACCGCGATGCCCAGCGTATTGGGCAGGCGCGGCGCGCCCTCGCCCAGGATGTGGATGTCCGGGGCGGCCTGCTTCAACCCGGCCGCCATGGCATCGCGCCAGTCCGCCAGGCGGGCAAAATCGTCCAGACCGGCCACGGCCTGTTCGATCGCCAGGCCAAGCCCGGCAATACCGGCGACATTCAGCGTGCCCGAGCGGCGTCCCTTTTCCTGACCACCGCCGCGCAATTGCCGCTCCAGCGGGGCGTTGCAGGCCGCGATCAGCGCGCCCACGCCCTGCGGGCCGCCGAACTTGTGCGCCGAGATCGCCATATAGTCGGCGCCCAGCGCGGCAAAATCGACAGCGATCTTGCCCACGGCCTGTATCGCATCGACCACGACCAGACCGTCATGCTCGCGCATCAGGGCGGCGGCTTCGGCGACCGGCTGGATCGTGCCGATCTCGTTATTCGCCAGCATCAGCGCCAGCGCCGGCCGGCCGTCGCGCTCTGTGTCCCAATGGCCCAGCCGGTCTTCCAGCCAGCCCAGATCGGCCAGGCCGGCCGCCGTGACAGGAATTTCCTCGACCGGCAGGCCGGAAGCCCTTGCGGTATCGGCGACGGCTTCATGCTCGATCGCGGAATGCAGGATGCGGCCGGCACCGCCGGCCCGGATCGCGCTGTGCAGCGCCAGATTCAGGGCTTCGGTACCGCAGGAGGTGAAAATCACATCCTCGGCCCGCGCACACAGCGCCTTGCCCGTCTGGCGCCGGGCCGTCTCGACGAGACGCAGCGCGGCCTGCCCGTCGGCATGCACCGACGAGGCATTGCCCGTCGTGCGCATGGCGTGCGCCACCGTCTCGATCACGTCCGGTCGCACCGGCGTGGTCGCGTTATGGTCGAGATATGTCCGCATCGGCTCAGACCGTGGCGGGCTCGGCAACAGGCTTGGGCCGCTCCATGCGGCCTAGCGCACCGCTCGCAGCGCCCAGCAGGCGCCGTTCGAGCACGTCTTCCAGCGTGATCGAGGACAGGAAGAGATAGATGTGCCGGCCCAGCTCGTCCCACAGATCGTGCGTGATGCAGCGGCGCCCGTCGGCCAGGCAGCCCTTGGCGCTGGAACAGCGCGTGGCGCGCAGCGGTTCGTCGACGGCGACGATGATGTCGGAGATGCGGATTTCCGTCGGCTTGCGGCTGAGGCGATAGCCGCCGCCGGGACCGCGGATGGAGGAGACAATATCCGCCCGGCGCAGCTTGGCGAAGAGCTGTTCCAGATAGGACAGCGAGATGGACTGGCGCGAGGCGATATCGCTCAGCGTCACAGGCCCGTCCTCGCTGGCCAGGGCCAGATCGGCCATCGCCATGACGGCGTAACGTCCCTTTGTGCTCAGCTTCATGCGTTTGCCTCCTTAAACGCTCGCATCCCGCGTACCGATCATGCTAAGACCCGCCTTTCCGGAACGGACGGGCTTCGCGAATGCGGTGTTCGGCCAATAACCGAGTAGAACAGTCAGGAATATGGGCTGCCGTCCGCCACGTTGCAATGGACGAATTGCCGCATATTTGCAGGACGCGAACTGGAACGACCAAAAAGGCGAGTGTGAATGCCTGACGTAATCATTCCCGGCCCCGCCGGCCGGCTTGAGGGGCGCTACAGCCCGAGCGAAGACCCGACCGCCCCGATTGCGCTGATACTGCATGCCCACCCGCTGGGCGGCGGCAATATGGAAAATCCCACCGTCGACATGATGTACGACGCGTTCCGCAAGCGCGGCTTCGCGACGCTGCGGTTCAATTTCCGCGGTGTGGGCCGGTCCCAGGGCAGCTATGACCAGGGCCTGGGCGAACTGTCCGACGCCGCCACCGTGCTCGACTGGGTGCAGGGCTATAACCAGGGCGCCCGCTTCTGCTGGGTGGCCGGTCACTCCTTCGGCGCCTGGATCGGCATGCAGCTGCTGATGCGCCGCCCGGAAATCGCCGGCTTCATCTCGGTCGCCCCGCCGACCAACATGTATGATTTCACCTTCCTCGCCCCCTGCCCGGCTTCGGGCATCATCGTCCATGGCGGCGCCGACAAGATCGTGCCGGCCGACGATGTCGAGCGCGTGATGTCCAAGGTGCGCGTGCAGAAGGGTATCGAGATCACGACCGAAGTCGTGCCCGACGCGAACCACCTCTTCTCCGACCATCTCGAAGAGCTGCAGCGCCACGTGGAAGCCTATCTCGACGCCCACCTGCCCGGGGTCGAAAAGGAACGCGCCGAACGCCAGATCACCGGCAAGCGCTGAGTCTGACGGCCACTTTCACGCCTCAAGACATCCGTTTTTCCCGGCTGGCCGCTCTCGCGGGCGCAGGCTTCCGCCCGGCGCAAGCCGGGTGGAGCGCCGGAATTTACGGGAAACGCATCACTTGAAGTGATCTTCGGTCGGTCCCGGATCTGCGGCCTGCCTGCGCAGGCCTCCGTCCGGGAGAAATGGAGAGCGGTAAAAAGAGAGCGCAAACGCCGCACCAAACACCGTCACCCTGACGAAAGTCAGGGCCCAGTTCGTAGGGCGCGGTGACGGCAATCGCGCACTTATCCCGCACATCGCCGACATTCGATCCGAGCCCAGTTAGCCGAAATTCCGCTTTATGATCTGGGTCCTGACTTTCGTCAGGATGACGGTGTGTGGGGCGGATATCGGAAACTTATCCCCGCCCTCTCAACTGCGCGTATGCTCTCAGACGGTTTCCGGGATGGGAGGCATGAGCTCAGTCCCTTGTGCCCGGGAGCGTGCGGAGCTCGTCCGCGCCTGGTGGGTGACAGCATCAGGCTCCGGCGTGGCCATCTGCGGGGACACCGGCAAAAAGCTCGACCGGAGCGTGCCTGCAGGTTTCGAGACGGTCCCGCAAGGGATCCGGGTAAATCTCCGCGTGCGGGATGCCTCGGGCATCACCACCAAAGCTTCAAATCCGGACACGCGATGTCCGCCGTGCATCCCGCACCCCTCTCATGGCTCCAGGGTTCTGCCCGTGGAGGGTTTGGTGTTTCCTCATCTGCAAACACACACGATTTTTCCCGGAAGCGCGCAGCGCTGTCCGGGACCGACTGGAAGCCGCTCACGCTTCACGCAGCAAGCAGATCCCGGATCTGCAGCCTGCCTGCGCAGGCTGAAGCCTGCGCCCGCGAAAGCGGGTGGCCGGGAGAAATGGGAGAGGTTGAAATGCGCACGTCCGCTTTCCCCGGACCTGTTCCGGGGCCTGCCGGCGTTTCAGGTGCAGGCTCAACCGGGCCCCGGCACAAGGCCGGGGGAAGTGGAGCGAGATGGGAAGAATTCTGCCTACACTCGCGAGATTCTACCGCCGGAGACCGCGTGGCGGGCGCCCGTGGTGGAAGGAAGGCTGGTGGGCAGGCCGCGTTCGACGCGGACCGCCAGCCAGGCGAAGGCCTCGGCTTCCAGGAGATCGCCGCGCCAGCCGACGGCCTCGACCGGTTCGGCTGCAACACCCAGATCTTCACCCAGCATCCGCATCAGGGTGGGGTTCAGCCGTCCACCGCCGGTGACCAGGAGACGATCCGGCCGGCCCAGGCGTGTGATGGCATCGGCCACGCTGCGGGCGGTGAATGCGGTCAGGGTGGCGGCACCGTCGGGCGCGGCGAGATTGCGGACAGGTTCGAGGGTAAAGTCCCAGCGGTCGAGGGATTTGGGCGGCGCCAGGGCGAGGAAGGGATGCTGCAGCAGATCGTCCAGCGTCGCGTCATGCACCCGGCCGGCCGCGGCCAGCGCCCCGTCGCGGTCGAACGCCTCGCCGGTATGGCGGACACACCAGGCATCGATCAACCCGTTGGCGGGGCCTGTGTCGAAGGCGACCGGATCGCGGCCCGGCGCCATCCAGGTCACATTCGCAACACCGCCCAGATTGAGCACGGCCACCGCCCCGTCCAGCCCGGCATGATCGGCCAGGGCGCGGTGATAGAGCGGTGCCAGGGGCGCGCCCTGCCCGCCGGCCAGCATGTCGGCGGTACGGAAATCATGGACGACATCGACGCCCAGCCGGCTGGCCAGTTTGCCTCCGTCGCCGATCTGCAGCGTCTGCCCGCTGCTGCCGCCCGACGGCGCGCGATGCAGCACGGTCTGGCCATGAAATCCCACCAGTTCGACAGCATCCAGGTCGAGTCCGGCTGCAGCGGCAACACGCTCGGCAGCCTCGGCATGACGATCGGTCAGGACGGCCTCGGCGCGGCGGAAGTCCGGCGCCGGACCGGTGAACTGCCAGTCCAGCGCGGCATCCACCGCGGCCTGCAGGATCGCCCGGTCCTCGCGGGTATAGGCGACGGTTTCGCCAGGCCCGAAGGATGCGATGCGCACACCATCGGTCTCGATCAGGGCGGCATCGATACCGTCCAGCGAGGTGCCGCTCATCAGTCCGATCACGCGTTTCATGTGCGGCCCCTCTTTTCTCGGCGCAAAGCTCGACCTAGAAGCGCTCTATCAGGAGAGCGATCATGAGCGAATACAAGTCCGAACTCGTGCGCGTGCTCGTCGAGCGCGGCTATCATTTCCAGTCCACCGACCTTGAAGGCCTCGACAAGGCGGCCAGCGAAGGCGTGGTGACGGGCTATATCGGATTCGACGCCACGGCGTCCTCGCTGCATGTCGGCTCGCTGGTGCAGATCATGATGCTGCGGCGCATGCAGCAGGCCGGCCATAAACCGATCATCCTGATGGGCGGTGCGACGACCAAGATCGGTGATCCGACGGGCAAGGACAAGGTCCGCGCCATGCTGGATGACGAACAGATCGCGGCCAACAAGGCCAGCATTCTGCAGCCCTTCTCACGCCTGATGTCGATCGGTGACGGTCCGACCGATGCCATTGTCGTGGACAATAATGAGTGGTTTGCCGAGTTCGGTTACCTGGAATTCCTGCGCCGCTTCGGCACGCATTTCACCATCAACCGCATGCTCACCTTCGAGTCGGTGAAACAGCGCCTGTCGCGCGAAGAGCCGATGACCTTCCTGGAATTCAACTACATGCTGTTGCAGGCGGTCGACTTCCTGGAACTCAACCGGCGCACCGGCTGCACGCTGCAGCTGGGCGGCGGCGACCAGTGGGGCAATATCGTCAATGGCGTGGAATTGTGCCGCCGGGTCGACCAGAAGGAAGTCTACGGCTTCACCACGCCGCTGGTGACGACCGCCTCGGGCGCCAAGATGGGCAAGACGATGGATGGCGCGGTCTGGCTGAATGCCGACATGCGCAGCCCGTACGAATACTGGCAGTTCTGGCGCAATACCGAGGACGCCGATGTCGGCCGTTTCCTGCGCCTGTTCACCGACCTGCCGCTGGACGAGATCGCCCGGCTGGAAGCGCTGGAAGGCGCCGAGATCAACGACGCCAAGGTGCGCCTGGCCAATGAGGCGACGACGCTGCTGCACGGCGCCGATGCCGCCCGCGAGGCCGAGGCGACCGCGAAACAGACCTTTGCCGGCGGCGGTGCGGGCGATGCCCTGCCCACCGTCACTTTCGATATGTCGGACGAGACGGTGACGCTGGTCGGCCTGTTCGTCGAAGCCGGCCTGGCCGGTTCGAATGGCGAGGTACGCCGTCACATGAAGGCCGGCGCCGCCAAGGTGAATGACGCCGCGCTGAGCGACCCCTTCGCCCGGCCGACGGACGATCTGGTTATCGACGGCGCAATCAAGCTGTCGGTCGGCAAGAAGCGCCACGCCCTGGCCAAGCCGGCGTAGAACGCTGCGTCATACCCCCTTCTCCCACGGGGAGAAGGTGCCCGGAGGGCGGATGAGGGGGACATCCCGATGCCGGTGCGTTATCGCCAAACGCGGTGTCTCCCCCCTCTCCCTCGATCCCTCTCCCGAGGGAGAGGGAGGTGGAGTTAATCGTCCGGACCTGTTTCTTCAGGCGTGCCTTGCGGCTCGGGAGCGGCCTCCTCCACACCGGCATCGCGCGCCCGTTCCCGGGCGGCACGTTCGGCGGCCGTGCCTTCGAAAATGCGTCGCAGCAGGCCCGGCGCCAGTGCGGAAAGCGGGTTGGCGAAGACCGTCAGACTGTCGAACGGCCCCTCGACGGAATAGGTGATGCCGATCACGCCCTCGCCCGGCCGCGAGACGAGAATATCGCCGATCACCGGCACCCCGCCGAACAGGGAATTGAGCGCATAGGACGGGGCGAGATTGCCGTCGATCGCCGCTCGCTCGGATGCAAAATCGATTGTTCCCGCGGCCGTCACGCCCAGCGCACTGCCCGCCGCACGGGCATCGCCGATGGTCATCAGGCCGTCCTCGTAGAGCAGGTCGGCATCGATCCGGTCGAACACGATCCCTTCACCATTGAGCAGGGCAGCGAGGCCCTGGAAGGAGCCGGCTGCCAGGATCCGCGCCAGAATCGGCACACGGACGAGCGTCAGATCGGTCACTTCGAGCCGGGCCGACAAGGGTCCTTCCGAGCCGAGGGGCGGCGCCGAACCCAGCATCGCCATACGCCCGCCCAGGGCATAGGATTCCACCCCGAACAGCGAGGCGACCCGTTCGACACTCGGCGCCTGCATGCGGAATTCGCGCGCACCGCCGGGCTCACTCGCACCGAAGGCGGCCTGGAAGGAGCCGTCCATGGTCTGGCCGGAAACAGAGAAGGCACGGATCCCCTCTGCTTCGCCACGCCAGATCAGATTGAAATCGTCCAGCACCGAGCGTTCCGACAGGATGAGCCGCGCAATGTCGGCATTCACGGACACGGGCATCACCCCTCCGCCTTCACCGAGCGAAGTGAGCTGCGCCACGAAATCGGACACATCGACATACTGGCCGGACAGCTGCAGATCGAGCGGCGCACCCGCGGTTTCCGGCACGACCAGCCGCGCCGAAATATCCGCCAGCCCCTCGATGAAGAGCCGGTCGAGATCGACGCGCTCCAGCCGGCTTTCCGCCCCCATGACGAGGCTGCCGGTCACTTCCATCCCCTCGCTGCGCACGGCCAGCGCGTCGACGGAATAGCGGCCCGTCTCGTCCACGGAGATGCGCAGCTCGGCCTCGCCAGACACGCCGGCAGCCTTGCTCCACACGCCGCCGGGCGTTTCCAGCAGCGCCTGTTCCAGATCGGCATGAAGATCGATCGACCGGAAATCCAGACCGTCCGACACCGCTTCGCCGGTGAGGCGGATGGGCCCGTCGAAATAGCGCCGCACCGGGATGTTGAACACATCCAGCGTCGCCGCCGTGACATCGGCCGACAGGCCGATCCGGGTCGAGGCGGCATCGTCCGGCAGGCCGAACGTCTCGGCCCAGTCGATATGCACCGGTGTTTCCCCGAACAGGGCATCGCCCGAGGCTTCCAGCCCCTCCTGGCGCGCAGAGATCGCGATCTCGCCGCCTGTCAGCTCGATCGGCGTACCGGGGACGTTCAGGCTGACATTGGAGAACGTGCCATCGATGAAGAAGGGGATTTCCTCGACCGGCACGTCGGTCAGCATGGCGCGGCGGATCTCGAAACGCATCTCGCCCTGCCCGCCGACCAGCGCCGGGTCGAGCCCGTATTCCGACGGCAGGTGCAGCGGCGGTTCGTCGATCAGGGCCAGGATATCGGACGCATCACCGCGGGCCACACCGCCATAGCGGGCGACCGCCCCTTTGGGATTGAGCCGCGGGATATCGACGAAACCGTCAACCAGTTCGATATCGCCGATACGGCCGCTTTGCATGGCGACCTCGAACGCATTGCCGCGCAGGACGGCATGTCCGCGGCCCTCGACCAGCGGCGTCATTGTGGAGATGTAGAGGACAGACGCGTTCTCGAAATCAAAGCCGAGCGTCATACGCTCATTGTCCATCTGCTCGGCCTCGATATCGTCGGCCCGCAGATCCAGATCGAACCGCGCATTGTAGAAACGGCCGCCCAGAATGCGCTCCTGCACCCAGCTGCGGGCGCTGTCGGCCAGCTCCACCGGCCAGTAGGCCAGCACAGTCTCGGGCTGCACATCCCCAACAATGGGGCCTGCCAGACGCAGATTGGGAAGGAAGCGGCCATCCCCGGCCCGGCTCAGCGACACTTCGCCGGCCAGCTCGGCGCGGATGGTATCGACAGCGAGTTCGAGCCGGTCGAGCGTCGCCGCATACTCGTCCAGCCGGATCTCGCCCTGGGCAATCAGCGCCTCCCATGACGGATCGCGCTCGAACACATCGCCCAGCGCCACAAAACCTTCGCCGACACGGATATTGAATCGTCCGCGCGTCGGCAGGGCGCCGGTATAGCCGCCGATTTCCGTCACTTCGCCTTCAAGGCGGGCCGAGAAGACATCGGACTCGATCCAGCCTTCATGGATACTCATCGTGCTCTCGACCGGGTCGAACCGGGCCGACAGGTGCGCACCGGCGATCCGGCGGGCTTCGCCCCCGGTCAGGATCTCGCCGTCGCCGACGTCCAGCACAATGGAGGCCGTGCGGATCCCGCCCTGGCGCGTCGCATCGACGACAAAGTCCAGATAGACCGGCGCATCCACCGCCCGCAACGGTGCGAGAGGCCCGCTGTCGGGCAGCACGCCGGCGGGAGATAATTGCTGGAAGCGCGCCTCGAACAGCAGCGTCTCCAGATCGGCACCGGCCTGCAGGCGCAGCTCGACCGGCGCAAAGCCGGAGGGGGTCGCGAACTGGCCTTCGATCTCGGCCAGGATGCGCGTGTCGTCGCGCTCGAAGCGCACACCGGCATCATCCACCAGCCAGGCAATACCGCTCTGGGCATCGACGATCCGCACGGCCGCCTGTTCGATACGCACATGCTGCAACCGGCTGAGACGGCTGGCGGGATTTTGCGGATCGGCCAGGAGCTGGAACAGGCTGGCGCTTTCATCGCCGCCCCGTTCGGGCAGCTGCGCATTGGCGGCGACGCGCTCGGCACTGCCCAGCCCGGCCCCGACAGCGCCATCGGCCCGGCGGACGAGCGAGAGAGAGCCGCCCTGGATATTGAGCGCAACCGGTTCCAGCCGGCCGAGCAGCAGTGCGTCGACCGCCAGACCGGCCTCAATGCGCGGCGCCCGGGCAATGACGTCACCGGTCTCGTCGGCAACGGTCACATCGCCGGCCATCAGCATGAGGGCCCGTGTCTGCGGATCGAAACCGGCCTGCAGCCGGCCGAGCGCCACGACGTCGCCCTCAAAGGCCCGGGCCAGCATGCGCTGGGCATCCTCGCGCAGGAAGTCGAGCTCGACCGGACCGCTGGACAGACGCCACAGGACCGCAGCAATGCCGAAGATCGCCAGCGCCAGAAGGACAGCGACCGCCTCGAGCAGGTAGATCAGGCTCCAGCGCAGGGACTTGCGCAGCATCAGCGCCTCCCGACCGCAGCGGGAAGACTGGACGCGCCGGATTCTACGCGCATTTTACACTCATCAGCCCGCATCCACGGCAACAAGCGCAAGAGGGATATGATGAGCGAACTCAAAACCGGCGACCTTGCTCCGACTTTCAAACTGCCCGCCGATGGCGGAAACGAGATCGACCTGGCCGATCTGCGCGGCAAGACCGTTGTGCTCTATTTCTACCCGAAAGACGATACGCCGGGCTGCACCACGGAAGCCATCGACTTCACCCGTGCACAAGCCGACTTCGAGGCTGCCAACACGGTCGTCATCGGGGTATCCAAGGATAGCGTGCAAAAGCATGACAAGTTCAAGGCCAAGCATGACCTTTCAGTGGCACTGATCGCCGACGAGGCCGGCGAGATCTGCGAAGCCTATGGCGTCTGGGTTCTCAAGAAGCTCTATGGCCGCGAATACATGGGCATCGAACGCGCCACCTTCCTGATCGGTCCGGACGGAAAAATCGCCGGGGTCTGGCGCAAGGTGAAGGTGAAGGGCCATGCCGACGCCGTGCTCGAGGCGGCCCGCAAGCTCGCCTGATGTGCGACGAGACGCTTCTTCGCCTGGCCCTGCAGGTTCTGGAAACGGCGGAACCGCGCGCCAAGGCGGCGGCCGCGCGGGCTGCAGCCCGGGCCTGGACCGGCGGAACCGTGCCGCTTGGCGGACCGGTCGAGGCGCCCGACCGTCCGGCGCGGCCTGCAGAGCCGGTCTGTGTCGCGCCCGGCAAGGTGCCGCGCCGCCGGCTCAACACGCTCGCCGGCCGCTGCGCCCTGATGCATGCGATCGCCCATATCGAGTTCAATGCGATCGACCTCGCCTTCGACATGGTCGTGCGCTTCGCGCTCGATTCGGCGCTGGATGATGCCCGGCGGCCGGAATTCGTCACCGACTGGATCGGCGTCGGCGATGACGAAGCCCGCCATTTCGAGATGGTGGCCGACCGTCTGGAAGCCATGGGCAGCCACTACGGCGCCCTGCCCGCTCATGACGGATTGTGGGATTCGGCCCGGACCACAGCCGGCGCACTGGACGCCCGGCTCGCCGTTGCACCCATGGTTCTGGAGGCGCGCGGGCTGGATGTGACACCCGGCATGATCGAACGGCTCATGTCTGCCGGTGACCGGGAAAGCGCCGGAATTCTTCGGATCATTTATGAAGAAGAAGTGGGGCATGTCGCCGCAGGCGCCCGCTGGTTCAGATACTTATGCGAGAAATCGGGCCACGAACCGGCGTCGCATTTTCAGACCCTGGTAACCAAATATTTCCGCGGGCGCCTCAAACCTCCCTTCAATACCGATGCGCGCAAGCGTGCCGATCTGCCGGCGAATTTTTACGGCCCCCTCGTCTGAGACGGCGCAGCTCTTGCATTGGCGTGTATTGATATCCAGCGGGCTTTTGTGTCACATGCTCGCGCAGGGAATTTGGGGCAGGCAAAATCTAAGCGGCGTAGCGCATGTTATCACGAGTCAAAGAAGCTGTTTGGGGAACGGCTCAGCGCTGGTTTCCGGATCGGCAGATCTATCACCGGAGTGACGGGCAAGTCCGTTATTTCGCGATCTCCACCGGCGTCCAGATCGGCGCACTCCTCGGGGCAACAGCTCTGGCGGGGTGGCTGTGCTTCTCGACCGTTTCCGTCGCCTTCCACGGGCGCGCCATCGCGGCAAAGGATGCCGAGATCGAGCGCGACCGGATCTACTATCACCGCATGGTCGCCGAGGCCCAGGCCAATGAGGCGACGGTCATCTCTTTCATGGAATCGCGCATGGAGGAGTTCGACCGCACCGCGTATGAATTCCAGATGCGTCACGAGACGCTGCGTCAGCTGGTCAGCTTTGCCGAGCAGCTGACCGGGACGGAAATGTCCCCCTCGCCCGCCCTCGACGATGGCCGGGTCCTGATGGCGGCAGCGCCCGCCGACCCGTCACCGCGTGAAGCGCGCGATCCCATGGCTGCCGTCGCATCCGTCACCTCCGACGCGCCGGAAGACCAGATTTCCTATCTCATGGGCGAACAGGATGCCGTTCTCGCCCGCGCCGAAGACGCCACCGAAGCCCGCCTGCAGAATCTGCGCGCTGTCCTGCGCCTGACAGGGCTGGACATCGAGGACGTGATTGCCGACCAGCGCGAAGGCGAAGAACGCGGCGGTCCCTTCCATCCGATTTCGGAGACCGATCTTTTCTCGGCCGGCTCCAACCCGAACTTCGAACTCGATGACGCTTTTTCCTCGCGCATCAACCGCATCGCAGCGCGCCTGCTGGAAGTGGAAGAACTCGAGGACTTTGTCACTTCCGGCCCGCTGGGTGTGCCGATCGGCGACACCTATCGCCGCACCTCGGATTTCGGGGTCCGGATCGATCCGTTCAACGGACGTCCCACCTCTCACTACGGTCTCGACTTCGCCGCCTATCGCCGGGCACCGATCATTGCGACCGGTCCGGGCGAAGTGATTTACGCGGGTTGGCGCTCGGGCTATGGTCGCACCGTGGAGATCGACCATGGTTACGGCTTTGTGACCCGTTATGGCCATCTCCACGAAATCGCAGTGCGACGGGGCGATACGGTTGACCGCGGACAACTCATCGGGGGGATGGGGTCCACGGGACGCAGTACCGCGACCCATCTGCATTATGAAATTTGGTACAACGGATCGGCTATCGATCCGGAACGTTTGTTGAGAGCCGGCCAGTATGTTCAACAAGGCTAAAGAGACCTCGTCCTCCGACAGCGGAGCGTCGTTTGCCCCTCCCCCGAAAAGGACCGCCATGAAATCGAAAGCTCCGTCCATTCTGTCCAGCGATCTGGTTCTGACCGGGTCGATTGTTTCCGATGGCGAAATCCAGCTCGACGGCCAGGTTGATGGCGATGTTCGCGCCGGATCCCTGATCATCGGCGAGGACGCCTCTGTCTCGGGTGAAGTCTCTGCCGAGACCGTCGTGATCCGCGGCAAGGTGACCGGCAGCGTCCGCGCCCGCCAGGTCCAGCTGGCATCGACCGCGCGCATTGAGGGCGACATTGTCCACGCGACGCTCTCCGTGGAAGCCGGTGCCTATTTCGACGGCCACTGCCGCCATGCCTCCGATCCGATGCAGACCGGCGACACTTCGAAGTCGGCCAAGCCGAAGGTCGAGGCACCGAAGGCCGACAGCAAGCCGCCGGCTCCCGGCAAGCCCGACCCGCTCGACTCGCTCGAGCCGCCGGTTGCGGCATCGAAGTCCGGCTTCTAAGGCCCGGCTTCAGATACAGAACCATAGAACCGGCGCCCGCCCAGGCGCCGGTTTTTTTCTTGCCTGAAAGGCACGCCCCGCAGCCCGGACACCATGAAGGCTAGAGGGGCAGCCCCGAGAACAGGCCCATGGGATGATGGGTCCGGGCGACGGTGACGATGAAAAGGAAGACAGTCGCCGCGGCGGCGGTCGCGACCAGGCGCACGGGTGCCGGACGCGCTGGCCGCAAGGCGATTATGCCCAGGGCGATGTAAACGACCAGAAGTGCGACCTTCACCGTCAGCCAGGAGTCCGCGAAGGGGTATTGGCCGGTCACCACGGTCAGCGCAATTGCGGAGGCGAGCAATACGGTGTCGATTGCATAGCTGCTCATGCGCACGGGCCGCAGGCGGGGCCAGCCCGCACCGGCCAGATTGACGGCAATCGCGCGAACCAGGAAGAAAACCCCGCTCAGCACGACGGACGTCATATGGATGTGGCGCAACGCCGTGTACCAGGTCTCCATATCGTCAACCCCGCTCGCCGGCCCTAGCCCTCGGCCTCGTCGTCGCCACCGACCCGGGCCGCCAGGGCCGCCGCCATGAACTCGTCGAGATCTCCGTCCAGCACGCCGGACGTGTTCGACGTTTCCACATTCGTCCGCAGATCCTTGACCATCTGGTAGGGCTGCAGGACGTAGGAACGGATCTGGTGGCCCCAGCCGATCTCGGTCTTGCTGTCGGCCTCGGCCTGGGCCGCGGCCTCGCGGCGTTGCAGCTCGACTTCATAGACCCGCGCGCGCAGCATGTCCCAGGCCTGGGAGCGGTTCTTGTGCTGGGAGCGGTCGTTCTGGCACTGCACGACGATCGGCTTGTCCTCGCCGGGCATGTCGTAGGTCAGACGTACGGCACTGTCCGTCTTGTTGACGTGCTGGCCGCCGGCCCCGGAAGCGCGATAGGTATCGGTGCGCACTTTCGACTCGTCGATCTCGACCTCAATGGCGTCGTCGATCTGCGGATAGACACCAACCGACGAGAAACTGGTGTGACGCCGGGCGGAACTGTCGAAGGGCGAAATCCGCACCAGCCGGTGCACACCGCTTTCCGTCTTCAGCCAGCCATAGGCATTCTCGCCCTTCACCAGCAGCGTCGTGGACTTCAGCCCGGCTTCTTCACCGGCCTGTTCTTCCATCGTCTCAACCTTGTAGCCATGGGCATTCGCCCAACGCGAATACATCCGCGTCAGCATGGCGGTCCAGTCCTGGCTCTCCGTGCCGCCGGCGCCGGAGTGGATCTCGAGGAAGGCATCATTGCCGTCGGCTTCGCCGGAGAGCAGCGTCTCCAGCTGGGCGCGGCGCATGCGTTCGGCCAGCTGTTTCAGGCCGGACACGGCCTCCTCGACCATGTCCGCATCGTCTTCCATTTCGGCAAGTTCGATGATCTCGATCGCGTCGGACAGCTCGCGCTCGGCTTCGACAACGGTCTCAATCGCCGACTCCAGACGATTACGCTCGCGCATCAGCCCCTGGGCCTTCTGGGGTTCATTCCAGAAGTCCGGCGCTTCGGATTTCGCGTTCAGCTCGTCGAGGCGTTTCTGGGCAGTATCCCAGTCAAAGACGCCTCCTCAGCAGGCCGACTGCCTGCTGGATTTCGTCGGAAAGGCTCTGGATTTCAGGTCGCATGATGGCAAAGATCTGGCTGATTCAAACAGGTGTGTCTGCCGGGATAGAGGGGCACGGCACGCGAGACAAGACGGTCAGTACAGACCGCCCAGTTCCTCATCCTCCGGCTCCTCGTCCTCTTCTTGCTGCTCCTGCTGGGACAGCAGGAGAGCGAGCGGGTCGTCGCTGACGCTGTCACGGGCAAAGGAGAGCCCGCTTTCCTCATCCTCAGAGGTGCGCGACGGTTCCGTTCCGGGACGGAAGGCTTCCAGGATCACACCCGACTGGCCCAGTGCACCGGGGGTGCCGTTGGTGCGGTCAATCGGCACAAGACGCACACCCTCGGGCACACGGAAGGGCGCAACCGGATAATTCTCCAGCGCGGCCGCCAGAAAGTCGCGCGCGATCGGCGCGGCAACACGGCCACCCGCTTCGCCATTGCCCAGCTGGTAGGGCGTGTCGAAGCCGACATAAACGCCGACAACGATGTCCGGCCCGAAGCCGACAAACCAGGCATCGCGGAAATCATTGGTCGTGCCGGTCTTGCCGCCCAGCGGACGGCCCAGCGGACGCAATGCCGTGCCCGTTCCGCGTTCAACAGCGCCTTCCAGCATGTGAACAACCTGGTAGGCCGTCACGGGGTCGACAACTTCCTCGCGGGTTTCCGGGAATTGCGGCTCGTGCAGTTCCGGCGACCATTCAGCCGCGTCGCAGGTGTCGCAGGGCAGGACTTCGTGGGCGAAAATCGTGGCCCCGGAGCGGTCCTGCACCCGGTCGATGATGGTCGGCTCGACGCGGCGGCCGCCATTGACCAGCGTCGCATAGGCCGAGACCAGCCGGTAGAGCGTGGTTTCCCCGGCACCCAGCGCCATGGCGAGGACGGGTTCGAGATCGTCATAGATGCCGAAGCGTTCGCCGTACTCAGCGATCGGCTCCATGCCCATTTCCTGGGCCAGCCGCACGGTCATCACGTTCCGCGACAGCTCCAGGCCCAGACGCAGGGTCGACATGCCGTAATAGCGTTCCGAATAGTTGGACGGCATGTAGAAGCGCTCGTCCGGACCACCCGTTGCGATAAAGGGCGCATCGAGGATCAGGCTGGCCGGCGTATAGCCATTGTCCAGCGCCGCGGCATAGACAAAGGGCTTGAAGGACGAGCCCGGTTGGCGGCGCGCCTGGGTGGCCCGGTTGAACTGGCTGTGCTGGAAGGAATACCCACCCACCATTGCCAGCACACGGCCGGTGTGCGGGTCCATGGCCAGAATGCCGCCATTGATCTGCGGCACCTGGCGCAGCCCGTACTGGCCTTCGGAATAGCCTTCCTGGTCGGCAATCGAGGCGACCAGGATCACATCGCCCTCGCCCAGCACATCCGACGGGCGATTGACCGCGGCACCGAGCAGGCCGTCCGGCAGAGTCTCACGGGCCCATTCCAGGGCCGACATCGGGATCTCGCCTTCTTCGCCGTTCAGGAAACCGATCCGCGCCCTGTCGGCCGTGGTTTCCAGCACCGTGGCCGGCATCCAGCCCTCGTCGAGATCACCGGGGATCTCGACCTCGGACAGACGCCCGACCCAGCCCTCACCGGCTTCGATCGTGGCCAGCGGCCCGCGATAGCCGTGGCGGCGGTCATAGGCTTCCAACCCGTCACGCAGGGCACGCCGCGCAGCCAGCTGCATCGAGGTGTCCAGCGTGGTGCGAATCGACAGACCGCCATCATAAAGCTCGTCCTCGCCATACATGGAGAAGACTTCGCGGCGGACATTCTCGACGAAATATTCGGCCGCCGTGTAGGTCGCGCCGGACAGGCGGTCGACGGTTTCCAGCGGCTGGGCCTGGGCTTCGCGGGCTGCCTCCTCGGAGACATAGCCATTCTCGGCCATCCGCTCGATCACCCAGTTGCGGCGCGCGATCGCGGCCTCGCGATTGCGTTCGGGGTGATAATTCGACGGCCCCTTGGGCAGCGCCGCCAGGTAGGCGATCTCGTGCAGCTCGAGCTCGTCCAGCGACTTGCCGAAATAATTCAGCGCCGCGGCCGCCACGCCATAGGCGCGGTTCCCCAGATAGATCTCGTTGAGATAGAGCTCGATGATCTGGTCCTTGGTGAAGGCGCGCTCGATCCGGCGCGACAGGATCATCTCGCGCACCTTGCGTTCGATGCGCTGCTCCGAGGACAGGAGGAAGTTCTTGGCGACCTGCTGGGTGATGGTCGAGGCGCCCTCGAGACGGCGTCCGTTGAGCACATTGCCGATATTCGAGATCGCCGCGCGGATGATGCCGCGCAGGTCGAGACCACCATGCTCGTAGAAATTCTTGTCTTCCGCGGAAATGAAGGCGTGGACGACATTCTGCGGGATATTGTCGATCGGTACGAAGACGCGATGCTCGCGCGCATACTCGGCGATCAGCAGGCCATCGCCCGCATGCACCCGGCTCATGATGGGCGGCTGGTATTCGGCCAGCTGCTCGTGATTCGGCAGGTCGTCGGTGACGCGCACCACATAGACAGCCGCAGCCACAAAGCCGATGACGCCCAGCACGACAGCGGCGATGCCGCCCCACAAAGCGGTGCGCATCAGGTTACGCAGAGTAAAAATCTTCATTACGCCCTCTGGCCGCTCGACATGCAGCCCCCCCATCGTGACCGTCGGCACGATACCCAAAACCACGGCCGCATTATGGCCGCCTGCGGCTCTCGATCATAGGGGGTTACCGCGTCCGGGCGGCAACCGTGTCACTGCCGGCGAACAGCACATCGTCGCCGCGCTGGGCAAAATAGCTGTCGATGCCGCGAACCACCGCCGACATCTGTGTCCGCCGGGCGCTGGCCGAGGTGAGATTGCTCTCGTCCGTCGCATTGGTCAGGAAGCCCATTTCCAGCAGGACGGCCGGCACACGCGGGTCCAGCAGGACGAAGAGATTCGCCTGGCGGTGCGGATTGGCCAGCAGCGGGCCGGCCGAGCCGAGATTCTGCAGCAGGACTTCGGCGAAGGCCGAGGACTGGTTGCGCTTCTCGCGCAGCTCCAGCTCGACGAGGATATTGTTCACATCGATCTGCATCGTGTGATCGGCATCCTGGCGGGCGCGCTGGCGGGCCCGGTTCTCGGCCGTGTCGTTGAGCGTGTAAACCGCCGCACCGCGAACACCGGAATTGCCCGACGAATCCGCGTGCAGCGAAATGAACAGGTCCGCGCGGACATCCGCCATCACAGCAACGCGCTCGCCCCAGGACGGATAGACATCGCGCTCGCGGGTCATAAAGACCTCGTAGCGCCCCGTCGCCTCCAGCTGGCGGCGCAACTCGCGCGCAGCTTCCAGGGTGACATCGCTCTCATGCGTGCCCGACCGGCCGATGGAGCCCGGATCGTGGCCGCCATGACCGGCGTCCACCACGATCACGCGGCGCTCGCGCTCCGGCGGCACATAGACCGCCTCGACACGCTCCGCGATCAGGGAATCGAGGCTTTCGGCCCGGGTATGGGAAAAACCGGAGGACGACTCGAAGGTTTCCGCGGTGACGCGTTCGACATCGATCACCAGGCGGTGATTGCCGCCGGGATCGCTCGGGTCGAGCGCGAACTGGTCGACGATGACCGCGGGGTGCTCCAGTTCGAACACGACGCGCGAGCTGGACGTGGAGTTGTTGAAAAAGCGGAAGGTATCGACGAGGCCGTGCCCCATGCCCTCGCCCGTCGTCAGTCCGGACACGGACCAGCGCATGTCGGGCATGTCGACAACGAGACGGTCGGAAAACCCGTCCAGGGTGAAGGCGCGGAAATCGGCAGGTTCGGCCGTTTCGATCACGACGCGGGTGCGTTCGCCATCGACGCCAAAGCGCACATCACGGATTTCCTGGTCCGCAAGGCTTGCGCCCGCGAAGCTCAGAAGGCCCGCAATGGCCGATACAAACAAACGAATTCGCATTTCCACACCATCGTCGCTACCGTGATTCCCAAACGGCTTTTTTGCCAGACTAGGATGCGGAGCTTGACGTTTCGTTGATGCCCCCCGAAGAAATTTCCTGCAAGTACGGGACGGCGACAAACACTTTTCTTCGTGTCTGGAATGTTGCATGTTGCCAACGCCTTGGCGACCTCGCGTTTTTTATTCGCGGATCGGGCCGCCGGGCAAGGCCGGCCAAGCCTCCAGGGCCGCCGGAATCACTATCGCCGTTCCGGATCTCTTGAAGACCGGAGCCCCGACCGCCGCGCCCGACGCCCTCACAGCAGGCCGGGAGGCGCACATGGTAACTGCCGATGCGCGAGGAGCGCCTGATGCAACGTCGATCGCCAGTGTTTTTGAGATCGACGACGACAGGCAGCCCCCCGTCCATCACACCCCCGCCGCCGCCGACGATTTCCACCGTTCCACCGGAACGGCCCGTCCTGCAGGCGTGCGCAGGAGAGACTTTTAATGTCCAAGAAAATGCTGATCGACGCAGGTCATCGCGAAGAGACCCGCGTCGTTGTCGTAGACGGTTCCAAAGTTGAGGATTTCGATTTCGAGGCGGAAGCCCGCCGGCCCATTCGCGGCAACATCTACCTCGCAAAGGTCACGCGCGTAGAGCCGTCGCTGCAGGCGGCTTTCGTCGAGTATGGCGGCAATCGCCACGGCTTCCTGGCCTTCAACGAAATCCATCCCGACTACTACCAGATCCCCTATGAGGATCGTGTCGCCCTTGCCGAGGAAGAAGCCTCCGCCGCGCGCGAGGAGGACGAGGAACCGCATGTCGAGGACGCCGCGGCTTCCGACGAGGCCGAGGATGGCGAGGACGCGCCGGAAGCGCCGGAAACCATCGGCGACGATTCCGAGGACGATGTCGACGACGCCCAAGCAGCCCGCCGCCGCCGGCAGATGTTCCGCAAGTACAAGATCCAGGAAGTCATCAAGCGGCGCCAGATCCTGCTGGTCCAGGTCGCCAAGGAAGAGCGCGGCAACAAGGGCGCGGCGCTGACGACCTACCTCTCGCTGGCCGGACGCTACTGCGTGCTGATGCCGAATACGCCGCGCGGCGGCGGCATTTCCCGCAAGATTTCCAATGCGGCCGACCGCAAGCGCCTGAAATCCGTGGTGAACGAGCTCGACCTGCCCAAGGGCGTCGGCCTGATCATCCGCACGGCCGGTGCCAGCCGCACCAAGACCGAGATCAAGCGCGATGCCGACTATCTCGTCCGCCTGTGGGAGAATATCCGCGAGCTGACGCTGAAGTCCGTCGCGCCGGCGCTGATCTATGAGGAAGGCAATCTGGTCAAGCGTGCCATCCGCGATCTCTACGACAAGGAGATCGACAGCGTGCTGGTCGAGGGCGAGGAGGCCTACAAGGAGGCCAAGGCCTTCATGCGGATGCTGATGCCTTCTCACGCCAAGAAGGTGCAGCACTACAAGGAGACCGTGCCGCTCTTCCTGCAGCACCAGGTCGAGGCGCAGCTGGAGGCGATCTACTCGCCGATCGCGCCGCTCAAGTCCGGTGGCTATATCGTCATCAATCCGACCGAGGCCCTGGTCTCCATCGACGTCAATTCGGGCCGCTCCACGCGCGAGCGGAATATCGAGGCGACGGCGCTGAAGACCAATATGGAAGCCGCTGCCGAGGCGGCCCGCCAGATGCGCCTGCGCGACCTGGCCGGTCTCATCGTGATCGATTTCATCGACATGGATGAGAACAAGAATAACCGGGCCGTCGAAAAGAAGATGAAGGACGTGCTCAAGCGCGACCGGGCCCGCCTGCAGGTCGGCCGCATCTCGCAATTCGGCCTGATGGAAATCTCGCGCCAGCGACGGCGGACCAGCCTGCTGGAAGGTTCGACTGTCCCCTGTCCGACCTGCCGTGGCTCGGGTCATCTGCGCTCGACGGAATCGAGTGCCCTCGTCGCCCTGCGCGGCCTGGAGCGCGAGGCCACGCGCGGCAAGGCCAAGCGCGTGCGCATCTCGCTGCCGACCGACGTCGCCATCTACATCCTGAACGACAAACGCGATCACCTGCTGGCGATCGAGCAACGCTTCGCCATTCGCATCGCCGTGGCCGCCGACGACACGATCATGGCGCCGGAATTCACCATCGAGGCGCTGGAAAGCCGCGAGCCGGGCGACGAATTGCCCGTCGCACCGCTCTCCGTCGAGTCGATCGAGGAGATCGATATTCCCGATCCGGTGGAAATCGAGGACGAGGACGAGGCCGAGGAGAGCCGCGAAGGCTCCAGCCGCCGGCGCCGCCGCCGTCGCCGCCGCAAGCCGGGTTCCGGCGAGGATACGTCCAGCGCAATGGATGTCATCAAGGTCGAGGATGGCGATACGGCCGAGGCTGCCGATACCGGTTCTGACGAAGACGGCACCGAAGACGGTGACGATCAGCCGCGCAAGCGCCGCCGTCGCGGCCGCCGTGGCGGTCGTGGCCGCCGCCGCAATGCCGAAGGGCAAAACGATGAGCAGACCGCTGACGGCGAGGTCATCGAGGGCGAAGCCCGCGAAGTGATCGAAGACGCTCCGGCCCAGGAAGCCGAGATCGTCGCCGAACCTGTCGCAGACGCCGAGACCGCCGAGGAACCGGCTGCGGAAGAAAAGCCCAAGCCGAAACGCCGAACCCGCCGCAAGAAGACGGATGAGGCCGATGCAGCCGCCGACGTGGCCCCTGCCGCGGAAGCCGTCCAGGCCGAGGCGCCGGAAGCCGCCGAAGCTCCGGCTGCCGAGGACGAGAAGCCCAAGCGCCGGACGCGCCGCCCGCGCAAGAAGGCGGCCGATGCCGAGGCGGCACCAACTGAAGAGGCACAGACGGAAGAGGCCCAGGCCGAAACACCGGCCGAACCGGCTGCAGAGCCGGTAGCGGAAGAGAAGCCCAAGCCGAAACGCCGGGCACCGCGCCGCAAGAAGGCCGAACCGGAAACCCCGCCGGCAACCGAGGCCGAGGCTCCGGCCGAGGACGCCGCCACGGAAGAACCGGCTCCGGAACCGACTGCGGAACCGAGCCCGGAACCGGAAGCCCAGCCCGAGCCGGCCGCTGCCGATGCGGGCGGCAAGGCCGACGCCAAGGCTGACGACAAGCCCAAGCGCCGTGGCTGGTGGAACCGGACCGGCCTGTTCGGCAACTGATCGCAGACCGGCCCGGCCTCTCTCGCGCACAGCGAGGCCGGGCCGGCTGCCTTCTTGGCACATCGGCTTGCACGCGAGCTTGCGCAGCGGGCCGGCGCGCCTAAATCACCGGGTAGCGCATGGGGATGGCGCTGCTATCATGCAGACATGAAAAGGCGGGGGCCGAGTAGTGGAGGCAGGATGTCCGTCCTGAAGACCATCGCCGCAGCTGTCAGTCTTGCCGTGACCGCCCAATCGGCAGGCTGGGCACAGTCGCTGATCCGCGATACCGAGATCGAGCATGTCATGCGCGGATATGCCGACCCGATCATCGAGGCCGCCGGCCTCAATGTGAACGATGTCGATTTCTATCTGGTCGCCGATCCGGAGATCAACGCCTTCGTGACCGGTGGCCAGAACATCTTCATGCACACCGGCATGATCGTGCAAGCCGACACACCCAACCAGCTCAAGGGCGTCATCGCCCACGAAACCGGCCACATCACCGGCGCCCACCTGGCGCGCTCCGGCGACGCCATGTCCGCCGCACGAACGCCCATGTTCGTCAGCCTCGGTCTCGGCGTCCTGGCCGCACTGGCCGGTGAAGGCGGCGCTGCCGGTGCCCTGATGGCGTCGAGCCAGCAATTCGGCGCCCTGTCCTACCTCACCTATTCCCGCGCCCAGGAAGCCAGCGCCGACCAGGCCGCGCTTCAGTTCCTGGAAGCCGCCGGCGAGAATCCGGAAGGCCTTGTCGGCTTCTTCGAACGCTTCCGCTACCAGGAAGTGATGTCCCAGGCCCGGCGCTTCCCCTATTTCCGCTCGCACCCGCTGTCGTCGGACCGGATCCAGTCGCTGCGCCGCGGCGTGGCCGCCTCGCCTTATCACGGTCAACCGGACTCCCCTGAAGACATCGCGGAACTGCGCCGCATCCAGGCCAAGATCTACGGCTTTCTCGTAGATCCCGAATATGTCTTCTACCGCTACCCCGAGAGCGACACCTCCCTGCCGGCGCGCTATGCCCGGGCCGTCGCCTATTATCATGATGCCCGTCTGGAGCGCGCGGTCGAGGAGATCGAGAGCCTGCTCGCGGAAGAACCAGACAATCCCTATTTCCACGAGCTTCACGGCCAGATGCTGTTCGAGAGCGGCCATCCCGAAGAGGCCATCGCGCCGCACCGGCGTTCGGTAGAGCTTGAACCGACCGCCCCGCTGCTGCGGGTCAATCTGGCGATTGCCATGATCGCAACCGAGAACCCGGACTATCGCGAAGAGGCGGCCCAGCACCTGCGTGTTGCGCTCGACATCGAGCCGGACAACGCCTTCGCCTGGTACCAGCTGTCCATCCTGCATGACCGTAATGGCGACACTGCCCTCGCCCAGCTGGCCGTTGCGGAACAGGCGTTTGCCGTCGGCGACCGGATGCGGGCCTACCAGTTCGCCATGCGCGCCCGGGAAGGCCTCGATCAGGGAACCCCCTCCTGGTTCCGCGCTTCGGAGATCCAGGCCGTTTCCCAACCGACCGAGGACGATCTGCGCGAAATGCGCCGCCGTGAACGTCAGCGGATGAACTGACGGACTGCCGGGCCGTGACACCGCCTCCCGCCGATGACGACCGGTCCACGCCGGAGCTGACCCTGCGTTCGGTCCCCGGACTGGCCGGGATCGAGCCGGCCGCCTGGGACGCCGTCGCCAATCCGCCGGGCGCAGAATACGACCCGTTCATCAGCTGGGACTTCCTTGAAGCGCTCGAGGCCAGCGGCTGTGTCGGCGAAGAGGCTGGCTGGCTGCCGCGCCACCTCATTGTCGAGGACGCTTCGGGCCAGCTGCGCGGGGCCTTGCCGCTTTACCTGAAAACCCATTCCATGGGCGAATACGTCTTCGACCATGGCTGGGCTGACGCCTATGAACGCGCCGGCGGACAGTATTTCCCGAAACTGCTGACCGCGGTGCCCTTCTCACCGGTGACCGGACGGCGGCTCCTGTCCGGCGATGCCGGCATCCGCCGCGCATTGGCGTCCGCCGCCATCCAGACCGTGCAGCAATGGGGCCTGTCCGGCTGGCATGTGAATTTTCCGGGCGGGGAGGAGTGGAAGGAGCTGGCGGATTACGGCCTGCTGCAGCGCCTCGACCGCCAGTATATCTGGTCCAATCGCGGCTATGCCGACTATGACGCCTTCCTCGCCGACCTCTCCTCGCGCAAGCGCAAGGCCCTGCGCAAGGAGCGGCGCGAGGCACAGGCCGGCATCGAGATCGAGCACCTCTCCGGTGACGCGCTGCGGCCGGAACACTGGGATGTCTTCTTCGCCTGCTATCAGGAGACCGGCTCGCGCAAATGGGGCTATCCCTATCTCAACCGCGCCTTTTTTGACCTGCTGCACCGGCGCATGGCCGACCGGGTGATCCTGGTGATGGCCAGGAAGGGCGGACGCTATATCGCCAGCGCGCTGAATCTCGTCGGCTCCAACGCCCTTTACGGCCGCTACTGGGGACGCTTGGACGACCACCCCTTCCTGCATTTCGAACTGTGCTACCACCAGGCCATCGACATCGCGATCGCGCGCGGGCTCGATCGCGTGGAGGCCGGGGCCCAGGGCGAACACAAGCTGGCGCGCGGCTACCGGCCCCGCCCGGTCTATTCCGCGCACCATATCGAGAATGAAGGCTTCCGCGATGCCGTTGCCGACTTCCTCGTCCGCGAACGGGACGCCGTGGAGACGGATATCGCATTGCAGGATGCGGAGAGCCCGTTCAGGCGTCAGCGCTGACAAAGACCGCGCCTGCCCGGACATTTGCAGCAGCGTGCCACTTTCAACCCGCGCCTGAAGCCGTCATCATCGGCTCCTGCGCCGATCCGGCGGATACAAGCTGCGATTCCGAGGAGAGTTTCATGAGCCTCACTGGCCCTTACGATCCGGACAATATCTTCGCGAAAATCCTGAAGGGCGAGATGCCGTGCGTGAAAGTCTATGAGGACGAGCATGTGATCTCGTTCATGGACATTTTTCCACAAGCCCCGGGGCATACGCTCGTCGTGCCGCGCGAGCCGGTGCGCAATGCGCTGGAGATGACGGACGGGGCCCTGCAGGCGACCATCGTGCGGGTCAAGCGGATCGCCAATGCGGTGAAGTCTGCTCTCCAGCCGGACGGGATCGTGATCACCCAGTTCAATGGCGCGCCGGCCGGACAGACCATCTTTCACGTCCACTTCCACATCATTCCGCGCATGGACGGTGTGGCCCTGGGTGCGCATGGCGGCGGCCAGGCAGACATGGACGAGCTGAAGGTGCAGGCCGAAAAGATCGCCGCGGCGATCGAAAAGCCCTAGACGATCCCGCGCGAAGCGGGGCCGGTCTGGCCATAGGCGGCGTTCGATACGTCGTGCGCTTGGGCCTGTGGCTGCATCGCGTCGCGCTCTTCCAGCCACATCAGCAGGGCCTGCTCCAGAATGGCGCTGAACCCGTGCGGGCCGACATGGCGGGCAGCCCGGCGCACGAGTGCGTCAGGCAGATCGACGGAAAGAGTACGCTTTGTGACAGGTGGCATGATCGTGTCCTGAAGGCCGGGGAGAACAAGCGGGACACCGCATAGAATATGCGCATCTTTTTTCAGGCAGCGTGTCCGTCGTCACGCGCAATTTCCTGCAGGCACGTTCAACGCAACCGCCCCTCGGACACGAGGACCACGAGCAGGGCGATGATCATGCCCTGCAGCGTGAAGGAAAACACCGTCCAGGCATCAACCGCGACCATGTTCGAGAACACGACATTGCCAGCCATGATCACCCATTCCGCCCGGTCGAGCACGAAGGACAGGATGAAGGCCGGCAGGGCCCACCAGCGCCGTTTCCACACCAGACCCAGGACCACGGCATTCAGGATCACATGGGAGAAGAACAGGACTTCCTGCGTGGCGGTCAGCGATGACACGAAGGTCCGCGCCGCATCGGTATCCGCCCACAGGCCCAGCCGGGCCGAGATGTCGTGCACAGCCCAGTAGCCCGCATAGATCACCTGAATGGCGACCAGGCTCAAAAGGGCAAGATAGGGCAGTCCAGACCGGCGCATGTCCATTCCTCGGCGTAAGCCTGATTGAGGCCATGAAACGGCGGAACTGTCACCCGCACATACCTCGCAAAGGGAGCGGCTGACTGCAATTAAACCCTCAGCTGCGCCCGGCGATCACCTCGAGAAAGGCCGCGCCGTATTCGCCCAGCTTCTTCGGTCCCACACCCTTGACCAGACCGAGATCGTCGATCGTTGCCGGCTTCAGACGGCACATCTCGATGAGGGTGGCATCGGCGAACACGACATAGGCCGGCACATTGCGCTCGGCGGCGAGCGTCTTGCGCAGGCCTTTCAGCTCCGCCAGCAGGCCGGCATCGATATCCGCGTCATCGGGCAGTGCCGACATCTTCTGACGCCGCTTTTCCTGCCGCGAGAGGGTGATCTCGCGAATTTCCAGACGCTCGCGCCCTTTCAGCACCGCATCGCCTGACGGCGTCAGCTTCAGCGCCCCGAAGCCCTCGATGTCGAGTTCGAGGAAACCGCCCGCCAGGCATTGCCGCACCAGGCCCTGCCAGAAGGGTTTGGGGCGGTCGGCGCCGACGCCCCAGGTCGGCAGCTGGTCATGCCCGCGCTCGCGGATCTTTTCGGTATCGGCTCCGCGCACCACATCGATGACATGGGCCGCACCGAAACGCTGCCCGGTCCGCACGATGGCCGACATCAGGATCTGCGCCTCGCGCGTGCCGTCGACAAGCTTGGGCGGATCGACACAGACATCGCAATTGCCGCAGGGCTTGCCGCCCGTCTCGCCGAAATAGGCCAGCAGCGCGAGCCGGCGGCAGCGCGTTGCCTCGCAATAGGCCAGGAGCGCATCCAGACGCTTGTGCTCGCGCCGCTTGTGGGCGTCGTCCTCGCCATCCTGATCGATGAATTGCCGCCGCATGCGCGCATCCGACAGGCCGAAGAACATCATCGCCTCTGCCGGCCGCCCGTCCCGGCCCGCGCGGCCGATTTCCTGATAATACGCCTCCATCGAGCCCGGCATGGCGAGGTGAACGACATAGCGGATATCCGGCTTGTCGATCCCCATGCCGAAAGCGATCGTCGCCACCATCACCACGGCGTTCTCGGCCATGAAGATTTCCTGGTTCTCGCGCCGCACGGCTGCGTCCAGGCCGGCATGATAGGGCAAGGCGCGATAGCCTTCGGCGACGAGCACCTCGGCGATCGCTTCGGTATCCTTGCGCGACAGGCAGTAGACGATTCCGGACACGTCGCGCCGGTCCTTCAGATAGTCCAGCAATTGCGCCCTGGCTTTCGCCTTCGGTTCGACACCCAGGAAGAGGTTGGGCCGGTCGAAACCGTGCACCACGATCTCCCCGCCCCCGCCGAACAGCTTGGCGGCGATATCCTCCCGCGTCGCCGCATCCGCCGTCGCGGTGAAGGCGGCCAGCCGGGCGCCGGGGAAACGGGTCCGCAGGGCTGTGAGCTGTTCGTATTCCGGCCGGAAACTGGCGCCCCATTTGGAAATACAGTGCGCCTCGTCAACCACGAAGAGCGCCGGCGCGACGGGCTCCAGCGCCGCCAGCATGCGTCCGGTCATCAGACGCTCGGGCGACAGGTAGAGCAGCTTGATCTCGCCGTCCTGGAAACGCCGCCAGTCCTCGACATTATCCTCCCGCGTGCGGCCGGAATGGATCGCCGCCGCCGCGACGCCGTTTGCCTTCAGCGCGGCCACCTGATCGTCCATCAGCGCGGTGAGTGGCGAGACCACGATGGTCGGCCCGTCCAGCAACAGGGCCGGCACCTGGTAGCACAGCGACTTGCCCGCTCCGGTCGGCATGACGCACAGGGTGGGCGTGCCCTCGAGGATATGATCGACAATACCGGCCTGGCCGGGCCGGAACGCATCGAAGCCGAAGACGGATTGCAGGATGGAGCGCGGATCGGACATACGGGCATCCCTCCCGACCTGCCCGCATCCGTCAAGCCACCCGGTCAGCCTTCGTTCAGCCAGTCCACAGCCGCGGCCAGGCCCGGGTCGTCATTTGCATCGCCGGCAAAACCGGGCCCGGTGCGCAGGGGCGGCTCAAAAGCCTCGCGCGGCGTTCCGTCGACATGCGACAGGCGCTCGAAGGGCAGTTTGAAAATCCAGCCCGTCTCCTCAAGCCGGTAATCGCCGATCGCACCCAGCAGCCCTGCCATCGGCGAGCCCATCACGCCGACACCCAGCGCATCGAACCCGACCGCCATCCCCTCGCCCATGCTGCCGGTCCAGCGGCCGACCAGAACGACCGCCCGACGCTCCCCGGCGAAAACAGGCTGGCGTGGCGAAACCTCCTCGATCCAGGACCGCGGCACACCGGTCTCCCGCGCCTCGACCGGAAGGGCGTGACGCTGATACGGCACCACGGCGTCGGTGAAATGCCCCAGGACGGCCCGCGCCACGCTGGTATTGCCGCCCGACGGCGTCTCGCGCAGATCGATGATGAAGCGCGTTCCCACGGGCGCGTCCGAAACGGCAGCGTCGAACGCTGCAATCGTCGCGGCATCGCCCAGACTGTCATTGAAGACGATATGGCGCAGCTGTGGCGCGATGTCCTGAACCGAAAGAGGACCGTCCGGCCGCTCGATCCCACGGGTGTAGAGACCGTCGACCTCGACCGTGATGGCCTGGCCGTCGCGCTGCACCGTCAGATGCCGCGCGCCCTGTCGCGGTCCGGCAGCCAGCACCCGCGCGGCATAGCCCGCACAGGTCTCGCCCCGAGGTGGTTCGCCATCCCAGAAAGCCTCCACGGCATCCCCGGTCGAAACGCCACCGATTGCGACAAGGTCATCCCCGGGCAACAGTCCGGCTGTTGCTGCCGGACTGCCGCGCCGGACCTGGGTGATGCGGAAATTGCCGTCCGCCTCTTCCACCCACAGATCGGTGAAGCTGGGCACCAGCGCGGCGGAATCCGGCGAGGACGGGCCGGTGATCGCGTGATGATCGCACAGGCGATGCAGCGCCGTCTCGGCAAAGCCGAGCAGCGCGCGCCGGGTCTCGATCTGCCCGATCGCATCGCGAAGGCCGGCGTGATGATCCGCCCACCCCTCCGGCACGCGTTCCGGATAGGCATAATTGTGCTCGATCAGGTCCAGCATGGCTGCTGCATCGGCCTGCAGACCGTCAGCGGTCTGGGCCAGGGCGCTGCAGGGCAAGGCGACGGAGAGGAACAGAGCAGACAGGACACGCATGACGGACACCACAGAGAACGGCCGGAATCGGCCCCGGTGACCCGAGTTTACATCCTGCACGCCGGTTCGCTGCGGTATCCGCAGCGCTCGCGTCCCTCCCCCGTCACACGTGCGGGCTCCACATCACCATCCAGGCGCCGAACACGCCCAGCGCGGTCAGGCCCGCCGCCGCCAGCATCACCGCGGCCATGCCCAGCTTCACCGGCACGGCGCGGCTGTCGCAGGCGCGCAGATAGAGTTCCAGGACCGCCCAGGGCAAAAGGAAGCAGGCATAGG
Organism: Maricaulis sp.; assembly: GCF_039978735.1. GTDB lineage: Bacteria > Pseudomonadota > Alphaproteobacteria > Caulobacterales > Maricaulaceae > Maricaulis. The sequence continues at coordinate 38,150 of NZ_JBDWAS010000021.1, forward strand.
CCAGTGCGTAGTCCGTCGGCCCGTTCATGCGCTCGCCGATCCCGGCCCCGCCCGTCGTGATCCCCCAGGCCATATAGCCGACCCGCAGATACCAGACGCCGCTGACGAAGATGAACAGCCGCATCGCCCAGCGCCGGTGCCGGTCGATCTGGCGGCGGCGGATGAAGTGCAGCGCAAAGGCCGCGGCGACCAGGATCAGGATGCCGTCGATTGTCGTGGCCAGGCCCGTCACGTCGTTCAGGCGGGTGCCCCGCCCCCAGATCAGGACGATACCGCCCACCGCCATGAAAACGCTGACAGCGAGAAAGGTCCGCCCCATCCAGCGATGCAGGACAGGCACGCGCTGGCGCAGTTGCGGGATGAGCTGCAGCGTGCCGCCCAGCGTGATCACCGCCGCCAGCAGGACATGGCTGATGAAGCCCAGATTGCCCGGCAGATCGCCCTCGATGAAGCCGTGGAAGAGCCCGATCTCGTCCCAGCGCTCCCACGCCCCCGACAGGGTCGGTGGCATATAGGCGGCCAGGATGTAGTAGACGAACAGCCACTGGCCCGCGATGACGGCCAGGAACCAGAGCGCGCCGGAGCTTTTCAACAGGCGCTGGGCAAGCGGAATGGATGGCAGGCGCACAACGGGCGCAACGGTTTCGGACATGACAAATCCCTTGAGTACACGGCGCCGCGAGACACCCGGATATGCGGGATTGAGGGCGGCGCGATGCCACTTGTCTTGCCGATTTGGAAATCGGCTATACTGACGCATCCCTTGTGCAGGTTTGATCGGCGCCCCTGGCACGCCGCATGCTTGCAGCGACACGGACAGGCGGGAGTCGGGACATGCTGGAAATCGCGGGAGCCATAAAGCTGGCGGTAGCCGGTCTCGCCCTGACCTGGATCATCGCCATCGCCGCCATGCCCAAGCGCACGCCCCTGCACCTGACCTGGGCGGTCTTCTGCACCGGTCTGACGGCGGTGATGCTCCGCGAGGTGTTCGGCGACGCGCTCGGTCCGGCGACACCGCTGGTCATCATTGCCGGGTGCGGCACCTGCAGCGTCTTCTGGCTGGTTGCCCGGGGCCTGTTCAGAACCCGTGCGGTCATCGGTCCCGTCGAGCTGCTGCTGGTCGCAGGCATTTTCGCACCGACCGTGATCGACCAGGCTGTGCTGAGCCCCATCGTACCGGACGCGGTGAGGCGCATCTATTTCCCGGCCGTGGCCGACGGGCTGGACGGGTTCCAGACCCTGTTGAGCTCGACCGTGCTGATGCTCGCCTTCTGGGAGGGGCTGCGCGGCTGGTCCGGCGGACTGGCCAGAAACGAGAAGCGCATGCGCCTGCTCTACCTGTCGACCTTCGGCCTGTGCGTGTCGACCTGTGTGATGCTGCTGGATCATGGCAGTGCGCCGCTGCCCGCCGAGCTGATGGCCGGAATCCAGGCCGCCTGCGCCCTGGCGATCCTGATCGTGATGAGCGTCGCCATCCGCTATCGCGCCACGCATCCGCTCACGGCGGAAGCACCGGCCCGCGCGGCCGGTCCGGCCAGCGCGGACGAGCGCGCCCTGGGCCGCCGGATCCGGGATGCACTGACGTCCGAGCAGCTCTATCTCGACCCGGAGCTGAAAGTCGCCGGCCTCGCCCGTAGGCTGCGCGAACCGGACTACCGGATCAGCCGGGCCATCACGGCCGGGCTGGGCGAGCCGAACTTCAACCGCCTGGTCAATCGCTACCGGATCGAGCACGCCATGGCGCAATTGCACGCACCTGACAGTGCGGACCTGTCGATCCTGGAAATCGCCCTCGACAGCGGTTTCGCCTCGATCGGCCCCTTCAACCGGGCCTTCAAGGAGATGACCGGCCAGACGCCGCGCGCGTTCAGGGCTGCCGGCCGCAGCACCCTCACCGGGCTGGCTGCAGAATAGCGCCCCAAACGAAAAACGGCGCCCCGCGGGGCGCCGTTTCCGTGTCAGCGATAGAGAGAGGGATCAGACCTCTTCCTTCTTGCTCTTCTTGGCGTTGCGCGGCAGCAGCCGGTCGCCGGGCGTGATGTGGAAGTCGAGCCGGTCAGCATCGGCCGGGTCGATATCGACCTTCACCAGACCGCCCTTCTTCAGCTCGCCGAACAGGATCTGGTCGGCCAGCGGCTTCTTGATGTGCTCCTGGATGACCCGGGCCAGCGGACGGGCACCGAAGCGGCTGTCATAGCCACGCTCGGACAGCCAGGCCGTCGCTTCCGGCGTCAGCTCGAAGGTCACGCCGCGATCGATCAGCTGGGCTTCCAGCTGCAGGACGAACTTCTCGACGACGCGGCCGATCGTGTCGCTGGACAGCGGCGCGAACGGAATGACGGCGTCCAGACGGTTGCGGAATTCCGGCGTGAACAGGCGTTCCACCGCGGCATCGGCCTCGTCCGTCTTCTTGGCGGCATTGAAACCGATCGACTCTTTTTGCGCGTCGGCGGCGCCCGCATTCGTGGTCATCACCAGGATGACATTGCGGAAGTCCACCTTCTTGCCGTTCGAGTCGGTCAGCGTGCCATTGTCCATCACCTGCAGGAGGATGTTGAACAGGTCCGGGTGCGCCTTCTCGATCTCGTCGAGCAGCAGCACCGAGTGCGGATGCTGGTCGACAGCATCGGTCAGGAGACCGCCCTGGTCGAAACCGACATAGCCCGGAGGCGCGCCGATCAGCCGCGAAACGGCGTGACGCTCCATGTATTCGGACATGTCGAACCGGTGCAGTTCGACACCCATGATGTCGGCCAGCTGCTTGGTCACCTCGGTCTTGCCGACGCCCGTGGGGCCGGAGAAGAGGTAGCAGCCGATCGGCTTGTTGGGCTCGCGCAGGCCGGCGCGGGACAGCTTGATCGCCGTTGCCAGCTTCTCGATCGCCGCGTCCTGGCCGAACACGACATGGCTCAGATCGGTCTCCAGATTCTTCAGCGACTGCTCGTCATCCTTGGACACCGTCTTCGGCGGGATGCGGGCCATGGTCGCGACCACGGCTTCGACTTCCTTCACGCCGATCGTCTTCTTGCGCTTGGACACGGGTTGCAGGCGCATCTGGGCACCGGCCTCGTCGATCACGTCGATCGCCTTGTCCGGCAGTTTGCGGTCGCCCATGTAGCGCGAGGACAGTTCCACGGCCGATTTCAGCGCCTCATTGGTGAAGCGCACATCGTGGAAGTCCTCGAAATAGGACTTCAGGCCCTGCAGGATCTTGATGGCGTCGGGCACGGACGGTTCGGACACGTCGATCTTCTGGAAGCGCCGCGCCAGGGCCCGGTCCTTCTCGAAGTGCTGACGGTATTCCTTGTAGGTCGTCGAGCCCATGCAGCGCAGGCCGCCCGACTGAAGCGCCGGCTTTAAGAGGTTGGAGGCATCCATGGCGCCGCCGGAGGTTGCGCCCGCACCGATCACGGTGTGGATCTCGTCGATGAACAGGACGGCATTGTCCTTGTCCTCGAGCTCCTTGACGACCTGTTTCACGCGCTCCTCGAAATCGCCGCGATAGCGGGTCCCCGCCAAGAGCGAGCCCATGTCCAGCGAATAGATCGTTGCACCGGCGAGCACGTCGGGAACCTCGTTCTCGACGATCTTGCGGGCAATGCCTTCGGCGATGGCCGTCTTGCCGACGCCGGGATCGCCGACGAGCAACGGATTGTTCTTGCGGCGGCGCACCAGGACCTGGATGCAGCGTTCCACCTCGGCGTCGCGGCCGATCAGCGGATCCACCCCGCCCTTGCGCGCCTTGTCATTGAGGTTGACGCAATAGGCGGTCAGCGCATCGCCGTCCTTCTGGGCCTCCTCGGCCTCTTCGGTACCGCGCACGGCACGCTCTTCCGAGGCGCCCGGCTTGCGGCCGATACCGTGGGAGATGAAGTTCACCGCGTCGTAGCGCGTCATGTCGCGCTCGGCGAGGAAATAGGCCGCATGGCTCTCGCGTTCGGCAAACAGGGCGACCAGAACATTGGCACCCGTCACTTCCTCGCGTCCGGCATTCTGGACGTGGATAACGGCGCGCTGGATCACGCGCTGGAAGCCGGCCGTCGGCTTGGCGTCCTCGTCATCATCGACGACCAGTTCGGACAATTCATTGTCGACGTATTCGGTCAGGGTGGCGCGAAGCTCATCCAGATCGACATCGCACGCCTTCATCACGGCGCTGGCGTCCTGATCGTCCACGAGCGCGAGGAGAAGGTGCTCCAGGGTGGCAAATTCATGCCCACGCTCATTGGCGTAGCCCAGAGCGCGGTGCAGGCTGTCTTCGAGATCTGAAGAGAATGAGGGCACCACTCTATTCCTTTTCCATTGTGCACTGGAGCGGGTGTTGGGCCCGCCGTGCGGCGTCCATGACCTGGGCTACCTTGGTTTCGGCAACCTCGTACGTGTACACGCCGCACATACCGACCCCGTTCTGATGTACATGCAGCATGATTCTCGCTGCATCCTCGGGCGATTTTCGGAATATCCGGACGAGAACCTCGACCACGAATTCCATCGGCGTGTAGTCGTCATTTAGTAAGAGGACACGGTAAAGCGAAGGTTTCTTGGTCGCCGGGCGCGTCTTCGTGGCAAGCCCTGTGCCCTCTTCTTCGCCCGCATCTTCATGATTTCGTTCGGTCATATTTTAATCGTACTCGGTTATTCATCGCGGCCCCGAATGCAGTTCGGGGCGTCCGGTGGCACAAGACGCTCGACGCGGCCGGGACCGCGTACCGGACGAAAAGATAGCACGGCGGCCAATTTCTTTCTTCCCGTTTCGTCCGCGAGGACATAAGAAGAAGGCCCCTCAATTTACAGGGGAGCCACCGGTTCGTTATCAGGCCCGGTCGGGGAGGACAGGCCTCCGGCACCCGGAAAACCGGGGTCGAGGCTACAGGGCGCGAACCCGTGTACGCAAGCCATGGCTGGCGTTCCGCCCCAAGAATAACGGCTTTCCAGCCGCTCTATCCACAGGCGGGATGACCCGAAAAAAAATGGGCCCGGTGAAGATCACCGGGCCCAGTCGGGGAGGAAAACTTGATTCGCCGGAGCGTCAGCGCTGGGCTTGCGCGAGTTCCACGGCGGCCGAGACGCGTGCGTTGAGCGGCTTCAGCGTGTCCTTGAAAACGTCCGAGAACAGGTCGGTCGTCTTGTTCAGCTCGGCGAGGTAGTTGTCCATCGCCGTCTTGGTGAACTGGGACTGGATCTCGAAGATCTCCTGGACCGACTTCGCCGAAGCGAACGCCTTCGTCGCGGTGACGCTGTCTTCCATGAAGGACTTGGCGTAGGTCACGGCATTGGTGTTGGCCGTTTCGAAGCCCTTGCCGGCGACCGTGGCGGACGCGATCATCGCGTCGACGGTTTCCTTGTGGAAATTGCTCGCCTCGGTGACGGACTTCAGGGTCTTCTCGAAACCTTCCTTGAGCGCTTCATTGCTCGCGGTGGTCATGCTTTCGATGGTCTGGTTCATGGGATTGCTCGCTTTCGTGCGGGCTGCCGCCTGGGGGGCCGGCTTGGCAGCTTTCTTGACCTTGGCGGGCTTGGATTTCGGCGCCGCCGGCTTGCCGACCGTCTTTTTCGGCGCTGCGGCTTTCGCCGGAGCCGCCTTGGAAGACGCCTTGACCGCTTTCACCGTCTCCGGCGCTGCCTTGGGCGCAGCCGGGGCGTCCGCTTGAGCAGCGGAAGCTTTGGTGCCGGTCGTCTGGATCTTGTCGTCGGTCATGGTTCAAACTTTGTGTTGCGACCGCTCTTCGCAGTCGCAGCAAACATAGGCCGCGCACCCGGTATCGTCAAGGGATTTTTGTGCGCCGCACAAAAATATCGTAATTCCTGATGAGACGGGCTTAACCAGCTGGAAACGGCCTTGCGAGACAGTGCGGGCCATGGTTACCGCACGCCGCCTCTTCCTGAGCCTCCTGGCCCTGGCCGCCCTGCTGCTGGCCACGCCGGACAACGCCCATGCCGACACGTCGCGCTATGCCGCCTTCGTGGTCGATGAAAACTCGGGCGTCGTGCTGCATTCACGCCGCTCGGAAGCCGCGCGCTATCCCGCCTCGCTAACCAAGATGATGACGCTCTACATGCTGTTCGACGCCATCGAACAGGGCGAGATCGGGCTGAACGACCAGATCCGCGTATCCGCCAATGCCGCCAATGCGGTGCCCTCCCGGCTCGGCTTTTCGGCCGGTGACACGATCAGTGTGGAAGACGCGATCGGCGCGCTTGTGGTGAAAAGCGCCAATGATGTCGCCGTTGCCGTCGGCGAGCGCCTGGGCGGTGGCGAGAGCCGGTTTGCCGAGATGATGACGCAGACGGCGCGCGAGCTGGGGCTGGAAAACACGACTTTCCGCAATGCCTCCGGCCTGCCCGACCGGCGCCAGACCACGACCGCCCGCGACATGGCCCGCCTGGCTGTCGCCCTGCACCGCGATTTCCCGGACTATTTCGAGTATTTCAACACCGAGAGCTTCCGCTGGAATGGCCGCACCTACCGCAATCACAATACGCTGGTCGGCCGCGTCGAGGGCGTTGACGGTCTCAAGACCGGCTATATCCGCGCCTCCGGCTTCAATGTCGTCGTCTCGGCCGAGCGCGGCGAGCACCGTCTCGTCGCCGTCGTGATGGGCGGGCCCAGTGCCGCCTCCCGCGATGCGCATGCCGAAGAGCTGATCGAGGCCGCCTTTGCCACCCTGGAGCAGCGCGAGGATACGCGCCTGTTCGCCGCCCTCTCCTCGCCGCGCATCTCGCCGATGCGTCAACAGGAGCTGATCGCCATCGATGTTGCCGCGCTTCATCTCGCCGCCCCGACCGAAGTCGGTTCCGGCCAGACCGCCCCGCCGGTCCAGGTCGTGCTGGCCGACGAGGACGAGCTGCAGGCCCCCGTCGCACAGCCGGCTGTGGCTCAGCAGGCTGCGCCCGCCCGCATGGCTGAAGCCGAGCCGGACCTCCTGCGCGGCGCCTGGTCGGTGCAGGTCGGTGCCTATAATTCCGCCGATGCCGCGCACCAGCAATTGCAGCGCGTCACCGGTTTCTCGCTGGCGCTCAATGCCGCCCAGCCTGCAGCCCGCGCCGTCGATGTTGCCGGCGACCGCCTGTGGCGGGCCCGTTTCGAGGCCCTGACCGAGACCGAGGCGCGCCGCGCCTGCAGCGATCTCTCCGCCCGCAGCCAGGCCTGTTTCACGGTCGCTCCGGGCCGCTGACCCTTCCCTTTCAACGCCCGTCCTGTGCGGCGGGCTGGAATCTTTGCGTCGGTTGACACAACCTGTCGGCTCGAACACTTTCGCGCGCCTTGGCTGCCGCCCGGCGGCCCACAGCCTTATGTCTGGACGCAAATGCCGATGAATGTCGTCGTCGTAGAATCCCCGGCCAAAGCCAAAACAATCAATAAATACCTCGGGTCGGACTACACGGTTCTGGCGAGTTTCGGCCATGTGCGCGACCTGCCGCCCAAGGACGGTTCGGTGAAGCCGGACGAGGATTTCGCGATGGCCTGGGAGATCGACACCCAGTCCGCCAAACGCGTCAAGGCGATCGCCGACGCCGTGAAGGAAGCCGACCGCCTGATCCTCGCAACCGACCCGGATCGCGAAGGCGAGGCCATTTCCTGGCACCTGCTGGAAGCGCTGCAGAAGCGCCGCGTGCTGAAGGATGTCACGATCGAACGCGTGGCCTTCAACGCCATCACCAAACAGGCCGTCCAGGAAGCGATGCGCCATCCGCGCGCCGTCGATATGGAACTGGTGAATGCCTATCTGGCCCGCCGCGCGCTGGACTATCTGGTCGGCTTCACCCTGTCGCCGGTGCTGTGGCGCAAACTGCCGGGCTCGCGCTCGGCCGGCCGTGTGCAGTCGGTCGCCCTGCGCCTGATCTGCGACCGCGAGCTGGATATCGAGAAATTCCGCGCCGAGGAATACTGGACCATCGATGCCGATGTGACGGCCGGGTCCGATCCTTTCCGCGCCAAGCTGGTGACGCTGGGCGGCAAGAAGCTGCAGAAGCTGTCGATCCAGGATCGCGCCAGCGCCAATGCCGCCGTCGAGGCGATCAAGGCGGCCAGCCTGTCGATCACCGGCGTCGAGGCCAAGCCGGCCAAGCGCAACCCGCCGCCGCCCTTCACCACCTCGACCCTGCAGCAGGAAGCCGCGCGCAAGCTGGGCTTCTCGGCGACCCGCACCATGCAGACCGCCCAGAAGCTCTATGAGGGCGTCAATATCGGCGGCGAGACGACCGGTCTCATCACCTATATGCGGACCGACGGCGTCTCCATGGTGCCCGAGGCGATCAGCCAGGCCCGCGACGTCATCGGCAAGGAGCATGGCTCGCTCTACGTGCCGGCCTCGCCGCGCATGTATGCCACCAAGGCCAAGAACGCCCAGGAGGCGCACGAGGCGATCCGCCCGACCTCCTTTGCCCGCCTGCCCGAGAGCCTCAGTCTCGACCAGGACATGGCGCGCCTCTACCAGCTGATCTGGCGCCGCGCCGTGGCCAGCCAGATGGAAAGCGCCCGTTTCGAGCGCACCACGATCGACATCACCAGCGCCGACGAAAAGACCGGGCTGCGCGCGGTCGGCTCGGTGCTGATGTTCGACGGCTTCCTGACGCTCTACCAGGAAGGCCGCGACGACGAGGAAGACGAAGGCGAGAACCGCCTGCCGAAAGTCCAGCAGGGTTCGGCGGCCGATATCGCCAAGACCTATGCCGACCAGCACTTCACCCAGCCGCCGCCGCGCTTCACCGAAGCCTCGCTGGTCAAGCGGATGGAAGAGCTGGGCATCGGCCGCCCGTCGACCTATGCCTCGACGCTGCAGGTGCTGCGCGACCGCGACTATGTCCGCATGGACAAGAACCGTTTCCACCCGCTCGACAAGGGCCGCGTGGTCACGGCCTTCCTGGAGAATTTCTTCAAGCGCTATGTGGAATATGATTTCACCGCCGCGCTGGAGACCCAGCTGGACAAGGTGTCGGCCGGCGAGCTCGACTGGAAACAGCTGCTGCGCGATTTCTGGACCGAGTTCCGCGCCGCCGTCGACGATATCGGCGATCTGCGCATCGGCGCCGTGCTGGATGCGCTGAACGAGGCCCTGGCCCCGCACATCTTCCCGGAAAAGGAAGACGGCAGCGATCCCCGCCTCTGCCCCTCCTGCAATGAAGGCACACTGTCGCTGCGCCTGGGCAAGTTCGGTGCCTTCCTGGGCTGCTCGAACTATCCGGACTGCAAGTTCACGCGCCAGATGGGCGAACAGGATGCCGAACCCGCGATCGAGGGCGATGGCGAGATCTGCATCCACCCGGAAACCGGCAAGCCGGTCGTCATGAAGGACGGGCGTTTCGGCATCTATCTGGAGATGGAGATCGAGGGCGAGGACAAGCCCAAGCGCGCCTCCATTCCCAAGGGCTGGGATCCCAAGGAGCTGACCCCGGACCAGGCGATCAAGCTGATCGACCTGCCGCGCACGGTGGGCGAACACCCCGATGACGGCCAGCCGATCACGGCGGCGATCGGCCGCTACGGTCCCTATGTTCATCACGACAAGACCTACGCCAATCTGCCCACCGTCGATGAAGTCTTCGAGATCGGCCTCAACCGCGCAGTCTCGGTGATCGCCGACAAGCGCGCCAATGGCGGCCGCCGCGGCGCCCCGGCCACGGCGCTGAAGGATCTGGGCGAGCATGACGGCAAGCCGATCAAGATCATGTCCGGCCGCTATGGCCCCTATGTGAAGTACGAGAAGATCAACGCCACCTTGCCCAAGGGCACCGAGCCGGACGATGTGACGCTGGAAGCGGCCATCAAGCTGGTCGAGGAAAAAGCCGCCAAGGGCGGCAAGAAGAAAGCGCCCGCCAAAAAGGCCGCAGCCAAGAAGGCACCGGCAAAAAAGAAGGCGCCCGCGAAAAAGACGACAGCCGCAGCCAAGAAGCCGGCCGCCAAGAAGACCGCCACCAAGAAGACCAAGGCGGAGTAGAGCGGATGGCCGGCGACACGCATAACGAAGCCGGCTCCCTGCGCGAGGCGGTGATCGAAGCCATCAAGCTGGGCGAAGGCGCGTTCGGCAAGCGCGAGATCGCGCGGGCGCTCAAGCTGAAGGGCACTGATGCCAAGCGCGATCTGAAGGACGCGCTGGCAGCACTGGAAGCAGACGGCGCCATCAAGCGCACCGCCTCCAAGACCTATGCCCTGGCCGGCGCCCTGCCCTCGGTCACCGTGGTCGAGATCACCGATCGCGACAATGACGGCGAATTGCTGGCCGAACCGGTACGTCCCGATCGCGACGCCCCGCCGATCCGCCTGGCACCCGGCGAAGGGGCCGGCGGCAAGGGCGAGCCGGCGCTGGGCATCGGCGACAAGGCGCTGGTGCGCCTGACACCGGACAATGAGGGCGGCTATGAAGCCCGCCTGATCAAGCGTCTGGGCCAGAGCGCCCACAAGCTTCTGTGCGTGCTGCGCAAGCCGAAATCCGGCCCGATGCGCCTCCTGCCCGTCGACCGCCGCTCGCGCCATGAACTCGTGCCGGCCCGCGGCGAAGCCGAGAAGGCCAGTGATGGCGACCTCGTCCTGTGCCAGCTGGTCAAGGAACGCCGTCACGGCCTCAAGACGGCGCAGATCGTGGAAGTCGTCGGCGATGCCAGCGCGCCCGGCGCCGGCAGCCTGATCGCGCTCTATTCCCACGGCGTGCCCCAGGGCTTTTCCGAAGCCGAGCAGCGCGAGGCCGACACGGTCAAGGCCGCCACGATGGCCGGCCGCGAGGATATCCGCAACCTGCCCCTGATCACCATCGACCCGGAAGACGCCAAGGACCATGACGATGCCGTCTGGGCGGCACCGGACGCGGATCCCAAGAATGCCGGCGGCTGGCAGGTCATCGTCGCGATTGCCGACGTCGCCGCCTATGTCACGCCGGGCGGTGCGCTCGACCGCGGTGCCTTCAAGCGTGGCAATTCGGTCTATCTTCCCGACCGTGTCGTGCCGATGCTGCCGGAACGCCTGTCCAACGATCTGTGCTCGCTGCGCGAGAATGAGGAACGGCCCTGCCTGGCCGTGCGCATGATTTTCGACAAGCACGGCAACAAGCGCGCCCACCGCTTCCTGCGCGGCTGGATGAAGTCCGCCGCCAAGCTGGCCTATCAGGAGGCCCAGGATGCGATCGACGGCAAGGGCGGCGACAAGGCCGGCCCGCTGCTGGAGGAGGTCCTGAAACCGCTCTGGGGCGCCTATTTCTCGGTCCGCGAAGCGCGCCAGCGCCGCGAACCGCTGGAGATCGACGCGCCGGAACGCCGGGTCCGTGTCGGACCGGACGGCAAGGTCGCCGGCGTGGAAACCCGCGAACGCTTCGACGCTCACAAGCTGATCGAGGAGTTCATGATCCAGGCCAATGTCTGTGCGGCCGAAAGCCTGGAAGACAAGCGCACGCCGCTGATCTACCGCGTCCACCAGGAACCCTCGAAGGAGAAGATCGACAATCTTGCCGGCTTCCTGCCGACGGTGGGCCTGAAATGGACCCGCGGCGAGCGCGTCGTCACCGGACGCTTCAACACGCTGCTCGCCCAGGCCAAGTCCTCCGAACACTACGAGACGATCAACGAGGTCGTGCTGCGCAGCCAGTCGCAGGCGGTGTACGACACCGAGAACCAGGGCCATTTCGGTCTCAATCTCGACCGCTACGCCCACTTCACCTCGCCGATCCGGCGCTATGCCGACCTGACGGTACACCGCGCCCTGATCCGCGCCCTCAATCTGGGTGCGGACGGCCAGACCGACGAGGAACGCTCGCGCCTGACCGTGATCGCCGAGGAAATCACCCATTCGGAACGCCGCGCCATGGCGGCCGAACGCGATGCGGTCGACCGTTTCATCGCGCTCTACCTGGCCGACAAGGTCGGTGGCGAGTTCGACGGCCGGATTACCGGCGTGACCCGTTTCGGCGCCTTTGTGCGCCTCAACGAGACCGGCGCCGACGGCCTGGTGCCGATCAGCCGTCTCGGCGACGAGCGTTTCGAGCATGACGAGGCCGCCCACGCCCTGGTCGGCCTGCAGACCGGCAGCCGCTATCGCCTGGGCATGCCGGTCACGGTGCGGATCGAAGAGGCCCAGCCGGTCACCGGCGGCCTCTTGCTCGACATCCTCACCCCGGCCGAAAAAGGCCCCGTGCCCAAGGGCCGGCGCCGCCAGCATGGCGGACCGCCCGGCGGGCGCCGTTCCGGCCGTCCCTGGAAACAGGGCCGCAAGGGCAAGCGCAAATGAGCGACGAAAACCGGCGCAGCGATGTTCCGCCGATGCGGCCACGCCTGGCCGCCTCGCTCATCCTGACGCGCGGCCGCGGCGAGCGTGCCGAGGTGCTGATGGGACGGCGCTCCTCGCGCCATGTCTTCATGCCCAACAAATACGTCTTTCCCGGCGGCCGGGTCGACCGCGCCGACGGCACGGCGCCCTTTGCCCGCGATCTCGACCGCGGCGTGATGGACATCATGCAGCGCTTTTTGCCCGAACGCCGGGCGCGCGCGGCCGCGGCCGCTGCCGTGCGGGAAACCGCCGAGGAGACAGGCCTGCTGATCGCCCGCGAAGGGGCCTGCCGCTCGCGCCACGCCAACTGGGCGCCCTTCCGCCAGCACGGCGTGGTGCCCGACCTGGCGCCCCTGTCGCTGATCACCCGCGCCATCACCCCGCCGGGGCGCACCCGCCGTTTTGACACCTGGTTCTTCACGGCCGATGCCGCCGCCCTGCATGGCGACCGTCCGCCCAAGCCGAGCTCCGAGCTGGAAGACGTGCAATGGGTGCCACTCGCCGAGGCCCGCGATCTCGACCTGCCCAGCGTGACGCATTTCGTGCTGGACGAGCTGGTCCGCGTACAACCGCCCCGCCCCGAACCACCCCGCCACATCCGCGACCGCCGCGGCAAGATGTGGGTCGAACCGCTCTAGAAGGCCGCTCCCGCGGCCGCCCCTCATCCGCCCTGCGGGCACCTTCTCCCCGGTGGGGGAGAAGGGGGTGCGCCGAGAAACTGGCGAGCCCGTTCCATAGAGCTTCTTCAGAACTACCAACTCGCGCTAGTGGCTGTCATCTCAGCCCCAAGCGCACATTTGAGGATGCCGGACATTTGACCGGGGAGAGACCAACGGCGGCAGATAATGACGTCACGCGGCTAGCTCATGGGGAAAAGCGATGGGCTGGGAACTTCGAAGCGGCTTCAGAATCAGCCCGTCCCACGTCTACAATTTTCATTATAAATGAACAACAAAAATGGCGATATAGAACCAATAATCACCCTAAACAACAACAAGCCCTAAGCGCTCACTCGCATCACCCCTTAAACAACGAGCTAATGCAGCGTACTCTTTATCACTTTCTGCCTCATCGCAAAAGTCATTCCACAAAATTTGTTTTACATCTTCGCTCTTCGCATTTTCAATATTTTGAAGAAGCGAGTTTAAATATTTCAATCGTTCAGTTCTGCGTTCTACGAGCTCGCCTCTATTGAGCTTAAGAAGCCTCTCTGTCCGCAACGCATCATCACGACCAGGCAATGCAAAAACGAGTGGCCCTTGTGGCCAAAAAGCGAATTCAGGGTCGACACGGTATGGATCAACGAAGGTATCATCCTGAACGGGTGCATTTTTCTTGTTCGTATTGCAAACATCACACGCGATAGTGAGATTATCCCATGCAAACATCCGGGATGGATCATCAGATTTAGGAACTACGTGTTCGATGTCTCCATAAGTTACGTGCCGGACTTTGCTCTCACAGTAAGCACATTTCGAGTGAGTTTCAGAAAGAAGCGCCCCTTTTATTTCCGCGTGGTTGTACCTACCCACGTCGCTTGAAGTTAACTTCTCGCCTTTACTTAACTTATCGAGAACCGATTTAGTCCAACGAGCGGCATGCTTTACCAATCTCTCGGGAGGATCTCCCTTGATCAATCTAATCATCTGCCGCCAGAACCCCCTGTAATGCCTGCGAATATAGCCCCTCATACCCGAGTTCCCGAAGTTCATTACGTAGCTCATCGAGGAGTTCGGGGCTCAATTTTCTGCCTTGGTACCGCTTAACTATGGAGTCCACATTTTCCTCTACCCATTCAGGTATAGTTACTGGGACACCTAATACTTGTCGGAGAATATCGCTCGCCGAACCCGCTCGGTTTACGTGATCTAATTTTTCACCGAAAACCCTACTCGTCGAGGACGGCGCTATTTTATCAAACCCTTCCATCTCGCCTGTTTCAGCATTTTTGTAGCGCAAGACATGAACCGTTGAATCCTTTACCGATGAAACCATAAATGGACTGTGGGTAGCGATTACAAATTGCGCCTGTGGAAATGTTTTTATCAAATTTCGCAACAAAGAACGCTGCATTGTTGGGTGTAGGTGATTTTCCGGCTCATCCAATGTTACAACAAAATCTTCGCCACTTAGTGAAAACATATACAATCGCCAAGTGAGATCTATGATTGTCATTATCCCACCAGAAGCGGCATCAATAAGAAACTCACCAGACTTGGTTATGAGAACTACCTCAGGCGGCCTAACAGCAATATCCATAAAGCCCAACGAAGGAGGCATCATACCCCTCAATGAATCAACGAACCCGTTGTACGCGCTTAATATATCTGGATTTCCGTCGACCCTTTTATTACCCTCACCAAACAAAGCCATAGCTATTATGGCTTCTTTCATTCTGTAATATGTAGAAAATCCTGTAAAATTTCCCGAATATTTTGCATTTATTTCATTATTATACGAATTATATGCCTTTTGCGGTGTAATAATGTCTGCGGGAATGTGAGCAACTTGTTTAAAAATTGGAGGTTCCGCATGTGAATCAATGTGGATGCCCCGAACATTCTGCTTGTTGTGTCCTTTCACCTTGAATTGAACACCACCCGATTTAGGAATTACGAGCTTGCTTGTTTCTCCATTTTGATAACGTAACTCGCCTATTTGCGTCTCTGGCCCGCTAGATTGATCGAACCCGAGGATGTTCCATAAGCGGGAGAGCGTTTCGCCAAAAATTCCTGTCACATAAGAGAATTGTCCATCACTGTCGCGGACGGGCGTTGCGAGAAACGGTGACTCGAAACTGAAGTGCCGATTGAGCAACTTGAGCAACGAGCTCTTTCCAGCACCGTTAGCTCCCGTGATCACCGTGAGGCGAGGGTGAAAGTCTAACTCGACGGAACCAAATTGCCTCCAACCATTCACCCTGAGACGGCTAAACGTGGTGTGTGTCATCTGAACGTCTTTCACGAAGGGTGGCATGCTCTGGTGGCAGCACTCGTGGCGGGCACTATGCCGCCATATCACTTAAAGGGGATTTTTATGCAGATCGACCTATCGGGCACAAGTCAAAATGAACTGTGGTTGCAAATAGTAACAACGTTGTTCCACTGAACGAGTCAGTCTGCAGGGATGCGAGATGTTTTTGAACTATCTCTTCCCCTCTCCCCCACCGGAGAGAGGACTGAGGCGGGGTTCGCGGAGCGAATTCAACAGGCCGGGGGCCTGTTGAAAGCAACGAAGGGTGAGGGGCGCGTGGCAACGCCGCGCAAAACGAAAACCGCCCTGCCCCCGAAACGAGACGCATCGCGGCGCTTTGGCTATAGCTGCGCCATGACTGCCGCTGCCGAACTCACCGATCTGCGCCGGGGCAATACGCGCGCCCTGATTGCCGCCATCTGCTGTGCCGGCGTGTGCGGGATCGTGTTTGGCTTGTCCATGCCGCTGATCTCGCTGCGCCTGGAATACATGACCGGGTCCGGTGTGCTGGTGGGGCTCAATGGTGCGGCCGCGGCCCTGTCGACCCTGGTGATGGCGCCGCTCGTGCCGCGCCTGATGACGCTGGCGCCGCCGCGCTACATGCTGATCGGCAATCTTGTTGTCGCGGCAGCCCTGTTCGCGCTCTTCCCGGCCTTCCCGGTGGTGGCGATCTGGTTTGCCCTGCGTTTCCTGAGCGGCTGCAATATCACCGTCGTCTTCGTGATTTCCGAAAGCTGGATCAACCAGGTGGTCACGCCGGCGCGGCGCGCCTTCATGCTGGGTGTCTACGGCACGGCGCTGGCGGGCGGTTTCGGCATTGGCGGCCTTCTGTTCTCGGTGCTCGATCCGACCGGCGACCTGCCCTTCTACGTCGCCTCCGCCATATTCCTTCTGGGCACCCTGCCCGTGGCCCTGCTGCGCGGTCCCCAGGCCGTGGCGCCCGACCGCGACGGCTCCTCGCTCAAGGCGATGCTGGGCGCAGCCCGCTCGGCTCCGGCCGCCATCCTGGCGGGCCTGGCTTTCGGCGCGCTGGAGACGCTGCTTTTCTCGCTACTGCCGGTCTATGGCGAGCGGATCGAGCTGACCCATGCCACGATCGGCATGATGGTGTTCGCCGTCGCCATGGGCGCGCTGAGCTTCCAGATCCCGCTGGGCTGGATCGCCGACCGGACCGACCGGCGCGCCACCCTGTTCTGGATCGCCGTAACGACGACCTTCGTGCCCGTGGGGATCGGTCTGGCCGGCGGGTTCACGCCGGCCCTCCTGCCCCTCCTCTTCATCCAGGCCGGGGTTGCCAGCGGACTCTACTCGGTCGGCCTGTCCCTGCTGGGCGAACGCTTTGCCGGCGGTGCCGTGGCGGCAGCCAATGCCGGCTTCATCTTCGCCTACGGGCTGGGCAGTTTTGCCGGCCCGCCGGTTGCCGGCAGCGCCATGGACACGATCGGGCCCTGGGGGCTGTTATGGACGCTGTCCGCGGTCTCGGCGGCCTATGTGCTGGTCTTCGGCTTCAGACGCCTGACAGCACAGAGCGATTGACCGCCGAGAACAGTTGACACTGACGCGCCCATGCGTATGTTCGCGCGCTCCCGCGACGGCATGCGCCGTGGCGCACGTGACATCCGGGACTGCAGACAGGATTTAGAGCCATGGCGAAGCCGACAACCATCAAGATCCGCCTGAACTCGACGGCCGGTACGGGTTACTTCTACGTGACCAAGAAGAACGCCCGCACGATGACCGAGAAGCTCGTGCTGAAGAAGTACGACCCGGTCGCGCGCAAGCACGTCGAATTCAAGGAAGCCAAGATCAAGTAGGACAGGCGCCCGACGCTTTTCCGAACGCATCTTGCGACGACAGACACAGAACGGCCCCGCCGGAGAAATCCGGCGGGGCCGTTCTATTTGCATCTGCTGCCTGTAAGCCGTCAGCTGTGAGCCGTCAGGCGGCGCTGGCGACCTGGACCTGGTTGCGGCCTTCATGCTTGGCCGTATAGAGCGCCTGATCGGCGCGGCGCAGCACGGCCTCGACGCCCTCACCCGGCAGCGCCTGGGCCAGACCGACACTCACCGTGACCGCGATATCGGTACCATCCTCGAGCAGGAAGGGCGCATCCGCGACCACGCTGCGCAGCCGCTCGGCGGCAATCCTCGCCTCGGCCAGGCCGGCCGCCGGCATCAGCACCAGAAACTCCTCGCCGCCATAGCGCGAGGCCAGGTCCAGCGCCCGCATCGCCTTCTGGATCCGCTCGGCAAACTCGCGCAGCACGATGTCGCCGGCCTCGTGGCCGTAGAGATCATTGATCGACTTGAAGTGATCGATATCGGCGATCAGCACCGAAACCGGCGCACCGCCATTGTCGGCGCTCGCCAGGGCCTGGCGCAGGCGTGAATTGATGTAGCGGCGATTGTGCAGCCCGGTCAGCGGGTCGGTCACCGCCATTTCCAGGCTCTGGTCGAGCTGGCTGCGCAGCCGGTCGGCATAGCGCTTGCGGCGCAGCTGGGTGCGCACGCGCGCATTCAGCTCACCCGCATCGACCGGGCGGTAGATGATGTCGTTCACACCGAGATCGAGCGCCCGCACGGCCTGGGCGGTATCGTCCGGACTGACGACCGTCAGGATCGGCAGCGGACGGGTCGCCGTGTCGGAGCGGACCCGCGCGCACAGGCGCAGGCCGTCGAATTCGGGATGGGTGAGATCGACGATCAGCAGGTCGATCCCCTTGCGCATCTCGGCCAGGGCCTCGACCGGATCGGTGAGCACCTGGGCGCGCACCTGTTCCGGCAGCGCCGAGGCATAGCGCGCTCCGGCCCGCGGATCGGCGCTGACAATGACGGCACTGGCGATCTCGGCCGGATCATCGGCAAAGTCGGCCTGCAGCTCGGCAATCGCCGAACTGCTCTCGCGATAGCGCAGCTCGTCGAGCACGGCCTTCAGCCGCAGCAGGCTGCGCACGCGGGCGAACAGCGCGACATCGTCGATCGGCTTGGTCAGGAAATCATCGGCCCCGGCCTCGAGCCCGCGAATCCGGTCCTCGCGCTGGTCCAGCGCCGTGACCATGACGACCGGGATATGCCGGGTGGACAGGTCGGCCTTGAGCCGCTCGCAGGTCTCGTACCCGTCCATGCCGGGCATCATCACATCGAGCAGGATCAGATCGGGTTGTTCGAGACGGGCGGCCTCGATGGCCTCGTAGCCGTTGGTAGCGGTGCAGACGTCGAAATATTCTGCCTGAAGGCGGGCTTCGAGCAGGCGGACATTGGCGGCCTGGTCGTCAACGACGAGGATACGCGCACTCATACCTGTTCGCCCCTAACGCTAACGCCTGTCCCTAGTCCAGAAACTGCCGGACCGTCTCGATGAAGGTGGTCACGGTGATCGGCTTGGACAGATAGGCCTCGCAACCGCCCTCCCGGATCCGCTCCTCATCGCCCTTCATGGCAAACGCCGTCACGGCCACAACCGGGATCGCCGACAGGGTCTCGTCATCCTTCAGCCACTTGGTGACTTCGAGGCCGGAGACTTCCGGCAGCTGGATGTCCATGAGAATCAGGTCGGGTGCATGCTCGCGCGCCATCTCGAGCGCCTTGAAGCCGTCCTTGGTCTGCAAGGTCTCGTAGCCATGGGCCTCCAACAGGTCGTTGAAGAGCTTCATGTTGAGCTCGTTATCCTCGACGATCAGGACCTTTTTGGGCATGACCTGCAGCATGTCGGCGACGCGCTTCCCGTTTGATGCACTGTTTTACCGTGCGTGTTTAACCCCGCCTGCATCAAACCCGATCTTCCTTAACCAACCATGAGTCAACGGGTACTTTTCGTCCCTTTCGGAACAAGATAAGAACAAATTGGCAGATTTGAAGGGCAATCTTGTCCACGGGTGGTGCGCGGCATGATACGAATCGGGATCGACCTGGGCGGCACGAAGATCGAGGCCGCCGCCATGAATGCCGCCGGCGATATCCTGGCGCGCGAGCGGCGTCCGACACCGGGCAGTTATGGCGCACTACTGGACACGATTGTTGCTCTTATTGCGCACCTGGAGAGTGATTATGGACCCGCTAAGGTGGGGGTTGGTCATCCCGGCTCCCTCAGTCCGAAGACCGGCCATATCCGCAACGCCAACTCGCAATGGCTGAACGACCGTGCCCTGGGCAGCGACCTGGAAGCCCGGCTCGATCGCCCGGTGCGCCTCGCCAATGACGCCGACTGTTTCGCCCTGTCCGAAGCCCGCGACGGCGCGGCAGCCGGTGCCAACATCGTGTTCGGTGTCATCCTGGGTACCGGTACCGGCGGCGGCATCGTGATCGACGGCAAGCTGCTCGATGGTGCGCAGCGGATCGCCGGTGAGTGGGGACACAATCCCCTGCCCTGGCCACAGCCGGACGAATATCCCGGTCCGCAATGCTGGTGCGGCCAGACCGGCTGCCTCGAGACCTGGCTGTCCGGACCCGGCATCGCGCAGGACCATGCCCGCCGCACGGGCACCACGCTGACAGCGCTCGATATCGCCCGCTCGCCGGACCCCGCCTGCCGTGACAGCATGGCCCGCCATGCCGACCGGCTGGCCCGTGCGCTGGCCAGCGTCGTCAATCTGATCGACCCGCACGTGATCGTCCTGGGCGGCGGTGTCTCGAATGTCGACGGCCTGGCAGAGACGGTACAGGAGCGCCTGGCGGCGCACATCTTCTCGGACGTTCTGGAGACACGGGTCGTCCGCCATCTCCATGGCGACAGTTCCGGCGTGAGGGGTGCGGCCTGGCTGTGGCCGGCCGAGCCACGATGAGCGGCGATCCGGGCTATTGCCGGGCCTGTCTGGCGCCCCTGCCGAACGGTGCCGGCGATGCCTGCCCGTCCTGCGGTTCGCACAAACTGCTGCGGCATCGCGAAATCAACACGCTGTCGATCGCCCATATCGATTGCGACGCCTTCTTTGCCGCCATTGAGAAACGCGACAATCCGGCGCTGGAGGAATTGCCGGTCATTGTCGGTGGCGGCCAGCGGGGCGTGGTCTCGACCTGCTGCTATGTAGCACGGCTCTATGGCGTGCATTCGGCCATGCCGATGTTCAAGGCCCTGAAAGCCTGCCCGGACGCCGTGGTGATCAAGCCCGAGCACGGCAAGTATGTCACCGAAGGGCGCCGTATTCGCGAGCTGATGCAGGACGTTACCCCGCTGGTCGAACCGCTGTCGATCGACGAAGCCTTCCTCGACCTGACGGGCACGACACGCCTGCACGGCGCGCCTCCGGCCCAGACGCTCCTGCGCCTGCAGCGCCGTATCCGCGAGACGGTCGGTATCACCGTCTCCGTCGGCCTCTCCTTCAACAAATTCCTCGCCAAGACCGCGTCCGACCTCGACAAGCCGCACGGCTTTGCCGTCATCGGCGAAGGCGATGCGCAGGCTTTCCTGGAAAAGCAGCCGGTGCGGGCCATCTATGGTGTCGGCCCGGCCTTTGCTGCCAAGCTGGAGCGTGATGGCATCCGCACCCTCGCCGACATCAGCCGGCATGGCGACAAGGAGATGGCGCGGCGCTATGGCGAGATGGGTTTCCACCTGGCTCGCCTCGCGCGCGGCGAGGATACACGCCGGGTCAAGCCGGAACGCGACCGCAAGAGCGTGTCGAGCGAGACCACTTTCAATGCCGATCATGACGACCGGGAGACGCTGGAAAAACAGCTCTGGCGCCTGTGCGTCCGCGTCTCGGACCAGATGAAGGCACAGGCGATTTCCGGCTCGGTGGTAACATTGAAACTCAAGACGTCCGGCTTCAAGACCCGGACGCGGCGGCGCACCCTGTCTGAGCCCAGCCAGCTGGCCGACACACTGTTCAGGGTAGGAAAGGAATTGCTGGCACCGGAGATTGACGGCACGCGCTACCGGCTGATCGGGATCGGTTTTTCCGGCCTCCAGCCCGCCGTCGCAGACAGCGGCGATCTTCTCGACCCCAATGCCATCCGCCGCGCAACGGCCGAACGCGCGATCGACAGGGCCCGCGCAAAATTCGGCGGCGATGCCGTGGTCAAGGGCATCGCCTTCCGCGCCAAGCCGAAGCGGGAGCGCTAGAACCCGTCAATCTGCCGTCGTGTCGAACCAGTCGAACGGCATCGGCCACAGTCCCTCGGCGCCGCGCCGGAAGGCCCCGGAATGCCCGACCCGCCTGGCGCCGATATCCTCGGGGGCAAGGGTGACGAGTCCGGTGGGTGCAGCGGAATAAAGATCGAGAATATCCTGCGCGGCGCCTGTCGTCGCAATCGGATCGTCGGTAAACTGGTAGGAGCGGATCGGAGCCTCGACCGCGCCGAAACAATGTTCCCCGATCGCATCGAAATCATCGCCCAGATAGCCGGGTCTGGATGCCCAGCGCCGCCATTGCAGAAACACATCCCGCGGCAGCGCCGTGCCGCCCCACATGCCACCCGGCGGGATATATCCTTTCAGGGCGAGGCAAGCCGGGCCGTAGGCGAACCAGAAGAACAGGACCTGCGGCCGGTAATAGGCCAGATGCCGCCCCCAATGCCCCGACCCGACACAGATGAAGGCATGCGCACGCGCCTTTGCGGCATTGTCGGCCAGGCCGACAAGATGCCCGCCCACCGAATGACCCAGCGTGAAGAGCGGCTTACCGGGTGCCAGCGCCTCAGCCCGGTCGAGCGCGGCGGTAAAGTCGAACCGGCCCCAGTCGACAATATTCGCCGTGTAGCCGCGCATCCGCGCCGGCGCCGACCCCGCAATCCCGCGATAATCATAGAGCAGGCAGGCATAGCCCCGCTCGGCACCGGCCAGGGCGATCCGGCGGTAGAAGCCCTTGGGAAAGCCGGTCCCCGAGGAGATCAGAACCGCCGCCCGCGGCTGTTCGGGCGCGATGATCCGCCCCGACAGCGAGTAGCCGTCGCGCGCATCGAATCGGATTTCGTCTTCACGGATCATCGTCGTCATGTGCGCACTGTGCCGGATGACGTTCGCGTCAAGTCAAGCAGGCAGATTGCATGGGGCCGATACGTCACTAAGTTGTCGGCATATCGAGCCAAGGAGCGCCCCATGTCCGCCATCGAAGCCCGTCTTGCCGAGCTCGGCATTTCCCTGCCCGAACCGGTTGCCCCGGTTGCCAATTATGTCCCCTTCATGCGCACCGGCGATCAGGTCTTCCTGTCCGGACAGGTCTCGATCGGCCCGGACGGGCTGGTCGCCGGTACGCTGGGCGGCGACATGGATCTGGAAGCCGGACAGGCCGCGGCGCGGCTGTGCGGCATCAATCTCATTGCCCAGATGAAAGCCGCCTGCGACGGCGATCTGGAACGCGTGAAGCGGGTCGTCCGTCTTGGCGGCTTCGTGGCTGCCGCCCCGTCCTTCACCGATATTCCCAAAGTGGTGAATGGCTGTTCCGACCTGATGGTCGATGTGTTCGGCGACAAGGGCCGCCATGCCCGCTCCGCCGTCTCGTGTCCCGTCCTGCCCCTGGGTGCCGCCGTCGAGGTCGATGCCGTATTCGAGATCGCCTGATGAAACGCATCCGCGCACGGGACTTCACCGCCGAACGGGCCTGGGGTGCCGAACGCCTCGCCCTGTTCGGATCCACCGGGGTCAGCCTGCACTGGACCGACCAGCCCTATCGCTGGCACCGCAATACCGGCGACGAGGTCTTCGTGGTGCTCGATGGCCGGGTCGAGATGAAATACCGCGAGGCCGGCGTCGAGAAATCCATGCTGCTGGAAGCCGGTGACGCGCTGGCCATCGGGGATGGCGAAGAGCATGTCGCCCATCCCCTGGGCGAAGCGCGCATTCTCGTCGTCGAGGACGCGGACAGCGACTAGCCGCCGGTCATGTGGCTGACGAAGATCGAGACACCGATCAGGATCAGTACCGCCCCGCCGGCGATTTCGGCGAGCCCGCCCAGCCGCTCGGCGACCTTGGGACCGATCCGGTAGCCCAGGCTGGCCATGACAAAGGAGGTCAGCCCGATTGCCAGGGCCGACCAGGCGGGGCCGCCGGCAAGCGCCAGGGCGATCCCGACGGCAGCAGCATCGATACTGGTCCCCAGCGCGGTAACGACCGTGGCCAGCAGGCCCGACGCGGTGGGGGCCGGCTCTTCCGCTTCGCCCTCGTCCGCGTCCCCTAATCCATTACGGATCATCATGCCGCCGATTGCGACCAGAAGAATCAAGGCGATCCAGTGATCGACGGCGGTTATCCAGTGCGCCGCAATCCGCGCCAGCATCCAGCCCGCCAGGCACATCAGCCCCTCAGCGAGACCGAACACCGCCCCCACCCTCATGGCTCTCAGGGTTCGCGCGGTCGGATCCGAAGCACCCCGGGCGAGCGCAGCGGCAAAGGCGTCGGTCGAAAGGGAGAGGCTGGTGAGCGGGAGTGTGAGGAGCGAGATCATGTCTCCGCATAGGCGCGGCAGTGCAGACCCGCAAGCGGTCGGTGCGCTTCAAAGCCTCACACGATGATTTTACACCGGAAAACCTCGCAGTGCGGGGCAAGACCGGCTAGATGTGCGGCGCTACCGGTTTCAAGGGGTCCGATCATGACACGTTTTGCGGGAATTCTCGCCGCCGCCATTCTCCTGATGGGTTGCCAGCAAGGCGATGCCAGCGCCCAGCTGTCCGATACCCAGCGCGAGGAAGTGCGCGACATTGTGCGCGACTACATCCTGGAGAACCCCGAAATCATCGAGGAAGCCCTGATCGAGCTGCAGCGCCGGGCCCGGGCCCGCGAGATGCAGGCCGCCTATGACGCCGTCGAAGCCCAGTCCGATGCGATCTACAACGATCCGCGCGACCCGCGCCTCGGCCCGGAAGACGCGGAGATCGTGATCGTCGAATTCATGGATTACAAATGCTCCTATTGCCGGGTCGCCAATGACTGGGTCGAAGACGTGCGCGAAGAGCATGGCGACCGCATCCAGTTCATCATCAAGGAATACCCGATCCTGGGCGAGGATTCGCTGGAAGCCTCGCGCGCGGCCATCGCTGCCCTGCAGCAGGGTACGGACGTCTATGAAGCTTTCCACAATGCGATGGTGTCCTCCTCCGGCCCGCTACCCAGCGAGCGCATCAACCAGCTCGCCCGCGTGTCGGGTGTGGATGTCGAGCGCATGCGCGAGGCGATGGAGAGCCCGGCCATCATGGAACACATCAGCCAGGTCCGCTCGCTCGGCCAGGTACTGGGTGTGACGGGCACGCCCTTCTTCATCGTCGACGGCACGATCGTATCCGGCGCCAACGAGCTGGCGCTTGACCAGGCCCTGCAGCGGGCGCTCGCCGAGTAGCCCTGCACACCCGCTTCGCGTCCCCGGAACAGGGGATGCCCGCGCCCGGTCCGGTTCGGCTAGATGATGGCGGAACCGGACCCGGAGACGCGATGCGGTACGCATTCATCCCCATGGCCTGTCTTGCCATCCTGCCTGCAGCCTGCGGGAAGATGCCGGGCGAGCTGCGCGAATACGTGCAGCAGGAGGGCGATTGGGGCTGGGGCAACGGGACGGGCTGCAAGGACCGGACGGATGTCTGGGACATCGCGGGCGATCAGATCACGATCTACAGCCAGGGCGAGATTGCCGGATATCTGCGTCTGGATGAGCGTCGCGGTCTTTACTCCAATGGGCTGACGTCCGGCAGCGGGGCCTGGACCGACATGCTGTGGATACTGCACGGTCCGGCCCCGGACGGCAGCGGCGAGAGCGGCCGCCAGGAGATGCGTCTTGCAATCCGGGGCGGACCGGGGCGAACCACCGCCCTGCGCACCTATAATCACCGGCTCTTTATCGACGATGCGACGGGAGACCGCCGCCGGATCGACGAGCCCCGGCGCGGCGACCGCATGATCCCCTGCAATGAACGCAGGTGAGAGCCGCCGGGCTTGCCGGTTCCGTCCTCCTGAACTGATGCCCGCCATCGCTAGCCGGACAAGCGGTCAGACGCTTATCTCGACATGCCCGGCCGCGCTGATTGTCCAGGCCGGATTGTGCGCGACTTCCCAGGCGTGTCCGTCCGGATCGGCGAAATAGCCGGAATATCCGCCCCAGGGGGCCTCCTCGGCCCGCTTCAGCAGGCTGCCCCCGGCTGACACAGCCCGGTCGAGCGCCGGGTCGACCTCGGACCGGTCACGCACATTATAGGCGAGCGCGATCCGGCCGGTCCCGTCATTGTCGCGTTTCATGTCGAGATCGAAACTGTCACGCCGGAACAGCCCCAGCACGATGCCGTTCAGCTGGAAGAAGACGACTTCCTCATTCTCGAAAGCCGCTTTCCAGCCCAGCGCTTCATAGAAAGCCCGCGAGCGCGCGATATCGGCGACGCCAAGGGTGATAAGCGAGACACGCTGCTCCATTCCGGTTCTCCCTGTTGGAAAACCAGAATAGAACAAAAACGGAACATCGCAAGAGTGAATTGAATCAGATCAGACCGGAAAGCGGGCTGGACGGATCGGCATAGCGCTTCTTCGGCATGCGGCCGGCCAGATAGGCCTCGCGGCCGGCAATCACGGCGTGACGCATCGCACGCGCCATCCGGACCGGATCCTTCGCCTCGGCAATCGCCGTGTTCATCAGCACACCGTCACAGCCCAGCTCCATCGCCACGGCTGCATCGGATGCGGTGCCGACACCGGCATCGACGATCACCGGCACGTTTGTCTGTTCGACGATGAGGCGGATATTGACCGGGTTCTGGATGCCCAGGCCCGAGCCGATCGGTGCGCCCAGCGGCATGATGGCGCAGCAGCCGGCCTCTTCCAGCTTCCTGGCATAGACCGGGTCGTCCGAGCAGTAGACCATGACGTCGAACCCGTCCTTGATCAGCATTTCCGCCGCGCGCAGCGTCTCGGACATGTCGGGATAGAGGTGTTTGGGGTCGGACAGGACTTCCAGCTTCACCAGATTCCAGCCGCCCGCCTCGCGCGCCAGGCGCAGTGTGCGGATCGCGTCCTCACCGGTAAAGCAGCCCGCGGTATTGGGCAGATAGGTGTAATCCTCGGGCGAGATGAAATCGACCAGGCGCGGCTCGTCCGGATTGGACAGGTTCACCCGGCGCACGGCAACGGTGATCATCTCAGCGCCGGACGCCTTCAGCGCCTCGGCATTCTGGGCATAGGTCCCGTACTTGCCCGTACCGATGATGAGGCGCGAGGTGAAGGTGCGGCCTGCGACCACCAGCGGCGTGTCCTCCGCGGCGTTCGGGGTTACGGCATCATCCATCTCATCCACCTCCAACAAATGCGACAATCTCGATCCGGTCGCCGTCCTGCAGCGCCGTCCCGGCATATTGCGACCGCGGAACGATCTCCAGATTCCGCTCCACCGCAATCTTGCGTCCGTCCAGATTCAGGTCGCTCACCAGGTCCGCCACATGGGCCCCCTCGGCAATCGACCGGCTTTCGCCATTGACTGTTAGCTGCAGCACGGCTTCGCTTGACCTTTCGTGAGTCCTGACGTCACTCACCTCGTAATTCTCCTTGAGGCTTCAAGGCAAGGCCATGAGCAAACCCATTCACATCCTCAACGGACCGAATCTCAATCTTCTCGGCACCCGCGAGCCCGAGGTCTACGGTTCCATGTCGCTTGCCGACATCGAACAGGCCTGCACCGTCCACGCCCGTGATCTGGGGTTTTCCATCGTGTTTCGCCAGTCCAATCATGAAGGCGAACTGATCGACTGGCTGCATGACGCAAACGTCAACGCGTCTGCTGTTGTCTTCAACCCCGGTGCCTATACGCATACATCGGTCGCTTTGCATGACGCCGTTCGCGCTATAGAACCTCCGGTCATCGAAGTTCATTTGAGTCAGACAGCGGCACGCGAAGCTTTCCGACATCACTCCTACATCGCATCCGCCGCGCGGGGCTCGATTACAGGGCTGGGGCTGAACAGCTACCTGCTCGGTATCACTGCCGCCGCCGGATGCCTCGAAACGCAATAGACGGAACCAAAGGCCTGATCATCATGAGTTCTGATTCCCGTTCCCGCTCCCCGATCGACCCCCAGCTCGTCCGCGAACTCGCGGATATCCTGCGCGAGACGGAACTGTCCGAGATCGAAGTCGAGCATGACGATCTGCGTCTGCGGATTGCCCGTCAGCTGACCGCTGCGCCGGCCGTGCAGACCGTCTCCGTCCCGGCCGCTGCGCCGGCTCCGGCACCGGTGGCTGCTGCCCCCGGCGCGGCTCCGGCTGCAGCCGAAGCTGCTGAAAAGCCCGGCACGGTGAAATCGCCGATGGTCGGCACAGTCTATCTCAAGCCCAATCCGGACGCCGCCCTGTTCGTGCGCGTCGGCGACCAGGTAAAACAGGGTGACACCATCCTGCTGGTCGAGGCGATGAAGACCTTCAACCCGATCACCGCCGAAAAGTCCGGCACGATCACGGATATCCTGGTCGAGGACGGGCAGCCGGTGGAATACGGCGAAGCTCTCTTCGTCCTCTCCTGACGCCCAAGCCGACGCGAGCGCCGACATGTTCGAAAAGATCCTGATCGCCAATCGCGGCGAGATTGCCCTTCGTGTCCATCGCGCCTGCCGCGAAATGGGCATCCGCACGGTGGCCGTCCATTCCGAGGCCGACGCCAACGCCATGCATGTCCGTCTGGCGGACGAGAGCGTGTGCATCGGCCCGCCGCCGGCCGGCAAGTCCTATCTCAACATTCCCGCCATCATCACGGCGGCCGAGGTAACGGGCGCCCAGGCGATCCACCCGGGCTACGGCTTCCTGTCCGAGAACGCGCGTTTCGCCGAGATCGTCGAGGCACACGGCCTGGCCTTCATCGGCCCGACGGCCGAGCACATCCGCATGATGGGCGACAAGATCACCGCCAAGAAGGCCGTGATGGAAGCCGGCATTCCGGTGGTCCCCGGTTCGGAAGGCGGCGTGGCGACCTATGAGGATGCCAAGCCGATTGCCGCAGAGATCGGCTATCCGGTCCTGATCAAGGCAGCATCCGGCGGCGGTGGCCGCGGCATGAAGGTCGCCGAGAGCGCCGACAAGCTGAAGGAAGCCATGGAGACCGCCTCGGCGGAAGCCGCGGCCGCCTTTGGCGACGGCACGGTCTATCTGGAAAAATATCTCGGCCAGCCGCGCCATATCGAAATCCAGGTGCTTGCCGACACGCACGGCAATGTCGTCCATCTGGGCGAGCGCGACTGTTCGCTGCAGCGCCGTCACCAGAAAATCCTCGAGGAAGCCCCCTCGCCTGCTCTGAGCCCCGAAGAGCGCGCCAAAATCGGCGAGACGGTTCGCAAGGCGATCGAAGCCATCGGCTATCGCGGCGTCGGCACGATCGAATTCCTGTGGGAAAACGGCGAATTCTACTTCATCGAGATGAATACCCGCCTGCAGGTCGAACACCCGGTCACCGAGATGATCACGGGCATCGACCTGGTGCGCGAGCAGATCCGCGTCGCCGACGGTGCGCCGCTGGGCATCACCCAGGACGATATCACCTTCGAAGGCTGGGCGATCGAATGCCGCATCAATGCGGAGAATCCCCGGACCTTCGCGCCCTCGCCGGGCACGGTGACCGATTTCCATGCGCCGGGCGGCCTCGGCGTCCGCCTCGATTCCGCCCTGTATGCGGGCTATTCCATTCCGCCTTATTATGACAGCCTGATCGGCAAACTGATCGTTCACGGCCGTACGCGCACCGAGACCCTGTTGCGCCTGCGCCGTGCACTGGAAGAAATGGTGGTCGGCGGAGTGGAGACGACGATCCCGATCTTCCTCGACCTGCTCGAGGAACCGGATTTCGTGAACGGGGACTACCACATCCGCTGGCTCGAGGAATGGCTGGCCAAGCGTAACGGCTAGCCGCCGGGGCCCCGTGGCCCCGCATCTTGAGCAATGGCGTGACCGTTCCTGCCCGGGCGGTCACGCGTTGGGAGCGGTAGCCCGATGCGCGGTTTCGGCGCAGAAGACCTGATCGAATGCTATGCCCGCGGCGTATTTCCCATGGCCGAGGGACGCGACGATCCGCGGATCTACCTGCTCGATCCGGACGAGCGGGGCGTACTGCCGCTGGAGGGTTTCCACATCCCGCGTACCCTGCGCAAGGCGGTGCGCCAGGACGCATTCGATATCCGTTTCGACACCGCCTTCGAGGCTGTGGTGTCAGGATGCGCCGAGCCGGCGCCGGGCCGCGAGGAAACCTGGATCAATGACGGCATTCTCAGCCTGTATCGCGAACTCTTCCAGCTGGGCTTCGCCCACAGCGTCGAGAGCTGGCAGGACGGCGAACTGGTCGGCGGTCTGTACGGGGTTTCGCTGGGCGGAGCCTTTTTCGGCGAGAGCATGTTCTCGCGGCGCACGGACGCATCCAAGGTGGCGCTGGTCCATCTCGTGGCGCAGCTGAAGGCTGGCGGCTTCATCCTGCTGGACACGCAATTCACCACCGAGCATCTGGAACGCTTCGGCGCCATCACCGTCCCGCGGGCGATGTATCATCTGCGCCTCGCCGACGCCCTGAAGATCAAGACGGGATTTCCGGCCGTGCCCGAGGGGATGAGCGGGGCTCAGGCCCTGCAGTCGATCACCCAGACGTCGTAGACGGGGTGTTCCAGCGGGTTCTGGGCCGGCCGCGAGGCAAACATCCAGCCCGAAAAAATCTCCTCGCCATCGGTATCGACACCGAAACCGTCCGTCCGGCGGTCACGGATTTCCAGGAAGGCATAGGTTTCCGGCGTCTCTTCCGGCGGGCGGCGGCGGCAATAGTGCGGCGTGATGGCGAGGGCGCCGAAATTCACCGTCTCGCCGATCGTGATCTCGAAATCGCGGGTCCGGGCGGTGACCTTGTCCAGTCCACGCAGCACGACGATGCTGCCCGGCTCGCTCGACAATTCCTCGCCATCGCGTGCATCGGGATCATCACCCCGCAGCATGTCGCCGATGGGATCGCTGTCCTGCGCCAGCGCGGCGGCGGCAAGACCCAGGGAAAGAAGACAGGCGGTGAAGACGGTTTTCATGACGCGTACTCTGCCCTGACAATTATGACCGTGTCGAGACGGACCCGTGGCAGGACCGCGCCAGGTCTCCGCGGAAAACTCAGGCTTCGTCGGGCGACCAGGCTTCGTAATCGGCGGTGGATGCCTGACGGCCCTGCGGCGTCAGCAGGCTGCCCGAGGGGCGATAGGCATAAACCGTGCCCGTGAGATTGGGATGGTGATCCTTTTCCCAGGGCTGACGGCGCAGCGGCTCTTCGCTGGGCGGCGTCTCGAAGGTGTGGTGCAGCCAGCCATGCCAGTCGGACGGCACGCGTGAGGCATCGGCATAGCCCTTGTAGACCACCCAGCGGCGCTTGTTGCCGTCGGGGCCGGTCACGCCGCGTTCCTCGAAATAGCGATTGCCGTACTCATCCTCGCCGACCTTCCGGGCGCCGCGCATGGCCAGCGTCAGGAGAGTTCCCGGCGTGGCGTCTTTCCACCACACGAAAATCTTGGCGATCGTTCCGAACATTGTCAGCGGCTCCGAGTCGGTCGACACAGGTTGCGGCCTATATGCCCGCATGGCGCGGGCGGGTCCAGTACCGAACGCGGCTGCACGGTGTCGCAGCCTGCCCGCCCGCAGGCTTCTGACCGGCCCCGCCACACGGTAGACTGGCAGCTTGTCCGGGCGATTCGCGGCCTATGACCGGGGCCCGGCCGGTGTCTGAGGGTGGACGCATGGAAGTCTTCGATCGTTTCGCGCAGCAGCTGGCCCGGCAGGGCGAACGCCTTGCGCCGGAAGAGCGTACGGTGACCGCCGCCGGCGACGATGCCGAGCTGGCAGCCACCAGCCGGACGATCATTGTTCCCGCCGACTGGAGTGCAAACGCCGCTCAGAGCCTCGCCGACCTTCTGGACACGCCCCGCCCGCTGCGCACCAGGCCGCGGCCGGGTGTGAAGGTGATCGGCAGCCTGACGCCGCACATCGCCGATGACGAGACCCGTATCACCGAGAGCGGGCTGGAAAGCGTCACCACGCGCCTTGCCGGATCGCTGGCCTGGTCGGCGGCCCGCCAGGGTGCGTTCGAGACGCCGGAAATGGCCGAGACCTTTGCCCGTGAGCTCGCGGCCAGCCTGACCGGCCGGCATGTCATGCCCGACGCGAACCTGATCGCCGAGGGCGGGGTCGACTGGGCCTATGGCGATACGCCGGAAAGCCCCGAAGCCCCCGAACTGCCGCTGCAGATCCGCGCGGCCGCGCGGACCGCGCCCGGCCAGTTGCGCCGTGTGGCGGAAACCGCCCTGCGCGGCTCGATCCTCGAGGTCGGTGCCCGGGTCACCCGCGAGCGGCTGGAGGCCATCGGCGAAGCCTGCCGGCGCTGTTCCGGCGAGCCCGACGACTGTTTCGATCCGCGCAGCAATGCCGCCCTCGCCCGGGCGATGCGCCGCGCCCTGAAGGACGGCATTCCCGAAGAGGCCGTCGAACGCGCCCTGTCGCTGGCCCGCCAGGGGACGGGAGACGACGCCCTGGGCGCGCTGATCCCCGACCCGCTGCCACAGCGCAAGGCCCGGCTGCATGTGCCGCCGGGCCTGTGCGAGGCCATTGCCAAGGACGAGGCCTGGAGCTTCGACCAGGATGGCGGCAGCGTGCGCGCCCGTGATTTCCGCACCGGCATCGCCCGAACCGTCTGGAGCTTCGGCACCCCGTCCCTCGCCTTCCATGAAAGCCCGGAACCGGCCGGACCGACCCTGTTCGTCAACCTGCCTGCCTATATCGGTGTGGATGGCAGTTTCGACGCCGACCTGCTGTTCGACGCCGTGCGCTACTGGGCGGCAGCCCTGGCCCTGAGCGCGCCGAAGGGCGCGGCCTCGGCCGGCACGATCAGCCTGACCGGGCTGGGGGCAGTCCTGACCGCCTGCGGATTGGCCTATGACAGCGATGAGGGACGCACGGCAGCCGCAGCGGTCGCCCGGCTGGCGACCCTCGCCCTGCGCGACGCCGCAGCCGGTACCGGTGCCAGCGCACCCGGCCTGGGCCCGGATATCCCGCTCGACACACTTCCCGCCTGTTTCGAGGCCGTGGCCGCGCGTCTGGAAGACGCCGCAACGCCCTTCCTGCCCAAGGCCGCGCTGGCCCGTCCCGGCGTCGAGCTGGCCTGTGGTCCTGTCGACAGCGCTGTCGCGGGCCTTATGGATGCAGACAGCGATGGCGCAGCCCCCGTCCTGGGCGCCACGACGACGACCGGCGACGTGTTCGGCGCTGGCCGCACCCTGCGGCGCTGTGTCCGCCAGGGCCTGGAGGCTCTGGACCAGTCGGCCGCCCGGATCGAGCAGGCCGAGGATCATGCTGCCGGCCGCGGTACGCTGGCGGGCGCGCCGGCCCTGTCGCTGGATGCGCTGGCCGAACGCGGCCTGCCCCAGGACGTGCTGGAGCGGCTGGAGGATTCGATCGCGGAAGGCGCCTCCATCCGCCACGCCCTCAACCGCTGGACTCTGGGTGACCGGGTCTGCCGCGAGCTGGGCCTGTCCAGCGATGTGGTCGAGGCCGAAGGCGCCTCCCTGTGCCGGGCTCTGGGCTTTTCCGAAGCCGATATCGCCACCGCCGACCGCCATGCCCAGGGCACGGGCGAGCTGCACGATTCCCCCGCCCTGCCCGCCGAGGTCCGGGCCGTATTCGCACCGGTCGCACCACAGGGCATCATGCGCATGGCGCATGCCGTCGAACAGCAGATCGGCGGGGCCTGCGCCATTGCCCTTGAGCTGGACGGCGACGCAACCATCGACGATGTGTCGGCGCTGATCGATGCGGGCGCCGAGCTGGGCCTGCGCCGGCTGGATATCCGCCGCACGGCGTCGGGCCTGTTCGACCTTCTGCCCGCGATCGATTTCGACAAGGGCGACTATGCCGCCGATGCCGCGCCGCAGGTGCAGGAACGGATCGTCGAGCGGACGGTCGAGCGCGTGGTCGAGAAACCCGCCGCCCGCCGCAAGCTTCCGGACCGCCGCAAGGGTTATATCCAGAAAGCCACGGTGGGTGGCCACAAGGTCTATCTGCACACCGGCGAGTTCGACGATGGCGAGCTGGGCGAGATCTTCATCGACATGCACAAGGAAGGCGCGGCCTTCCGCTCGCTGATGAATAATTTCGCCATCGCGATCTCCATCGGCCTGCAATACGGCGTGCCGCTGGAAGAATATGTCGACGCCTTCGTCTATACGCGGTTCGAGCCGGCCGGGCCGGTCGAGGGCAATGACTCGATCCAGCAGGCAACGTCCATTCTCGATTATCTCTTCCGCGAACTGGGCGTGTCCTATCTGGGCCGCGAAGATCTGGCGGAAGTCTCGCCCGACCGGGCCGATCCGGGCGGTCTGGGCAAGGGTGTCCAGCAGGAAAAGCTCGCCCGGGAAGACGCTGCCAAATTCATCTCGCGCGGCTTCTCCCGCGGCCAGGTGCCGGACAATATCCTGATGTTCGCCAATGCCCCGCGCAAGGCCGCAAGCGGCCGCGGCGACGGTTCCCCTGATGCCGGTCATTACGAGCTCGAGGATCACACGATCACACGGGCAGGCAGCCGCGACATCACGGCCTATTCCGGCGATCCGTGTCCCGAGTGCGGCCATTTCACCGTTATCGGCGGTGACGGCGAACCGCGTAATTGCGATGCCTGCGGATGGACGAGCCCGGCCGCCGACTGACCCCGACTGCCGGTACGCCTCTTGCTTGGCAAGGGGCCAGTCGTTCGGAGCGCTCCAGAATGAAACGGATTTGGCTTGCCGCCCTGGCCGTCCTGACCCTCGGGACCGCCGCCCATGCCCAGGATGCCTCGCAGATTGCCCGGGTCCAGTCCGGCCAGTCCTGCCCCGGCTGCAACCTGTTCCAGGCCGACCTGTCCTATCTCGACCTGCCCGGCATCGACGTATCCGGCAGCCGGCTGCGCCAGGCCACCCTTGCGCTGGTCACCATGAATGGCGCGCGGTTCGACAATGCGAACCTGTCCGTGGCGAATCTGTTCGGCGGCCGCTTCACCAGCGCCAGTTTCCGCGGTGCCGATCTCAGCCGTGCCAATCTGGTCGGCGCCTATCTGCACAGTGCCGATCTGACCGGTGCCAATCTGGACGGTGCCAACCTGTCCGGTGCCGAACTCGGCACGGCGCGCGGCCTGACCCAGTCCCAGCTCAACCGGGCGTGCGGCGATGAGTCCACGGAGCTTCCCTCCGGCCTGCATATCCCGCGCTGCAATTAGGCGCATCCGGCGCTCGGAAAGCCGGCGCCAAGGCTGGCCAAGCACAGGCCGGCTTCATACGATATGCACCGGGGTTACTGTGAATTAAGTCGAACTCCCCCGGCGACTGCCGTATCTGAGTGGATATGCGGATACAGACACGCGTCATTTCGGCTTTGCTTGCGGCAACCTGCCTCGCGACAGCTCCGGCTTTTGCGGGCGGTGATGACGACCATCCGCGGCGCGGCCTGACCATTGGCGGCGAGTTCGAGAACTGGGATTTTTCTGACAAGAACCTGGCCGGTGCGGTCTTCATCGGCGCGAACTTCCAGGGCGCATCCTTCGCCGACAGCGAACTGCCCGGTGTCACCATCGTCGAGAGCCGGTTCAACGACACCGACTTCTCCGATGCCGACATGCCGGCCTCCCAGCTCACCGGCGTGACATTCTCGCGCGCCAACCTGTCGGGCGCCCGCTTCCCCGGTGCGCGGATCGAACGGGTGAACTTCTCGGCTGCCGATCTCGAAGACACCGACTTTTCCGCTACCGAAATGGTGTTCGTCACCTTCATCGGCTCGCGGCTCGACAGCACGCTCTTCAACGGCGCCCGGCTGCGGCAGGTCAACTTCCTGCGCGCCGAGCTGAACGAAACGAATTTCCGGGCGGCCGAGCTGCGCCGTGCGAACTTTGCCGAAGTGACCGGCACCGAGGTGAGTTTCCGCGATGCAGACCTGACCGGCTCCAGCTTCGAGAATGCCGAACTGGACGAGGTCGATTTCACCGGCGCGAACCTCGCCGGTACGAATTTCTCCTCGGCCCGTATCCGCGAGGCCATCGGCCTGACCAAGGACAGCCTGACCGGCGCCTGCGGCAATGATGCGACCGAGCTGAATGACGGTCTCCAGCTGCCGGTCTGCAGCGGCGGCGACGAAATGCGCTTCGGGCCGGCCCAGGAATACAGCTATGTGCTGCGCCTGCGGGGCGAATCGGATGCCGAGACCGTGATGGAGCTGCGGGCGCTGGAAAATGCCCGCATCGAAGTGCTCACCCAGATCGGCCAGGCGCTGGAAATCCACGCCGAGGATCTCGACCGGGAAGCCATTCGCGAAGCCACCAATGAGGCGCTGCGCGAGATTGCCCGCGCCGAACGGGAGCTGCGAGAAATCCAGCGTGAGCGCCATGTCGAGCGCGCCGAGATCGAGCGTGAGCGCGAGGAAGCGTTACGCGAGCACCGTGCCTTGCAGGACGAGCTGCGTCGCGAGGCCCGCGAGCAGGAACGCGAACTTCGCGAACTGCGGCGCGAGACCGACCGGACCCGCAACACGACGCGGTTCGAGTTCCGGATTACCCCCCCGCCGCCGGAAACACCCCCGCCGCCGCCCGAGCGCTGACACACCGGCGGGCCCGGCCGTCCAGCGCCATCCACCATTCGTCTCAGCCCCCTTCTTGTGCCGCACGCCGCACAGCGCTACTCCGGCTGAAACAGTGTTGTCAGCGGCACAGCCGGACTCATTTCCAAAGGGGCATTCATGCGTTTATCGACGATCATTCTGGCTGGCCTGTCGGCCAGCGGTGCCGCCATGGCCCAGGTGCCGGATGGCCCGTTTGCGGGCGCTGTAACGGAGACGGCGCCGCAGGCCGAGTTTCCGCTGACGCTGGAGGCCGGACAGGTCATCACGCTGAGCACGTCTTCGGTCGAGAATTTCGACACCGTGCTGGCGCTGATCGGCCCCGACGGCAAGCCGGTCGCGCAGAATGATGATTGCGACGGCTCGCTGCAGTCCTGCATCACCTTCATGCCGCCCGAGAGCGGCCGCTATACAGCCCGCGTGACGGGCTATGGCGAATCGACCGGCGTCTTCGAACTCACCGTTGCCGAAGGCGCGAATGTCGGCCTCTCCTACGCCGCAGAAACGCTGCGCGAAGAGGTCGTGACGCTGGGCAGCGGCGCGAGCGAGGTCCGCACCGAGATCGATCTGGACGCCGATGCCATCTTCGTCGCCTCGACCTTTGCCCTCACCGACACGCTGGACACCACACTCACCCTGCTGGATGCCGGCGGGAATGTCCTGGCCCAGAATGACGATCGCGGCGATGGCTCGCTGAACTCGCAGATCGTCTACCAGCCTGACGAAGCGGGCCGCTTCACCGTTCTGGTTGGCAGCTATGACAGCCAGGGCCAGGGCGATCTCGTCCTCTCCCTCGCACTGGATCCCAATGCCCAGGTGCCGTTCGACTTTGCCAGCATTGAAGGTGAAACCCTCGCCGAATACACGGGCATGCTCGGCGCCGACACTCGCGAGCAGAGCTATCCGGTCGAGCTGACCGCCGGCCAGACGGTGATGATTCTTGCCGATGCGATCACCGACGATCTGGACACCGTGCTGACTCTGAACGGTC
This sequence comes from Maricaulis sp., assembly GCF_039978735.1. Classification (GTDB taxonomy): domain Bacteria; phylum Pseudomonadota; class Alphaproteobacteria; order Caulobacterales; family Maricaulaceae; genus Maricaulis. The sequence continues at coordinate 74,902 of NZ_JBDWAS010000021.1, forward strand.
CGGACGGCTATCCCGTCGCGATGAATGACGATCGCGGCGACGGCACGCTGAACTCGGCCATCGCCTACACCGCGGCGCAGAGCGGCACCTACACGCTGGAAATCTCGCGCTATCACGGGTCGGACACGAGCGGCGAATTCCGTCTCGTCCTGAGCGCGGTGGACGCGAGCGTCGTCGACACGCTCCAGGCGCTGAACGAGAATGTCGTCACCCTGAGCGGTCCGGAGCTGACGCTGGAGACCGAGGACTTCATCGTCCACTACACGCTGGAAGGCGGAGATGCGTCCTCGGCGCATTATGCCGAACTGGTGGGTATCGCCCTGCAGGAGTCCTACGAAGCCCAGATCGGGCGGATGGGCTGGGCCGAGCCGCTGCGCGACGATAATGGCCGCTACCGCGCCTATGTCGCCCATGTCGACGGGGCGATGGGTTTTACCAAGCCGGTGGAGACCGTGTTCGACAATCCCAACACGCCGGATGTCCGCGAGACCCTGGCGGCCCGGACCGCCTTCGTGATCGACAATGATTTCCTGGGCCTGGGCAAGGAGGCACCGGCGGAAAGCCTGCTGCGCGCCACCGCGACCCACGAATTCAATCATGTCGTCCAGTTCGGCTATGACGCCGAGGAAGGGCTGGACTGGCTCTACGAGGCCACCGCCTCCTGGATCGAGGTCGCGACGATGGGCAGCGACCAGGACGCGACCGACTATGTCGGCACCGATTTCGACACGCCGCACCTGTGCTGGACCACCCAGATCAGCGGGCATGACTATGCCCAGTGGACGCTGCTGCAATCCATGGCCGACATCCACGGCGAAACGGTAGTGCGGCGCCTGTGGGAAAACAGCGTGACGCTGGACGGGTTTGAAACCGCATCTGCAACGCTGGCCGAATACGGCACCGACATTCCCGCCACGATCCGGCGGTGGCGGGCACAGAATTACGCCCGGGCCTATGATCTGGCATCGCTCTTCTCCGGCTCCGTGGCCGTGCGCCATACGCTGGAGGAGACCGGACGCTGGATGTCCAAGGGCGGGCTGGAACAGCTGGGTGCGGACTATCTGGTGTTCGATCTGGACGGCCGTTTCCAGGTGACGCTGGAGGGCGAGGACGGGCTGGAACTGATCGGTCTGGGCCGCCGCGACGACGAGGTCGTCGCCATTGCCCTGGGCCAGGCGGGCGTGTTCGATACGACCGAGTTCTCCGATGCGGCCCTGATGGTGTTCAACAACACCCTGCCCGCCGAGCCCGGGGCGTGCAGCGGTGTGGGCTATTCCATCGAGATCGCGCCGTCGACGGGCCGCATGGCGGCACCGGCCTACCGGTTCGACGCCCCGCACTTCCTGCAGCCGGGCGTGTCCGAGGCCGAAGACGATGACGAGACCGCCGCACCCTGATTTCCGGCGCTCAGATCCAAAAAGCAAAAGGCCCCGGAGATGTCTCCGGGGCCTTTTTTCTCGGTCGTGAGGCGAGGCCTCAGTCTTTCTTGCTGTCCGGCACCACGGTGCGCAGGTGAAGCTCGCGCAGCTGCTTCATCTCCACCTCGGCCGGGGCGTTCATCATCAGGTCGCGGGCTTGTTGGTCCTTCGGGAACATCACGACTTCGCGCAGGTTTTCCACGCCGGCCAGCAGCATGACGATGCGGTCCACACCCGGTGCGATACCGGCGTGCGGCGGGGCGCCATAGCGGAAGGCGTTCAGCATGCCGCCGAACTCCTCTTCCACCGTCTCGGCGTCATAGCCGGCAAAGCCGAAGGCCTTGAGCATCACGTCGGGGCGGTGGTTCCGTACTGCGCCAGACGACAGTTCCACGCCATTGCAGACGATGTCGTACTGGAAGGCCTTGAGCTTGAGCAGCGCGTCCTGGTCGGAGCCGTCGAATTTCAGGAATTCATCCGGATCGACCTGCGGCATCGAGAACGGATTGTGGGAGAAGTCGATCTTCTTGTTCTCCTCGTCCCACTCATACATCGGGAAGTCGACGATCCAGCAGAAGCGGAACGTGTCTTTCTCGCACAGATCCAGCTCCGTACCGACGACATCGCGGGCCTTGCCGGCAAAGCTGTAGAAGTCCTTCGGATCGCCGGCCGCAAAGAAGACGGCATCGCCGGCTTCAAGGCCCAGCTCGGCGCGCAGCGCCTCGGTGCGCTCCTCGCCGATATTCTTGGCGATCGGACCGGCACCCACGACGGCACCCTCTTCCTCGCGCCAGAAGATATAGCCCAGCCCCGGCTGGCCTTCCTTCTGCGCCCAGGCATTCATGCGGTCGCAGAAGGCGCGGCTGCCGCCGGTCTTGGCCGGGATCGCCCAGACCTCGACCTTGGGATTCTTCTCCAGCATGCCGGCAAACACCTTGAAGCCGGAACCGCGGAAGGTATCCGACACGTCCGACATCCGGATCGGGTTGCGCAGGTCCGGCTTGTCCGAGCCATACCAGCGGATCGCATCGAAATACGGGATCTGCACGAAGGGCTCGTCCGGCACGTGACGGCCATCGGCGAACTCGTCGAACAGACCCTTCATCACCGGCTCGATCACGTCGAACACGTCCTGCTGGGTCGCGAAGCTCATTTCCATGTCGAGCTGGTAGAACTCGCCCGGCGCGCGGTCGGCGCGGGCGTCCTCGTCACGGAAACAGGGTGCGATCTGGAAATACCGGTCGAAGCCGGAAACCATGATCAGCTGCTTGAACTGCTGCGGCGCCTGCGGCAGCGCATAGAACTTGCCCGGGTGCAGACGCGAGGGCACCAGGAAGTCGCGCGCGCCTTCCGGCGACGAGGCCGTCAGGATCGGCGTCTGGTATTCGGTGAAGCCCTCCTCGACCATGCGGCGGCGGATCGAGTCGATGATTTTCGAGCGCAGCACGATGCGCTTGTGCAGGCTCTCGCGGCGCAGATCGATATAGCGGTGCTTCAGGCGCACTTCTTCCGACCAGTCCGGCTCGCCGAACACCGGCAGCGGCAATTCCTCGGCCGCCGACTGGATCGACAGATCGGCCAGGCGCACCTCGATCTCGCCGGTCGGCAGGTTGGCATTCACCGTCTCGGCAGAACGGGCGATCACCTCGCCGGTCACCGTGATCACGCTTTCCACACGCAGACGCTCCAGCGTGGCGAAGTGTGCGCTCTCCGGCTCCAGCACGACCTGGGTCAGCCCGTAATGGTCGCGCAGGTCGATGAAGAGCAGACCGCCATGGTCGCGTTTGCGATGGATCCAGCCGGAAATCCGGGCCGTCTGGCCGACATGGTCCTTGCGCAGCTGGGCGCAGGTATGGGTGCGGTATGCATGCATGGGTAAAGCGTCCGGAAATCGGTGTTAGACAGGTGCCGCGATGTGCCGGTTTGCAGGGTGAAATGTCAAGCTGCACGGGGGATCGGGCGCAGTTGGGATGGTGACTTCGCTCCACCGCTGTCCACTCGCTCCACTCCCTCCACTCCCTCCGTTTCCCCCGGCCTTGTGCCGGGGCCCGGTTGAGCCTCCTCCTGAAACGCCACTGGGCCCCGGAACAAGTCCGGGGAAAGCGTCAGCGCGTTTTCTTCCCCACAATGTGGGGAAGTGGGCCCTCCATAGCCTTGGCGAAGGAGGGGTCGAAGGGGCCGGCGCGTGAGCGCCGGGAGGCGGTGGAGCCTGTCGCTGACACAACGCCGCGTGCCGCGGCGCCCCTCCCCCGCTTCGCGGGTCCCCCTCCCCATGGAATGGGGAGGAAAGGCACCCAGCACAAAACCCTCCACGGGCTTGCGCCCTGGAGCGATGAGAGGGGTGCGGGATGCACGGCGGACATCGTGTCCGGATTTGAAGCTTTGGTGGTGATGCCCGAGGCATCCCGCACGCGGAGATTTACCCGGATCCCTTGCGGGACCG
>NZ_JBDWAS010000022.1:0-1999 GCF_039978735.1 Maricaulis sp.
CCTTCGCTCGGATCGACTTTACGGCGCGTCGCGCCGGCAAGGCGTGATCTGGATCACGCTCTTGCGATATGTCCAATCAGGGCAGGGTGTTAACCGTAGCCTTGGCCGCCGTGACAGCGCTGACGAGGGCGTCGGCATCGCCCTCGAGCGTGTCGGGGCGCAGGGCTGTCGGGAAGGCGGCGTTCAGCTGGTCGACAAGGCCGGCAAAGGCACCCGCCAGCGCCGGATTGGCGGCGGCAATCACGTCCATATGGCTGGCCGCATAGCGCTCGGCGCCTTTCGCAAAGCCGTAGCCGTCCAGATAGGCCTCGCCCGCCGCCGCATCGCCGGCCGCGACACGGTATTGCAGCGCGCCGCGCTCGAGCAGGTCGGCCAGCACGCGGGCATGGACCTCAGCCTCGGACGCGTCGCTCTGCGGGGCGTATTCCGCGGCATCGTCAATGGCGACCAGCACGTCGTCAACGCGTGCGACGATCTCGTCTTCGCCGGCGCCGGAATAGGGGGCCACCGAAGCGTCGGTCATCGTGTCGCCGAACAGCGGCGCGCCCAGCGTTTCCAGCACCGGTTCGAAGTCGATATAGATCTCGTTGATCGGGTGGGCGAACATTTCCGCGCCCGCCGTGCGATTGCCGGCCCGGTAGGCGTCGATGCCGGCCAGGTAGTGGGCGCGCATGACTTCCAGCGCGATCATGTAGACGACAGGGTCGCTTTCCGCAGCCGCCGGATCGATGCCGAACTCGCCGCCGCCGGAACCGCCTTCACCTTCGCCTTCACCTTCCGACCAGCCGCCGGCAGGCGCAGCCGGTTCGGCCGCATGATCGGCTGCGGCACTGGTGTCGTGCTGCTCGGCCTGGCTCTGCGGCACTTCGTCCGCTGGCGTGTCGCTGACCGGCTCGCTACACCCGGCCAGTCCGCCCAGCAGGGCGGCAGTGCCGACCGTGGTCCAGATTCGCGTACGGCGCTTGATACCCATAAGCATTCCCCTTGCCTTGTTTTCGGGACGTCTTGCCCGACCCTGATAGACCGCCTAAACCCATTTCCGGCAAATGACAATTAGTCGCAGGTAATTTCATGCTCTTGTGTCTGCAGAATGTGTGCGCCGCCGAGACCGTCGAACAACTCCGGCAGCTGGCGGGTGAAAGCGATTACGCCGATGGCCGCAAGACGGCCGGCTGGGCGGCGCGCGAAGTGAAGCGCAATGAGCAGGTCGAGGCCGGCCCGCGCATCGACACGATCCGCAATCTGGTACGCAAGGCGCTGATGGCGCACCCGCTTTTCGTCTCCTTCACCCAGCCCAAATCGATCACGCGCATGCTGGTCTCGCGCTACACGCAGGGCATGGAATACGGGCTGCATGTCGACGACGCGCTGATGGGTGGCCGCCGTGCCGATCTCTCCTTCACGCTCTTCCTGTCCGAGCCGGACAGCTATCAGGGCGGCGAGTTGGTGATGGAGAGCGTGGACGGGGAGACCGAGATCAAGCTGGCGCCGGGCGAGGTGGTGGTCTATCCGACCGCGGCGCTGCACCGGGTGGCGCCGGTGACCAGCGGCGAGCGCGTCGCCGTGGTCGGCTGGGTGCGCAGCCTGGTGCGCCGTCCCGACCAGCGCGAAATCCTGTTCGATCTCGACCGCGCCTGCCGCGCCCTGTTCGAGCGCGACGGCAAGACCGCCGAACTCGACCTCCTGCTGAAGAGCAAGGCCAACCTGCTGCGCCAGTGGGCGGAGGATTAGGGGTAGCGTCTCTGTGACTTCCTTCTCCCTGGGGAGAAGGTGCCCGAAGGGCGGATGAGGGGGAAATCCCGGTCAGGGTTTGAAGGGCGAAAGACGGTGTCTTCCCCCTCTCCCTTGATCTCCCTCCCCGGGGCAGGGGAATCGCATATGAGATTTGAGGTTGCGTTGATTGGTGTTGCGGATTCGGTTGGTGTCTTGTTTTGGAGTGCTGCCGATGTTTTCCGAGCTTCCCGATCCGCGAGCGGCCAATGCCCGTCATCGCCTTTGT
>NZ_JBDWAS010000023.1:0-20168 GCF_039978735.1 Maricaulis sp.
GAGATGGTGATGCCGGGCGATAATGTGGAAATGAATGTCGAGCTGATCACGCCGATCGCCATGGAAGAGAAGCTGCGCTTCGCTATCCGTGAAGGCGGACGTACCGTCGGCGCCGGTGTTGTTTCCAAGATCGTCGAGTAACAAGAAATCCGGGCAGGGCGGTGCCGTGTGTGCCGCCCCGCTCATTGCTCTTTTTGAAAGTTTAGAAACGGGATCGGTTTGATGGAACGTCAAAACATCCGCATTCGCCTGAAGGCGTTCGATCACCGGGTTCTGGATAATTCCACCCGGGAGATTGTCTCCACCGCCAAGCGCACCGGCGCGAACGTTCGCGGTCCGATTCCGCTGCCGACGCGCATTGAGAAGTTCACGGTGCTGCGCTCGCCGCACATCGACAAGAAGTCGCGCGAACAGTTCGAGATCCGGACTCACAAGCGCCTTCTCGACATTGTTGACCCCACCCCGCAGACAGTTGACGCGCTGATGAAGCTCGACCTGTCGGCCGGCGTGGACGTCGAGATCAAGCTGGGAGCGTAGGGTTATGCGCCAGGAAGATCGTAGAACCGGCGTGATCGCCCGCAAGCTGGGCATGACGCGTATTTTCGCCGATGACGGCGTGCACGTGCCTTGCACCGTGCTGCAGCTGGATGGCGTCCAGGTCGTGTCTCACAAGACCGCTGACCGTGACGGCTATGTCGCTCTGCAGCTGGGTGCCGGCGAAGCCAAGGCCAAGCGGACGCCCAAGGCGCTGCGCGGTCACTTCGCCAAGGCCAATGTGGCTCCGAAGCGCAAGCTGGTCGAGTTCCGCGTTGCCGAGGACGCCCTGATCGAGGTCGGCGCCGAGCTGACGGCCGATCACTTCGTTCCGGGCCAGAAGGTCGACGTTGCCGGCATTTCGATCGGTAAGGGTTTCGCCGGTGCCATGAAGCGGCACAATTTCGGCGGCCTGCGCGCCTCGCACGGCGTGTCGATCTCGCACCGCTCCCACGGGTCCACCGGCCAGTGCCAGGACCCGGGCAAGGTGTTCAAGGGCAAGAAGATGGCCGGTCACATGGGCGCGACCCGCGTGACCACGCAGAATATCGAAGTTGTCCGCGTCGATGCGGATCGCGGCCTTATCCTGGTCAAGGGTGCGGTGCCGGGATCGGCCGGCGGCTGGGTCGAGCTGCGCGATGCCATCAAGGGCTATGGCGACATGGAGCTCCCGCTGCCGGGCAAGTTCCGGACGCTGGACGAAATGAACGCGCCGGCTGCTGAGGCAGCGCCGGCTGTCGAGAACGACGCTGCGCCGGCGGAAGCCGAAGCGGCAGCGACGGACACGGCCGCCGAAGGTGAAGAAGGAACGCAAGCATGAAGATCGAGGTAAAAACCCTCGCGGCGAAGGACGCCGGTGCTATCGATCTCGACGATGCCGTCTTCGGCATCGAAGAGGTGCGCTCCGACCTCCTCCAGCGCGTTGTGAAGTGGCAGCTGGCTGCGCGCCAGCAGGGCACGCACAAGACGCTCGGCCGCTCGGAAATCGCTCGCACGAAGAAGAAGTTCGGCCGGCAAAAAGGCGGTGGCGGTGCACGTCACGGCGCCCGTTCGGCTCCGATCTTCGTCGGCGGCGGCAAGGCACACGGCCCGCGGGTCCGCTCGCACGCCCACGATCTTCCCAAGAAGGTCCGTGCGCTGGGTCTGCGTCACGCCCTGTCCTCCAAGGCCGGTTCCAAGGCGCTTATCATTCTTGATGATGCCGTCCTGACCGAGCCGAAGACGAAGGACCTGCGCGCTTCGCTCGAAGGCCTGGGCATTTCGAACGCCCTGTTCATCTCCGGTGAGCAGGTCGACGAGAATTTCGCCAAGGCTGCTCGCAACCTGCCGCTCATCGACGTGCTGCCCGCTCAGGGTCTGAACGTCTATGACGTGCTGCGTCGCGACACCCTGGTGCTGACGAAGGCCGCCGTGGAAAAGATCCACGAACGCCTGAGCGCGAAGGAGGCTTAAGATGACGGCTGCTGCGCGCCATTACGATACGATCCTGGGACCGGTGATCACGGAAAAGTCCACCCTGCTGTCGGAAGACGGCAAGGTCGTCTTCTTCGTCCCGCTGAGCGCCAACAAGAAGGAGATCGCGGAAGCGGTCGAACAACTCTTCAAGGTGAAGGTGACAGCGGTGAACACGATCAAGGTTCACGGCAAGACCAAGCGTTTCCGTGGCATTCACGGCAAGCGCAATGACCAGAAGAAAGCGGTCGTGACTCTCGCAGAGGGTCACTCGATCGACGTGACGACGGGTCTGTAAGATGGCTTTGAAAACATTCAAACCGACTTCTCCGGGCCGCCGCGCCCTCGTGCTCGTGGATCGCTCCGCGCTGCACAAGGGCCGTCCGGAAAAGACGCTGGTTGAAGGCCTCACCAAAAAGGGTGGCCGCAACAATACCGGTCGCATCACGGCCCGCCGTCGTGGCGGTGGCGCGAAGCGCCTGTACCGTGTGATCGATTTCAAGCGCCGCAAGTGGGATGTGCCCGCGACCGTCGAGCGCCTGGAATACGATCCGAACCGGACGGCTTTCATCGCTCTCATCCAGTATGAGGACGGTGAAAAGGCGTACATCCTGGCGCCGCAGCGCCTGTCGGAAGGCGATGTTGTCATCGCATCCGCCAAGTGCGACGTGAAGCCGGGCAACGCCATGCCGCTGAAGGCTGTGCCGGTCGGTACGATCCTGCACAATGTCGAGATGAAGCCGGAGAAGGGTGGTCAGATCGCCCGTTCCGCCGGTGCATATGTCCAGCTCGTCGGCCGTGACGCCGGCTATGCCCAAATCCGCCTGTCTTCGGGTGAACTGCGCATGGTTCCGGACAGCTGCATGGCGACGGTCGGTGCGGTGTCGAACCCGGACCACCTGAACATCAATCTCGGCAAGGCCGGTCGCAATCGCCACCTGGGTCGTCGCCCGTCCGTCCGCGGCGTCGTGATGAACCCGGTCGACCACCCGCATGGCGGTGGTGAAGGCCGGACCTCGGGCGGCCGTCACCCGGTGACCCCGTGGGGCAAGCCGACCAAGGGTGCGAAGACGCGCAAGAACAAGTCTACGGACAAGTTCATCATCCGCTCGCGCCACGAGCGCAAGAAGCGATAGGGAGCCGACGATGCCTCGTTCTGTCTGGAAAGGTCCGTTCGTCGACGGCTATCTGCTGAAAAAAGCGGAAAAGTCGCACGAGGGCGGCCGCAAGCAAGCGATCAAGACCTGGTCGCGCCGTTCTACCATCATGCCGCAATTCGTGGGTCTGACCTTCCAGGTCCACAACGGCAACAAGTTCGTGCCGGTGCTGGTGACCGAAGACATGGTCGGCCACAAGCTCGGCGAGTTCGCTCCGTCCCGGACCTATTACGGTCACGCGGCGGACAAGAAAGCGAAGCGGAGATAAGCGATGGGACAGTCTGCCAATCCCCGTCGCGTCGCTGACAACGAAGCGCGCGCCAAGCTGCGGATGATCCGCACCAGCCCGCAGAAGCTCAACCTGGTGGCCGCGATGATCCGCGGCAAGAAGGTCGAGCGTGCGCTGGCGGATCTCGAGTTTTCGCGCAAGCGCATCGCCAAGGAGGTTCGCAAGACCCTCGAGTCCGCGATCGCCAATGCCGAGAACAATCATGGTCTCGACATCGACAGCCTTGTCGTGTCGGAAGCCTATGTCGGCAAGAACCTGGTCATGAAGCGGTACAAGGCGCGCGCCCGCGGTCGCGGTGCGAAGATCCTGAAGCCGTTTTCCGAGCTCACCATCGTGGTGCGCGAAGTCGAGGAGGCCGCCTGATGGGTCAGAAAATCAATCCGATCGGTCTGCGCCTTGGCGTCAACCGCACCTGGGAATCGCGCTGGTATGCCGGCGCGGGCGAGTACGCCAAGCTGCTTCATGAGGATCTGAAGATCCGCAAGATGCTGAAGGCGCGCCTGAAGAATGCCAGCGTGTCGAAGATCGTGATCGAGCGCCCGCACAAGAAGTGCCGCGTCACCATCCACACGGCCCGCCCGGGTGTGGTGATCGGCAAGAAGGGTTCGGACATCGAGACGCTCCGCAAGGAACTGTCCAAGATGGTCGACGGCGAGGTTTTCCTGAACCTGGTCGAAGTGCGCAAGCCCGAGATCGACGCCAATCTGGTGGCCGAGTCCATCGCCCAGCAGCTCGAGCGCCGCGTGGCTTTCCGCCGTGCGATGAAGCGTTCGATGCAGTCGGCGATGCGCATGGGCGCCAAGGGCTGCAAGATCGTCTGCGGCGGCCGTCTCGGCGGCGCCGAGATCGCGCGCTCCGAGCAGTACCAGGAAGGCTCTGTGCCGCTCCACACGCTGCGCGCCGACATCGATTACGGAACCGCCGAAGCCAAGACCGCGATGGGCATCATCGGCATCAAGGTCTGGATCTACAAAGGCGAGATCATGGATCACGACCCGATGGCCCAGGAGCGTCGTCTCCAGGAGTCGGGTGAGCAACGTGCCCGTTCGGGCCGTCAAGCCGCGTAAGGATATCAGCCATGCTGCAACCGAAACGCACAAAATTCCGCAAGGCGCACAAGGGCCGCATCAAGGGTGCTGCGAAGGGTGGCTATACGCTGAACTTCGGCTCCTACGGCCTCAAGGCGCTGCAGCCGGAACGCGTCACCGCACGCCAGATCGAAGCCACGCGCCGGGCCATCACCCGTCACATGAAGCGTGCCGGTCGCGTGTGGATCCGCATCTTCCCGGATGTGCCGGTTTCCAAGAAGCCGACCGAAGTCCGGATGGGTAAAGGTAAAGGCTCGCCCGAATTCTGGGCGTGCAAGGTCAAGCCTGGCCGCATCATGTTCGAGATCGACGGTGTTCCGGAGAGCGTCGCACGTGAGGCCCTGGCACTCGGCGCCGCGAAGCTGCCGATCAAGACCAAGATCGTCGCCCGGTTGGGCGAGTAGGAGATCGGGCAATGAGCGATAAAGAACTCAAGGCCGTCGACGTTCGCGCCATGACGGACGACCAGCTCCAGGACGAACTCCTGAAGCGCAAGAAAGAGCAATTCAACCTGCGTTTCCAGCAGGCCGCCGGCCAGCTGGAAAACACCGCTCGCTACGGCAAGGTGCGCCGCGACATCGCGCGCATCCAGACCGTTCAGAGCGAGCGCAAGTCGCAGCAAGAGCAAGGGAGCTAGCGATGCCTAAGCGTATCCTGCAAGGCGTCGTGGTGAGTGACAAAGGTGCCAAGACCGTGGTCGTGCGTGTGGAACGGACCTTCCTCCACCCGCTGCTCCGCAAAACGGTTCGTCGCACCAAGCGTTATCACGCGCATGACGAAGCCAATGCGTTCAAAGTGGGTGACCAGGTCCAGATCCAGGAATGTGCACCCAAGTCGAAACTGAAGCGGTGGGAGGTTGTCCCGGCGCAGGCGTAAGCCCGCAGGCCGAGACCCTTTCCTAAGGAGGATCTGCCATGATCCAGATGCAAACCAATCTGGACGTAGCCGACAATTCTGGCGCCCGCCGTGTGCAATGCATCAAGGTGCTGGGCGGTGCCAAGCGTCGCTACGCCCACGTGGGCGACATCATTGTCGTCTCCGTGAAAGAAGCCATCCCGCGTGGCCGCGTGAAGAAGGGTGACGTCCGCAAGGCCGTCGTCGTTCGCGTGGCCAAGGACATCAAGCGCAAGGACGGTTCCGTCATTCGCTTCGACTCCAATGCCGCGGTGATCATCAACAATAATAACGAGCCGCTCGGTACGCGTATCTTCGGCCCGGTTCCGCGTGAGCTTCGCTCCAAGAACCACATGAAGATCGTGTCGCTGGCACCGGAGGTGCTGTAATGGCTGCCAAGATCAAGAAGGGCGACAAGGTCGTCATTCTCGCCGGCCGCGACAAGGGCAAGACCGGCGAGGTCATGAAAGTGGTTCCGGCCGAGGACAAGGTCTTCGTGGCGGGCGTGAACGTGGTCAAGCGCCACACCCGCCCGACCCAGACCGACCAGGGCGGCATCAAGGAAAAGGAAGCCGCGATCCACGTCTCGAACGTGGCGCTGGCCGATCCGAAAACCGGCGAACCGACCCGTGTCGGCTTCAAGACGCTTGATGACGGCCGCAAGGTCCGTGTCGCCAAAGCATCCGGTGAGGTCATCGATGTCTGAGGTTGACACCTACACCCCGCGCCTTCGTGCGAAATACCGCGACGAGATCAAGGCGCGCATGAAGGAAAAGTTCGGCTACGCGAACGACATGCAGATCCCGCGTCTGGACAAGATCGTGATCAACATGGGCGTCGGCGAAGCTGCCCAGGACTCCAAGAAAATCAAGGGTGCCCTTGAGGATCTGGAAGCCATTTCCGGCCAGAAGCCGGTCAAGACGGTTGCCAAGAAGTCGATTGCAGGCTTCAAGCTCCGCGAGGAGCAGGTGATCGGCGCGAAGGTGACCCTGCGCCAGGACCGTATGTACGAGTTCTTGGATCGCCTGATCACCATCGCCCTGCCGCGTGTGCGTGACTTCCGCGGGCTCAACGGAAAGAGCTTCGACGGTCGTGGCAATTACGCGATGGGTCTGAAGGAACATATCGTGTTCCCGGAAATCGACTATGACAAGGTCGAGAAGATCCGGGGTATGGATATCGTTGTCTGCACCACCGCAGGCAATGATGAGGAAGCGAAGGCCCTGCTGGCCGAGTTCGATTTTCCGTTTACGAACTAACGCAGCAGGAGAGCAGAGCCGCTCGGGCTCTGCACGCAGGAGGACTTAAATGGCGAAATCTTCCGCAGTTGAACGCAATCGCAAGCGGGAACGCATGTCGCAGCGCTATGCTGCCAAGCGGGCCGCACTGAAGGCGATCGCGCGCAATCAGGAACTGCCGGTTGAGGAGCGTTTTGCTGCTCAGCTGAAACTGGCCGGGCTGCCCCGCAACTCGGCTCCGTCGCGCATCCGCAACCGGTGTGAAGTCACCGGCCGCCCGCGCGCATTCTATCGCAAGCTGCGCATGTCGCGTATCGCGCTGCGTGAACTGGCCAGCCAGGGGATGATCCCGGGCATGGTCAAGTCGAGCTGGTAAGAGGGGGCCCGACATGTCTGTGAACGATCCTCTCGGCGATATGCTGACCCGTATCCGCAACGCGCTGATGCGCAACAAGCGGAACGTGAACACGCCGGCTTCGGCCCTGCGCCGCCGCGTGCTTGATGTGCTGAAGAGCGAAGGCTACATCCGCGATTACGCGGAAGTGGAACACGCCAACGGCCAGAAAGAGTTCGAAATCGAACTCAAGTATTTCGAAGGTGACTCGGTGATCCGCGAAATCAAGCGTATCTCCAAGCCGGGCCGCCGTGTGTATTCCGGTGTCAAGGACCTGCCGCTCGTCCAGAACGGCCTCGGCATCGCAATCCTGTCCACGCCCAAGGGCGTGATGTCGGATGCGACTGCTCGCGAGGCCAATGTGGGCGGCGAAATCCTCTGTCACGTGAGCTAAGGGAGCGAGCCAATGTCACGTATCGGTAAACTCCCCGTCGCCATTCCTTCCGGCGTCACCGCGACGCTCCAGGATGGCAGCCTGACCGTGAAGGGGCCCAAGGGCGAACTGTCCATGTCCTTCGTCGACGACGTTACCGTCAGCCAGGGCGAAGATGGCATCACCATCAAGCCGGTCGACGAGTCGAAGAAGGCGCGTGCCATGTGGGGCATGCAGCGGGCACTGGTCGCCAATCTGGTCAAGGGCGTCGCTGACGGCTTCGAGAAGGATCTCGAACTGGTCGGCGTCGGTTACCGCGCCCAGATGCAGGGTTCTTCGCTGAAGCTGTCGCTGGGCCTGTCCCACGACGTCATCTATGACGCGCCCCAGGGGGTTACGCTGGCCTGTCCGAAGCCGACCGAGGTGAAGATCTCCGGCGCGGACAAGCAGAAGGTCGGTCAGGTCGCTGCGGAAATCCGTCGCTTCCGTCCGCCGGAACCCTACAAGGGCAAGGGCATCAAGTATGTCGGCGAATACATTCGCCGCAAAGAAGGCAAGAAGAAGTAGGGCGTGCGATGAAGACTCAACGCGAAAAATCGGTCCGGCGCGCCCAGCGCAACCGCACCCGCCTGCGCAAGTTCGCCAATGGGCGTCCGCGTCTGTCGGTGCACCGGTCCGCGAAAAACATCTATGCCCAGATCATCGACGATGTGGCGGGCAAGACCCTCGTTTCCGCCTCTTCCCTGGAAGAGGTCGCCCTGAAGGAGCATTCCAAGGGCTGGGACACGAAGGCCGCGGAAATCGTGGGCAAGCTGATTGCCGAGCGCGCGGTGAAGGAAGGCGTCAAGGACGTCGTCTTCGACCGTGGCGGTTACATCTATCACGGGCGTGTCAAAGCGCTCGCAGAGGCGGCCCGCGAGGGCGGCCTGAACTTCTAAGGGAGCGGACGTATGGCTCATCAAAACGAGCAGCAGCGTGACCGCGGTGATCGCGGCGATCGCGGCGGCCGTGGCCGCGGCCGCGGACGCGACCGCGAACAGGAACGCGACGACGAGCTCGTAGACAAGCTCGTCCACATCAACCGCGTTGCCAAGACCGTGAAGGGCGGCCGGAACTTCCAGTTCGCCGCGCTCGTGGTTGTCGGCGACGCCAAGGGCCGTGTCGGCTTCGGTCAGGGCAAGGCGCGCGAAGTGCCGGAAGCCATCCGCAAGGCGACCGACGAGGCCAAGAAGACGATGATCCGCGTGCCGCTTCGTGAAGGCCGCACCCTGCATCACGACACCAAGGGCCGTCACGGCGCTGGTAAGGTGATCCTGCGGGCTGCCCCTCCGGGTACCGGTGTTATCGCCGGCGGTCCGATGCGCGCCGTGCTGGAATCCCTCGGGGTCCAGGACGTCGTTGCCAAGTCGGTCGGCACCTCGAACCCGTACAACATGATCCGCGCCACCATGGATGCGCTGCGGTCGCAGTCGAGCCCGCGCTCGGTTGCTGCCAAGCGTGGCCTGAAGGTTGGTGATCTGGTGAACCGCCGCGATGACGGTGCGTCTTCGCCGGAAGCGATCGAAGCGTAAGGACTGCGAACCATGGCCAAGAAAACGCTCCGTGTTCGCCAGACGGGCAGCCCCACGCGCCGCCCTCAGGATCAGCGTGCAACGCTGACCGGTCTCGGCCTCGGCAAGATCGGTCGCGTTCGCGAACTGGAAGACACCCCGGCTGTCCGCGGCATGATCGCCAAAGTCAGCCATATGGTGGAAATCGTCGAGGAGTAGGTCCCTCAAGGGGAAACCGCTCCATCGAATGGAGAACGACATGCGTCTCAATCAACTGCGCGACAATGACGGCGCCGCCAAGCTGCGCACCCGCGTCGGCCGTGGTATCGGCTCCGGCAAGGGCAAGACCGGCGGTCGCGGCGTCAAAGGCCAGAAGTCCCGTTCGGGCGTGGCCATCAAGGGCTTTGAAGGCGGTCAGATGCCGCTTCACATGCGTCTGCCGAAGCGGGGCTTCAACAAGCCGAACCGCAAGAGCTGGGCGGAAGTGAACGTCGGCCGCATCGAGAAGGCCATCGCTGAAGGCAAGATCGACGCGAAAAAGCCGATCAATGCCGAAGTCCTGATCGCGGCCGGCCTGGTCCGTCGTGAACTGGATGGCATCCGCCTCCTTGCGAAAGGTGAGCTCAAGTCCAAACTTGACGTCACCGTTGCCGGTGCCTCCAAGGCGGCCATCGAGGCTGTCGAGAAGGCGGGCGGCAAGGTGACCGTCGCCGTGGCCAAGGCCGCGGAATAGGACCCACGCTGACCTTTCGGGGACGAGTTTATGGCTTCAGCTGCCGAACAGCTTGCTGCGAACATGAATTTCAGCTCCTTCGCCAAGGCGAAGGAGCTGCAACAACGTATTCTGTTCACGATCGGGATCCTGATCGTCTACCGGATCGGTACCTTCGTGCCGATACCGGGGATCGATCCGGTCCAGTATGCGCGTGTGTTTGAACAATTCCAGGGCGGTATCCTGAACATGTTCAACACGCTCGGCGGCGGTGCCGTCGAACGCATGGCGATCTTCGCGCTGAACGTGATGCCGTATATCTCGGCCTCGATCATCATGCAGCTCATGTCCGCCACTATTCCGAGCCTCGAAAAGCTCAAGAAGGAAGGTGGCGAGCAGGGGCGCCAGCAGATCAACCAGTACACGCGTTACCTGACCGTGCTGCTGGCGGCCGGCCAGGCCTTTGCGATCGCGATCGGTATGAACACGCCGAACGCCGACGGCCTGACCATGGCCATCAATCCGGGCCCCTTCTTCATCGCCTCGACGGTGATCACCCTGGTCGGCGGCACCATGCTGCTCTTGTGGCTGGGTGAACAGATCACGTCGCGCGGCGTGGGCAATGGCGTCTCGCTGATCATTTTCGCCGGTATCATCTCGGCCGTGCCGGGCCTGCTCGGCGGTGCGCTGAGCCAGGCGGCTTCGGGCGCCCTGGCGGCGCCGGTCTTCTTCGGCGGCATCCTCCTGGTGCTGGCCGGCCTGGTTCTGGTGGTCTTCATCGAGCGCTCGCAACGCCGGCTTCTGGTGCAGTACCCCAAGCGCCAGCAGGGCAATCGCATGGTCGGAGGCGATACCTCCTTCCTGCCGCTCAAACTGAACACTGCGGGCGTGATCCCGCCGATCTTCGCCTCGTCGCTGCTCTTCCTGCCGGCAACGGCCGCCAGTTTCCAGCAGCAGTCGGGACCGGAATGGCTGCAGACCGTGGTCGCCTATCTCGGCCAGGGCTCGCCGCTCTTCCTGACGATGTATGCGGCGATGATCGTGTTCTTCTGCTTCTTCTACACGTCCGTCGTCTTCAATCCGGAAGATACCGCGGACAATCTGCGCAAGTATGGCGGCTTCCTGCCGGGCATCCGTCCGGGCAAGCGGACCGCGGAATACATCGATTTCGTGCTGTCCCGCCTGACCCTGATCGGCGCGATCTACCTGGTCGTGATCTGCATGGTTCCCATGCTGATGGGCGGCGGTGCGGCCATTGCCCTGGGCGGTACGTCCATCCTCATCGTCGTGTCGGTGACGATGGACACGATTTCCCAGATCCAGTCCCACCTGCTGGCGCACCAGTATGAAGGGCTGATCAAGAAATCGAAACTGCGGGGGCGCAAACGATGAACATCATCCTGTTCGGACCGCCGGGTTGCGGCAAGGGCACGCAAGCCAAGAAACTCGTTTCCGATCGCGGCTGGGTCCAGCTGTCGACCGGTGACATGCTGCGCGCGGCGATTGCGTCCGGCTCCGAACTCGGCAATCGCGTAAAGGCCATCGTCGATGGCGGGAACCTGGTTCCCGACGCGATCGTTATCGAACTGATCGAAGAGCGCCTGCCTGAGGCCGAATCGGCCGGTGGCGCGATTTTCGACGGCTTTCCGCGCACCGTCGCGCAGGCTGAAGCCCTGGATGCGGCGCTCGAGAAGCGCGGTACGCAGGTCGATGCGGTTGTCCGCCTTCTGGTGGATGAACAGGAACTTGTCGCACGCATGGAAAAGCGTGCGGCCGAAGAGGGACGTGCCGACGACAATATCGACGCGTTCAAGGTGCGCCTGAAAGCCTATCAGGATCAGACCGCGCCTCTGCTTCCCTTCTACGCCGCTCAAGGCAAGCTGAAGGAAGTCGAGGGCATGGGGTCGATGGAAGACGTCGCAGCGAGAATTGCTGCGGCACTGGACACGAAGTGACACACACCTGTTGCAACCCCATTGACGGGGCGGCAACGCTGACTGTAGATAGCGCCCTTCGCGAAACGGGCGAGCTCATGCGGCGACCGAAAGGTTGCCCATTGGTTCGTCCGCGAATGGCGTTCTGACTTGGGAGATGGAAAGTGGCCCGTATTGCCGGCGTCAATATTCCGACGAATAAGCGCGTTGAAATCGCGCTTCGCTATATCCACGGCATTGGCCCGGCCAAGGCGAAGGAGATCTGCGAGCAGGTTTCCATCGCTCCGGAGCGCCGCGTTGCCGACCTGAATGACGCAGAAATCCTGCAAATCCGTGAAGTGATCGATCGTGATCACCTCGTGGAAGGGGATCTGCGCCGTGAAGTCGCGGTCAACATCAAGCGCCTCATGGACCTGGGCAACTATCGTGGCCTGCGCCACCGTCGCGGCCTTCCGGTCCGCGGCCAGCGCACTCACACCAATGCGCGCACGCGCAAAGGTCCCGCCAAGCCGATCGCCGGCAAGAAGAAGTAGGGCCCTGAGATATGGCTAAGGAACCGAGCCGCGTTAAGCGGCGCGAGCGTAAGAACATCACGTCGGGCGTCGCCCACGTGAATGCCAGCTTCAACAATACCATGGTGACCATCACCGACGCCCAGGGCAATGCGATTTCCTGGTCGTCCGCCGGTCACATGGGCTTCAAGGGTTCGCGCAAGTCGACCCCGTATGCGGCCCAGATGGCCGCTGAAGACGCTGGCAAGAAGGCAATCGAGCACGGCATGAAGACCATCGAAGTGAAGGTCTCGGGCCCGGGTTCGGGGCGCGAAAGCGCGCTGCGTGCGTTGCAATCGGTGGGTTTCACCATCACCACCATCCAGGACGTCACGCCGATCCCGCACAACGGCTGCCGTCCGCCGAAGCGCCGCCGCGTCTAATCCGCGGCGCGCATTTCGCCTGTTGAACGCGCCGCCGGCCAGGGGCCGGGCGGCTGATGAAGGGGCAGTAAGAACGTGATCGAGAAGAACTGGCAGGAACTTATCCGCCCGATGAAGCCGGAAATCGAGCCGGGGCATGACCCGGAGCGTCAGGCGAAGATCGTTGCGGAACCGCTGGAGCGCGGCTTCGGCATGACGCTCGGCAATGCGCTTCGCCGCGTGCTGCTGTCCTCCCTGCAGGGCGCAGCCGTGACGAATGTCCACATTGACGGCGTGGTGCACGAGTTCTCGTCGATCGACGGTGTGCGTGAAGACGTCACCGACATCGTCCTGAACATCAAGCAGATCGCCCTGCGCATGCATGGCGAAGGCCCCAAGCGGGTTGTCCTGAAGAAGTCCGGTCCGGGCATTGTCACCGCCGGTGACATTGAAGAGACCGCCGATGTCGAGATCGTGAACAAGGACCTCGTCCTGTGCACGCTCGATGAGGGTGCGGAAATCCGCATGGAGTTCACGGTCAACACGGGCAAGGGCTATGTGCCGTCCGAGCGGAACCGTCCGGAAGACGCCCCGATCGGCCTGATCGGCGTCGACTCGCTGTTCAGCCCGGTCAAGCGCGTGTCCTACAAGGTCGAGAACACCCGTGAGGGCCAGGTTCTGGACTATGACAAGCTGACGCTCGAGATCGAGACCGACGGAACCGTCACGCCGGAAGACAGCGTTGCCTTCGCAGCGCGCATCCTGCAGGACCAGTTCCAGATCTTCATCAATTTCGAGGAAGCTGTCGAGGCGCGTCCGGCCGAGGACGACAAGCCCGAGCTCGACTTCAACCCGGCGCTGCTGCGCAAGGTCGACGAGCTGGAACTGTCGGTGCGTTCGGCGAACTGCCTGAAGAACGACAATATCGTCTACATCGGCGACCTGATCCAGAAGTCCGAGGCGGAAATGCTCCGCACCCCGAACTTCGGCCGCAAGTCGCTTAACGAGATCAAGGAAGTTCTCGCCCAGATGGGTCTGCACCTGGGTATGGAAGCGCCGAACTGGCCGCCGGAGAACATCGAGGATCTGGCCAAACGTTTTGAGGATCACGTCTAGGCGGCTGCCGGGAGGCACCCGAACCGGACCTGAGGAGATATAGCCATGCGTCACGGCATCGCACATCGCAAACTGAACCGCACGCACTCGCACCGCAAGGCGATGCTGGCCAATATGGCCGCTTCGCTGATCGAGCACGAGCAAATCGTCACCACCCTGCCGAAGGCGAAGGAGCTGGCTCCGTTCATGGACAAGCTCATCTCGCTGGCCAAGCGCGGTGATATCCACGGTCGTCGTCTGGCCATGTCCCGCGTCCGCAACGAGGACCAGGTCAAGAAGCTGTTCGATACGCTGGGCGGCCGCTATGCCGAGCGCAATGGCGGTTACACCCGCGTGCTGAAGGCCGGCTTCCGTCATGGCGACAATGCGCCGATGGCCGTGATCGAACTCGTCGATCGCGACCCGGCCGCCAAGGGCGCCGTCGACCGCGCGCGCCTGGAAGCAGAAGAAGGCATGACTGAGGAGTAAGGTCTCGGTCATTGCACGTTCAGAAGAAGGCGGCTTTGCTCATGCAATGCCGCCTTTTTTCTTGTCTCAGCTGTGCCTAAGTGGAAGCCATGATCAGACACGTCCTCATCGCCTCTCTCATCGCCTGTTCGCCAGCCCTCGCGCAGGACATTCCCTTCGTCGACAGTTCGGAGCGCGCTGTTCCCGAAAGCCGCACCCAGATGCAGCTGTCCTTTGCGCCCATCGTGCGCGAGGCGACACCGGCGGTTGTGAATGTCTATTCGCGGCGCGTGGTCGCCGCGCAGCACCCCTTCGCCAACGACCCGTTCTTTTCGCGCATGTTCCGCAGCCAGCCACGCGAGCAGAATTCTCTGGGCTCTGGCGTCATTGTCGATGCGTCCGGTGTGATCGTCACCAATAATCACGTCGTCAACAATGCCACCGAGCTGCGTGTCGTCCTCGCCGACCGCCGTGAATACGAGGCGGAGATTCTCCTGACCGACGAGGCGACCGATCTGGCGGTCCTGCGAGTCGAGACCGACGAGCCGCTGCCGGTCATGCCCTTCGATATGGCCGGCGACATCGAGGTCGGCGATCTGGTTCTGGCGATCGGCAATCCGTTCGGTGTCGGCCAGACCGTGACATCCGGTATCGTGTCCGCCCTGGCGCGGACAGAAGTGGGCGGCAGCGATTTCGGTTCCTTCATCCAGACCGATGCGGCGATCAACCCCGGGAACTCCGGGGGCGCGCTGGTCGACATGGATGGCGAGCTCGTCGGCGTTAACACCATGATCTTCTCCCGCTCCGGCGGGTCGAACGGGATCGGTTTTGCCATTCCGGTCGAGATGGTTCGCCGTGTGGTCGATACCGCGCTGGGCGAGGGCGAACTTGTTCGCCCCTGGCTTGGCGCTCGTCTGCAGCCGGTGGATGGCGACCTGTCCCGCGCACTCGGCCTGAACCGGCCGCGCGGTGCACTGGTCAACGAGGTCTATCCCGGCGCCGCGGCCGACGAGGCCGGACTGCGCCGCGGTGACATCGTGATGGCCGTCGACGGACGCGAGATCAATGATGAGGCGGGCGCCCGTTTCCGGCTGGCCACAAGAGCTGCCGGCGAGGCGGCCAGCTTCACCGTCCTGCGCGACGGCGACGAGCTGTCGCTCGACGTGCCTGTCGAGCCGGCACCGGGCGAGACCGAGCCAGCGCCGTTCGATGCGACCGGCCGCAACCCGTTGTCCGGCGCGCAGCTGGTCGAGATGTCGCCGGCCTTCAATGAACGCGTCGGGCTCGATCCTTTCCTGGAAGGGGTGGTGATCTACCGGGTCGCAGGGCGTTCTGTCGCGGCGAATGTCTTCCGGGCCGGTGACCGGGTGATCGAACTGATGGGTGAGCCGGTTCGCGACATAAACGACCTCGCCGATATCCTGCAGAGCCGGGACGGAGAGCGGATCTGGCCGATCGTGGTCGAGCGTCGCGGCCGCCGGTACGAGACCGCATTGCGGCTCTACTAGCGCTGCTCGCTCTGCGGCTTCAGCGCGACCAGGCTCCAGACATGACCGAACGGGTCCCGCAGCTTGCCGTGGCGGCCGAAGAACTCGTCGCGGCAGGGGCGGATCGGGGCGGCGCCCGCCGCCACGGCCCGCTCGAACCAGGCATCTGCGTTGTCGACATTCAGATTGATCGTCGACGTGGTTCGATTGCCGAGCGTCTTCGGTGAGACATTCCCGATCTGGCCGTCCGGATCGGGAAATTCATCGGCCAGCATCAATATCCCGCCATTGATGCGCACGGTGGCATGGCCCAGCTTCCCGTCGAAATCATACCGTTCAATCGTCTCGGCCTCGAAGGCGCGGGCGTAAAAGTCCAGCGCTGCCGCCCCGTCATGGACGCTGAGATAGGGCACGACTCTCATTTCTGGACTGACGGTCTCTGTGACGACTGTGGTTTCGGGCATGCTGAGCCTCTCCGACAAGCGGCAGCGAATCTAGCAGGTGAAGTCTTCTACGTCTCTGCAAACCCGCCTAGTGTCCGGTCATGACCGATCTGTTCCAATCCGCCGGGCTGGAGGAGGCCGCGCCGCGGCCGCTGGCTGACCGGTTGCGCCCGAAAACCCTCGACGAAGTCGTTGGCCAGGATCATCTGCTGACGGGTACCGGGCCGATCGCCCGGATGCGGGCGCAGGGCCGTCTGGCCTCGCTGATCCTGTGGGGACCGCCCGGCGTCGGCAAGACGACGATCGCGCGCCTGCTGGCCGAGGACAGCGATCTTGAGTTCGAGCCTCTCTCGGCGGTTTTCTCCGGTGTGGCCGACCTGAAAAAAGCCTTCGAGCGTGCCCGGGCCCGCCGGGCAGCCGGCCGGGGTACGCTGCTCTTTGTTGACGAGATCCACCGCTTCAATCGCGCCCAGCAGGACGGTTTCCTCCCGGTGGTGGAAGAGGGGACCGTCACGCTCGTCGGTGCGACAACCGAGAACCCGTCCTTCGAGCTCAATGCGGCTTTGCTGTCGCGCTGTCAGGTCCTGGTCCTCAAACGCCTGGACGATGCGGGCCTCGACCAGCTGATCGCCCGCGCCGAGACCGAGATGGGCCGCACCCTGCCGCTCGACGACGGCGCACGCACGGCACTTCGCTCGATGGCGGACGGGGATGGCCGCTACCTGCTCAACCTCGTCGAGGAGGCCTTCACCTTCGATCCGGCCACGCCCTTCGATGCCGCGGCCCTGGCTCAGCTTCTCAACAAGCGGGCGACAGCCTACGACAAGGATCGCGAAGAGCACTACAATCTCATTTCCGCGCTCCACAAATCGGTGCGCGGCTCCGATCCGGATGCCGCGCTCTACTGGTTTGCGCGCATGCTGGAGGGCGGCGAGGACCCGCTTTTCCTGGCGCGCCGTCTGGTGCGCATGGCATCGGAAGAGATCGCCATCGCCGATCCCACGGCCCTGATGATCGCCAATGAGGCGGCGCGGACCTACGAGCGCCTGGGCTCGCCCGAGGGCGAGCTGGCGCTGGCCCATGCCGTGGTGCATCTGGCTACCGCACCCAAGTCCAATGCCGTCTATGTCGCCTACAAGCGCGCCCGCCGGCTGGCCAAGGAGACCGGCTCGCTCATGCCGCCGGCGCATATTCTCAACGCCCCGACCAGGCTCATGGAGCAGCAGGGATACGGCAAGGGCTATGAATATGACCACGATGTCGAGGGCGGCGTGTCCGGCCAGGATTACTTTCCGGCCGAAATGAATGAGCGCCCGGTGCTCTACGAGCCGAAGGACCGCGGCCGCGAAGCGGCGATCCGCGAACGGCTGGAGCGCTGGCGGGCCCTGCGCAATGAGCGCCGCAAGGGCTAGTCGGGCGAACTCGGCGTCGCGTCTTCCATCTCGCAGGCGGCGCCTTCTGCGGCCTCGCGGTCCAGTGGTTCCAAGCCAATGGCTTCGCGCCGTTCGGTTAGTGTGTCCGGCTCGGCGATCTCGTGCAGGGTGACGGTGCCGTCGGCGCAGTGCGACTGCGTGCCGTAGGGCTGGGGCCGGTCTTCGGCGAGCGCGTGACGGTCGGCCATAGCGGCGAAGGCGGCGCTGTCATATCCGCCTGCCAGGGCGACGGGCTCCAGCGCTGCGACGATACGGCCGAGATTGGCGTCGTCGCGTTCGGCCACGCGCAGGAGTTCGCGGGCCGGCCGGGGTTGCAGGGCGTGGAAGTCTGCGAAGCTCTGCGGATCCAGCTGGGCGGCTGCCCAAGCGGTGTTCTCCGCCTGCAGGGCGTCGATCCGCGTTTGTCCCGCCTGCATGATCGGGCCGCGTGCGCCGCCCTCCAGGTCGGTGCGGGCAATAACCGGATAGACCAGATCGGCAGCAAAGCGCTCCCGCGCCGTGCGCGATGCCAGCTCGCCGATAACGCTGTTCCACTCGTCCCAGCGGCTTTCGGTCAGTGCGATGAGGGTGGCGGCGTCGGTTGGTTCGGCCGGTGTTTCCGCCGCTGCCTCCTGTGCAGGCTCGCCGTCAGGCGTTGTGTCCTGCAGCAGTATGAGGGCGGCAAGGGCAATCAGATACATCAGACGACTCCGGCGTTGCTGCCGGCAGTCTATGTCCTGGCAGCCCTGTGCCAAGGGCCCAAAACAAAAGCGGGCGCCGCTGGAGCAGCACCCGCTTTCGTTGGGTCGGGCGATCCCGGGCCGCCGGCGTGTGAGGGGAGCCGGTCGGCGGATCGAAGCCTGATGGGGGAGGGATTAGGCGAGGGCGCTGGAAAGCGCGATCGTCATGGCCCCAAACACACCGGCCACGAACAGGATGTTGACCACCGTCGAGAGGGTCGAAGAAACGCGGGTCATCAGCAAAAGTCCTTTGGTCTTGGCGAGCCGGCCGTCCCGGTTCGCGTGTTGGTAAATAAGGACTTAGCCGGGTTTCACAATGGACGTTTCACCAGAGTAGCCATGCAAAAATGCAAAATTAAATGGATTTCATATGTTAATGTGGGTCGTTTTGTCGCAACCCGAAATGTCCGGGCGGGCCCGCCCTGTTGCCGTGCTTGCCAATCCGGCGGGGCCGTCCTATCGAGCGGCGTATGAACCATATCCTTCTCATCGCAGCGGGCGGGGCGGGCGGTGCCGTGTCCCGGCATCTTGTCGGCCAGGCGGCGCTGCGCTGGCTGGGACCGCAAATGCCGCTGGGCCTGCCCTGGGGGACGCTGGCCGTGAATGTCGTCGGCGGTCTGGCGATGGGGCTCCTGGTCGGCTGGCTCGCCCTGGCGGGGCGGGGTGAGGCCGACCAGTATATCAGACTGGCGGGGGCTGTAGGATTTCTCGGGGGGTTCACCACCTTCTCGGCCTACTCCCTGGAACTCGCCACGATGATCGAACGCAAGGCCTATACGCTGGCGTTCGGTTATGCGGCGGGATCGGTTCTGCTGGCCCTGGGCGCGGTGTTCGCCGGGCTGATCATCATGCGCAAGGTACTGACATGAGTGGCGTTCAAACCCTGAAGGTCGAGCCGTCCGAAGATGGCTCCCGCGTCGATCGCTGGTTCAAGCGGCGCTTTCCGCACGTCCCCGCGACGATGGTGCAGAAGCTCTGCCGCAAGGGGCAGATCCGTGTCGATGGCGGCCGTGTAAAGGGGGATAGCCGTGTTTCCGAGGGCCAGGAAGTGCGGGTTCCGCCGCTGCCTGAACCGGGCGAGAAACCGGCCCGGCCGACTCTGTCGGCCGAAGATACCGCCTTCGTGAAATCCCTCGTGATCTACGAGGACGACGAGCTGATCGCTTTCAACAAGCCCGCAGGCCTGGCCGTGCAGGGCGGGTCGAAGACCCAGCGGCATCTCGATGGCCTGCTGGACGCTTTCGGTACGGGCCTCGACCGGCCGCGCCTGGTGCACCGGCTGGACAAGGATACCTCCGGCGTCCTGATCGTCGGCAAGGGCCCCAAGGCGACGGCCAAGCTGGCGAAGGCGTTTCAGTCGCATCGCACCAAGAAGACGTATTGGGCCATTGCCCTGGGCGTTCCCAAGCCCAAGCAGGGCGAGGTCAAGGGCTTCATGAAGAAGGCCGGCGGCGCCGGCGGTGATGCCGAGCGCGAGACCATGATCGCCGCCTCGCACGGCGATCCGGGCGCAAGCCACGCCCTGACCCGCTATACCGTCGTCGCCGAAGCCGGCCAGAAGGCCAGCTGGGTCGCGTTGCGCCCGGTCACCGGCCGCACCCACCAGCTGCGGGTCCATCTGGCCGCGATGGGGCATGCCATTCTTGGCGACCGCAAATACACCTGCGACCGTCCGGCCCCGGAAGATCTCGACCGGCGTCTCTGCCTGCATGCCAGACGGCTGGAGATCCCGCGGGACAAGGGGGCGCCGCTGGTGCTCACTGCGGATCTGCCCAAGCCGACCCAGAAGATCTTCGACACACTCGGCTTCTTCGCCAACGAGATCGACGAGGCACGCGTCGAGGATGAGCTGGCCTAGGCTCAATCGACATTCAAGGATTCACAAAGTTGGTCGGGGTGTGATTCATAGGGTTCCAGATTCGTTTATCTGGAGCGTTGGATGTCACGACCGAAGCGCTACGAGCTAAGTGCGGAACAATGGGATCGGATCAAGGA
>NZ_JBDWAS010000024.1:0-71000 GCF_039978735.1 Maricaulis sp.
ACATCAATCCCGGAAATCTGGTCCGTCGCGGTCGCAATCGTGCCGGAACCCGTCACCGAGCCGCCCCCGCCCGAGGAGGTGATCGCATAGTCGTAATCCACGCCGACCTCCGCACCCGCAAAGGTGAAGGAGACAGCATTGTCATTGGCCGCCGTCACCGGGTCCTGGTCCAGGGAGACCGAATAACCCGACGGCACCACCACGTCCTTGGAGACAGTGTCCGTCGCAGCCACGCCGGTATTGCCGCCGCTATCGGTCAGCGTCACAGACAGGGTCAGCGTACCGTCGACGAGGCTGAGCACGTCAATGCCGCCGATCTGGTCGGTTGCCGTCGCAATCGTGCCGGACCCGGTGACCGAGCCGCCACCATGCGACGAGGTGATCGTGTAATCGTAATCCGTCCCGACTTCAGCACCGGCGAAGGTGAAGGAAACACCATCGGCATTGCCGGCATTGACCGCAGCCTGGTCGAAAGAGGCACTGTAACCCGCCGGCGCGAGCGCATCCTTGGACGCCGTATCGGTTGCAGCGGCGCCGGTATTGCCCGCCGGATCGGTCAGCGTCACCGACAGGGTCAGCGTCCCGTCATTCAGACCGGACACATCGATCCCGGATATCTGATCGGTCGCGGTTGCAATCGTGCCGGAACCCGTCACCGATCCGCCACCGCCCGAGGAGGTGATCGCATAGTCGTAATCCGCGCCGACCTCCGCACCCGCAAAGGTGAAGGAGACGGCATTGGCATTGGCGGCCGTTACCGGGTCCTGGTCCAGCGCAACGCTGTAGCCCGCAGGCGCCACGGTTTCCTTGGTCGCCGTGTCCGTCGCCGCACCGCCGGTATTGCCGCCACCGTCCGTAAGGGTCACCGACAGGGTCAGCGTCCCGTCCGGCAGGCCCGAGACATCGATACCGGTGATCTGGTCGGTCGCCGTCGCAATCGTCCCGGACCCGGTCACTGAACCGGCCCCACCCGAAGAGCTGATCGTGTAATCGTAGTCCGCACCCACCTCGGCGCCCGCAAAGGTGAAGGACGCCGCCCCCGCATTGCCGCTATTCACCGGATCCTGGTCCAGCGTCACGGAATAGCCAGCGGGTGCGGCCGTGTCCTTGGCCGCGGTATCGGTCGCCGCACCGCCGGCATTGCCGGCTGTGTCTGTCAGCGTGGCCGACAGGGTGAGCGTCCCGTCCGGCAGGCCGGAAACATCGATGCCGGAGATCTGGTCGGTCGCTGTCGCAATCGTGCCGGAGCTGGTTACAGACCCGCCACCACCCGAGGACGTGATCGTATAATCGTAATCCGCGCCCACTTCCGCGCCGGCAAAGGTGAAGGACACCGCGCCCTGATTGCCCGTCGTGACCGGGTCCTGGTCCAGAGTTACGGTATAGCCCGCTGGCGCCGTCGCGTCCTTGGCGACCGTGTCGGTCGCAGCCCCGCCCGTATTGCCGGCAGCGTCTGTCAGGGTGACCGAGAATGTCAGCGTGCCATCCGGCAGGCCGGACACATCAAGTCCGGTAATCTGGTCCGTTGCCGTCGCAATCGTGCCCGATCCGGTGACGGACCCGCCCCCGCCTGAGGAGGTAATCGTATAATCGTAGTCCGCGCCCACCTCTGCCGACGCAAAGGTGAACGAGGCAGCGTTGTCATTGGCCGCATTCAGAGCGCCCTGGTCGATACCGATCGTGTAGCCGGAGGGCGCATCGCGATCGACTGTATGGGCGGAGCCCGAGGAATAGGCCGCCGGACCGGAATTGGCACTGTCATCGGCGATATTGGTACCGCCGTCCAGATCGAGCCGGATCGTACCGGTACCCGTGATGCTGTTCACCGTCACCGTGATCGGATCGCCGCTGGCTGCAGAAACACTGGCGATCGTGCCGCCGGCGGACCCGGTCGTCGTCAGGGAAAAATCGTCGGTCGAGACATTGTTGGCGTTCTCGTCGAAGTCGACGACGAAATCGATGCTGGCCGCATTCGCGCCCGGAGTGCCGGAAACCGTGATGCTTTGAACAGCCGGCGCGGTGGAATCGGCAGGCGGCGGATCGAACACGAAGCTGTCGATCTGCATCTCGATGCCGGCGGCGTCGGAGGTGAGAACAACCTCGTCGACATTGTCGAAGGCCGCGCCCATGGTCGCCGTCCCGGTGCCGGTCAGCGCCCCGCCGCTATAGGTGCCCTGGGATACACCGCCCAGGAAACCTTCCACCGTCACGATCTGGCGGCCCGGAATGATATCGTGCCAGAAGGACACGAAGTCGAACCGGGTGCCCGGCGTGGTGTGGGTGATGCGGATGGAACCCGCGCTGGGCGAAGCATCATTGTGCCGCGCCACGGCAACACCGGTATTTCCCTCGCCACCATTGGCGAAGCCGATCCATTCGGCGGGCGTGTTGGGCGTGTCGTATTCGAAGCTGTAATTGCCGTCCGTTATTGTCAGACCAGGATAAAAGATCGTCCCGCCGATACCGTTGAAATTGGCCTCTTCGCGAGCCACGATGGCTTGCAGGACACCGGCATAGCCCGACGCCGCAAACCCGGCCTGAACCGGGCTCCGGTCCAGTTCGCCACGTGTCCATTCCAGCGCCCAGTCACCGCCCAGCGAGCCGGCGCCGGTCAGGTTGGTCGATGCGGCCATGTCGGCGCCCAGCGCGTCCGCGAAGGCGCTGGCGAAACTCGCGCCCTCAGCGCCGGAGGCGACGTCACAGGCGTAGAGACGCACATCGGCATTATCCGCCAGCGCAGCGCGGATACGGGCCAGATAGTCGATTTCCACGTCCAGCGCGGCGCGATCGATGCGGCCGCCGGAGAATTGCAGCGCGCCTGGCGCGCCGTGGGAAATCAGGTGGACACTGCGGATGCCGTGCCGACCGTCCATATAACCGGCGATTTGTTCAAGCGGCGGTCGCCCGGCATCCAGGCGGACATACTCCGCGTCACCGGCTGCATGTTCGAACACGTCAGCGCCCGTGACCCCGGGATCGACGAACACCACCTCGTTCTGCGCCTGGGCCGGAGCCAGACAGGCCGCAGCCAGGATGGCGAAACCGGCCACGCAGTTGCGCGCAGCCTCGATCGAACCGAACAACGACTTGAACATCTTTCCCCCCGGGGCGCGTCGCCCCCGCACGAAACCGCGCACAATTTATGGTCATGATTTTACATGACACATCGCCTAGTCATACAGTTGCGCCCGGGACGGCTCAACGAAAATCTCTGAAGTGCCACCAGATCTGACTGATCGCGTTTTACGCGAATTTTCGATTTTGCAATCATACGAGGACCGAATGGCGGCATATTCCCCGATTTTTCAGGGATTTTATCAACCTTCAGAGATTATTTTCCATCACACACTTGTAAGTTATGCGTTTTCTGTCAGGCTCACCGCCGGCTTGCAGGGGAGAGACATATGGAAGCCTACATGAGCATGATTACGCCATATGGTTGTAATTTCGTCATTCGAAGCTGGGGGCAGTGCGCCGGCGGCCTTATCGCGATCAGCCAGAACGATGCCCTGTTCTCGCTGCTCGGAACCAATTTCGGCGGCGACGGCCGCACGACGTTCGGCCTGCCGGATCTGCGCGGCCGGGCGGCCATCAGCTGGGGCCAAGGTCCCGGCCTGAGCTTCCACAATATCGGCGCAAAAGGCGGCACCGAACAGGTGACCCTCACCCAGTCCCAGATGCCGGTGCACAATCATTCGGTCTTCATCACGGCGGCGACCCAGCCCGGTGCGACAAGCCTGCCGGTCACGACGGGCGGCGGGGACGCCTCCACGCCCGACGGCAATTACATGGCCGCAACCAGCAGCACCAACCGCATCTACGGCTCCACCCTGTCCAGCCCGCCGGGTGAGATGGGCCCGATCCCGCTGCCCTCGCAGCAGGTCAGTGTGCAAGGCACTACAATGAATTCCGGGGGCAGCCAGCCCGTCTACACAGAGTCGCCGTACCAGGCCGTGAACTACCAGATCTGCATGTACGGCATCTATCCGTCGCGCGCCTAACCGAGCCAGGAGCCTTGTCATGAAGAAAACAGATCAACTGACCGCACAGGACTTCCAGGCCCTGGTCGGCGCCACATTCCAGCTCGCCCACAAGCCGGTCTCGCTCGAAAGTGTCGAAGTCCGCGAAGCGCCCACGCCGGAACACCGTGCCCCGGCCAGCATCACCTTCATCGCCGACGAGGAGATCGATGTGGATCACGGCACCCACCTGCTCTCCCACCCGGAACTGGGGGATCACCTGCTGCACATTCACCGCGTGAATGGCGGCGAGAAGCCGACCTACGAACTCATCATCGGCTGATCGTCCGGACTGCCGCGGCGCCGCACTGCTCAAGGGAGATGGGCATGGAAGCCTATATCAGCATGATCTCAGCCTTCGGCTGCAATTTTGTAATCAGGAACTGGGGCGCCTGCTCGGGCGGCCTTCTGGCGATCAACCAGAACACGACCCTGTATTCGCTCATCCAGAATTTCTACGGTGGCGACGGCCGCACCTCGTTCGCGCTGCCGGACCTGCGCAGCCGGGTACCGATAAGCTATGGGCATGGCCCGGGCCTGAGCAGCAAGGCCCTCGGCCAGATCGGCGGCCGTGAAACCACCACGCTGACCATCATCGATCTGCCGATGCACCATCACGACATGTCGATCACCGGCCAGACCCAGCCTGGCGAGGCAAACCTGCCCGTGACAACGGGCGGTGGCGACGCCTCCACGCCGGACGGTAACTTCATGGCGGCAACCAGCAGCACCAACCGCATCTATGGCTCGACCCTGTCCAACCCGCCGGGGGAGATGGGCCCGATCACCATTCCGGCGCAACAGGTGACGGTGAACGGGATGACCGGTGCGTCCGGCAGCAGCCAGCCCGTCCACACACAGTCGCCCTACCAGGCGGTGAACTTCCAGATGTGCATGTTCGGCATCTACCCGTCACGCAGCTGATCAGGGGAGGAGCCCCATCGTGAAATCGCTTGAAGATCTCAAACCGGAAGACTTCGAAACTCTGGTCGGCAAGGCGTTCGAGCTGGACGGTCACACTGTCACGCTGAAGAAAGTCGAGACGCGCGAAGCGCCGGGCAAGAAATTCCGTGCGCCGATGAGCCTGGTTTTCTCCGGGCCGGAAGATACCGGCGTGATTGCCGGAACCCACACACTCTCGCATCCGGACATCGGCGAACATGCCCTGCTCGTTCACCGGGTCACCGATCCGGACGAACCGACCTACGAGATCGTCCTGGGTTGACCGGCTTCGGCCGTCCCGGTCTCACCCCCGGGGCGGCCTGACCGCCTTGCGTCGCAACCGAACCGCCCCGACATTTCCGGTAAGACCATGTATCAGCCGTCCCAGACATCCAGTGCCGCAGTCAATCCGCTCGACCTCAACCTGCGCCCCGCCCAGGCGAAGGACGAGGCTTTCCTGCGCGCCGTGCATGACGCCGGGCGCGCCTGGGAATTCGAGCCGCTCAAGGCGGCCGGCAAGGATGATTTGCTGGCGAAGATCTACAAGCAGCAATACGCCGCCCAGCACGACGTCTATTTCAACGCCTTCACCCTGGCCAAATATGCCGTGGTGGAATGGTGCGGCCAGCCCATCGGCCGGCTGTATGCCGACTTCCGCGATCACGAGATCCGTATTCTCGACCTCAACATCCTGCCCGCCTATCGCGGCCGGCGGATCGGCGAGATCATCGTGCGCAGCCTGTGCGCCCAGGCCGCGACCGAGCACAAGCCGGTGACGCTGCAGGTCCACCCGCTCAACAGGGCGCGGACCTTTTACCAGCGCCTCGGCTTTGTGATTGCCGGACAGCCCGCACCGCACTCGCCGGGTGCCGGCGCTTTTGTCGAGATGGCCTGGCACGATCCGGCCACCGCCGCCGCCCAGGCCTGAGCCCGAACCCGGGCCTGAACCTGCGACATTCCGGCCGTGCGCCCGTATGCCGCGGGGGCTCGCCGCCTGACTTCGACTACCCCTGAAGACCGGACAAAGACCGGACCGAGGGGGCTCCATGCATTCCACCACCACATCCGCACCGGCATCCTGGCGCCGTCCCGCCCGCCTGTTCGAAGGCGCGCCCTTCCCGCTGCCCGCAGCGCCGCCCTGGCCGTCGCCGCAGGCCGCGAGGATCGCCCTGGCACCGCTCGGCGCCATGCTGACCCTCAGCCTGCACCGGGTGCTGCGCCGCCATCCCGACCTCCACGACCGGCTCGACGCGGCCCGCAACACGGTGATCCGGATTGCGCCCGCCGAATACCCCGTCGCCTTCGAGATCGCGCTGAGCGATACCGGCGGCACCGTCACGGCCCTGCCGAAATCCGCATCCGGGCCCGCCAATGTGCGGGTGGAAGCACCGCTGGAGTGTCTTCTCACCATCTTCCAGGGCGAGGATGACGGTGACGCCGCTTTCTTCTCCTCCGAACTGGCGATCGAGGGCGAGATGGCGCCACTCGTCGCCCTGCGCAATGCGATCGAGGCCGCCGGTCTGGACTGGCGCGACCTTCTGCCCCTGCCGCTTCCACCCGGCCTCGATGCGCTGATCCGGAGGCTGGCCTGATGCTGGAACTCGTCTGCCCGGCCGGCACACCGGCCAGCCTGCGTGCGGCGGTGGAGAGCGGGGCCGACGCCGTCTATTGCGGCCTGCGCGACGCCACAAACGCCCGCAATTTCCCCGGCCTGAACTTCTCGCCCGACGAGCTGGCAGCCTCGGTCGAGTTCGCCCACGCCCGCGGCGCGAAAGTCCTGCTCGCCGTGAACACGTTCGCCACGGCCGGCGACACAGCGCCCTGGACCGGGGCCGTCGACACGGCCGCCGCCTGCGGCGCGGATGCGATTGTCGTCGCGGACCTGGCCGTGCTCGATCATGCGGCAAACCGGCATCCGCAATTGCGCCTGCACCTCTCCGTCCAGGCCGCCGCCGGAACGCCGGAGGCCATCGCTTTCTACGCCGAGCGCTTCGGTGTGAAACGGGTCGTCCTGCCGCGCATCCTGTCCATTCCCGAGATTGCCGCCCTGGCCAGGGAAATCCCCGTCGAGATCGAAGCCTTCGCCTTCGGCGGGCTGTGCGTGATGACCGAAGGCCGGTGCGACCTCTCCTCCTATGTCACCGGCCGCTCGCCCAACCTGTCCGGCGTCTGCTCGCCATCCGAATGCGTCAGCTATTCCAGCGAGAGTGGCCAGCGCTCGGCGAAGCTGTCCGGCCTCACCATCGACCGCAGCGCTGCCGGCCAGCCGGTCGGTTACCCGACAATCTGCAAGGGACGTTTCGTCGACAGGGGCGAGGCCAGCCACATCTTCGAGGACCCGGTGAGCCTCAACACGATCGACGTCCTGCCCGACCTCATCCGCGCCGGCGTCAGTGCGCTCAAGATCGAGGGGCGCCAGCGCGGCAAGGCCTATGTCCAGCAGGTCACGCGCGAATTCCGCACGGCCATCGATGCCGTACTCGCCGGTCAGGGCACCGGCACCGCAAACACACTGGCCGCTCTCACCGAGGGGCATCGCAGCACGACGGGGGCATACCGCAAGACATGGCGCTGACATCCACATCCATCGGCCTCACCCTGGGCCCGCTCTATTTCAACTGGCCCGCCGCCCGCCTGGCCGATTTCTATGCCCGTATCGCCGACGAGGCGCCGGTCGACCGTGTCCATCTCGGCGAGATCGTCTGCGGCAAGCGCTCACCGCTGACCATCGACTCGGTCGTGGCGGCGGCCGAGCGCCTGGAGCGCGGCGGCAAGACCGTCGTCTGGTCCGGCCTCATCTCGCCGGTCAACAAGCGCGAACGCCGGATGACCCGGGATCTGATGCAGGGCGACAGCCTCGTCGAGATCAATGATTTCGGCGCCCTGAAGGACCGGCAGGACCGGCCCTTCGCCGCAGGCCCCTTTCTCAACATCTACAATGAAGCCGCCCTCGCCCTCTTGGCCTCGATGGGCTGCGAGCGCTGGTGCCCGCGGGTCGAGCTTTCGCTCGACGCGATCTCGGCCATCGCCGCCGGCAATCCAGGCGTGGAGGTCGAGCTCTTCGCCTTCGGCCGCCTGCCGCTGGCCCATTCCGGCCGCTGCTATCACGCCCGCCAGGACGGGCTGACCAAGGACAGCTGCCAGTATGTCTGCGAGAAGGACCCCGACGGCGCCGGGGTCGAGACGCTCGATGGCATCCCCTTCCTCGCCTATAACGGCGTGCAGACCCTGTCCCACGCCCTGCATGTGTCGCCCTTTGCCTCCGCCGCCTTACGGCAGAGCGGCGTGAGCGCGTTGCGCCTGTCGCCGCACACGGGCGACATGGTCGCGATTGCAAAGGCCTGGCGCGGCTTTCTGGACGGCCGGAGCGATCTGGACGCCCTGCTCGCCGCCATCCGCGGTGAAATGCCGGGTTTCGACCTGGTCAGCGGTTATCTGGCCGGCAAGCCGGGGCGGGAATGGGCCGCCCCGTAGCGCAGGACGCCCGGGCCCGGCTTTGTCATCCCTCACTCTCGCACCAGGCCAGCGCCAGGGCGGACAGGGCGATATAGAGTACCACCAGGCCAAAGCCCGGCGTGTCCTGTTCGGCAAAATCGGCGATCACCGGCAGGGCGAAGCCGAGGCCGGCCAGCCAGGCCAGCAGGATCAGCGTCGAGACGATCGCCCGGCCGTGACGCACCAGCCGCAGCCGGATCGACAATATCGCGGCCCGCCGCCGGGCCCGGTCAGTCAGACTGCTCATCTCCGTCCTCCTCGTCTTGTGGAGCGAGCCGTGCTGCCAGCCGCTCCTTTGCGCGTTTGACCCGTGACTTCAGCGTCCCCAGCGGCACCTTGAGTGCCCGCGACGCCTCGACATGCGTCAGCCCGCCGATCTCGCACAGGATGGCGACATCGCGCTCTTCCGGCGCGAGCGCATCCAGCGCGGAGCGCACATCGATCGGCCAGTCCGGATCGCTGGTCAGCTGGGGCCGCACCTCGCCGCGCAGCCGGTCGAGAATGCGCCGGTGCGAGCGCTGGCGCCGGGCCAGCATCAACAGCTCGCGATAGCCGATGGCGAACAACCAGGTGCGGAAAGCCGACCGGCCGTCATAGCGGCGGATATGGATGAAGGCCTTGATCAGCGCCGACTGGGCGAGGTCCTCGGCATCCTGACGGTGGCGGATCGAGGCGGTGAGAAAATCGGTCAGGGCCGCCTGGTGCCGGCGCACCAGCTCCTCGAACGCATCCGCATCCCCCGCTGCCTGGCACAGCGGGATCAGCTTGCTGTCGCTGAGCTGACGGAGCGGCCGGCGGGTCATCGGCCGCTAGTGCTCGTCCCGGCCGGTCAGCAGGAAGTGAAAGGCCAGGTGGACCAGTCCCAGCGTGAAGGGCAGGCCGGCGATCGCCAGCACGAAGAGCTGGGCCCGCAGGCTTTCCATCAGGGCGGCCAGCACAAGACCGGGCAGGACCAGCGCCAGCAGGATCAGCCCGCGCCGCAGGTCGCGGAAACGCCGCCGCGTCCCGCCGGCGATCTGCGCCAGCGCGGCCTGGTCGACCGTCTCGCAGCGCTCGACCAGCAGCCGGATCGTGGCGAGGTCCGCCTTGCGTTTGCGGTAGGCAAAGAATTGCGCGCTGATCGGAATGGCCGCGAGGAAAGCCACCACCAGGATCGGGATGAGTTTGGCGACGATATCGTCTTCCACGGCGACCTCCAGCCTGCCTGTTTGCGCTTTGATGCAGGCACATGCTGCCACGGATGACGGGCAGGCGATCTTTTTTCGGCGTCATCCGGATCGGGCGATGCCCGCATCCAAGGGCTCAGACCCGCTGCGATTTCCGCAGCCTGAAAACGCCAAGGAGCCCTTGCCCATGACGCCATCCCGCCTCGCCGCCGCGACCCTCGCGCTGTGCCTGTCCACCGCTGCACACGCCCAGGACACGCTGCAGATCACCCATGTCACCGTGATCGATCCTGCCAGCCGCACGGTCCGGCCCGACATGACGGTCACCCTGTCCGGCGGCCTGATTGCCGCGGTGGAGCCTGCCGCGCTGGCGACCCTCCCCCAAGGCGCTCAGGAGATCGACGGCCGGGGCCGTTTTCTCATCCCCGGTCTGATGGACATGCATGTGCACACCAATGTCGCGCCGGTGACCGAGACCAGCCTCGCCCTCTTCCTCGCCCATGGCATCACCTCGGTGCGCGACATGGCAGGCGATTGCTGGGAGCCGCAGACCCCGCCCTTCCTGTGCCGGGACGATCTGGTGAACTACAATGCCCGCATCGATGCCGGAGCGCTGGCCGGGCCGGACCTGGTGCGCCTGTCGAGCGCTTTCGTTCAGAGCGACCGCACCGGCCATCTGCCGCCGGACGCCGATCCGATGTTCATGCCGCAAACGGAAGAGCAGGGCCGGGCCCTCGCCGACTATCTCGACGCGCGCGGCGTCGATCTGGTGAAAATGTATCACGCCATCTTCCCGGCCGCCTATGAAGGGCTGATGGACCGGGCCGGCGAGCTCGGCCTGGAAGTCTCCGGTCATATTCCGCTCGTCCTGTCCGCTGCGGAAGCCGCGGCGGCCGGCCAGCGCACGCTGGAGCACGCCAAGGACATCGTCACCGATTGCAGCGGGTTTGGCGCCGAATACCACGCCCGCATCCGCGCCGTGATCGGCGGCGACCGGACAGCACAATGGCCGGACGATGCGGAACGGCTTTCCCGCACCGTGGCCAGTTTCGACGAGAGCACCTGCCGCGCCCTGATGCGCGAACTGGCCGCCAATGGCACCTATTACGTTCCCACGCACGGCACGCGCGAGATGGATGTGCGGGCGGGCGACCCAGCCTATCGCGACCATCCAGCGCTTGCCTACATCCCGGGCTTCCAGCGCCAGCACTGGGATGCCGATCTCGACCGCACGGCCGCCGAACCTGCCGAAGTCCGCGATCACTATGCCCGCTTCTACGCCCTGGGACTGCAGGTCACAGCGCTGGCTCATGAAGAAGGCGTCGCGGTGATGGTGGGCACCGACGCCAATGACACGATGATCATTCCCGGCATCAGCGCCCATGAGGAACTGGCCCGCCTGGTCGAGGCCGGACTGGGTCCGATGGACGCGCTGCGCGCCGCGACCGCGACGCCGGCCCGGTATCTCGGCCGCGACGGCACGCTGGGTACTGTCCAGGCGGGTGCAGAAGCCGACCTCGTCCTGCTGGACGCCAATCCGCTGGACGAGATCGGAAACACGCAAGCCATCGCGGCCGTCATCGCCGATGGCCGGCTGCACGACCGGACCAGGCTCGATGCGTTGCTCGATAATGTCCGCCAGCGCGCAGCCGAAGGCACCCTGCCCGGCCAGTAACGAACCACGGGCTGCCGGAGCGGGTTGCCAGATACGCTACGTGCGTAGCACTATCGCTAGAATCGTAACATCCGGAGTTTTCTCATGTTCTGTCGCGCCATCACGGCGGCACTGACCGCCGGCCTGGCCAGCCTCGCGGTCAGTGCAGCCGGCACCGCCCAGCCTCCCAAAAGCCTGTCGGAATCGGTGACGCGCCATGTGCGGATCGACGCTCCGCGTCTGGCCCTGACCGGTCTGCAGCTGATCGACGGTTCGGGCGCTCCGGCGCGGCGGGACCAGACCATCCTGATCGAGAATGGCCGCATCCGGGCCGTGGGTGACAGCGGCGACGTGACGGTCCCCGAAGGGTTCGAAGTGGTGTCGCTCGACGGCCGGACGGCAATGCCGGGCATTGTCGGCCTGCACAATCACCTCCACCACCCGGGCGTTCCCGTCAGCCATTTTGCCGCGCCGCATCTCTACCTCGCCGGCGGCGTGACGACCCTGTTCTCCGCCGGCAGCGCCGCCCCGATGGCCGAGCTGAACATGGCGGAAGCGGTTGTGCGCGGGCTCGGCCCGGGCCCGGACATGCGGATCGCCGCGCCCTATGTAACAGGCCCCGAGGGCAATTGGGTGATGCCGCGCCCGGCCTCGCCGCAGGCCGCCCGCGACTTCGTCGACTACTGGGCCTCCGCCGGGGTTTCCGGGTTCAAGCTCTACCGCCACGTCACGCCGCCGATCGCAGCCGCGATCATCGACCAGGCGCACACGCACGGCCTCACCGTCACCGGGCATCTGTGCTCGCTGACCTTCCACGAGGCAGCGGAGATGGGGATCGACCGGATCGAGCACGGTCTGATTTCCATGTCCGACCTGGTCGAGAACAAACCCGAGGGCGAATGCGTCTCCACCCTGTCATCCCTGACCGAGGCCGACATTGACGGCCCGGCGGTCGGTGCGGTGATCGACACGCTCATCGCCCATGACGTGACGCTGACCTCCACGCTGGCCATCATTGAATCCCATTTCGCCCATCGGCCGCAGGGCGAGTCGCGCGCGCTGGACATGCTGTCACCGGTCGAGCGCGCCGCCTATGACGCCCGCCAGACCGCGCTTGCCGAACGTCGCGACACGACCCGTTTCACGCCTGCGCTTTTCAGCAGCATCCTCGCATTCGAGCGCCGCTTCGCCGAAGCCGGCGGCCGGCTCGTCGCCGGTCCGGACAATGGCCGCCACATCGTCGCCGGCTATGGCGATCAGCGGAATCTGGAACTCCTTGTGGAAGCCGGCTTCTCCGTCCCCGAAACCGTGCAGATCATGACCCATAACGGCGCCGTCGAACTCGGCCTGGGCGAGGACCGCGGTCTGGTACAGGCCGGCTACCGGGCGGACATCCTGATCCTCAATGGCGACCTCGCCGCCGACCCGGCCGCGATCCGCTCACTCGAATACGTGTTCCGCGACGGTCTGGCCTATGATCCCGCCAGCCTCGCCGAAACCGTGCGCGGCGAAGTCGGCCTGCGCTGATCCCGAACCCTCCATCCAGCCAAGCGGACCGGACACCATGTTTTTGCGTTACCTTCTGCCCCTGACACTCCTTGCCGCCCCGGCCGCTTCCGCACCGGGGGAGGCTCAGACCACGCCCGCCGCGCCGCGCGGC
Source organism: Maricaulis sp. (assembly GCF_039978735.1). Lineage (GTDB taxonomy): Bacteria > Pseudomonadota > Alphaproteobacteria > Caulobacterales > Maricaulaceae > Maricaulis. Next base: position 12,937 of record NZ_JBDWAS010000024.1, read on the forward strand.
ACGATCGCGATCACGTTCGACGACGCCCCCCGTGGCGACGGGGCCTTCTTCTCCGGTTCCGAACGGACCCGCGAACTGATCGATGCGCTCGAACGCGCCGATGTCGATGGGGCGATGATCTTCGTGCTGGGCCGCAATGCCGAGGCGGACACCGACGGGCTCGACCGGTTGCAGGCCTATGCCGCGGCCGGGCACAGCCTGGCCAACCACTCCTATTCCCATACCTGGCTGTGGCAGAGCGAACCGGCCGCCTATCTCGCCGATATCGACCGCACCACCGGCCTGCTGGAAAACCTGCCTGGCCATACGCCCTACTTCCGCTTCCCCTTCCTCGATGAAGGCCGCACGGTCGAGGGCCGCGACGCCCTGCGGCAAGGTCTCGCCGAACGCGGCCTGCGCAACGGCTATGTCACCGTCGACAATTATGACTGGTACATGGATGCACTGGTCCAGCGCGCGGTCGCAGCCGGGCGCGAGGTCGATATGGACGCGCTGCGTCAGGCCTATATCGACATCCTGCTGGAAGGCGTCGATTTCTACGATGCGCTGGCCCGCGAGACGCTGGACCGGTCTCCGGCCCATGTCCTGCTGCTGCACGAAAACGATCTCGCCGCGCTCTTCATCGACGATCTAGCCATTGCCCTGCGCGAGGCGGGCTGGCAGATCGTGCCGGCGGAAACTGCCTATGCCGACCCGATTGCGGACATGCTGCCCGACACGCTGTTCAACGGGCAGGGACGCGTCGCCGCCCTCGCCCACGCCGCCCGCCTGAAGCCCGCACGCGAAATGGTGCCGCCCTTCGAGGACGAAGCCTGGCTGGAAGCCGAATTCGCCCGCCGCGGCGTCTTCTCCAGCGCGGACTGAGGGGTCTTGGATTAGTCCCGATAAGGCTCGTGACTGATCAGGCGCATTGTGTAGGCGGCATCGCCCAGCCCGTTCATGTGCCGGTCCGAAGACAGCTCGCCCGTCACCCAGACCGGATCCCACAGCCGGTCGACCCGCAGCGGTTCGTCCAGCGTGACATAGACGATCTGGTTGGGTGGCGGCGGCGGGGTGTGAATGCAGGCGCCGAAATAGGGCACCAGCAGAAACTCGTCGATCTCGCCACCGGGCTGATAGTCCAGCGGCAGGATGAAGCCGGGCATGCGCACCGTCTGGCCGATCAGCGCCGGCTCGACATTGAACGTGCCGATCTGCTGCATCTGGCCGCCGAAATGATTGATCTCCATCGTCGCATAGGCCGAGTTGTAGAGCTGCTCGATCCGCTCCAGCTCACCTTCCGGCAGGAGATCGTCCCAGTTGATGGTGATCACGCCATTCTCGTCCGGCGGCGGAAAGTCCGGACCGGGCGGCGGCGGCGTTGCCCGCAGCGGCGCTTCATCGTCTGACGAGGCCGCCGCTTGCACATCGGGCCCGGCAGATTGCTCGGCCTCGACGGCCTGCTCTTCAGGCTGTGACGGTTCCGGTTGCGCGGCTTCCGCGGTCTGGGAACTGCCCGCCGCCGCGGCTTCGGTGCCGGGCGAGGAGTCGGCACCGCTGGGACTGGCGCCGCAGGCGGCGAGCAGAAGCACGGGAAGCAGGTAGATGCGGATCGAAGACATGATGGACCTCACAAACGGATGGACAGGCCGTCGGCCAGCGCATTGCGCTGTGCCCGCCAGGCCGGCCAGGCGCCCAGCAGCGCGCCGGCCAGGGTGACGGCCCCAAGGACAAGGATTTCGGTCACGCCCGGGCCGCCGGCCAGGTCGAGCCCGTAGCGCGTGGCAACCGAGCGGGCGATGATGGCAAAGCCGATCTGGGCCAGGAGGATGCCGATCACGGCACCGGCGGCCGCCAGCGAAGCGGCTTCCAGGATCAGCAGGGCGAAGATGTCGCGCGGCCGCGCACCGGTCGCCCGCAACACCGCCATCTCGCGGCGGCGCTCGTTCAGCCCGGCCGACAGGGCGGTGAGGATGCCGGTCATGCCGACCACGACGACCAGCAGCGAGATCGCCTTGAACGCCGTCTCGCCGGCCCCGATCACCTGCCAGAGCTGTGACAGCGCCACGCCCGGCATGATCGCGCTCAGCGCCTCGCCCTGATAGGTATTGATCTGCCTTTGCAGGCCCAGCACGCGGATCGGCGAGCTCACCCCGACCAGGACGGCCGTGATACTGTCGGGCTCGAGCGTGCCGGCATCGAGCGTCTCGCCTGCAGCCTGGCCGGACGGCGGCGCCCCACTCTCCCAGCCGACATGGATCGCCTCGATGCTTTCCAGCGAGACATGGACGGACCGGTCTACCGGTGTGCCCGTCGGCGCGAGAATGCCGACAATCTCGAAATCATGGCCTGAATGCTCGGCAAAGCTGACATCGCCGATGCCGTGCGACAGCCGGATAAACCCGCCCAGGCCATAGTCGAGCTGGCGGGCGACTTCCGCACCCAGGACCACTTCATGCGTTCCGTCGAAAGCCCGGCCATCGGCCAGCGCCAGCGGTTGGCGGCGGCCGTAGCGGTAATGATCGAAATAGGCCTGTGTCGTGCCCACGACCCGATAGCCGCGATGACTGTCGCCGAGCGAGATCGGCACGGCCCAGTCGACATCCGGCGCCGAGGCAATCAGCTGATAGGTGTCCCAGCCGATATTCGCGGTCGGATCGCCCAGGCGGAAGACCGAATAGAGCAGGAGATTGATCGCCCCGCCGCGTGCGCCGACGATCAGATCGGTGTCCGAAATGGTGGAGTCAAAGCTCGTCCGCACACCGGTGCGGATCTTCTCCACGCCCAGGAACAGCATCACCGCGAGCACGATGGACAGGATCGTCAGCGCCACCGAGACACCGCGATTGGCCAGGCTCTTCCAGGCCAGGGTCAGGAGAGACGTGCTCATGCCGCCTGCCTCGCGCGATTGATATCAGCGAGTTCGATCTGCCGGTCGAACCGGTCCGCCAGGGTGCGGTCGTGGCTGACGAACAGAAGCGCGGCGCCCGACTTGCGGCACTCCGTGGTCAGAAGGGAGAGGAAGGCGTCACGGGCATCCTGGTCGAGCGCCGAAGTCGGCTCGTCCGCGATCACCAGGCCCGGCCGGCCGATCAGCGCCCGGGCGGCCGCCACACGCTGCTGCTGGCCGACACTCAACGCCGTGACCCGGCGCGTCAGGCTATCGGCATCCAGCCCCAGCGCGTCGAGCAGGCGGCGCGCCTCGGTGTGCGGATCGGTCCCGTCCTGCTTCAACCGCGCAGCCCGCTCCGCCGAGAAGCGCAGCGGCAAGAGGACATTCTCCAGCGGGCTGAGATAGGGCACGAGATTGAACAGCTGGAAGACGATCCCCAGCTGCGCCGCGCGCAGGGCATCGCGCCGGGCGGGACGGGCCGGGTCCATGCGGGTTCCCAGGACGCAAATCTCACCCTCGCGGCAAGGCGTGATCCCGGCGATCAGGCCGAGCAGCGTGCTCTTGCCGCTGCCCGACGCCCCGGCGAGGAAAACCGCTTCTCCGGCAGCCATCTCGAACCGGTCGATCTCCAGCACCGACGGCCCGCCCGGCCAGGCAAAGACCAGGTCGCGGATGCGAACAGCCGGTATGGTCATGGCGCCAGACGATGGTCCGGAGCTGCCGGCGTCAGGTCGAAACCGGCCTGCCGGTCCGGCGACACCAGGACCGCCTCGATCGTCTCGAACCGTTCGAACACCTCGAAGACGCCCGTACCGATCCGGCGCAGACGCTGCGGTTGCGCGCAGTCGAAACGGTAGGTCACCCGGATATCGTGATACCCGGTATCGGCAATCTCGCCGCCCAGATAGGCACAGCCGGCATCGCGATCGAGTCGCAGCACCACGCCTTCGGCCAAGAGGCTGGACCGGGCCTCGCTGACAGCACGCACCTCATCCGCATCGCGCGGCTCGCGTTCGAAACCGAAGAGATTATAGCCCGGTGTCTCGAACTCGGCCTCGACCCGTCCGCCGGCTTCGATGGCGACGCCCAGATGGCCGACACCGTGGACATGCGCTTCGTGTTCCTCGTGCCCGTCATGATCCGCGTGATCATGGTGCGCATCGTGATCTTCATGTGCCGTCTGTGTGGCACCTGTGTCACCCGTATGTAGCCCGAATGAGGCCAATATGGTGCCGGCAAGCACCAGAATATTCGGTCCCACTGCACATCTCCCTGCGAATTCGCGACGAGCGTCGTTGATCGTTCAGGGATACGTTATTATGTAACACAACATCGGCTCAAGGGGGCCGCTCATGTCTTTTTTGTCACCCCGGAGGGAAATGCATGCGCCGCAGCCAGGACGCCGTCGGGATCGCCCTCTCAGGACTGTGCCTTGTGCACTGCCTGGCCCTGCCCTTTGTGATTTCTCTGGGACCGGCGCTGGTCTGGATGGAGGATGAGCGTATCCACCTCGCCCTGGCAGGCCTGGCGCTTCTGGTCAGCCTCAATGCCATGCGCAGCTGGCCGGGCGGTATGCGCGGCATCGCCCTGCGTGGCCTTGCGATCACGGGTCTGGCGCTGCTCTTCTTCGGCGCGCTGGCCGGGGTTTCCGAACTGGCCGAACGCGTCATCACTGTCGTCGGCGCCAGCGGCCTGGCCCTCTCGCACGGCGCCGCCTGGCTCACCTCAGCCGGCCGACCCGCACACCGGCACTAACCCTCTGTCACTGCGTACCGAAACGCACCCGCTCGATCCGCTGGAAGGGCTGCCAGGTTTCGCCGGCATCCCTGCTGGCATCGACATGAAGCGTGTTCCGGTCCGGACTTTCGATCGAGAATGTGAGCCGGAAATAGGTCCGCGACCCGTCCGCGCCGAGATAAGGTGTATCGGCCCGCAGGTCGTCGACCACCAGATCGCCCTCCCCGGTCATCACCCCCTCATAGACATCCATATTGCCCCAGGTATCGTCGAGCGCCACGAGCCGGAAGACATCGCGGTTCTGGTCATACTGGATGGTGGTCTCCAGGCGCCAGGGCTGCGCCGGCCGCTCCGGCGCCTCGATCCGCTGAGCCAGCCCGTCCAGCAGATAGCGTGTGGTCTCGCGATAAGCCGTTTCAGCTGCATGCCAGCTGCCATCGGGTTGCGGCATGTATTCCGTCACAACCCAGTCCCCGGCGAGCGGCGCCAGACGCGCCATCTCGGCTCGCGCCTCAGCGCCCCAGCTCCGGCGTGTGGCTTCGTCCTGGGCGAGTGCGGCGGCGGGCAGACCAAGCCCCGCTACAAGCGTGACCGTCGCGAAGGTGAAAGATCTCAACATGATATTCCCTTGCTTCTAGCGCCCGAAAGGAGGGCGAAAGGTGTGAAGTCTCAGCGCCCGCGGCGCCGCGCCTCCTCGGCCATGACGGCATCCATCGCCGGATCACGGCCGGCGATATAGGCAGGCCAGTCGAGCGGCGCCGGGATGTCGACATCGAGATCTTCGATCAGGATCGGGAAGATGTGCAGGCTGCCCCAGGCGCAGCGGAAAAGCCCGGTGCAGCCATTCTGGAGGTCGTAGAAGCCGGTCGAATAGCGCGCCCGGAAGCCGCTGTTCGGCAGTTCATACCCCCAGCCCTCGGCCCAGAACTGCAACCGGTCACCGATTGCCTCGCCAACCAGCAGGACACGCTCCGGCGCAACTTCCCTGGCCGAGGCCAGATTGACGATCGCGGCGGAAAACGTATTGCCGCTGGTCAGCAGGTACACCCGGCCATCCAGACCGACGAGGTCCGGCAAGGCCGCCATCATCGCGTGCGTGATGGTCAGGTCTCCGCCGCCGCTGAACCGCTGATCAACGACAACCGCGCGCGCCGGTTGTTCGGTCAGCGTCTGCACGACGCGGCTGGAGAAGGCCGCCAGGCTCTCTTCGCCGCCATCGTCGAGATTGGTGCGCAAAGCGATGTAGACGATCCCTGTATTTTCGATCCGCTCCATCCAGTAGCCGCGCCCCGGCTGCTGAAGATAAAGCGGGGACGCATCAGGCTCGGCCGCGACCCATCCCTCGGTGACATGGACCCAGGGCTGGGGAAGATCACCGGGAAAGGCCCGTTCAGCGTCCGGTGCGGCAGGTTCGGCATCCAGCAACACCTGTACGGTCTCGCCATCGGCCAGTGTCAGGTCAAGCCGGACCGGCATGTCCGCCTCGCCAGCGTCGACCGCTGCCAGAAAATCCGGAGCGTCGAGCAGCGCCGGAGCCTGGGTGAGGTAGAAGGCGTCATTACCGCCATAGGCATCGCGGAAGCGGGCGAGGAGTTCCTCAACCTCTACCCCGTTGATCCGCTCTACACGGGCACCGAGCAGCGGCTGCTGCTCCGGCCGGACCCGCAGGATACGGATTTCGCCGTCCATCTCCGCCATACGGACAGGCAAGCGGGGGAAGCGCGCCACCAGGCGCGTGGCCGGCGTATTGGAATGCCCGTTGTCGATCTCGGCCTGAGCCCGCGCCAGGCCCAGCATGAATTCGGCGTCGGTGAGCGAGCCCGCATTGGCCTCGAGATAGGCGACGCGGGCGTCAAAGCGCGCCCGCATCTCGTCGGTCATCGAGCGCTCATTGCGCCGGACATGGTGGAAATGCCGCAGATCCTGCAGGCGCGCCTCTGCGACGGTTTCAGGCTCGCCCTGGAAAAGCGGGGGAAGCGGGATCGGATGAAACGCGATGATGGTTGCAATGATCAGCAGGATCGAACGGCCGAACCAGGCTGCGACCGCAGCTGCAGCCAGCCACAGATACCAGGGGACCAGGCGAAAAGGCGCCGTGATCAAACGCCAGAACTTGCGAAACATGCCGGGTATCCTCGACCGCGTTCGAAACAATACATCGAACCTGCCGCGCGATGCACGCGGACGCGATAAGCTGGATGGAGGCTTTCATCGCCCGCCCCCGCATGGCGCGATAAGCTGCGCCGGACTTAACGCCCGCCCGGTATAAACGCGCAACCAGCGTCAAGCCCCGGAACGGGCCGGATGAAGCGCCGGAGATCCGCAATGCCGCACGCCGTACTCAGCACGCTCTACTTCATGGCGTTCAGCCACGCCTTGCTGCTGACGGTCATTCTCTGGCGGCGGGCACCGTCCGGTTCACCGGCACGGCTGCTGGCTATCGCGATGGCGCTGCTGGCTTACAAGCTGCTCGAAGGCGGTGCGGTCCATTCCCAGCTCTATCGCTACATGCCCCACCTGCTCGATCTGCTGCCCAACATTGTGATGGTGCTTGGGCCCGTGCTCTACGCCTATGTGCGCCGGATGACCGGGCAACGGGCCTTCACGGCCGGCAACTGGGTGCTGCATCTTTTGCCCGCATTTGCGGTCTGGCTGCTCAGCGCACCGGACGTGTTCCGCAGCGGCGACGCCAAGATTGCGATGTGGGCTGCGCTGCAGCAGGACCAGGCGCCCGGTGACATTTCAATGCTGCTGACGATCAAGCTGGTGGCGATGAAGGTGCATCTGGCGAGCTATCTCGCCCTGGCCTGGCTGCGCCTGGATGCGTTCGCGCCCGCGCTCGACCAGCTGCGAGCCGACAACAGCCGCAACGTGCTGCAGCGGCTGCGCCAGCTGATGATCGCCTTCATCCTGCTGGAAGCGCTGTGGGTCGGCCTGTTCCTGGTGCAGCAAACCACCGGGCTGATTACGCTGGGCACGGTGGGCCAGGCCTGGCTGCTTTTCCTCTCGGCCATCATTGTGCTGATCGCGTTGCAGGGTCTGCAGAAGCCGGACTTCCTGATCACCGAGGAAGAGCGCGCGCTCACAGGGACACCCGCCCCGCCGGCGGAAGACCCGGCAGGGTCCGGAACCGAGGCTGGTGCGACAATCAAATATCTCCATTCGGCCCTGCCGGACACAGCGGCTGCAGAAGTCGCGGCCCTGATCGAACAGCGGCTCGAGGAAGACGCCCTCTACCTCGATGAAAGCCTGTCTCTCACCAAGCTGGCCAAGGCGATCGGTCACAAGTCGCACACCGTCTCGCAGGTGATCAACCAGCACATGAAGAGCAATTTCTACCGGCTGATAAACAGCTATCGCGTCCAGTACGCGCTGACCCTGATCGAGGATCCCAAGCGGCACTGGTCCCTTGAACGGATCGCGATCGAATCCGGCTTCACCAATCGCGTCACCTTCAACAAGGCGTTCAAGGAGCAGCTGGACTGCACGCCATCGCAGTATCGCGCGGAACGCCGGCCCACGTCCGGACAGGTCTGAGCAGGCGGTTCCGGCGGGGGTATGCACCGGCGTTATGGCCCCTGCCCGAATATGAAGTGGCCGAAGACACGGCGCACTTTCTATGGTCAGGATATGCTTCAACCCCGTGCCGGAAAGAACCATGCACGCGTGCTCATGTCCTGACAGCCGGCCATCCGGACCGGCCCCTGCCCGCACAAGACAAGCGGGACCAAACGCGGCATGACGCGCACGCTGAAATCCGTGGCCATTATCGGTGCCGGCGTGGTCGGCGTGGCGACCGCCTATGCCCTGGCCAGGCGCGGGCTGGATGTCACGGTGATCGACGGCCGCGAGTCCGCCGGCCGCGGCGCGTCCTACGCCAACGGGGCTCAACTGAGCTACCTTTACACCGACGCCCTTGCCAATCCGCGCCTGTTCCGCGACATGCCCGGCCTGCTTCTCGGCCGCAGCGAAGCCTTCCGCATGCGATTGAGCCTCGATCCGGACTATCTGCGCTGGCTGCTGGCCTTTCTGCGCAACTGCACCGCCGGTCGGTTCAAGCGCAATACGCTGGCAGCCCTCGAACTGGGGCTGGAGTCCCGGCTGCAGATGGCCAGCCTGCTGGCCACGCACGATCTTGATTTCGGCTATGCGGTGCGCGGCAAGATGCACCTCTATCACACCGAAACCGCCTTCGCTGCGGCGCGCCGGGTGATGGGGATGAAGAATGTCGGGCCGGCGGCCCAGCAGGCTCTCAGCTTTGACGAAGCCCGCGCGATCGAACCGGCGCTCGATGCGGCGCCGGACCGGCCGGTCGGCATCATCTACACACCGGATGAAGCCGTCGGCGACTCGTTCCGGTTTTCCAGCAACATGCTTGAGCTGCTCCAGGCACGCTATGGCGTGCGGGTGATCTTCGACGCCACCGTCAGCGAGGTCAGTACGGTATCGGGTCAGGCGCTTCTGTGCACCGACGGCCAGGCTGTGAAGGCCGACATGGCCGTCGTGTGCGCCGGTGCCGATGCCCGCCGCCTGCTTCACCCCTTCGGCGTATCGATCCCGGTCATGCCCATGAAAGGCTACTCGCTGACCGCTCCGCCCGGTGACGCCGCGCCGACGGTCAGCCTGACAGACACGACCAGACGGCTTGTCTTCACCCGGCTCGCTGGCCGCATCCGCGTCGCGGGACTGGCCGATCTCGGCTGGCGCTCGGCCGATCCGGATCCGGCCCGGCTCAACACGCTGTTACAGCACGCAAGAGCCTCGCTGCCTCAGGCCGCCGCCTTTGACGATGCTTCAAGCTTCTGGGCCGGGCTGCGCCCCATGACGCCGAACTCATTGCCCTGCATCGGACAGGCCGGCCCGGCGCTCGCCTACAATGTCGGGCACGGCATGCTGGGCTGGACCCTGGCAATGGGGTCCGGCGAGCGGCTGGCCCGCCAGATTGCACCCGATTTCAACCCGGTATCAGAAGGACATGCCGCACATGACGTCAAAACCCTTGCCGCCACCCCTTAGCCCCACACGCGAAGCGGCGGGCCTGCTGTTCATATCCGGCCAGCTGCCGCGCGGCGATGACGGGAAAATGGTCGCCGGCGGGATAACCGAACAGGCGGGCCGGGCCATCGACAATCTGGCCGCGGTTCTCGCCCGGCACGACATGACGCTGGACAATGTCGTCAAGACCACGGTCTGGCTGACCGATGCCGCGCTGGCAGGTGAGTTCAACGCCGTTTATCGCGCGCGGTTCGCCGAACCCTTCCCGACCCGCTCGACGGTGGTGTCCGGCCTGCTGGCCGGCGACGCGCTGATCGAGATCGAAGCCATCGCCCACAAGGGCTGATCCCCGACCCTCCCGCCTGTCGGCGCCCTACCAGCGATAGCCTGGCAGGGTGCCGACATTTCTGACCCCGGCCGCCCGGGCATCGGGACGCCGCGGATCCGCCGCACCCTCGAACACACCGTCCGCGATGCGGATGCACTGGGCGCTGCCGATCGTGTCGGAGAACTCGATCTCGTGGCCCAGGCTGCCCAGCAGGCGCAGCGTGTCGATCGACAGGCCGGGCTCCACTTCCAGCTCGTCCGGATACCAGTTCTGATGAATGCGCGGCGCCTGCACGGCCTCGGCAATGTTCATGTCGTGATCGATCACGTTCAGGATCACCTGCAGCACGGTATTGATAATGGTGGAACCGCCCGGCGTGCCGACGACGAGATAGGGCTCGCCATCGCGGAACACGATGGTGGGCGTCATGCTGGACGTCATGCGCTTGCCGGGTTCCAGCCGGTTCGCGACATTCGACTGCATGCCGCGCACATCATTGAGATGCGAGCGCAGGGCGAAGTTCTTCATCTGGTTGTCCAGCAGAAAGCCGGCCCCTTCGACGAGGGCGCCCGAACCGAAGGACGAGCCCAGCGTATAGGTGTTAGAGACGACATTGCCGGCGGAATCGGCGACCGAGAAGTGCGTGGTATCCGGGCTCTCGAAGGCAAGCGGATCGCCCGGCGAGACGGCGCTGGCCGGCGATGCCGACGTGCGCGAGACGTGACTGACGCGTTCCTCGGCATAGGCCTTGGAGATCAACGTCTCGACCGGCACCTGCACATAGTCCGGATCGCCCAGATATTGCGTGCGATCGGCATAGGCGAGCTGCATCACTTCCGACAGCGTGTGCAGGGTCGCGGCACTGTTCGCGCCCATCGCCGAAAGATTGAAGTGCTCCAGCATGTTGAGCATCTGCAGCAGGGCGATCCCGCCCGAGCTCGACGGCGGCATGGTCACGACCTCATGGCCGCGATAGGTGGTGCGGATCGGCTCACGCCATTGCGCTTCATACGCGGCAAGATCCTCCATCGAGATCAGCCCGCCATTGCGCTCCATGTCCGCGACGATGCGCCGGGCGATCTCGCCTTCGTAGAAATCGCGCGGCCCCGCGGTCATCAGCCGTTGCAGCGTCCAGGCGAGATCGGGCTGCACCAGCCGTTCCCCGAACCGGTAGGGACTGCCATCGGGATGGAAGAAGGCGGCGCGGGCAGCATCGGAACTCGACAGGCGGCGCTCGCCCCATTGCAGGGCCTCGGAGAGATCCCTTGAGACGACAATACCGTCCTGTGCGAGTGACATAGCGGGTGCAATAAGGTCCGCCCAGGGTAACACCCCGTACCGTTCGTGCACCGCGGCGAAGCCGGCGACGGTTCCCGGAACGGCGGCGGCGCGATGGCCGTAATTGGCCTCATCATTGATCCGCCCGCGGCGGTCGAGGAACATTTCCGCCGTCGCAGCAGCCGGCGCGGCCGAGCGGTAGTCGAGTGCCAGGACCCGGTCTTCCTCGGCGATATAGACCAGCATGTAGCCGCTGCCGCCCAGATTGCCGGCGCGCGGCAGGGTGACGGCGAGCGCGAAACCGGTTGCGATGGCCGCATCGACGGCATTGCCGCCGGCCGCGAGGATTTCAGCACCGACACGGCTGGCGATCTCGTTCTGGCTGACCACCATCCCGTCCTCGTCGACGACCGGATGGACAATGCTGCCATAGTCGAGCAGCGAGGACTGGGCCGCCGACGGACCGGTCGCGGCCGGAAGGAGTGTCGCGGCACACAGGGTGGCGGTGCAGAGCGTGCGAAGAAACGGCATCATGGCGGTTGTCCCCTGGATTGTCGGTTTTGGTGCGCGGCTATTCGACCGGCTTGGCCCGGTAGACCTCTTCGTCGATCTCGCCTTCCCAGCGGCCGACGACGGTGGCGACGCAGAGGTCGCCGGTGACGTTGGTGACGGTGCGGGTCATGTCGAGAATGCGGTCGAAGGGCAGGATGAAGCCGACCACAAGGGCGATCTGCTCCGGCGTCATGCCGATCGTCTGCAGCACGGCGGCGATCAGGAAGAGCGAGGCGGAGGGCACCGACGCCGTGCCGATCGACACCAGCGTGGTGGTCAGCGCGATCAGCAGATAGTCCTGCAGCTCCAGCGGAATGCCGAAAGCCTGGGCCGCGAAGACCGCCACGATGGCCACATAGAGCGCGGTACCGTCCATGTTCACCGTCGCACCCAGCGGCAGGATGGACGAGGCGACGGCGGGCTTGATGCCCAGATTGTGCTCGGCCGCCGACAGGGTCGAGGGCAGGGTCGCCGAGCTCGACGAGGTCGAGAATGCGACCAGCTGGGCCTCGCGCACCCCGCCCAGGAAGGGAATGACCGGCAGGCGGGCGAGGAATTTCACGAACAGGGCGTGCGTGATGACGATGTGCAGGAGACAGCCCGCCACCACGGTCACGGCCAGGACGAAGAGATTGGCAAAGGCGCTGAGCCCGCTCGTGCCCATCACCCAGGCGACCAAGGCAAAGACGCCGAAAGGCGCGAATTCCATGACGATGCCGGTGACGTTCAGCATGGTCTCGGCGCCTGCGTCGAAGGCGGATTTGAGCGCTTTCGTCTTCTCGCCGCCGATCAGGATGCCGGTCCCGGTCATCAGCGCGAAGAAGATCACGGCCAGGAGATCGCCCTGGGCAAAGGCGGCGAAGGGGTTTTCCGGCACGATCGCCAGCAGGCGCTCGGTCAGTCCCATCGGCTCGGACAATTCCTGCGGCGTCGCCCCGGACAGGTCGATCCCGTCGCCCGGCCGCAGCCCGGCCGCCAGCGCCAGGCCCAGCAGGATCGCGAACAGGGTGGTGGCCAGATAGAGCGCGATCGCCTTGCCGCCGATCGAACCGAGCCGTTTGGGATCGCTCATCGCCGTCACGCCCGAGACCAGGGTGACGAAGACGAGCGGGATGATCAGCATCCGGATCAGCCGGATGAAGAGATCGCCCACCCAGCGCAGATGTTCGACGGCATCACCGGCGAAATAGCCGGCCACAGCGCCGAGCGCGAGGGCCAGGAGAATGCGTTTCCAGAGGACGATATTGAACCAGAAAGACAAGGTTTATTCCTCGCACAGATCGATATGGCTGGTGTCGCGCAGGACCGGCTGGCCGGCCAGCGCGCCGGTGGTCGCGCCATTCTCGATGGCCAGCGCGCCGTTGACGAGCAGATAGCGCACGCCCTCGGACAATTCTTCCGGCGCGGCATAGCCGGCGCGCGGCGCAAATGATTGCGGATCGAAGACGACGATATCGGCGATATAGCCTTCGCGCAGATAGCCGCGCCCGGTGAAGCCGAACGTGTCGGCGGTGAGGCCGGTGCTGCGCCGGACAAAGCGTTCCAGCGACATCATCCCGCCGTCCACGACGAGATCGCGATAGGCCTTGGGGAAGGTTGCAAAGCGGCGCGGGTGCCCGGTCGACCCGTCGGACGCCGTCATCACCCAGTCCTGACCGGCGAAGGCTTCGATATCGGCCCCGTCCATGACGAAGGACGCAACGCGGTAGCCGCCGGAGCGGATGATGGCGATCGCGGTTTCGACCGCGTCCTCGCCGCGCTGCTCGGCGATGGCCGCCAGCGTGTGACCGCCCAGTGCCGGGTCGGCCCCGCGCAATGGCCGGGTGAGCAGCAGGGCCTCCGCCCCGGCGCGGCGGCGCAGATTGTCGTGCATTTCGGCCACCAGGCGCGGCCGCACCTCCGGATCGTCCAGCCGGGCCAGCAGCCCCTCGCGGCCGCCATCCAGCGCCCAGCGCGGCACCAGCGCATTGGCCAGCCGCGTGCCCGAGGCGCGCCAGGGATACTGGTCGGCCGTGACACGCAGACCGTTTGCACGCGCCGCTTCGACCCGTGCGATCACGGCTTCGCTCTGTCCCCAGACATCGGGACCGAGCGCCTTGATATGGGCGATATGGACCGGCGCGCCGGAGCGTTGGCCGACCGTGATGGCTTCCTCAATCGAGGCCACAAGTCCCTGGGAATAGCTGCTCTCGTCGCGAATGTGGCTGTCATAGAGACCGCCGCGCTCGGCAGCCACGGTGGCCAGCGCCACCACTTCGTCCAGCGGCGCGAAATTCTGCGGCGTGTAGTGAAGCCCGGTGGAAAAACCGATGGCGCCCTCGCACATTCCCCCTGCCAGCATGGCTTGCATGCGGGCGAGTTCATCGGCGGTTGCCGTGCGGTTGTCTTCGCCGATCACGGCGGTCCGGATCGGCCCCAGACCAACCAGAAAGCCGACATTGGGACCGATGCCCCGCGCCCGCAGGTCTTCAGCCAGGCTGCCAACGGCCGGCTCGCCGCCGCCATCATTGCCAACGACGACCGTGGTCACACCCTGGAAGAGAATATTGTCGCTGCGGCGGCGGTCGGCTTCGGCGGCCGCCAGATCCGCGAGAGCATGCGTGTGCGGATCGATGAAGCCGGGCGCAACGACCAGCCCGTCCGCAGCGATGATCCGGTCGGGCGTCAGCCCGCTCTCATCGAGCGCGCCGACAAACACGATCCGTCCGTCTTGCGTGACGATGTCGGCGATCCGGCCAGGAGCGCCGCTTCCGTCGACAACGGTGCCGCCCGTGAAAGCAAGCGTTTGCATTGCCGCGGCCGGAGCAGCCGGGACCAGGGCGGCCAGTGCAAATGCACCGGCCGCCTGAAGCGTCTTTGCAAGCATGGTTCCTGCCCTAGAAGGACTTGCGGACCGAGGCGTAGAGGAAACGTCCCCGTGCCGAATGCAGCGTTCCCAGATAGTTGAACGTGCTGTCGGCCAGCGGCGGCGCCTCATTGGTGAAGTTGCGCGCCCCGACCCGGACCCGGGTATTGTCCAGCACGTCTTCACGGTCGAACGTGTACTGGACATAGACATTGCCGTAATACCACTCGTCGACCTCGAACTGGGTACCGTCGCCGAGCGTCGCCCCGGTGTCCAGCACGGAACTGGTGTAGCGGCCGAACAGGCCGGCGCCCCAATTGCCGTTGCGCCAGGTGATTGAGGTCGTTGCCCGCCATTCCGGATTGCCGTCCTGGCGCAGCAGACCCGCCGCCCCGTCGACCACGAAACCGCTGAAGATCTCGCCGGCATCCTGGGCATCGATGATGGCCTGAGCTTCCGGGGAGGGCTCCTGATCGAAGGTGATCAGATGAGCCGCCGTCACGGAGACCCGGAAGTCGCCGAGCGGCGTGTCGTCGATATCGTAGAGGACCGTGACGTCGACGCCTTCGATCTGCCGCGGCAGGAGGTTCTGATAGGTGTCCTGCACCTCGATCACCTCGCCGACCGCATCGAGACCGGTCCCGGCAAAGTCGGCGATATCGTCGGCGCTGGGCGCCTCGCGGATCACCGCCGGATTGAAGGAGCCCTGGGTGCGCAGCAGGTAGTCGTAGGCGAGGTGGTTGTCGTCGCCGAAGATACCGATGACGTTTTCCTGCTGGATGTTCCAGTAGTCGACCGTGACCGTCAGATCGCCAAAGCGGCGATCCCAGAGCTGCGGCTGGAAGACGAAGCCATAGCTGTAGGTCGTGTTGGTTTCCGGCTCCAGCGTGCTGGACCCTTCGCGCACACTGACCGTCGACTGCGAGCGCAGGCACTCGTCGACATTGGCGATGCGGCCGGCGCGCAGATCGGCCTCGCAGAAGACATAGTCGAGGCGCGTGTTCGAGCGTTCCACGCCGCGCTCGTGGATCTGCGGCAGGTTCGGTGCCCGGAAGCCTTCCGAGTAGGAGCCGCGCAGCATCAGCCAGTCGGTCACTTCCCAGCCAATCGCCGCCTTCGGCTTCAGCACGTCGCCGACATCGGAATAATTCTCGTAACGCGCGGCCAGCTGAACATCGATGGCCTGCATCAGCGGGATATTCATGTCGCGGCTGACCAGCGGCACCGAGAGTTCGGCGTAGGAGGAGAAGACCGAACGGTCACCGGAGGAGTCCGGCGTCGGGCTGGACCCGAGCACATCGGATCCGAAGAAGTCGCCACTGATCGGATTGGTAAAGGTGATCGTGCCGTCCAGGCGATCGTCCCGATCGTCCTCGAAGGCCTCATGCCGCAGCTCTACCCCGAGCGCGACACCGACACCGCCGCCCGGCAGCTGGAACAGGTCCGGCCGCGAGGTCTTGAAGTCCCACAGACCCAGTTCGGTGGAGTTTTCCCGCGTCACATCGACCATGAAGCTGTCGATCGTGGATTGCGGGTTGGGCGTCGAATCGCCGTTGGAGAAGTCGACCAGATTGCCGCCGTTGAACGGGTTGTAGGCATCCGGCGTTTCCAGCGCGAGCGACTCCTGGAGCAGCGTGTTGGAGATGCGGTTCGTACGGTCTTCCGTGCTGGCCTCTGACCACAGCATGGCCGACTCCCAGTCCCAGGCCCCGAACGAGCCGCGCAGGCCCGCCAGAAGGCGGTAGCTGGTATTGTCGACATTGATGACACGCGGTCCGGCATCGACGAAGCGGTAGTCATTGATGATATTGGCCACGCCCGCATCCGGAATGTTCAGGCCGGGCAGACGGTTCGGATTGGCACTGCCGTCCGAGAAGGTGACCGGACCGAAGGGATTCCAGTAATTGCTGGCCGGCACGATAATGTCGGCGGCGCTGAGCGGCGAAGCCTGCTCGCGATGGGTCATGTAGTCGGACAGGTAGAGCCCGGCTTCGGCGAAGAATTCCAGCCCGTTGCCGAAATCGTGGTTGAAGAAGGCAAAGGCGTTGAACCGCTCATTGTCGCCATAGATCCAGCGGTCGAAGTTGGAATTGTAGCGATAGACCCGGTCCGAAGTGGAATTCTGCGTGCTGTTATCGATGCAGAGCCCTGCGCCCAGATCGGCCAGGCAACCGGTCACACTGTCCGGCTGGATATGCCAGTAGTCACCCGACGAGGTCAGCGCCGTTCCGTTCTGCCGGATGGTGGGCGTGTAGTTCCAGGTCTGGAACTCGCCGAAGGGCGAGTTGGTCGAACGGTTGTCGAAATCGGTGTCGCCCTCGAACGGCGTGCCGATCACCTGGTCGCGTGCGTCATAGCTGGCCGCATAATCGCGATCGGAGGCCGGCATGCCGGCGCGGTCCATATAGTCGATGAAGACCGAGAGGTTCGACTGGCCATTGTTGAAGTCACGGCCGAAGGCGATGCTGCCCTCGAGCTCGCGCAGCGAGGTGCCCTCGGACCCGCCATACTCGATCTCGGCCGTCAGACCGTCGAAATTGTCGCGCAGGATCGTGTTCACCACGCCGCCCACAGCATCCGTGCCGTAGATCGCGGCAGCGCCGTCGCGCAGCACTTCGACCCGGCGGACGCCGTTATTGGGGATGGAATTCACGTTCACCGTCGTCACCGGCACCAGGTTCTCGGTCTGATAGCCCGGGTGCAGAACCAGGCGGCGCCCGTTCAGAAGGACCAGCGTATTGCCCGAACCGAGCGAGCGCAGATCGACCGAGGCGACATCGCCGCGTGCGTCATTGACGCCACCCGCCGTGCGGCCTTCCTGGAAGGCGACATCACCGGCTTGCGGGATGGAGCGGAAAAGCTCGTCCATCGACGAGGCGCCGATCGCATCGAGATCGTCCGAGCCGATGACGGTGACCGGCAGCGCGCCGGTGATCGGTGTGCCGGCAATGTTGGAACCAGTGACGACAATCACTTCTGTTTCGTCATCGTCCTGCGGCGGAGCCTCGGCTTCCTGGGCATTCGCCACCTGCGAAAACAGAACGGTTGAACTGAGCAAAATGAGTTTGGAAACCCGCCCGACGGTCATAGCAATCTCCCCTGCATGACGGCGCCGACCCGCTCGTCCCTGTGACGAGGCAGCGCCCTGATCGCAAAGGCTTTCAGATTATGACGCGCCCGTGAAGGCGCGCAGCCGTAGTCAGTTTTTGTGCGGCTATAGACGAAGGTTATGCCCGCAATGCGGGCGTCCGGGCGCTCAGTGCACTGAGTGAGTTCGCGAAATCACCGCGCGCAGCACATCAAGGAAGCCATCAACCAGTTCCGCCTGGTTTGTGCGTTCGCCCGTGCCCGTGTCGACGGAGTCCGCCGTAACGGCGTTCACCGAGTAGCGGATCGGGTCCTGGAAACGCAGGAGACGGATCTCGGGGTCCTCGTTGAAAGCCGCCGTGAAACTGTCGATCACGGCAACACCGACACCGTGCCGAACGAGCGACATCGCGACATAGTAGGTGCGTGCCGTCACCACTTCGCGCAGCGTCACCCCTGCGCGGGACAGCTGGTCGCTGAACAGGTCTCCGCAAGGCCCGCTGTCGCGCAGGCCGATGAATTCCACGCCGTCCAGATCGGCCAGGGAAACGCTGTCGCGTCCGGCGAACTGATCGTGCCGGGCCACGAGCAGCAGCTCGCTGCGGCCAAGCTCCTGCGTGACCAGCCGCGCATTCATCGGTGCCCCGTATCCGATGGCAATGTCGCACCCCTGCTGGAACAGGGCCTCGGCGATCTCGCTGGAATGCAACGTATTGATCTCGAAGCTGACCTCCGGCTGGACCCTGCGATAGGTTGCGATCGCCTCGGGTACGATGCTCAGCCCCAGCGACGGCAGCACGCCCAGGCGGACATGTCCGCCCCGGCGCTCGCGGATATTCTTGGCCAGCTGGTTGAGGGCCCGGACATCGCCATAGACATCCTTGGCCTTGTCGAACAGTTCGTGCGCCGCCGCGGTCGGGATCAGGCCGGAGCGGCCGCGCTCGAACAGGGGATAGCCCAGCTGGTCCTCGGCGTGGCGCAACACCTTGCTGACCGAGGGCTGGGACACATTCAGCTCGCGCGCGGCGGCACTGATCGATCCGCAGCGGTAGACGGCATGGAAAATCTCGATATGACGCAAGCGTAGCACGATGACGGTCCCGGAGGTTGGCAGGGCCCAATAGGACCGGGCTTTTCCGGGCCGGACAAGTCCGCCGCATGCAGATCGATCTATCCGACCGCGTCGAAGAAGCCCGCCAGCGCGGTCCGGCTGTCAGGTTCGGACAGGTCCGGCGTATGTCCTGCGCCCGGTATTTCGCGCGCGCTGACCGAGGACGAGCACGCGGCCATCCGGGCAAGTGTCCGGCGCGACAGGATGTCGGAATGTTCACCGCGCAGAACCAGCGCCGGGCGATGGCGCGCCAGGCGGCGAAAATTGCGCCACATGACGAAGCGCGCCAGCGGCATCAGCCAGGACGGGGCCTGTGCGGCCACGGCGGGATCGTAGGTCGGTTGCATACTCCCGTCAGGCGTCTCGATAAACATGCGGGCGGTGAAGCGCCGCCAGTCGCTATCCGTGTAGTGCGGAAAGACATCGCCGGCGATGTGCTGCGCATAGGCAACGGCGCCGGCCCAGTCGGTAACGGCCGGCGCGCTCGAGGCATATCCGGATATCCGGACGATTCCGGCCTTCTCGATCGTCGGACCGATATCGTTGAGCACCGCTCCGGCCAGCCGGTGCAGATCGGTCCGGGCCATCTGCATCGCCACCATGCCGCCCAGCGACGTGCCCAGAATGTGAAACCGTTCGATGCCCAGATGGTCGGCGAGCGCGACGATGTCGGCGGCATAGACCGGCAGCCGGTAGCGCGCCGGATCGCCGGACGCCGACCGGCCACGCCCGCGCAGATCGACCGCCAGCGTCCGCCGGCCCCGGGCTGCCAGCCAGGGCGCAACGTCTTCATAGTCCAGACTGTTGCGGGTGAGGCCGGGAATGCAGATCACCGGAGTGCCGGTGGCTGCGGCGGGACCGTAATCGCGCGCGAACAGGTCGAGCCCGTCTTCCGAGGTCCAGCGGATCCCGGCCGCTTCTGTTTGTGAAGTCATGATCAGTCCTGTAGCCGGTCCGGCCGCCGGGTTGGCATCGGCGGCCGGTCCTTGCGGGGGTCAGTAGCGGTATTCCAGCGAGGCAAAGACCGTGCGCGGCGGTCCGTAGAAGCCGATAATGCTGTCGCCATAGGCCAGGCCGGGGAAGTAGTAGCCGCCCGTGCGATAGCGCTCGTCGGTCAGGTTGCGGGCATGCAGTCCCGCCCGCCAGCGGCCGGAGCCGGACGTCCACACCGCGCTGGCGTCGACAAGCGAGTAGCCCGGCTGGTCGATCTCGGGCGCAGGCGTCTCGAACATCGAGCTGTCGCTTCGCCAGGACACCGCCGCCCGCAGATCGAGCATGCCGCCGATCACATCGTCGGAATGGTGGCTGAGCGCCAGCGATCCGTTCCAGTCCGGCGTGTTCTGGAACTGGCGTGCGTCGGAAACGTCGGCCAGCACATAGGCCGGCGGCGGCGATCCATTGGGCACATAGGCCAGATACTCGTCGAACGCAGCGTCGACATAGCCCAGCGCCAGATCGAGACTGAACCCGCCGCCCAGCCGGGCCTGCGCTTCCAGCTCGGCGCCGCGAATGGTCGAGGAACCGACATTGTCGATGAAACTCACCAGGCCCGTGCCGACCGTGTTGACCTGCTGGCTTGTCACCTGCTGACCGTCATAGGAGGCGTTGAACATGGCCGCCGAGAACCGCACCCGGTCGTCGAACAGATAGCCCTTCAGGCCGATCTCCAGCGAGTCGACGGTTTCCGGATCATAGCCGTCCATCGTCGCCGGCGTTGCCGCTGCGTCGCCGCGCATGTCGAACCCGCCCGACTTGAAGCCCCGGCCATAGCTGACATAGGCGTTCAGCGTATCGCTGATCCGGTAGCTCAGCCCGATACGCGGCGTGAACTCCTCGAAGGCGCGCTCTGCGGTGTAGTCGGTGAGGATCTGGATCGGCGTATTGGGCGTGCCGGAGACCGGCGATCCCAGACCCAGATAATTCGCCTTGAACACGCGGCCGGTCTTTTCGTCGCGCGTCCAGCGCCCGCCGAGCGTGAGGGTCCAGCGGTCTGCGAGATCGAAGTCGAACTCGCCGAACACCGCAAGCGATGTCGTATCGACATGCCCGCTCGTGCCCTGGGTGAAGTTCGGCGTCGGCGAACCGGGAATGGCGGCCGCGCCGATGCCCAGCACCGTGTCATAACCGCCGCTGGCATAGGCATCGAGATAGTAGACGCCCGCCACGCCGCGCCAGCGGTCATGATCGAACAGGAGCTGGAATTCCTGCGAGAACTGGTCGTCGTCATAGACGGTCTCGGGCGCGAGTACGTCGAGGATCGGCGCCGGCGTGCCATCGAAATCGATGCCCTCGCCATGGGTCTCGCCATCGCGCCAGGCCGTCACGGTCTTGAAGGTGAGGTGATCGCTGATGGTCCATTCACCGGTCAGCGAGACGCCCTGGTTGATGACTTCGTTGGTCTCGTCGACACCCGCCCAGCTGTCATAGACATCGTCCGTAACCGGGAAGGCGCCGGCCGGCACATCGATCCCGAAAGGCGTCGTGATGGGCGGCGCACCGAAGGCGGCGGGAACGGGCAGTTCGCGATGGCCGGGATTGGCATTGCTGTCATCGTCCAGCCGGTCGGCCGTGAGGCGGAAGAACCAGTCCGGTGCCGGTTCGAACTCGACGGTGAGGCGCGCGGAAAAGCTTTCCCGGTTCCCGATATCGGCACCGTTCCACAGATTGGTGCCATAGCCGTCGCGCCGGTAGACCCCCAGCGCACCGCCGACGCGCAATCCGTCAGACAGCGGTGCCGAGCCGGAGACGATCAGATCGCGCTGATTGTATTCGCCCAGATTGGTCCGCACGGAGAAGGTCGGCTGGTCGTCCAGCCGTGCGGTGACGAACTTGATCGCCCCGCCGATCGTGTTGCGGCCATAGAGCGTGCCCTGCGGACCGCGCAGGACCTCGACCCGCTCGATGTCCAGGATATCGAGGATCGCACCTTGCGGGCGGGCGACATAGACATCGTCGATGTAAAGACCGATCCCCGGCTCGAATCCCCACAGCGGATCCTGCTGGCCGATACCGCGGATGAAGGCTGTCAGCGTGGAATTCGTCGCCCGTGCGACCTGAAGCGTCAGGTTGGGCGTGTTGCGCTGGAGCGCGGTGATATCCGTTGCGCCGGACAGGTCGAGCGCTTCGGCGCTCTGCACCGTCATCGCGACCGGCACGTCGATCAGGCTTTCCTCACGGCGGCGGGCCGTGACGACGATGGTATCGACCGCGCGTTCACCTTCGCCGGCCGGCGCGCTCTCCTGGGCCTGCGCAGCCGCTGTCGCCAGCAATCCTGCCAGCGCCGCACACGACATCAAATTGGCCCGCAAACACGAGCCGGTCCCCTTTTTCATGCTCTCCTCCCTCGGCGCATTTTTGCGCTTGCCGGCACGTTGGCGCCGGTTCGGGAGACATACTCAATATATTTATTTATTGGTCAATAAATTTATTGAGATGCATGCTTGCGCCTTGGCGCAGCAGGAAAAACGGTGCAAGACGGGAGGCCATGAGCAAGAGCATGATCGCAAAACCGGACACAGGCCCTGCCAGCCCGGCCCGACGGCGCCGGCGCCAGGCGGACCGCCGCGAGGAATCGCGCGAACGCATTCTCGATGCCGCCGAAGCGCTCTTCGCCGGGGCCGGTTTCGAAGCTGTCTCCATGCGCCAGATCGCGACCGAGTCGGGCGTCGATACGGCTCTGATCCACTATTATTTCGGCACCAAGGCCGGTGTCATCGACGCCGTTCTCGAACGCCGCGCCGACATGGTGAACGCCCGCCGGACCGCATCGCTGGACGCCTATGCCCGCGAGCATGCCGGCAAGATGACCGGACCCGGCCTGGTACGCGCCTATCTGGAACCGACGTTCAGCTTCATTCTCGACGGCACACCCGGCCATCGTCACTACGGCTCGGTTATCGCGCGCCTCAACAGCGCTCCGATCCCCGCCGAGATCGGGCATGATTCCTCACCCTTCGATGCCGTAACCCAGCGTTTCGTGGAATTGCTGCGGGAGGTGCGGCCGGATTGCTCGCTGGCCGACCTCTACTGGTTCTACCACATGATGTCCGGCGCCATCACGCTGTCGCTGGCCCAGACCGGCCGCATCGATCACCTCTCCGGCGGGCTGTGCAACTCCGCCGATGCCGCTACGATCCTGGAACGGATGTGCGAGATCTTCGGCCAGGGGATCGAGGCTCTGCCACCCACGATGGCAGACGGTGAAAACCCCTGAAATACAATGCTTTGTATCATAGAAAATGACGAGCCTCGCGGGACACGGAAATATCCCGCATGGCGGCTCGCGATTGCTGTCCCGCAGCCCCGCCGGACGCGCTTGCACGGGCGACGCAATTAGGGGGCGGTTAACCCGCCGGACCTACCTCCGCCAATAGTCCATTCCAGCGGAGTTTCGCATGTTCAGCCTGAAGAAGATCGTGGCAATTCTTTGCGTGGTGAACCTGATTGCCAGTGCCTTTCTTGTGTTCAGCGTCGTGAAACTCAACGCCTCGCACACCGAGGTGAGCGCCGCATTCGAACAGCAATACAATTCCTACCTGCTTGCGGACGAACTGCGGCAGAGCTCGGACGATCTGACCCGGCTGGCGCGCACCTATGTGGTCACGGGCGACGAAGCTTTCCGGGACCAGTACAACGCCATTGTCGAAATTCGCGACGGCACCCGTCCGCGTCCCGAAGACTATCACCGCATCTACTGGGACTTCGTGGCGGCCGGCGCTTCGGCACCGCGGCCGGCGACCGGGTCGGCCTCCCTCACCGAGCTGATGGCGGACGCCGGCTTCACCGATGCCGAATTCGCCCTGCTCGACCAGGCCAAGGCCAACTCCGACGCGCTCATAGCGCTGGAAGTGCGGGCCATGAATCTCGTTGAAGCCGTGGCATCGGGTCGCTCGTCCGATCCGGAGGGCGATCTGCGCGAGGCCCGCGAGCTGATGCACTCGGCGGACTATCACCGCTACAAGGCCGAGATCATGCAGCCGGTCGACGATTTCTTCGTGATGCTGGAAAGCCGGACGGGCGACCGGATTGCTGAAGCGCGCTCTGTCTCGCACTTCTACGAAACGCTGACCAATGTCTCGGTCGGACTGCTCATCCTGACCCTGCTCGCCTTTGCAGGCTTCGTCCTGACGCGGGTCCTGCGCGGCCTGAACACGCTTCAGGGTGCCATGGTGCGGATTGCCGGGGGCGATCTGGATGCTGAGATCCCGGCGGCGGACCGCACGGACGAGATCGGCCAGATGGGCCGTGCCCTGGAGGCATTCCGCCAGAACGCCATCGAGGTGAAACGCCTGGAGGAGAATGAAGCCCGCTCGAAGGAGCAGGCCGCAGAGGAGGCGCGGGCCCTGCGCAATCAGCTTGCCGGCGAGTTCGAGGGCTCTGTGGGGTCGATCGTGTCGGCCATCGCATCGGCGGCCCAGCAGACCCGCGCTTCGGCAGAGACGTTGTCGCGCTCCTCGGCCGCGACATCCGAGCAATCGACCGCCGTCGCAACGGCTGCCGAACAGGCTTCCGGCAATGTCCAGACCGTCGCCAGCGCCGCAGAGGAAATGTCCAGCTCCATTGCCGAGATCACCCGTCAGGTCGGCCGCTGCAGCGAAGTGACCAGTATCGCCGTGGAAGACGTCAGCAATACCGACGAACGCGTCCGCCAGCTCACCCAGTCCGTGTCCGAGATCGACAAGGTTCTCTCGCTGATCACCGCCATTGCCGAACAGACCAACCTGCTGGCCCTCAACGCCACGATCGAGGCGGCCCGGGCCGGCGAGGCCGGCAAGGGCTTCGCCGTCGTCGCCTCCGAGGTCAAGGAACTGGCCGGCCAGACCGCACGCGCCACTCACGAGATCGCCGGCCAGATCCGCGGCATCCAGGACTCCACGGAAGGGACCGTCGGGGCGATCCGCACCATCGGCAAGACGATCACCGACGTTCAGGAAATCGCCGCTGCGATCGCGGCCGCCGTCGAGGAGCAGAGCGCAGCGACCAGCGAGATTGCACGCAATATCGAAGAGGCTGCCAAGGGCACGATCGAAGTGACCTCCAGCATCACCCATGTCGCCACGGCCGCGTCGGAGACGGGTCAGGCCGGCAACGACCTGCTGGATGCTGCCCAGGACCTGTCAGACCAGTCGTCTGCGCTCAGCCGGCAGGTTGACGGCTTCCTCGCGCAGATCCGCGCCTGATCCCGCGACGGCTCCGAGCGCTCGAGAACATGAGCTTGAACCGGCAGCGGCACAGGTCCCTACTGCCGGTTCAAGCTGCGCGATCAATAGTCGAAGACCAGGCTCAGCCAGATCTTGGTCCGGTCTGCCGGTCCGCCCGCATCGCCGTCGAAGACGGCGGCCTTGGCCTCCGCCGACAGACGCTCGCTCAGCGCCAGGCCGGCCACGAGATCGAGCTCGGATCCATAGTCGATATCGCCGTCATCGGATGCGAAATCATGCCAGGCAAAGCCCAGGCTGACCGGTCCCGGCGCAGCATCCGGGAAGCGCCAGCTGCCGCGCACATAGAGGTCGCGCAGACCGTCGGCCGGGGTCGACAGGAAGACATCCGCCGCGCCCTGGAATTTGTGCAGCGTGGCGAGCGGCGTCTGGAAGCCCTGCACTCCGTCGCCGCCCAGCACCTCGATCCCGCCGCCGATGGAGAGATTTCCGGACCGGTAGTCCGCTTCGGCCCGCAGATAGGTCAGGTCGAAATCGCCGGTACTGGCGCCGTAGTCGGACTGATTGGCCAGTTCGAACCGGTAGGCGATCGCCTCGTGCGTACCGGTCAGGCGCAGCCCCAGCGTCTGTGAGGACAGGGCCGGCGCATTGTCGAAATCGAGCAGGAGCGCGAAGGCAGCAACTTCGCCCAGCGGTGTGTCCACGCGCGCCTCGCCGGCGTGGGAGGCACTGTCCAGCTCGCCCAGCGGGTGGTCGTCGCCGAAAATGCGGTGGACGCGATCGATATAGGTGTAGTCCAGCGTCACCGGCCAGCTGTCGCCGCTGGTGATCCGTATCGCGTCGACCGACTGGCTGTTCTGGCGAAAGCCGACCGGCCCGGCAAAGCGCTGATCGCCCAGCACGAACCATTGCCGCCCCAGCGTGACGCCAACACCGGTCTCACTACGCCAGGATATCTGCGCCCGGTTCAGCTCGGTGATCTCCGGATCGGCGACGACCGGATAGCCCGGATTCGGGGTGACGGTATCGGCGAAATCGTCGATCAGGTGCGCGGTGTTTTCACCCTCCAGCAGAACGGAGAACCCGTTCCGGCGCGGTGTCTCGAAGCCGAAACGGGTCCGCAGGGTCAGCGCCGAAGCCGTCTCTGCCAGGCCGTCCTGGTCGACGTTTTCATAGCGCAGGCGCATGTTGAGAATGAGATTGTCGGCCAGACCGTCGTCTGCGAGCGCGGATGAGGACAACACGACCGGCGCGGCCAGCGCGGCGGTGGCAAGAAGCAGGGCTTTCATGATGGGAACTCCCGGGATTGTGACCCGTCCTCGATAGGCCCGTTGCCGCCACGTCCAATTGCGCCAGCGCAAGCGAGCGGCGCAAAGCCCTGGTTTGACCTGCGTCAAAAGGCCGGATGCCCGATCGTGCGAAAAAGCGCAGCCTGCACCGCCAAAAAAGGGACGATCCATGACTTCACGCGACGACGCCGTGGGCGCAAAGGCCTACTTCCCCGGTCCCAAGTCGGAGAACGAGGCCTGGGTCCGGGCCGAATTCCAGGCCATTCTCGATGACTGGTTCGACTGGCGCAAAAGCGACCGCACCGGCGATCCCGTCGCGATCAGCCGGGACGACCGCCTCTCCGCCGGTTTCCTCGCCGAGCGCGAGCGGATGAGCCAGGAGCTCGATACGCTCAAGACGCTGATGCGGCGTGAAACGCCGACCTACTCGCCGCGCTATGCCGGCCACATGGTGTCGGAGCTCACCCTGCCGGCCCTGTTCGGCCAGCTGACCGCCCTGCTGCACAATCCGAACAATACATCCAAGGAAGTCTCGCGCGTCGGCACCGTGATCGAAGCCGAAGCCATCGGCATGCTGGCGGAGATGATCGGCTATGACCCGGCCACGGCCCGGGGGCATTTCACCTCCGGCGGAACGGTGGCGAATTTCGAGGGGGTCTGGCGGGCCCGCTACCGGCTGGATCACTGGCTGTCACTGGCGCTGTGGATCGCCGAAAACACCGGCGAGCCCCTCAATGTTTTCGAGGCCGCACACATGGGCTGGACACGCTATGCCGCCCTCGTGAAGCAGCACGCCCCGGACCCTGATGCGCTGCGCAACTGCAGCGCCGTGGCGGGCAATCCGGCCGACGTGTTCCGCCGCCTCTCCAGGGCCGCCGGGCATCACTATCTCGGCCCGGTCGTGCTGGTTCCGGCGAGCAAGCATTTCTCCTGGCGCAAGGCTGCCAATGTGTTCGGGCTGGGTGAAGAGGCCTTCTGGGAAATCGGCCTGGACGCCGAGGGGCGTTTCGATCTTGCTGATCTGGAACGCCGGGTGACCGAGGCGGAAGCCGCGGCACGGCCGGTGCTCGCCGTCGTTTCGGTTGCCGGCACGACAGAGACCGGCGAGATCGATCCGATCGACCGCATCGCCGACCGGCTGGATCAGTGGCGGACCGAGCGCGGCTGGCGGATCTGGCACCATGTCGACGCCGCCTATGGCGGTTTCCTGTGCACGATTCCGGGCGGTCCGCATGAAACCGTCCTCCAGCCCGCGACGATCGCCGCACTGAAGGCCGTCTCGCGCGCCCATTCGGTGACGATCGACCCCCACAAGCTGGGCTTCGTGCCCTATGCCTGCGGCGCGTTTCTCGCCCGCGACGCCGACCACTACACGGTCTCGGTCTTCGACGCGCCCTATCTGGAGCGGCCGCAGATCTCCGACGATCCCTGGATATCGACGCTGGAGGGGTCGCGCTCGGCAGCCGGAGCGACGGCTGTCTGGCTGACCGGCCGCACGATCGGCTTTGCGCCCGACCGGTTCGGCGCCCTGCTGGCCGGCATGATCCGGTCGGGCGATGTCTTCCGCAACGAGGTCCTGGGCGATCTTGACGGTGTGCATGTACTCGAACCGGTCGATGCCAATATCGTGTGCTTCTCGCTCGGCACCCCCGGCGAAGCGCTGAGCGCGGCCAATCGCCGGACCCGGGCCCTCTACGACGCCCTGTGTGCCGCCGGCGATTTCGTCGTCACGACCACCACGCTGGGCAGCGTCAATCATCGCGGCCAGATCGGGCGTCACATCGCCAGGTTCGACGGCAAGGCGGACGAAGCCCGGCTGGTCCTGATCCGGTGCGTCTTCATGAACCCCTACTGGGCCAGCGAAGCCATACGCGACGCGATGGTGCCACAATTCGCCGCCACGATCCGGCAGGCTCTGGCCACGCTCGATTGAGATCGCGGCAAAGAAAAAGGGTCGCGATGTCCCGCATCGCGACCCTCCAGTTCCCCGGATTGCGCGGTCAGAAGGCCGCGCTGATCCGGGCGTAGGCGCCGCGCCCCTGACCTGGCAGGCGGTCACCCACGGCCACGTCGCCACCGGCGACGCGATTATAGCCGGACAGGTGTCTCTCATAGGTCTCGTCGAACAGGTTCTCTACGCCCAGCGTGACGAGGACATTGTCCCGGGCATACCAGTCGAGATTGGCACCGAAGACCGCATAGCCGTCGGTCGCCTGCTCCGAATTGGTGGCTGAAACACGATCCTGTTCGGCCACGAACTGGCTCTCCAGCGACACGCTCCAGTCCGCCTGCTCATAGGTCAGGTCGAGCAGGAGGCGCGCCGGGGCCATCCGGTAGAGCGGCTCGTCGATATCGCGGCGATCGCCCTTGACGAGGGATGCCACGCCATCGATGCGCCAGGCGCGGGACAGCCGCCAGCCGAAGTCGGCATCCACGCCGAAGAACTCGGCGTCGACATTGGCAAAGCGCAGCGGTGTGGCATCGCCATTCATCATCGAGACCATTTCCACCGGCGTATCGATCACGCCCGGCGTGGCGTCATAGGCAACGCCCTGGATGAAATCGTCGACCCGGCGGTAGAAGACGGTCGGGCGGACATAGACGCTGTCGCCGCGCCAGTCGAAGCCGGCCTCGATACTGTCGGCCGTCTCGGGCTCGAGATGCAGGTCGCCGACATAGGTATTGCCGTCGGCCAGGCCGCCGCTGGCGCCCGTGGGCAGCCAGGCATAGCGCTCCACATAGGACGGCATGCGCGTCTTGCGGGCCAGGGTGAGACGCCAGGTCAGCGGACCATCCGTGTGCCGCCAGAAGCGCGCCACCGCATCGACCGTCGTGTCGTCATGCGCACGATCGGCCATGTTGAACATGCCGGCCAGCATCTGCGCCCCGGCCGGAACTGCCGCGCCCGTACGGGCAGGGCCGGCATCGTCGGAATGCCAGTCGGCGCGGATACCCAGCTCGCTTTCCAGCGACAGGATCACGCCTTCCCACTGGGCGTAGGCGCCAGTGCGTTCGATCGTTATGTCCGGCAGCGAGCCGAGGAAGAAGGCGGCATTGTTCGGATTGGAGATCAGAACATCGTGTTCGGCCTCTTCCCGGTCGATACCCAGTTCCAGATCGCCGCCCAGGGCCGCAAATCCGAGGGACAGCTCGGCAGAAACCGTGTTGGCCGTTGCCACCGTATAGCGGTGCCGCATCGGATCGGGATTGGGGCGCTGGGAGAAATTGTCCATGCCATGGCTGACATCCGTCCAGCCAATGGCGGCGTCGATGGCGATGCCGCCGGCCACGCCTTCATAGGCCAGACGTGCAACATCGGTTTCGACATGCTCGATATCCATCGCCAGCGCCGCATTGCCCGTCGGCCCCGTATCGAGACGGCGATAGTCGAGCGACACGGCATGATCGCCGCTCGCCAGCCCGCCGCCCAGGCCATAGACCGTGCGCTCGTGATGGCTGTTGGGAATGTCACCACCGGAGAAGGCGATATCGCCGCCCTCCTCGCGCGAGAACAGAAGCTGGAAGCGCCGGCCTTCGCTGGCACCGCCCGCGACACCGCCCACGGCATAGGATCCGTCGACACTGCGCACGGAGGCCATGGTCTGCGTCTCGTATTCGATCTCGTGACCGGACGCGAAGTCGACGCCCTTGAGGATGACATTCATGCCGCCGCCCATGCCGGGCCCGCGGCTGACCGCGGCCACACCGCGATCGACCTCGATGCGCTCGACCAGCGGCATCGGCGCATAGTGAAGCGGGGGATCCATCAGGTTGGGGCCAC
This sequence comes from Maricaulis sp., assembly GCF_039978735.1. Taxonomy (GTDB): domain Bacteria; phylum Pseudomonadota; class Alphaproteobacteria; order Caulobacterales; family Maricaulaceae; genus Maricaulis. The sequence goes on from NZ_JBDWAS010000024.1 coordinate 42,970, forward strand.
CGGACATCACCGCAGCCCCGTCGATCGCGACGGGCGCACGCGAGCCGAACAGGCCGCGATACTGGACCTGGCCGGAGATCGAACCATTGTCGACAAGCGCCGCACCGGGCAGACGCGCCACCAGGCTGGCGGCATCAGGCCCCAGCAAGGGCGCCTGTTCGGGGGAGACGTGCTCTTCGATGGTCACGTTCGTGGTGATCCGGAAGCCGGTGACCACGATGACATCCTGGACAGCGGGCGCCGCCGGTTCTTCGGGGCGTTGATTGACGTGTTCGGACGCGCTGGCGGCACTTCCCAGGGAGATCGCCGCGGCGAGGGACGCGCTGGCGAGATAAAGCGATTTGCGTGACATGGCGGGACTCCACGCGGTGAATAAGGTCAGGGAGAAGAAGGGTGCGGACGGCAGCGCAAGAGAGGGAGGGAGGACGCGCCGCCGCCCGTGGAAGATCAGTCGTCGATCTGCTGGAAGAGGGCTTCCATGCGCTGGCGGGCACGGCCCGGCTGGCGCACACCGGCAGCCGCGTCCAGGTTCGGGGCGTCGCCCTCGCCGACCTTGATCAGGGCCACCATGCCCAGACCGTAGTGCGGCAGGCATTTCACGCCATAGACGCCATCGGCCGTGAAGGTGACGGAGACATCCTCATTCATGCGGCCACGGAAGGTTTCACCACCTTCGGGCACCATGCCGGGAATGGTTTCGGCATTGTGGGCCCGGTCCGTGGCGACGAAGGTCACCGTGTCGCCCGGGGCGACTTCCAGATAGGCCGGTTCGAAAACCATCGACTGGCCGTCGGCGCCGCGGTTGAGCATATGAATTTCATGGTCTTCCGCCAGAGCTGTGCCGGCCGGCAGGGCGGCGGCGAAGATGGCGGCGGCGAGGGGGAGGAGAGCGCGTTTCATTGGGGTCAGGCCTTCTTGGTTTGGGACAAGGTGATGAAGCGGGGCGGCATGGGGAGGGAGGCCCGCCCCGCTTCCTCGCGATCGGGCCTAGTGGCCCGAGTCTTCAGAGACGCCGCTGAGCGGCTCGAAGATTTCCGGGTTTTCCGGTCCTTCGACGTGGAGGATGCCGGCCAGGCCGCGTTCGACGCGCGACAGGGCGTGGTCGACCAGGATGTAATTGCCCGGCACTTCGAGCGCGAAGTCGACGGCGACGGCACCACCCGGTGCGACCGTCACGGTCTGTACGTCGCTGATGGTCTCCGAGGTGAAGGAACCGAAGGGATAGATCTCGTCAAAGATCTCGCCGATCACGTGGAAGGACGACGTCTTGTTCGGGCCGCCCACGCCGAAGAAGATGCGGACGGTCTCGCCGACCCGGGCCTGCAGCGGGTTGTCCCGCAGGGCACCGGCTGCGCCGTTGAAGACGTAGTATTCCGGCTCTTCGTCGAGCAGCTTGTCGATGCTTTCGGTGAGGTGACCCGGCGTGCCGAACTCCTCTTCCGTGTAGATCTCGCCCTGCATGACGTAGAATTCGCGATCGACGGCCGGCAGGCCGTCTTCCGGCTCGACGACGATCAGGCCGTACATGCCATTGGCGATGTGGCTGGCGACCATCGGCGTGGCGCAGTGATAGACATAGACGCCGGGGTTGAGTGCCTGGAAGACGAAGGAGCGGGTCTCGCCGGGGCCGGCCAGCGTCGCGGGAGCGCCACCGCCGGGGCCCGTTACCGCGTGGAAGTCCACATTGTGCGGCATCAGGCTGTCTTCGTGATTGGTCAGGCGGACTTCCACCGTGTCACCGACGCGGACGCGGATCATCGGTCCGGGGACCTGATGGTTGAAGGTCCAGTAGGTGTAGGTCGAGCCGTCGGCCAGCTGGCCTTCCAATTCCACCGTTTCCAGTTCCACCAGGTGGCGCTGCGGCTCACGGGCGGTGATCGGAGCCGGCACTTCCGTGGGGTCGCGGACGATATTGGCCGCCGGGGCCGCATCGTCCTGGCCATAGGCCAGCGGCTGGAAGATGAAAGCCGCCGCAGCGGCCACCAGTGCGGTCGCGGTGCCAGCGATGAGGACGTTTTTCAGGCTGCGGGTTTTCATGTCTTGCACTCCGTTTGAGCAGCGTTGTGATGATTGGGGTTTAGGCGTTCCGGGCGGTTCACGACTTGCGCTTGAACAAAAGAAACGGGAATTCCGCACCCGGACTGGGGAGAAAGGTCAGGCGGCCAGAGCGCCTTCGATGCGGTAGGTTCGCTTGCCGGTCACGACGAGGCGGCGTTCGCGCATCCAGCGGGAAAACAGGCGCGAAACCGTCTCGATGGTCAGGCCGGTATAATCTGCGATTTCCTGCCGGGTCATCGGCAGTTCGATATCGCCGATCGGGGTGGACAGCCGGTCCGACACGATGATCAGGAATTCCGCCAAGCGTTCCGCCGCCGATTTCTGGGCCAGCAGGGTGACATGGCGGCGGTCACGGTCGAGCCGTCCGCGCATCTGCTGGAAGATGTATTCGGCCCAGACCGGATCCGACAGGGCGGCATCGCTCGGCGCCGAGACCAGTTCGACCTCGGTGATCGCCTCGGCATAGTGATCCAGCTCACCGTCGAACTGGAAATGGAGGAGTTCGCCAGCCGTGACGAAGTCGACGATCTGGCGACGGCCGTCCTCGAACAGGTTGAACACCATCACGACGCCGCGCTCGACCCGGAAAAGATCGGTGGCGCGGTCACCGGCGAAATAGACCGGGGTGTGGCTGGCCAGTGTGCGGCGGGTTTCCTGGATCATGGTTCGGGCTCCGGCGTGGTGCGTTCGTGAGCCCTTGTTTGTCAGACCGGCCGCCGCGAAAAAATTCGCATCACCGCGTACGGGATTTCCCCTATGCGCTGCCCCGGCCGTCGGTGGCGGCCCTCAAGGCGTCCAGGATTTCGGTCGCGGCGAGCGGCTTGCGCAGGATCTGCACATCGCGCGTTCCAGCCAGCCGGCCGCGGAGCAGTGCAGGGGATTGCGCCGTCAGCAGGATGATTGCCGGACAGACGCTCAGCGTGCCGCGCCAAGTCAGCAAACGGCGGATGTCCGCGTCGGTGGCCAGGTCGGCAATAATGATGCCGGTTCCCGGTGGTCTCGCGCCAGCAATAGCCGCATCAACGGTCTCGAAGACCGTGAGCGCAAAGCCCAGCGCCTGTGCGAACGCCTGGAAGGCATCGCTCACGGACGGGTCGGCTTCGACGAGTATGATGGCCAGCGGGGTCATGACCCGACAGGCTCTAGCGCAGAGACACGTCGCGTGCTTTGCGCGAAATCAATCGCGGGCGGTCAGCGCGACATCAGGCGGACAAGCTCCGCCACATTGCGCACACTCAGCTTGGCAAAGACACGTGCGCGGTGGATCTCGACCGTGCGCGGACTGATGTCCAGCTCGCGCGCGACCTCCTTGTTGGTCAGCCCCCGATTGAGGGCATCGGCAATGTCACGCTCGCGATCGGTCAGGCCCGACAACAGGGCATCCGCATCACCGGACGGCTGGCGTCCGGCATCCAGAGCATGCGCCATCGCCGCCTCGATCGAGGCCGGCTTGAAAGGTTTCTCGACAAAGTCGTGCGCCCCGAGACGGATCGCCTCGACCGCCGTTGCGATATCGCCATGCGCACTGATCATGATCACCGGAAAGGATACGGGCGTCAGGCGTCTCAGAACGTCGAGACCGGAGAGCTGGGGCATTTTCAGATCGAGGAAAGCGATGTCGGGCGGTGCATCGCCGACCTGTTCGATAAAGGACAGGCCGTGCGCATGCAGCGTCAGGCGACGGCCGGGACCATCGAGTACCGCCGCCAGCCCTTCGCGGACGGCATCATCGTCATCGGTGATGGCGATCGAGATTTCGCCTGCGGGCATACGGCTACTCCATGGGAAGATTGAGACGGAAGCAGGCGCCGGACAAACGATCCCGGCGTGCCGGTTCGACGAGTTCGAGGCTGCCGCCATGCGATTCGGCGATCGTCCGGCAGATGGACAGGCCGATCCCCAGCCCGTCCTTCTTGCTTGTCACAAAGGGGGAGAACAGGTTTGGAGCGAGGTCGTCGGCGATGCCGGGACCGTTGTCCTCGACCTCGATCGCGGCCAAGCCGTCATCGCCGGCCGACACGCGGACACGGATGAGACGTACGTCCTGCTCGCTCGTTGCATCGATCGCATTCTTGACCAGATTGACCAGGACCTGGCGGATCTGGGTCGGATCGGCGAAGACTTCCAGTGTCTCGTCGACGCCGGACAGATCGATCCGCGCCCGCCCGCCATCATCGACGACGCTGCAAAGTTCCGCGGCATCGACGACGATATCGGCAAGCCGCACCTCACGGCGCTCGTCATCGCCGGGCTCGACCATCTGGCGAATGCGGCGCACGATCTCGCCGGCGCGCAAGGCCTCGTCCTGGGCCCGGGCGAACAATTCCCGTGCCTTCGCGGGATCAGCCTCCAGCGAACGTTCCGACGCCGTCAGGAAAAGCGAGATGGCCGTCAATGGCTGATTGAGCTCGTGGGCGAGGGCCGAACCCATCTCCGCTACGGCCCCGACCCGGCCCATATGCGTCAGCTGGGCCTGCAGGTCGCGCAGACGCCGTTCGGCTGCAACGCGCTGGGTGAGATCACGGACAATGCCGACAAAGCAGCTTTCCCCGCCGGTCTCGAACTCTCCGACGGAGAGGTCCATCGGGAACTCGCTGCCATCCTTGCGCAAGCCTTCGACCTCACGGCCGATGCCGATAATCCGCGGCGTTCCGGTGGTGAGATAATTGGTGATGAAGCCGTCATGCCGCTCGGCATAGCGCGGCGGCATCAGCATCGAGACATTCCGGCCAAGCACCTCGTCCGCCGTCCAGCCGAAAATGCGCTCGCATGCAGGATTGTACAGGCTGACATGGCCCGCACGGTCGATGCAAAGAATTCCATCGACCGCGGTGTGGATCAGCGCTTCAAGCTGGCCTTCCGCAAAGGTCTTTTCTGCCATGGCGCGAGAAACCCTGCCGAGCGTGTCCGGCACGCCAGACTGCGCCAACGTGCCCGCTCTTGCAAGTCAATCGCCGCAAGAATTGCCATATTCTCTCGTAAATTCAGGTAAATAATACCATATTAGCTGGCCGCGTCCGGCCTCTCACCGGCGCCAATCGCCTGCGCCAGCTCGCCCGCAAGGACCTCGGGATCGAGTCCGTATTCGTGGGCCGCCTCGCGGACGGTCATGAAGGGCGCCATGACACATCCCGGACAGGCCATGCGGTGACGGATGAAGACCGGAACCGCGTCCGGCCACTGGGTCATCAGCTCGCCGACGACCATGGTTTCGATCCGATCATTCATGGCAATCTCCTTCCAGACACGGCTGCAGTATGGCCGCCATGCCGGAAGGGGATTTGTCACGCCGCAAATCACGGGCGATCTGTTTCAGGCCTGTTCGGAAATCTCCACCAGGCGGTGCGGCCTGCAGATCACCAGGTGGCTGGACCGGCGGCCTTCGAGAATGCCTTCATCGATCCATCCGGACAGTGTCCGGCTGACGGTGTGGAGCGTCGTGCCCGTCATCTCGGCCAAGTCCTGGCGCGACAGGGCGAAGGGTATCTCCACGCCGGCCTCGGTCTTGCGGCCCGACTGGCCGGCGATCTTGAGGATGGTCGCGGCGATCCGCCGCTCGACCTGCTGGGTGGCGACCTGTTGCAGGCGTTCCTGCAACTCCTCGATCCGCCCGCCCATCATGTTCATGGCCTTCATCGCAAGCGGCGGATGCGCCTGCATCAGCTCCATCATGCGCACCTCGCTCCAGACCAGCAGCCGCGTCTCCTCGACCGCGAGCGGCGTGGCCGGATAGGGCACCTTGCGCCAGACCGCGACCGAGCCGACGAGATCGCCGGGTCCCATGAAACGCAGCACGATATTCTTACCGTCGGGCGTCGTCTGATCCAGCCGCAACCGCCCCCAGGCAACAATGAAATGGTGACCGGCTTCATCGCCCTGCCGGAAGACGACATCGCCCTTGTCGACCACACGCACCTGGGCGGTCTCGGCCGCCTCCGACAATGTTTCCAGCGGCAGGCCGGCAAACAGTTTGGCGCGTTCGACAATGGCGATCCTGGCAGTCTTGTCCATGATGCGGCCCCATCTGCAGAAGGTTTGCGTTACCTCAAATCGTGCCCGGCGCCAAACGGCTATCCAGCGCACATGAGAACCGACACGATCCTGAAATACGCCGGCGAGCGGATACCGCGCTATACCAGCTATCCGACTGCGCCCCACTTCACGCCCGATATCGGTGCCGTCAGCTTTGCTCGCTGGCTGGGCGAGCTGGACCCGGCCGAGCCGGTCTCGCTTTACCTGCACATCCCCTTCTGCCGGACCATGTGCTGGTATTGCGGTTGTCACACCAAGGCGACCCGCCGGCTCGCACCGGTCGAGGCCTATGCCGAGGTTCTGCTCAAGGAGATCGACACGATCGCCAACCGCACCCCCGGACGGCTGAAAGTCAGTCATATCCATTGGGGCGGTGGCAGTCCGACCTACCTGCCCGCGCCTTATTTTACCGCGCTCATGGACCGGCTGCGTCACCGTTTCGATGTACTGGGCGATGCGGAAGTGGCGGTCGAGGTCGATCCCCGCATCTTCTCGCCGGAAATGGCCGCAGCCTTTGGCGAGACCGGCGTCAACCGGGCCAGCCTCGGCGTGCAGACTTTCGACGAAGAGGTGCAACGGGCGGTCAACCGGGTCCAGGACCGCGATTGCATCGAGGCCTGTGTGAACCTGCTGCGGACCAGCGGCGTTGAGGGCCTCAATTTCGACCTGCTCTACGGCCTGCCCCTTCAGACGGTCGAGAAATGTGTGGCCAGCGCCGAAACCGCGCTGGAGTTTGCGCCGGACCGATTCTCGGTGTTCGGTTACGCGCACGTGCCGCACATGAAACCGCACCAGAAGATGATCCGCGACGAAACGTTGCCGGGCGCGGCCGACCGCCTCGCCCAGGCCGACGCCATCGCCGAGACCCTGACGCGGAGCGGCCATGTGCAGATCGGGCTGGATCACTTCGCCTATCGCACCGATCCGATGGCGATCGCGCTGGAGACCGGAAACCTGCACCGCAATTTCCAGGGCTATACCACCGATGCTGCAACGGCGATCATCGGCATGGGCGCTTCGGCGATCAGCTGGATGCCGCAAGGCTATATCCAGAACACAACGAACAATCATGAGTGGGAAAGACGCGTGGAGGCCGGCGATCTGCCCGTTGCCCGCGGCTACGCGCTGACACCGGACGACCGGCTGCGCCGGGCCATCATCGAACGCCTGATGTGCCACCTCGATGTGGATGTCGATGCGATCGCGGCTGCAGCCGGTACCGCGTTCGACATGCCCGACCTGTCGGCGTTCGAACACGCCGGCATCCTCTCGCGCCAGGGCAACCGGCTGGCGATAGACCCCGAATACCGGCCGCTGGTGCGCAGTGTCGCGGCGGCGTTCGACGCCTATCTGCCGACATCGACCGCGCGCCACGCCGTCGCTGTCTGACAGGAGATTCCGGCCAATTGCGCGAGCGCAAATCGCGCCCGGACCCTTTCGGCTATCGAGGTTGCATCATCGCTCCCGGCATGCGGGAGCGCGGCCTTACGCTCAAGCCGAGGGAGAAAACCATGCAGGAGCGCTCCATGAGAAAGATGTGGGCGGTCCTGGCGTTGATACTGATCGTGTCGTTCAGCTGGCTTGGCCTGCTGGGCAACGAGATCCACCGCCAGGCCCCGCCCATCCCGTCCGCCGTTGTTACGCGGTCGGGCGAAACCGTATTTACCCGCGACGACATCCAGACCGGCCGTCAGGTCTACCAGTCCATGGGTGGCCAGCAGGTCGGCTCGATCTGGGGCCATGGCGGCTATCTCGCGCCGGACTGGTCGGCAGACTGGCTGCACCGGGAATCCCTCGTGATCCTGGATGGCTGGGCCGAGGCCGAGTACGGCCGGGCCTATGGTGCGCTGGCGACGGAAGACCAGGCGCGCCTGCAGACGCGCCTGCAGGCCGCGCAACGCGAGAACACCTATGATCCCACGACCGGCCATATCGTCATCAGCGACGACCGCGCCGCGGCCATCGCAGCGGTATCGCGTCACTATGTCGACCTGTTCGGCGATGCGCACGCGCTGGAAGGCCTGCGTGAAGACTATGCGATCGCGAACAATGCAATCCCGGATGCCGCGCGCCGCGAAGCCATGATGGCCTTCTTCTTCTGGTCCGCCTGGGCGACCACGACACAGCGTCCGGACGGCGACGTCACCTACACGAATAACTGGCCGCACGAACCGCTGGTCGGCAACGCGCCGTCCGGTCCGAACATCATGTGGTCCATCGCCTCGGTGATCCTGCTGATCGCGGGCATCGCCGCGCTGGTCTGGTGGCATGCCGGCCGCAAGGAAGAAGAAGCGCCGGTGCCGCCGAAGGAAGATCCCTTCACGGGTCTCAAGCCGACCGCCTCGATGAAAGCGACCCGGAAGTATTTCTGGACCGTCATCGCCCTCTTCCTGGCGCAGATCTTCCTGGGTGCCGTCACCGCGCACTATGCGGTGGAGGGCCATGACTTCTACGGCATTCCGATCTCCGACATCATCCCCTACGCGGTCACCCGCACCTGGCACACCCAGCTGGCGATCTTCTGGATCGCGACCGCCTGGCTTGCCACCGGTCTCTACCTGGCGCCCGTACTGGGCGGCAAGGAGCCGAAATTCCAGGCGCTGGGCGTCAACGTGCTCTACGTTGCCCTGCTGGTCGTCGTTGTCGGCTCGATGGCCGGCGAATGGCTCGGCGTGCAACAGGTCTTCGATCTGGACATGAATTTCTGGTTCGGACACCAGGGCTGGGAATATGTCGATCTGGGCCGCTTCTGGCAGCTGCTGCTGTTCGCGGGCCTGATGATCTGGCTGTCGCTTGTCGGCCGCGCCCTCTGGCCGGCCCTGAAACAGCCGGGCGAGGGCCGTCCGCTGACGGTGATCCTCTTCCTGTCGACCATCGCCATCGGCCTGTTCTATGGCGCCGGCCTGACCTGGGGCAAGCACACCCACCTGTCGATGATCGAGTACTGGCGCTGGTGGGTTGTCCACCTGTGGGTGGAGGGCTTCTTCGAGGTCTTCGCAACAGCCGCGATCGCGCTCCTGCTGGTCAAGCTGGGTCTCGTGCGCGCCCGCACCGCCAATCATGGCGTGCTGTTTGCCACGATCATCTTCCTGACCGGCGGCGTGCTGGGCACGCTCCACCACCTCTATTTCACGGGTGCGACCACCTCGGTCATCGCCGTGGGTGCCGTCTTCTCGGCACTGGAAGTGGTGCCGCTGGCCCTGATCGGTCACGAGGCGCTGGAAAACTATCGCATGACGAAGGCGGCCAAGTGGGTCCAGAACTATAAATGGCCCCTCTATTTCTTCGTCGGCGTATGCTTCTGGAATCTCGTGGGCGCAGGCCTGCTGGGCTTCCTGATCAATCCGCCGATCTCCCTCTACTATGTGCAGGGTCTCAACCTGACCGCCACGCACGGCCACGCCGCCCTGTTCGGGGTGTACGGCCTGCTGGGTATCGGCCTGATGCTGTTCTGCTTCCGCGGCCTGTTCGCGAAGCAGGCCTGGTCGGACAAGATGCTCGCCTGGTCGTTCTGGCTCCTCAACGGGGGCCTGGCGATGATGGTCTTCATGAGCCTCTTCCCGGTCGGCGTCCTGCAGGCCCATGCCTCGATCACCGAAGGGCTCTGGTACGCCCGCTCGGCCGAGTTCCTGCAGCAGGAGATCATTCACGTCCTCGTCTGGATGCGGGTGCCCGGAGACATCGTCTTCAGCGCCGGCGCCTTCGTCCTGGCGGCCTTTGCGGCCCGCCTGGTCTGGGCCGGCTTCCGCGGCCAGCGCGAGGAACCCGCACCGGTGGCGACACCGGCGGAATAACCCGCCAACCGGCTGCCGGGGCCTCCCCAGGAGTTCCGGCAGTTCCATCCGCCCCCCGGTCACCCTCTGGCCGGGGGGCTTTTTTTACCCTCACCTCCGGGTGCGACAGGGCGTCCCTGTGACCATCTGTCAGCTCGACGAAACACTACATATAGAGCTCACTTCCACCGCAAACACCAAATATTGATTCGCGAAGGGAGTTTCCGATGCTCGACTCAACCCCGGCCCTGGACGGCGAACCCGCCGTCCAGGGCACTCAGATCGATGTGGCCCACGCCGTTGAGGAATATCTCGGCGGCGCCGACTGGCGCATCAAGGCCAATGCCAATCAGGGCTATTCCCTGGGCGGCCTCATTCTCAACGTTTCCGGCAAGGTGATCGCCAATTACTGGCTCGACCAGGTCTATCCCGCCGCGATCGGCCGGGCCCACCGCGAGGCCGACATCCACGTCCACGATCTCGACATGCTGTCGGGCTATTGCGCCGGCTGGTCGCTGCGCACCCTGCTCAATGAAGGCCTCAACGGCGTCTCCGAAAAGGCCGAAGCCGGACCGCCGCGGCACTTCTCTGTCGCCCTCGGCCAGGCCGTGAACTTCCTCGGCGCCCTGCAGAACGAGTGGGCCGGCGCCCAGGCCTTCTCCTCTTTCGACACCTATATGGCGCCCTTCGTGCGCGTCGACGGGCTGGACTATGAGGCCGTGCGCCAGGGACTGCAGGAATTCGTCCATTCGCTGAACGTGCCCTCGCGCTGGGGCACGCAAACGCCCTTCACCAATCTCACCTTCGACTGGGTCTGCCCGGAGGATCTGCGCGAGCAGACCCCGCTGATCGGCGGCGAGGAGGCCGATTTCACCTATGGCGATCTGCAGGCCGAAATGGACCTGATCAATCGCGCCTTCATCGATGTGATGACGGCCGGAGACGCCAAGGGCCGCGTCTTCACCTTCCCCATCCCCACCTACAACATCACCGAAGATTTCCCCTGGGAGAGCGAGAACGCCCAGGCCCTGTTCGCGATGACGGCAAAATACGGCCTGCCCTACTTCCAGAACTTCATCAATTCCGACATGAAGCCGGGCCAGGTCCGCTCCATGTGCTGCCGCCTGCAGCTCGATCTTCGCGAGCTCTTGAAGCGCGGCAACGGCCTGTTCGGCTCTGCCGAGCAGACCGGATCGATCGGCGTGGTGACGGTGAATTGCGCCCGGCTGGGCCATCGCTTCCAGGGCGACTGGGACGGGTTGATCGCCGAGCTGGACCGGTTGCTGGAGCTGGGACGCGACAGCCTGGAGATCAAGCGTGAATACGTGCAGGCGCTGATGGACAAGGGGCTCTTCCCCTACACCAAGCGCTATCTGGGCACGCTGCGCAATCACTTCTCGACGCTGGGCGTGAACGGGCTCAACGAGATGGTGCGCAATTTCACCGGCGACACGGACGACATCACGACCGAAAACGGCGCATCCATGGTGCTGGACCTGCTCGATCATGTCCGCGCGCGCATGCTGGAATTCCAGGACGCCACCGGTCACATGTACAATCTGGAAGCCACGCCGGCGGAAGGCACGACCTACCGCTTCGCCAAGGAAGACCGCAAACGCTTCCCCGGCATCCTGCAGGCCGGCACCGACGCCAATCCCTACTACACGAATTCCTCGCAATTGCCGGTCGGCTTCACCGACGACCCGTTCGAGGCGCTTTCCCGCCAGGACGAGATGCAGACGAAATATACCGGCGGCACCGTGCTTCATCTCTATATGAGCGAGCGGATCTCCTCGGCCGAGGCCTGCCGCCGCCTGGTGCAGCGCTCGTTGTCGAATTTCCGCCTGCCCTACATCACCATCACGCCGACCTTCTCGATCTGCCCGACCCACGGCTATCTGGCCGGCGAGCATCATCACTGTCCCAAATGCGATGCCGAGAAACAGGCCGCCCTGCCGGACGGCAGCGTGCTGGCCGAGGAAGACCGGCAGCCCTGCGAGATCTGGACCCGGGTGATGGGCTATCACCGGCCGGTCGCCGCCTTCAATCCCGGCAAGCGTGGCGAACACGAGGAGCGCACGCATTTCGAGGAGCGGCGGGCCCGCCTGACCGCCGCCTGACATGGCGAACCGACCGCTCCGCATCGGGGGAGTCGAACCGTTTTCGACGGTCGACTTCCCCGGTCACCTTGCTGCCGTGGTCTTCTGCCAGGGCTGTCCGCTGGCCTGCGGCTATTGCCACAATCCGGATCTCATCCCGGCCACGGCCGAGCGGATGCTGGATTTCGAGGAGGTGCTGTCGGCGATCGCGGCGCGGCGCGGCTTCATCGACGGCGTTGTCTTCTCCGGGGGGGAACCCCTGGCGCAGGCGGCACTCACAGAGGCTGTCGACCGCGTGCGTGCAATGGGGCTGGCCGTGGCGCTGCACACGGCCGGTACGGCACCTGCCCTGCTGCAGACGCTCCTGTCCCGGCTGGACTGGGTCGGCTTCGATGTGAAGGCTCCGTTCGCCGACTATGCCGGCGTAACCAGCGTTGCACCGGCCGGAGCCAAGGCCTTGCGGTCGCTGGAAATCCTTGCCGCCTCGGGCGTGCCCTACGAAGTCCGCACCACGGTCTGGCCGGAAAAGCTTGATGCCGCAGCACTCAGATCCATCGCATTTGCGCTGGATCAAATCGGCGTGTCGCGCTTCGTGCTCCAAGAGTGCAGAACCCCGGACCGCGTGGCCTGGCCGGGAAAGACCGCGCTCGACGATACGGCCCTGATGGCCGAGCTGGGCGCCCAATTCCAAGACTTCGAGGTTCGCCGTGCCCAGCATTGACAAATCCGCCCTCCGACGCGCCATGCCGCAGGATCCGATCCGTGCCCGCCGCGAGTATGCCGGCCCCGCCCTGTTCAGTTTCGGCTTCCGCCCCTTCTTCCTGTTCGGCGCGATCTGGGGTGCCCTGGCAGCCCCTCTTTGGATCTGGAGCTATCTGTCCGGCAACGCGATGATCGGCGCGGCCCCGGCGCTGGCTTGGCATGTCCATGAAATGCTGTTCGGTTTCATCGGCGCCATCGTCGCCGGCTTCCTGCTGACCGCCGTGCCCAACTGGACCGGACGGCTGCCCGTAAGGGGGCTGCCCCTGATCACGCTGTTCGGCCTGTGGGCCGCCGGCCGTGCAGCCATGCTGGCCTATGATGCGCTGGGCCCGATTGCGGCCGTGATCGACAGCACTTTCCTGATCGTGCTCGCCGCGGTCCTCGCCCGCGAAGTCATCACCGGCGGCAATACGCGCAATCTGCCGGTCTGCGTGCTGGCGGCGCTTTTGGCTCTCGCGAATGCCGGCTTCCACCTGGCTCTGGCGACCGGTTCCGGCTGGCGCCCGGCGCAGGGCATCGCGATTGCCGTCATCACCCTTCTGATCGCCCTGATCGGCGGCCGGATCGTGCCCAGCTTCACCCGCAACTGGCTGGTGCAGACGGGCCGCGGCGACAGCCTGCCCGCACCGATGGACCGGTTCGACGGGGCGACCCTCTTCTTTGCCGGTCTCGGTCTTCTGGCCTGGGTCCTGGCCCCTCAGGACTGGTTTTCCGGCGCCCTGCTGTTGGCTGCCGGCGCTCTGCACACGCTCCGGCTGGCGCGCTGGAAGGGCTGGCGGACGGGTGCCGAGCCGCTCGTCCTCGTCCTGCACGCCGGCTACGCCTGGGTACCGGTCGCGCTTTTGCTGATGGGCCTGGGCGTCCTGTTGCCGGCGATCGTGCCGGCTTCCGCCGCGCTGCACGCCCTCACGGCCGGCGCCATGGGCACGATGACTCTCGCCGTGATGACCCGCGCCAGTCTCGGCCATACCGGCCGCGCGCGGACCGCCGACGGATGGACCAGCCTGATCTATCTTCTGGTTATCGCCGGTGCGCTTGTGCGCACGTTCGCACCGATCCTGCTCGGCACGCTCCAGTATCCGGCCCTGGGCATGGCTGCCGCCCTGTGGAGCGGCGCTTTCGCCCTGTTCGCGATCCGCTACGGCAATATGCTTTGGACGCGAAGCCGGCAAGGTTTCACCCGGCCGACAATTCCTGCGACCGGCAGACAGGACGAGAGTGCCGTGTTTGACGGCACTCTCGTCGCCCGTCTGTCTAGAAGACCTTGCGGATGTCGAAATAGACCTGGCGGCCACGGATGCTGTGATAGGCAGCATCATAGCCATTGGTCTCATCGGCAAGCGGCGGGTCCTCATCGAAGATATTGTTGGCACCGACGCGGATACGCAGACCGTCGAGCGCGCCCTGACGGTCGAACTCGTACTCCACATAGGCGTTGGTCTGGGTCCAGGATTCCACGATGAACGGATCGCCGTCCGGGTTCAGACCGGCCCCGGTGTCGATGAACTCGCTCGTGTAGTCGGCACGGATGCCTGCTCCCAGACCGTTCGGATGCGACCAGCTCAGGCTGGCACCGACCCGCCATTCCGGCTGGCCGTCCTGCATGATGATGTCGCCTTCCTGGGAGACTGTGATCTCGTCGGAAATCAGGCCGCTGTCGACAGCATCCCGGATCTGCTGGGCACCCGGCGACAGGGCAATGAAGTAGGTGTCGAGATAGGAGGCGTTGATCTTCAGATTGAAGTCACCGTACCGCGTATCCTCGAGATCGTAGTAGATCGCGTAGTCGATACCCGCGACCTCGATCTCTTCATTGTTGTCGTAGGTGTCCAGGATGAAGAGGATGTCACCCGCCGGATCGAGCCCGGCCGCGGTGAAGTAGTCGATATCATCCTGGTCGGGCGTGTCCCGCACGACGTTGGGATTGGATGAGCCCTGCAGGCGCAGCAAGTAGTCGAGGCTAACGTGGTTCTCTGCGCCGAACACACCGACCACGCCCTGGCGTTCGATTTCCCAGCGGTCGACAGTGACCGTCAGCGCATTCAGGAAGCTCATCGGCCCGCTGAAGCCGCGCGGCTCCAGAACCAGGCCGAAGGTGACATTGGTGTCGTCTTCCGGACCGATATCGTCGGCCACAGAGCGGCGTTCCGTCCGGCCAACCGAGAAGCCCGTACAATCGGCGAAGGTGGCAAAGGTGCCGTTGCGCACGCCGGCTTCGCAGAAATAGCTGTCTTCACGGGCGTTCGACCGGTCGACACCTTCATTGATGACGATCAGGTTGGGTGCCCGGAAGCCCTCGGAGTAGGCCCCGCGGAACATCAGGCCCTCGAACGGCCGCCATGCAGCCGCCACACGCGGCTTGAGACCGCTGCTGCCGAAGTCGGAATAATCCTCGATGCGCGCCGCGATCTGGACATCGAACGTATCCACCAGCGGGATGTTCATGTCCGGGCTGACCAGCGGGATGGACGCTTCCATGAAGGCACCGAGCACGTCGCGCGATCCGCTGGAGTCCGGGGTCGGGCTGGTGCCGTAGATGTCGGTCTGGCTCACCTCACCCGTCACCATGTCGGTGAAGGTGATCGTGCCGTCGAGCCGGTCATCCCGGTTCTCGTCATAGGCCTCGTAACGCGCCTCGACACCGGCCGCGATGCCGATGGCACCGCCCGGCAGCGAGAAGACGTCGCCATTGGAGACCTTGAAGTCGATCAGGGCGAGTTCGGTCGTGCTTTCGCGGACCACATCGACCAGGAAGGGTTCGATCAGGTCACGGGAGTTGGCGGTCGCATCGCCGATCGACGGATTGTTCGGATCGCCGCCATTGAAGATATTGTAGACATTCGGCGTTTCGTTGAAGAGCGCCTGCTGGAACAGGGTCCGCGAGACCGAGTTGTTCGCCGTGTCTTCCGCGTAGGCCCGGTTATAGAGCAGCGCGCTGTCCCAGTCCCAGCCATTGGCGAATTCGCCGCGGGCGCCGCCCAGGGCGCGCCACTGGGTGTTAATGACCTCGATGTCCCGGAAGCCGACATCGACGAAGCGGTAGCGGCCGCCATCGGTAAAGACCGGGAGGCCTTCCGCCGGCACGTTCGTCAGACCGGGCAGGCGGTTCGGATTGATCGAACCGTCCGAGAAAGTGATCGGGCCGAACGGGTTGTAATAGTAGTTCGCCGGCACCGAGATCTCGGTGGCTGCGATGCCGTTGCGCGGCTCGTTCGTCGACTGGGTTTCCGCGTAATAATAGCCGAACTCGGCATACAGGCGCACGCCATTGTCCAGATCGTGATTGACGAAAGCAAAGCCGTTGAACCGATTGCGGTCCGAGATGATGGAGCGATCATAGGCACCATCGAAACGCAGATCGCGATCGAGGCTGCCATCGTCGATACACAGGTTTGGCACCGACAGGGCACCGGCAGTATCGGCGCGGCAACCGGCAAAACTGGTCGGCTGGAAGTGAAACACACCCGCAGTCGATGTCAGCGTCGTGCCGTTCTGACGGACCCGCGTGCTCGACGTCGTGTTGAGCGTCCACTGGCCCCAGGGAGACTGTGTGGCCCGGTTATCGAAGGACGTGTCGCCCTCGAAGCTCGTTCCCACGAGGAAGGGCCGCAGGTCTTCGCTGGACGCCAGCGGGACTTCCGACGCGAAAAGACCATCACGGCGCGAATATTCCGCCGAGATGGAGATATTGGTCCGGCCCTCGTTGAAATTGTCGCCGGCCTTGACGGTCAGCGTCTGCTCGTCGAGGCCGTTGCCGGTCGCGAACAGATGGCGCGCCCGGACATAGAGCCCCTCGTAATCGTCATCGAGAATGGTGTTGAACACGCCGGCAACAGCATCGGTGCCATAGATGGCCGACGCACCGTCATTCAGCACTTCAACGCGCGAGATGCCGGCAACCGGAAGCGCGTTCACATTCGTCGTCGTCACCGGGGTCGACAGCTCGGCCTGGGTCGACGGGTGATTGACCACGCGACGGCCGTTCAGCAGCACCAGCGTACCGCTCGAACCGATCGAGCGCAGATTGATCGACGCGACGTCGCCACGCGCATTGTTGTTGGTGGTGTTGTTGTCCGTGCGGAACTGCACGCTACCCTGGGCCGGAAGGGCGCGGATCAGATCCTCGCCATCCACACCGCCGATCGCGGCAATGTCCGCTTCGCCGATAATCGTCACCGGCAGCGCTTCGTTGATCCGGGCACCTTGGATATTGGTACCGGTGACAACGATCACATCCTCATCCTGCTGGGACGGCGCAGCGTCCTGAGCGAGCGCGGTGCCGCCAATTGCCAGCGCACCCAGCGCGATTCCCGACCTTAAGATTCCCCTGAACGACATTCCTTGCCTCCCGTTCTTTATACAAACGACGAGAGCAATCGTGCTGAACAGTGTCAACAAAAAAAGATACACGCGGTTCAAATTTCATACGACAACTGGAAACGACATACGGGCAACGGCTGATGCTGGTCGTTTAAAGAGACGAGGCCGCGCGCCAGCGGTGTTCACGCTTCATCGCCCTGAAGCCTGCCCCCTCAAGGACACGGGGGCGGCCAGCCGCCTGAATGACAGCCACAAGTGCCGCTGAGGCCGACGCGCCAGGACCGGGCCGTGGCCGGCGCCAGGACGTTCAACATACGTGAAAACAGGGAAAGCTGGCGGAGAGGGAGGGATTCGAACCCTCGGTACCCGTAAAGGCACAACGGTTTTCGAGACCGCCCCGTTCGACCACTCCGGCACCTCTCCGCACGGGGAGCGGGGGTTTTGACTGAGCGGACCGACAAAATCAAGAGGGCAGTACTGCGGGCCCGCAGCATGGCGCTGCGCATGCTGTGACTGCGCATTTCATTGACTCTTGGCTGCGCATGCGTATAACGCCCGCTCCTGCTCGCACGGACCCGTCTGTGCGGGCCCATAAACAGTGAACAACGCTCCGGGCATACGGAGTGAAGAAAAAGGACCCGCCGGACCCGCCAGACAAGGGCCGGACGTGTCGCAGAAAAGGATCGAGAGATCATGTTTGCAGTGATCAAGACCGGCGGTAAGCAGTATCGCGTCGCCGCCGGAGACGAAATTCGCATCGAGAAGATCGACGGCGCTGCCGGCGACACGATGGCGCTGGGCGATGTGCTGATGCTCGGCTCGGACAAGGGTGTCACGGTCGGTTCGCCGCTCGTCGACGGTGCCCAGGTGATCGGCGAGCTGCTGGACACCAACCGTGCCCGCAAGATTCTCGTGTTCAAGAAGCGCCGCCGCCAGAACTACCGCCGCACCAAGGGCCACCGTCAGTGGGGCTCGCTCGTGCGCATCGCGGAAATCGTGGCACCGGGCGAAACCGCCAAGACGAAACTGAAGTCGACCACGGCTGCGCCGAAGACGGCCGACAAGGCCGAAGCCGCTCCGAAGGCCAAGGCGGCCCCGAAGAAAGCTGCGGCTCCGAAGGCTGAAGCCAAGACCGAAGCGCCCAAGGCGGCTCCGAAGAAGGCCGCTGCCAAGGCCGGCAATGACGACCTGACCCAGCTGGACGGTGTCGGCCCGGCTTTCGCCAAGAAGCTCAACGAAGCCGGTGTGACGTCCTTCGCCCAGATCGCGGCGTGGACCGAAGCCGACCTGGATAGCCTGAACGAGACCGTCTCCGGTCTGAAGGCCAAGGCTGAAGCTAACAACTGGATCGAAGCGGCCAAGTCGCTCGCGTAACGTTATAGGAGGGCTATTCCATGGCTCACAAAAAGGCAGGCGGCTCGTCCCGTAACGGTCGCGACTCAGAAGGCCGGCGCCTTGGCGTCAAGAAGTTCGGTGGCCAGACGGTCATTCCGGGCAACATCATCGTGCGCCAGCGCGGCACCAAGGTGAATCCGGGTGCCAATGTCGGCATGGGCAAGGACCACACCCTTTTCGCCCTTACCGAAGGCCGCGTGAAGTTCGCCAAGAAGTCTGGCGGCAAGGCTTTCGTATCGGTTGAACCGATTGCCGACGCAGCCGAGTAAGGCGGTCCGGGACATAGCCGGGCCGACCGCGTAGAGCGGGGTCCGGAAGCGCCAGACGCGCGAAAAGGGGAGACGGGCCACCGCCTCCCCTTTTTCTTTCCCCCGGAGACGCCGGCCATGGGACCCCGGATCGAAACGGCCAGATGCCTGCTCAGACTGCCCGAGCTGGACGATGCCCCCGCCATATCCCGCTATTGCGGCGAATATGATGTGGCCAAGAATACCGCCCGCATTCCTCACCCTTACCCGTCGCTGAGCGCGGAGATGTGGGTGCTGATCACCCGCGCGGCCTGGACCCCGCAGGGCAACCAGTCGCTCACGGTCGAGCACGAGGGTGAGGTGATCGGTGGCGGCGGCGTGTTCCGGCGCACACCGAAAGCCGACTGGGAGATCGGTTACTGGATCGGTCGCCCGTGGTGGGGTCAGGGATTTGCCACCGAGATCGGCGGGGCCCTGGTCGAGCTGGGCACGCAGACGCTGGGCGCGTCCCGCCTCATTGCCGGCCACTATGACGACAACCCGGCCTCGGGCCGCGTGCTGGAAAAGCTGGGCTTTGCCTATACGGGCAGCAGCGCGAACCTGTTCGCCATGGCCCGCATGGGCAAGGCGAACAGTCTGAACATGGTGCGCGAGGCGGCCGTCTAGCCACCGCCGCACAAAGCCACTGATCTTCGCCGGGTTTTCCTATATGGACATCCGGTTCAAACTGACGCTGCAGCCAAGAAGCCCTCATCATGAAATTCCTCGACCAGGCCAAAGTCTATGTCCGCTCCGGAAACGGGGGCGCGGGATGCGTGTCCTTCCGGCGCGAGGCCTATGTGGAATATGGCGGTCCCGATGGCGGCGATGGCGGCAAGGGCGGCGATGTGTGGGTGGAGGCCGTGGACGGTCTGAACACGCTGATCGACTACCGCTACAAGCAGCACTTCAAGGCCGATACCGGTCAGCACGGCATGGGCAAGAACCGCACCGGCGCCGGCGGCGAGGACGTGGTGCTGCAGGTGCCGGCCGGCACGCAGATCCTCGACGAGGACAAGGAAGAGATTCTCGCTGATATGACAGAAGTGGGTCAGCGCGTTCTGCTGGCCCGCGGCGGCGATGGTGGCAAGGGCAATGCCCGCTACAAATCATCGACCAACCAGGCGCCGCGCAAATCGACGCCGGGCTTTCCCGGCGAGGAGCGCTGGGTCTGGCTGCGGCTGAAGCTGATCGCCGATGTCGGCCTGGTCGGCCTGCCCAATGCCGGCAAGTCAACCTTCCTGTCGGTCGTCTCCCGCGCGCATCCGAAAATCGCGGCCTATCCCTTCACCACGCTCTATCCGCATCTGGGCGTGGTCGATCTGGGCCCGGGTTCGCGCTTTATCGTCGCCGACATTCCCGGCCTGATCGAGGGCGCCCACGAAGGCGCCGGCATCGGCGACCGTTTCCTCGGTCATATCGAGCGCTGCGCCTCGCTGATCCACCTGGTCGACGGCACACAGGAAGACGTGGCAGCGGCTTACACGACGGTGCGCGGCGAGCTGGAAGCCTATGGCGCCGGGCTCGACACGAAGACGGAAATCCTCGCGCTCAACAAGATCGACGCAATGAGCGAGGACGATATCGCGGAAAAGGTGGCCGCACTCGAAGCGGTCAGCGGCCGCAAAGTGATGCGGATTTCCGGCGTTGCCGGCACCGGCATCAAGGAGATCTGCGGCAAGGCCTGGGATGTCGTGCTGGAGGACCGCCGCATCGAGGCCGCCCGCGAAGCCCAAGCCGGCGAGGACGGCTGGGCGCCGTGACACGGCCTGCTTTCGACGCCGTCGGCACGCTGGTCGTCAAGGTCGGCTCCTCATTGCTGCAGGGCGGGCCTGCCGTCCTGACCGCGATCGCAGACGACATCGCTCGATTGCATGCCCGGGGCTGCCGCGTGGTGATCGTGTCCTCCGGCGCGGTCGCGCTGGGCCGGTCGCGCCTCGGCCTCACCCAGCCCGTCCTGTCGCTCGAGCAGAAGCAGGCCGCCGCCGCGGCCGGACAACCGCGCCTGCTGGCTGCCTGGGATGCAGCGCTCGAACCGCATGGACTGACCGCCGCCCAGGCCCTGATGACGCTGGACGTCACCGAGAACCGGCGCTCCTGGCTCAATGCCCGGGCAACGCTGAATACGCTGGTCGAGCTGAACGCGGTGCCGGTGGTCAACGAGAATGACACGATCGCGACCGACGAGATCCGCTATGGCGACAATGACCGGCTGGCCGCCCGCGTTGCCCAGCTGATCGGCGCGGATCTTCTGGTCCTGCTGTCCGATATCGACGGGCTGTACGAGGCCGATCCGCGCAAGCACCCCGGCGCCGCCTGCCTGCACGATATCCCCGTGATCGACGACCGCATCCGGTCAATGGCCGGCGAGGCCAATGCCCAGGCGGCGGTCGGCACGGGCGGCATGCGCACGAAAATCCTCGCGGCCGAGCTGGCCGGGCGCTCGGGCTGCGCCACAGCCATCGCGCTGGGCACGGCACCGCATCCGCTGGTCAGCCTGCGCGACGCCTCCCATGGCAGCTGGTTCCACCCGGCCCGGACCGCATCGAGTGCCCGGGAAAGCTGGATCGCCGGCGCGGAAAGCCCGACCGGGGAAATCCATGTCGATGCCGGTGCCGCAGCCGCACTCCTGGCAGGCAAGTCATTGTTGCCAGTCGGCGTGACCTCCGTCGCCGGACGGTTCGAGCGCGGCGAGACGGTGCGCATTCTCGGCCCGCAGGGCGCGCTGGTCGGCCGTGGCGTGTGCGCCTACAGCGCGGCCGATGCACGGCTGATTGCCGGTTGCCGCACCGAGGAGATCGAGACCCGGCTGGGCTATCGCCGCGCAGCCGCGCTCATCCATGTCGACGATCTCGTGCTCGAGCGGGAGGCATCATGAGATCGGCGCCGCTGAAATCCGAACTCCTGGCCCCGGGCATGCGTATCGGCCTGTTCGGCGGCACGTTCGACCCGCCCCATGCCGGCCACCTGCATGTGGCGCGCACCGCCATGCGCCGCCTCAACCTGCATCGCGTCTGGTGGCTGGTCTCGCCGCAGAATCCGCTGAAGCAGCGCCAGGCCGGCGATCTCGTCCGGCGGATGGATGCCGTCGCCGAGCTGGCCAACGAACCGCGCATGGTGGTCAGCGATATCGAGGCCCGCCTCGGGATCAATCGCACCGTCGATCTTATGCGCGCACTGAAACGCCGGTATCCGGATGTGCGCTTTGTCTGGATCATGGGTGCCGACAACCTGTCCAGCATCCACCGCTGGGGCCATTGGCGCGAGATTTTCGCGAGCTATCCGATCGCCGTCGTGTCCCGTCCGACCGATGCGGTTCGCGCTCGCCTGTCGCCGGCGGTGCAGATCCATGCCCGCGACCGGCTCAGTGAGGACCAGGCCCGGCACCTGGCCGGCTGTACGGCGCCGGCCTGGACCTATCTGACCGAGCCCTATCATCCGCACTCCTCCACCGCGCTGCGGCACCGGAGCACGCGGAAGGCCTGATTCAGCGCGGATTGGCGTCTCGAACGCGACGGCAAAGCGTGCTATGAAAGACGTGTTTGTTTTTGGATGTCAGAGAGGACACCAGCCCTGTCTACGGAATTATCGCGCCGTAAAGAGCAAGAAACGGCCGCTGCAGTTCGCGTCACCGGCGATGACGCGCATGTCGAGGAACTCGAGACACTCATTCTCGACTCGCTGGAAGACGACAAGGCCGAAGAGGTCGTGGCTATCGACCTGCGTGGCAAATCTTCCGTCACCGATATCATGATCGTCGCCTCCGGGCGGTCGGCGCGGCATGTCAGCGCGCTGGCCGATCACCTTGTGCGCAAGCTCAAGGAGCACGGCCAGGGCAAGGCCCGGGTCGAGGGCCTGCAGACCTGTGACTGGGTGCTGATCGATGCCGGCGACGTCATCGTCCACCTGTTCCGGCCGGAAGTGCGCAGCTTCTACAATCTGGAAAAGATGTGGTCCGTCGAACCCGACGCCACCGCGTCGCCGGAAGCCACGGCCCAGTAGGTGAAACTCACCATCGCAGCGCTCGGCCGCATGAAGGCCGGGCCCGAACGCGAACTCGTCGATACCTATATCGAACGGGCGAGCGCGACCGGCCGGGCGATCGGCCTCGGGCCCGCAGGCGAACAGGAAATCGACAACCGGTCCCTGACATCGGCCAGCGACGAGAGCCGTGCGCTGGCCGCGGCCCTGCCCGCCGGTTGCAAACTGGTGCTGATGGACGAACGCGGCAAGGCGATGACCTCGCGCGATTTCGCCCGCACGCTGGCCCGCTGGCGCGATGAGGGCGTGCGCGAAGCCGTGTTCTGCATCGGCGGTGCCGACGGGCATGACCGCACCCAATTGCCCCAGCCCGATCTGATGCTCGCTTTCGGACCTGCCGTCTGGCCGCACAAGCTGGTCCGTGTGATGCTGGCCGAACAGATCTACCGGGCCGTCTCGATCCTGGCCGGGACGCCCTATCACCGCGACTGAACCCATGGCCCCTGACCCGCGTCCGGCATCATGCTGAGCCTTATCGCTGCCCTTGCCCTGATGCAGACCCAGACTGGCGATGTACTGCCGGATCCGGATGAAGCTGCGCGTCTGGAAGAAGAGGAGCGCGAAGCCGCGGCCCGTGCCGAGGCGATGCAGAGGCAGGCCGAGGAACTGGCAACGGAAGTCGCGCTGATGCAGCGCCAGCTGGTCGAGCTGGGCCAGCGCGTCGGGGCCAGCGAGCAGGCGGCCCTGGAAGCCCAGGCCTCGCTCGATGATCTGCAATCCCGCGAGACCGGGCTTCTGGCCCGGCTCGGCGAGAACCGGGACGCCCTGATCGGCCTGCTGGCGGCGATCCAGCGCATCGAAAGCCAGACCCCGCCGGCCGTGCTGGCCGCACCCGGCGATGCCGCGGATGCTGCCCGCGCAGCGGCGCTGATGGCGGAGGTCGCGCCGGCCTTGCAGGAACGGGCCGAGGCGCTGTCGGTCCAGCTGGAGGAATTGCGCACCCTTCGCGCGGACATCGAAAGCGAGCAGTCGGCGCTTGCCCTGACCGAGGATACGCTGGCCGATCAGCGTCTCGAACTGCAGGCCCTGATCGCCGAACGCCGCGCGCTGGAAGCCCGGCGCCGCAATGAAGCCGTGGCCCTGCTGGAAGCCTCCAGCTCCGCCGGCGAGCGCGCCCGCTCGATCCGCAGTCTGATCGGCGAGCTGTCGCGCATGGCGGAAGTGGTTCCCACGGTCAGCCCGCGCCGGCGCGAGATCGAGGACGCCGTTCCCGAACCGCGCATCCGGCCGCCGCGCGAACTCGTCTCCGCCCGCGTCCCGGTGACACCGCTGGAAACCCTGCGCTTTGCCGATGCGCGGGGCCGCTTGCGCCCGCCCGCCGCCGGCGAGATCGAACGCGGCTTCGGTCAGGTGAGCGAAGATGGCACAGCTTCTGAAGGAATTTTCATTCGGACCCGGCCGCGGGCG
The DNA here is from genome assembly GCF_039978735.1 of Maricaulis sp. Lineage (GTDB taxonomy): Bacteria > Pseudomonadota > Alphaproteobacteria > Caulobacterales > Maricaulaceae > Maricaulis. The sequence continues at coordinate 67,144 of NZ_JBDWAS010000024.1, forward strand.
CAGGTAATCTCGCCCTTCGACGCCCGTGTGGAGTTCGCGGGACCGTTCAACACATACGGCGGTCTCTTGATACTCAATGTCGGCGATGACTACTATATCGTACTGGCTGGCATGGCGGTGACCTATGCCAGCGTGGGTCAGAGTGTCCTGGCGGGCGAACCCGTCGGCGCGATGCCCGACCAGTCCCAACCGGCACCGGATTTGTATCTGGAGCTGCGACGTGACGGAGTGGCGATCGACCCGGCCCCGTGGCTGCGGAGCCGGTGACCTCGCCAATACAGGACTATCGCGCTCAAAGGACGCGAGCTCGCATGCGTATCAATGTCTTCGCTTCGATGGTTGCCTTCGCTGTAGGCGCGGTGGCCATTGCGGTCTCGGCCGAGGGCAGCCAGGACAATCGCACGGAAACCTTCCGCCAGCTGGAACTCTTCGGCGATGTGCTCAGCCGGGTGGAGTCGGACTATGTTTCCGACACCGACCAAGCCCAGCTGATCGAGGCCGCCATCGAAGGCATGCTGACCTCGCTCGACCCGCACTCCACCTACCACAATCCCGACAGCTACGAGGATCTGCGTGTCTCCACCCGCGGTGAATATGGCGGCCTGGGCATGGAAGTGACGCGCCGCGACGATTTCATCACCATCGTCTCGCCGATCTCCGACACGCCGGCCGAACGCGCCGGGCTGCGCACCAATGACAAGATCATCGCCGTCGACGGCGAGAGCATTGTCGGCATCTCGGTCGACGATGCGGTCGCCCTGATGCGCGGCGCTGTCGGCGAGCCGGTCACCATCACCGTCGCCCGCGAGGACGAAGATCCGTTCGACGTCACCCTGGTGCGCGACACCATCCCGCTGCGCACCGTCGCGACCCGCCTGGAAGAGGGCGTGCCCTATATGCGCATCGCCGGCTTCAACGAGCGCACCACGGAAATGGTGCAGGAGGGCATCTCCGAGCTCGAGGACGAATATGGCGCACCGCTGCCGGGCCTGATCCTGGACATGCGTTACAATCCGGGCGGCCTGCTGGACCAGGCGATCGGTGTGACCGATGTCTTCCTGGACGGTGGCGAAGTGGTCTCCACCCGTACCCGCGATCCGCGCGACACCCAGCGCTATAATGCCCGCCCGGGCGACCGGCTGAACGGCGCCCCGATCGTGGTGCTGATCAATGAAGGTTCGGCCAGTGCGGCGGAGATTGTCGCCGGCGCACTGCAGGACCGCGAACGCGCCGAACTCGTCGGCATGACCAGTTTCGGCAAGGGCTCGGTGCAGACCATCATCCCGCTGCGCGGCGGCCGTGACGGGGCCCTGCGCCTCACCACGGGCCGCTATTACACGCCGGCCGGCCGTTCGATCCAGGCCACCGGCATCATTCCGGACACCCAGATTTCCGCCTGGGCGCTGGAAGAGGATGAAGAGCACGAAGTGCCGGAAATCGCCTCCGAGGCCGACCTGCCGGGTGCGCTGGAGAACGAGAATGGCGATCACCGGGCCGAGACCGATATCGCCTCTGTCGAACAGCCGCCGGCCGACTGGTCGGAAGACGAGGACTATCAGCTCCACCGGGCGCTGGAGATCCTGCGCGGCACGATGGAAAGCCAGCAGGCCTCGCTGCAATAGCGGCTCTGCCGCCTGCCATGGCAAAATTGTTGGCGGCGCCTTCCGGAAGGGGGGCGCCGTTAACCGTTTTTTACGGCCGAATCGATCACATAGGCGGCGAATGCGTCCGCACCCTGCCGGACGCTTGTGGAATTGCCTGACAGGCCCGAAGCCATGACGACCGCCGTTCTTCGCCACGCCCAGCCGCTGCTGACTATCCGCGCGCCCGTGATCGCCGGGCTCGCGACGGCCGGTCTGTTCTCGCTGGTCATTGTCGGTGTCGCCCTGTTCGGCGAGGCCAATACGGCACCGCCTGCCGCCCGCGGCGGGTTCGAGCCGGTCACCCTGCCCCAGCACACGGCCGAAGCCGGTCATGACGGCCTGCGCAATGATCACGGCGCCGACGAACGTCCGATCCGCTTTCTGGAACCGGAAGACCACGCCGATGCGAGCCTCGCCGGCGTGCGGGACGGTTTCGGCGGCACGCCGAACGCCGCTTCGGCCGGCGGCCACGCCACGCCGTCCACCCATGCCGGATCCGATCCGGCCGATGCCGAGGCCCGACACGCTGCGTCGACCGGTCAGGCCAATCCGAATGCCCTGCGCGCCGCGCCGATTGCCGGGCTGACCGAGCCCGGCCCGGGCGGCTTGCTGCCGGTGATCGGTCCCGACGGCACCCGCCCCTCGCGCGCCTATGCCCGGCCCTTCCACGGCGATCCGGCCGCCCCGACCATCGCCATCGTCGTCGGCGGCATGGGGCTGAACCGCACCGTCACCCAGGCTGCGATCGACGAGCTGCCGCCCGAAGTCGCGCTCAGCTTTGCGCCCTATACCGAAAACCTCCAGGCCTGGATCGACCGGGCCCGCGCCGCCGGTCATGAAGTACTGATCGAGGCGCCGATGGAGCCGTTCGACTATCCCAATAATGACCCCGGCCCGCACACCCTGCTGGCCGACGGCGCTGCCGAGGAAAACGGCCGGCGCCTCGCCTGGCTGCTCAGCCGTACAACGGGCTATTTCGGTGTGACCAATTATCTCGGCGCCCGTTTCTCGGCCTCCCAGGACGCCCTGCGCCAGGTCTTCGGCACGCTGGAACAGCGCGGCGTCGCCTTCCTGCATGACGGTGCCGGCCGCCGCTCGACGATCGAGGCCGCCGCCAATGCGACCGATGTCGAGTACGCCATCGCCGACCGTATTCTCGACGAGGATCCCAGCCCGGCCTCGATCGACGAGCGCCTGCTCGCGCTCGAAGCCCTGGCGATCCAGAACGGCGCCGCCCTGGGTACCGGCTTTGCCTATCCGGCCACCGTCGAGCAATTGCGCGACTGGGCCGCCAATCTGGACATGCGCGGCTATCAGCTCGCACCGCCCTCTGCCGTGATGGCGCGGCGGCGCCTGGAAGCCCGGCTGGCCGCCGAGGCCCAGCCCGAAACCCCGCCGCCATCGGCTGCACCCCGCCGTACGGCAAGCGCCGACGACCACGCGCCCGCTGCCTCGAGCGGCCATCACTGATGGCCGGCGCGGACGATATCTGGCCCCATCACCGCGCCAATGTCGGCATCGCCCTCTTCAATACCGCCGGCCAGGTCTGGCTGGGCCGCCGCGAAGGCACACCGCCGCCCTGGAACTGGCAATTGCCGCAGGGCGGGATAGACCCGGGCGAGGATGCCCGGACAGCTGCCCTGCGCGAGCTGGAGGAAGAAACCGGCATTTCCGCCGCCAGCGTCTCCATCATTGGCGAGATCCCCGGCTGGCTGGCCTATGACTATCCGCCTGAAGTGCGCGAGGATCCGAAGTTTCACAAGAAGCGCCATCTCGGCCAGAAGCAGCGCTGGTTCGCCCTGCGCTTTGCCGGATCGGACAGCGACATCGACCTGGAACAGCATGGCGAGGTCGAGTTCGACGCCTGGCGCTGGGGCGCCCTCGAGGAAATCCCCGGCCTGATCATCCCCTGGAAACGCGACGTCTACGAACAGGTCGCCACCGCCTTCGCAAAGTTCGCTGTGCCCGTGCACTGATACGCAGCCGCGCTTTCTCTTCTGCCTCTTCACTCCACTTCCCCCGGCCCCGGAACAAGTCCGGGGGAAGTGGCGTGTGTTGACGGCACCCAGCGCGAAACCCTCCACGGGCTTGCGCCCTGGAGCGATGAGAGGGGTGCGGGATGCACGGCGGACATCGTGTCCGGATTTGAAGCTTTGGTGGTGATGCCCGAGGCATCCCGCACGCGGAGATTTACCCGGATCCCTTGCGGGACCG
>NZ_JBDWAS010000025.1:0-35697 GCF_039978735.1 Maricaulis sp.
ATGCTGTCACCCACCAGGCGCGGACGAGCTCCGCACGCTCCCGGGCACAAGGGACTGAGCTCATGCCTCCCATCCCGGAAACCGCTGAGGATCTTAAGCGCAGTTGAGCGGGCGGGGATAAGTTTCCGGCCCCGCCCCCACGCACCGTCATTCTGACGAAGGTCAGGATCCAGATCGTAAAGGGAGATTTTCGCCAGGCGGGCTCGGATCGAATGTCGGCGATGTGCGGGATAAGTGCGAGATCGCGGGCACCGCGCCTCATGAACTGGGCCCTGACTTTCGTCAGGGTGACGGTGCTTGTTGCGGCGTTCTCACTCTGTCTTCCACCCGCCACGTTTTCTCCCGGACACCCGCTTTCGCGGGCGCAGGCTTCAGCCTGCGCAGGCAGGCTGCAGATCCGGGACCGACCGAAGATCATCTCAAGCGATGCGTTTCCCGTCGATCCCGGCACTCCGCCCGGCCTTCGCCGGGCTTCCGGCCAGGAAAAATGCTTGCAGGATTGGGGCTGTTGCAGTCCCGGCCCGCTTTCGCAGCGCCTGGGATGCCTGTATCAAGGCTTGGTCCAGCACAGCAGGAGCAGGGATGATTGCGGCATTGGCGGTTTCCGGCGTGATGATCGTGCTGGTCCTGGCTATTCATATGGTCGGGCTGGGCGCGCTTCTGGTGATGATCCGCTGGCGCGGCGACGGTGCGAGCGAGCCGGGGCACCGGCTGTTGCAGGCCGGGCTGATCCTGGCCGTGGTGCTGGGTGTGCTGGGACTGCACGGGATCGAGATCTGGCTGTTTGCCGGCCTCTATCTGCTGCTGGGCGAGATCGGCACGCTGGAGGAGGCGCTGTATTTTTCGGCCTCCACCTTTTCCACGCTGGGCTATGGGGATGTGGTGTTGTCGGCCGGCTGGCGCCTGGTGGCAGCGATGGAGGGGATTACCGGCTTCCTGCTGATCGGCTGGTCGACGGCCTTCCTGGTGTCCGTGGTCGGGCGCTTGCGCGCGCTGGAGGCCGACTGGTTCGCCAGTCCCGGCCGCGAGCGCGCCGACTAGTCTTCCCACCAGTCTCAGTGCAGCGCTTGCCGCGCGGCGGGACGGCACGCTAAACCGGTGCGGCTATTCCGGGCGTCCGCCCGCCATGCTTTGGGGCCGTTCATGTTCAACAAGATACTGATTGCGAACCGTGGCGAGATCGCCGTCCGGGTGATCAAGACCTGCCGCCGTCTCGGGATCGCGACGGTCGCGGTCTATTCCGAGGCGGATGCGGACAGCCTGGCCGTGGAGATGGCGGACGAGGCGGTGTTCATCGGACCGCCGGCGCCGGGCGAAAGCTATCTGGTGCTGGACAAGATCCTCGAGGCCATCAAGCAGACCGGTGCGGATGCGGTGCATCCCGGTTTCGGCTTCCTGTCGGAAAATGCGGCCTTTCCCAAGGCGCTGGCCGAGATCGGCGTGGCCTGGATCGGGCCGAATGTGAATGCGATCGACGCGATGGGCGACAAGATCCGCTCCAAGCAGCTGGCGGCGAAGTCGGGCGTGTCGACCATTCCGGGCGCCGATGGCGAGATCAATGATGCCGAGACGGCGCTGATTGCGGCGCAGAAGATCGGCTACCCGGTGATGCTGAAAGCGTCGGCCGGCGGCGGCGGCAAGGGGATGCGGATCGCCCGCTCGGACGCCGAGGTGAAGGACGGGTTCAAGGCGGCGCGCAACGAAGCGAAATCCTCCTTTGGCGACGACCGTATCCTGATCGAGAAATTCATCGAGGAGCCGCGCCATATCGAGATCCAGGTGCTGGGCGACAAGCACGGGAATGTGGTCCATCTCAATGAGCGTGAGTGCTCGGTGCAGCGGCGCAACCAGAAAGTCCTGGAAGAGGCGCCATCGCCCTTCCTCGATGCCAAGACGCGCAAGGCGATGGGCGAGCAGGCCGTCGCCCTGTCCCAGGCCGTGGATTATGACAGCGCCGGCACGGTCGAGTTCATCGTCGACAAGGACCGCAATTTCTACTTCCTGGAAATGAATACCCGCCTGCAGGTGGAACACCCGGTCACCGAGCTGACCACGGGGCTGGACCTGGTGGAGCAGATGATCCGCTCGGCCGCTGGGGAGAAGCTGGAAATCGCCCAGAAGGACGTGAAGATCGATGGCTGGGCCGTCGAGGCGCGTCTCTATGCGGAAGATCCCTATCGTGGCTTCCTGCCCTCGATCGGCCGTCTCAAGCGCTATTCCATGCCGGAAGAAGGCCAGCTGGGCGAAGGCATGCTGCGCATCGACTCGGGCGTGCGCGAGGGCGACGAGATCTCGCTCTTCTACGATCCGATGATCGCCAAGGTGATCGGCTATGGCAAAACCCGCGAGGCGGCGATCGACACGCTGGCGGCCTCGCTGGACCGGCTGCATGTGGAGGGGCTGCAGTCCAATGCGCCCTTCCTCTCCGCCGTGCTGGACGAGCAGGACTTCCGCGCCGGGCGCATCCATACCGGCTATATCGGCGAGCACTTCCCGGAAGGCTTCCATGGCACCGCGCCGCGCGAGGACCAGCTGGTCGCGATGACGTGCTGTGCGGCCTATGTGCACGAGACGCTGACGCGGCGTGCGGGGCGGATCGAGGGGCGTCTTCGCCCCGAAGAGACGGTGACCACGCGCGAATGGGTGGTCTTCCTCGACAAGCGCCGCATCCCGGTCGAGATCGAGATGCGCGGTGAGGGCGAGGCCACGGTGTGGGCGCCATCGCTGGTTTCGGACAAGCTGACAGTCAGGACGGCCTGGCATCCCGGCCAGCACCTGTTCGAGGCGCAGATCGACGGGCGTTCCGTCGCGCTGGAATTCTCCGACCGGACCGAGGGCTATCTCCTGCGCCATCGCGGCTTCAAGGCGGTCGGCATTGTGTGCACACCGCGCTCGGCCGAGCTGCATGTGCGCCTGCCGGAGAAGGAAAAGCCGGACACTGCCAAGCTGGTCGTCTCGCCCATGCCGGGCCTCGTCGTCGCCATCGAGGTGGCCGAGGGCCAGGAGGTGAAGACCGGCGAACCGCTCATCATCGTCGAGGCAATGAAGATGGAAAACGTCCTGCGCGCGGAAACCGACGGCACCATCAAGGCGATCAAGGTCGAGCCCGGCGCATCCGTCGCCGCAGACGAACTCATGATCGAGTTCGAATAGGACTTCACCCCCGGGGCGGAGTCGTGCGTTACTTGGCCGTCGGGCCCGCTTGGGGGCGTGCTTTCGGGGGAGAGAACCGATGGATCTGCAGTATGTCCTGCTCAATCCGAACGGCCGGATAGCTCAGCGCGAATTCTGGATCGGTGTTGGCCTGCTGATCTGCGGCAATGTGCTGTCCGGCATAATCCCGGCGCTGGGCGGGCTGATCTGGCTGTTCCTGATCTATGTGGGTGTGTGCGTGTACGGCAAGCGCCTGCACGATACCGGCCGCTCGGCCTGGCTGCATCTCATCCCCTGGGCCATCACCCTGGCCCTGACCTCGGTCGGTGGCGTGCTGATGGGCGGCGCGATCCTGACAGCGCTTCTGGCTGGCGATGACTTCAATCCGCTGACCCTGTTCACAGCGGGCAGCGGATTTGCCCTGATGATGGGGCTGAGCAATCTCGTCTGGCTGATCTATACGCTGTGGGTCGGGCTTTCGGCGGGACAGGCAGGCGCGAATGCCTACGGGCCCGCACCGATCCGTATCCTGACGGTCGAACCGGCCGCGCCCTCCGACGAACAGGGCTGACGCAGTCCCGGCGAAATTTGCCGTGCCATTGCGAGCGAGTCGCGCTAGGTGTCGCGCATCGAGCTAACGGGAGACGGACATGGCGCTCAACGACTTCATCATCGATCCCAAGGATGCCCAGCGTATCCTCATCGGCGCGAGCGGCAAGCTCGGCCCGATGGAGTTCGCCCAGGGCCTGGTCGCTATCGTGGCGGCGGCTATTGTTCTGCAATTCATCGCCCTGGTTCCGGCGATCGGCGGGCTGATCAACCTGGTTGGCAGTCTTGCACTACTGTTCTGCTGGGTGTGCATCTTCGCCAAGCGTTTCCACGATGCCGGCCAGTCCGGCTGGATGGCGGGCGCGGCTTTTGTGGCAATGATCGTGATATCGATCGTGCTGAGCATAATCCTTATGCCGGTGATCGTAGGGGCATCGCTGAGCAATCCGGCTGGCTATCAGGCAGCCGGGCTGAGCGCCGCACTGGTCAGCATCATTATCAGCGTGGTGGCAAACGGTGCTGTCGGCTTCTACGCCTACCGTCTCAAGCCGGCCGCCGTCTGACACGGCAAAATCACTTGATCCTGAAGGACGGGGCCGCGATTGTGCGGCCCCGTCTTTATGTGTGGCGTTGGGAGGCACCATGAATCCGCTCGTTCTGTTTCTGCCGATCTATCGTGCGTCGGCGACCGCATTGCTCGCCGGTCTCGCCGTTCTGGCGATTGCCGATTTCGTCCGGATCCAGTTCGGACTGGGGCCGGTGCCCATATGGATCGGCATGCTGGCGGTCTGGTTCTTCGTGCTGTCGCTCTTCATCAATCGCCGCCGCCATGCCGGCCGCGGTGTCGGGCTGGCTTTCCTGCCCCTGGGGCTGGGCATTGTCGGCAAGGGCATTGGCGCGATCGCCGGCCTGATGCCGGGCATCTACAGCGCCATGATCGATTTTGCGGCCGAAAATGGCGTCGATACCTCCGATCAGGTGGCGCTGGCCGAGGCGATGAACGAGCCGGGCTTCCAGCAGGAATTCCAGCGTGCCCTGCAGGAAAACCCCGAAATGCTGGAACAGCTGACCGCGACCACCGGCCTGGCCTCTTTCATCGGCTTCTGGCTGGTGATCCTGGCCTTTGCCATCTGGTTCTCGCGCATGTCGCGCCAGGGCTGACGGCTCACGCCAGCCTGTTTCAAATCAGCAACGCTTTTTGTGCGGCTGCGCCTGACGGGCGCAGCCGCAGTGCGTTGTGCTTGACGGAACGGCTCACAAGTTATTTATGCGTCTCATTCTTAATTGCAGGTTTGAGAGTTGTTCCGCATGACCCGTCTTCTCACGACATCGGCCCTGGCCGGTTGCGCCTTCGCCCTTCTGGCTGTCCCGGCCTTCGCGATTCAGTCCGCGGCTAGCCTGAGCGCCACGCAGTACACCGACGAAGACGTCGTCATCGTCACCGGACGGGCACGCTCGCTCTACCGCGTCGGCGAGATCAGCTCGGGCAAGCTGCCGGTCGAACCGCTGCTGTCCACCCAGACGGTGCAGGTGATCAATGAGCAGCTGATCGAGGACCAGGGCGCACGCGATGCCCAGGATCTCTATCGCAATTTCTCCGGCGTCAGCGTGTTCAGCTATGCCGGTGTGACAGCGCGGGGGTTCCGCCAGGAAGAGATCTATTTCGACGGGCTGCGCGGCGACCCCTATGCCGGCTTCTCGGTGCCGCAGCTGTTCAACGTGTCGCGCGTGGAGTTTCTCAAGGGGCCGGCGGGCATGCTCTACGGTCCGGGCGCACCGGGCGGCCTGTTCAACTACATCACCAAGACGCCGGGCGAGGAATTTGCCGCCCAGACCAGCCTGGTCGCCGGAACCGAAGGCCGCTATGGCGCGTCCGCCGAACTGGAAGGCGGGCTGACCGACCGCGTGTCCGGCCGCGCCGGCGTCTTCTACGAGACGATGAACCAGCCGCGCCGCAATGCCGACAGCACGACGCAAATCTTCGACGCCGGCCTGGCGATCGCGCTGGATCGCGGCCGCATCCTGCTGCAGGCGACACGTTACGATCAGGATCTGGGGGGCAATCGCCTGCGCGGCGTGCCGACGGACGATGCCGGCAACTTCCTCACCGACCGCCGCTGGAACCACAATGAAGACAGCGACTTCCTGCGCCTGGTCTCGAATGTCCTGCAGGCGCGGATCGAGTATGATCTGACCTCCAGCCTCTCCTTCGATGCGGGCCTGCGCTGGAATGAGGGCGAGGAGACGCAGCAATATCACGAGCCGCGCGGCCTGTTCGATTCGGACGGCGATGGCGCGGTCGACGCCTCGATCCGCGAATTTCGCGACCAGGAGCGCGGCAATGAGAGCTGGTCCTTCGGCGCCAATGCGATCTGGAGCCATGCCTTCGGCGCTATCGACAACCGTCTGCTGGCCGGGGTCGACTGGTATACCCAGGAATCCGATTTCCTCGGGTTCAGCCTGCGCGGCCGCAATGTGCCGACCGCTGGTCTGCCGACGCCGCTCAGCCTGTTCACGCCGGAATACGGCGTCACCGACCCGTCGACCTACGCCCTGCCGCCGCGCGCCGGCTATCGCCTGACGCGCAGCGAACAGGAACGCCGGGGCATCTACCTCTTGAACGAGGCCACGATCGGCCGCTTTATCGGTGTGGTCGGTGTGCGCCAGGACCGCTTCGAGGACACCGACCTGATCACCGGTGACGGTTTCCAGGACGAGGCGACGACCTGGCGTGCGGGTGGCGTCTATCGCCTGCGCGAGGACATCTCGCTGTTTGCCCAGTGGGCTGAAAGCTTCGAGCCGCAATCCATCTCCAGCCAGGATCCCCAGGCCGGCGGTCCGTTCGATCCCAGCGCTGGCGAGATCTGGGAAGCGGGCGTGCGCACCGAATTGCTGGACGGGCACGTCCAGTCTTCGGCCTCCATCTACCGCATCGTGCGCTCCAACGTGCTGCAGTCCGACCCGCGCGGCGATGTCGGCAATGACGGTGTGGACGATCTGGTGGCGCTGGGCGAGGTCACCTCGGAGGGCTTCGAGTTCGATGTGACGGCGGACATCACCTCGAACTGGGTCGCGACCGTGTCCTACGCTTACAATGACACGCTGATCACCGGCGATGCCGGGACGAATGCGCTGACCAATTCGGTCGGCGACCGGTTTGCCAATGCGCCGCAGCACACGGCCGGCTTCTGGACCCGCTACCAGTTCCCGCAGATCAATACGGCGGTGGCGCTGGGCGGCGACTATGTCGATGTACGCCAGTCGATCAGCGGCCAGAAAGTGCGGCCCTACGTCGTCTTCGATGCCTCGGTGATCTACGAGACCGACGCCTGGCGAGCGCTGCTGCGGATCGACAACCTGTTCGACGAGACCTATGCGTCGAGCGGCTTCATCGACCGTACCGGCCACTTCCCGGGCGCCCCGCGCTCGGTCTTCGTCGAACTGACCCGGCGCTGGTAGCCCGGCGATGGATGCGCAGGCCGTGACCCGTGAGGCGAACGCACCGGCAGGGCGGAAGGCGAAAGCCCGTTCGGCCTGGTGGCGCGTGCATCAATGGGCCGGCCTGCAGCTGTCGCTGTTCCTTACCTTCGTCTTCCTGACCGGCACGCTGGCCGTCTTCTCCTACGAGATCGACTGGGCGCTGCGCCCGGCGATGTGGGCGGCACCGACAGCGATGGAGGACCGTGCCAGCTGGGGCAGGGTCGGCGAGACCGTCATGGCCGAGACCGGCGGGGAAGGGCGGATGATCGTCTATGCGCCGGTCCATCCGGCGGCGGCCTTCGACGCCGTTCTGCGCCGGGATGGCGTGTCGACGCATGTCTATGTCCATCCGCGCACGGGGGAGATAACCGGCACGGGCCCCTGGGCTGGCGTGCAGCGCTTCCTGCGCAATACCCACCGTCATCTCATGCTGCCGGTGAAATACGGGGTGCCGATCGTCGCGCTGGCGGCGGTCTTCCTGGCGGTGTCGCTGGTGACGTCCTTCTGGGTCTACAAGAAATGGTGGCGCGGTTTCCTGCGTCTGCCGCGCGGCCGCACGGCGCGGGCCTGGATCGGCGATGCGCACCGGGTGGCGGGCGTCTGGTCGCTCTGGTTCGTGGTGCTGATGATCGTCACCGGGCTGTGGTATCTCGTCGAGGTGCTGGGCGCCGGTGCACCGGCCGCCAACGGGGACGATCCGGAACTGCCGGAAACGGCGGGCCTGGAGCGGGAGCTGGGCACAGGCGAAGCCATCGACGCCGGCATTGCCGCCTTGATGGCCCGGCATCCGGACTTCAGGATCGAGGCCGTGTTCTGGCCGCCGGACCGGGAGACGCCCGCCGAAGTGCATGGTCATACCGGGCGCGCCATTCTCGTCCGCCCGCGGGCCAATACGGCCTGGATCGATCCGCGGACCGGGGTGCTGCTCGATGTGGTCGACCCGGCGCGCTTGAGTGCACACCAGCGGATCGCCGAGGCTGCCGACCCGCTGCATTTCGGCACGTTCGGCGGCTACTGGACCAAGGCGCTCTGGTTCCTGTTCGGCGCGGCGCTGACGGCGCTGGCCGGCACCGGTGTAGCGATCTATGCGCTTCGGTTGGCCAAGACGGCGCGCGAGACGCCGGGCTGGCGCCGCGGCCTGGCGCGCAGCTGGCGGGCCATGGGGCCGGCTCGCTGGGTCGCTGCCGGACTGGTCATCCTGCCCTTCGCCCTGACGCCGTTCGTGCTGTAGCCGGGCTGCGATCAGGCGGCGCTTGCAAGAGCCGGTGCGTCGACCCGCCGGGCTTCGCCGAACACATCCAGGAAGGCCAGATGCAAGGCAGCGTCAAAGTCGGCCATTGTCACCTTATGGCCGAGGTCGGCGAGGCTGGTGACGCCATAGCGCGGATCGGAGATGCCGCAGGGCGTGATGCCGCCGAAATGGGACAGGTCCGGATCGACATTGAAGGCGATGCCGTGGAAGGACACCCAGCGGCGCAGGCGTACGCCGATGGCGGCGATCTTGTCCTCGCGGCCGGCGCCGCGATCGACCCAGACACCGACCCGTCCGTCGCGGGGGCCGGCCTCAACACCGAACTGGGCAGCCGCACCGATCAGCCAGCGCTCCAGCGACTGGATGAAGGCGCGCACATCGCGGCCGCGCCGGGTCAGGTCCAGCATCACATAGGCCACGCGCTGGCCCGGCCCGTGATAGGTGTATTCGCCGCCGCGGCCCGTCTCGTAGACGGGAAAGCGGTCAGGCATCAGCAGGTCTTCGCGCCTGGCACTGGTGCCGGCCGTGTAGAGCGGTGCGTGCTCGAGCAGCCAGACCAGTTCCCCGGCCGTGCCGTCGGCAATCGCCGCCGCCCGCGCTTCCATGAAGGCCAGCGCCTGCGGGTAGGGCACCTGGCCCTCGGAGACGGCCCATTCGACCGGCGGTATTGCCTTATCCATTTATCTTAACGCTCGCGAAACCGTATCGGCCCAAACATCGGTCCCGAAGCCGCGAACCGCAAGAGCAGGAGCTCATACGTGAGTCAGATCGGATCCGTCAGCGTTGAAATCTCGGTCCTTCTGGGCCGGTCGCAAATGCCGATCCAGCAATTCCTGCGGATGGGCCGGGGCGCGGTGATTCCCCTGGATACCGGCGAGGACGACCAGGTGTGGATCCTGGCCAATAATCATCCGATCGCCCGTGGCGATGTCATCATCCAGGGCGATCGCGTTGCCGTGTCCATTACCGGGCCCGCCGACGCCAATGAATTCTTTGCTGCTGCATAAAGCGTTGCAGAACACTCTTCACAAGGCGCGGCGATGTTGCTATCTCCCGCGCCTCCATGACGTGCGGTCGTGGCGGAATTGGTAGACGCGCAGCGTTGAGGTCGCTGTGGGGTAAAACCCGTGGAAGTTCGAGTCTTCTCGACCGCACCATCCTTCGCCCTGCGGGCTTCAAGCCTCGTGCGGCAGTCTGCTGAGCGTTTGCTGCGGGTGAAGAAGTGCCCCGACTGAAGCCTTGGTGCTGGAGGGCTGCCGGCGATGTCCTCTCGATACCGGCAACGACCGTTCAAGTCGTTGGCGCGAGGGCGGGTTCTGTTTTCTGGCCGATCGCGCAGCAGATGCGGTGCGCTGGCGTGTGCTGTCAGTTGGGTCGACAGGTGCCGTCTGCATTTCGGCTCGGGTGATCGCAGATCCATCCATTGCCGGCATCGTTGAGGTGAGCGCCTGCGGGAACCTCAACGGGTTCGCAATGCGACAGGGTCTGGCGATAGCCGCGTAAACAATCCCATCCGCCACCGTAGCGGCTGCTGGTGAGGAAGCCGTTTTCGGGAACAGTCACGCGCTGGCAGGCTCCGGCGTGTTCGGTATAGCCGCGTTCGCAGTCCCATCCCGTCCCGAAGCCGGTATCGGTCAGATAGGCGTAGGCAGGAAGCCGGATCGCCTCGCACGCCGGCCCGGCACGGGAATATCCGCGATCGCACTCCCAGCGGGTTCCCGATGCGACAAGGTGGGCATTGCCGGGTGCCGTGACGGCGATGCAGGCGGCATCGTCACGCCGGAACCCGTACCGGCAGTGCCAGCCCCGGTCGTAGAGTCCGGCGGTGGCATAGGCATTGTCGGGGATTGCGACGGGTATGCACGCGTGCCCCTCGCCGGTTCGATAGCCCGGGGCGCAGTTCCCGCCCGCACTGCCGAGACCGGCTTGATCCGGTGGCCGGGTGTCCTGCGCCAGGGCGGACGCCGCGGTTAAGAGGCATGCGGTCGACGCCAGGGCCAGGCAGACCTCGCGCGACCGGCGACGGCCTGACGCCCGGGCCGGACGTTCGACGGTGCGCTCCGGGGTGGAAGGTCGGGAGGGGTGGTTTAAGAGGCGGTCATCCCTTCATCCTCGGCACGATCGAGACCGTCACGATCCGTGGCAAGCGCGGCGGCCAGCTCTGACGGAACGATCTCGACCGGCCGTGGCAAGCCGGACCACCCGCGCCGGCCGAGCGCAATCATGCGCGTGTGAACACGGCGAAAGGCCTGAAATGACAAGCTGGAAATCGACTCGTCCGAGGCTTCGACTGCGTAGGTGCCGGCCGGCCATTCGCCGTCTGTACTGTCGAGGCGGAACGGGCTTCTGAAGGTAACCCAGGTGGTCGAAATACGATGCATCATGATGTGTCCCTTCCCTGCTCGATGAAGTGGTGCGCCGCCCGGCGACCGGGTGGCGTTCTGGTCGCCGGGCGGTGGCTAGCCTAGCTTTGGCTGGACTTGGTGTCCGGCGTGCTGGGCTTGGCCTCGGGAGTGCCGGCGGCTTTTTCCTGAGGCGCCTGAACGGGATTCACAGGGCTTTTCTTGGACTTTTCGTGCTTATTGTCGGTCATAATATCTTCTTTCTAAATATTCGAACAAATTTGTCCGAGTAAAAAAAGTACTATAATTTATCAAAAGTGCAACTAAATTAAAATATATAATTGGCATTTATATCTTTTTGCGTCCCATTTTATATATTTTTCTTGTCTTTCGTGACTTGCGCTTTTCAGTATGTTTTCTGCAGCAAACAGCGGCCGGTTTTGCGAAGGAGCGCGGGCCGAGCGGGTTCTGGGCGCAGATCCTGGGTGCCGATGGCGCCCGGGAGCAAACGGCTGCAGGCTCCGGGCGTGTAAATTCTCTGCAAATTTCCGCATTTGCGACGGCACCCGGTCTCGATTTCGAACCGATCCAGCCCTAGTGTAGGACGCATGGCGACACGGTAAGGAGGATCAGATGGGCGAAGCCGCATTCGAAGACGACCTCCCCGTCGATTCTCATGCCCTGGCCGATGTCGATCCCGAATTCGTCGGCAATCTCCGGCAGGCCATTGCCGATCGCGATGGCGACGCGATCCGGCGCATGCTGGCGCCGCTGCACGCCGCCGACATCGCCGACGTGCTCGAACAGCTCACCGCCGGGCAGCAGGAGGGCGTTGCGACGCTCGCGCCCGATATCTTCACCGGTGAAGTGCTCGCCGAGATCGAGCCGGACACGCGTGAAGTCGTCATGGCCTATCTGGACCCGTCGCATCTGGCGGCGGCGATCCAGGAACTCGACTCGGACGATGCCACCGAGGTTGTCGAGGAGCTCGACCCGGAGACCCGGGCGGCCGTTCTGGCGGAAATCTCCGAGATCGACCGTCAGGCGGTCGAGCAGAGCCTGGCCTTCGAGGACGAGACGGCCGGCCGTCTCATGCAGCGCGAATTCGTTGCCGCGCCGGAATTCTGGTCGGTCGGGCATGCGCTCGACCATATGCGGGCCTCGGATGATTTGCCGGACAAGTTCCACGATCTCTTCGTCATCGATACCGGCTTCCGCCCGGTCGGCGAGATCCCGGTCTGCCGCCTCCTGAGCGCGCGGCGCGATGTGGCCCTGTCGGACCTGATGGAGCCGCCACGCATCCTCGTGGACCCGGAGACCGACCAGGAAGAGGTCGCCTACCTGTTCCAGAAATACCATCTGGTCTCCGCGCCGGTGGTCGACAGTGCCGGGCGGCTGACCGGTATGCTGACGCTGGACGATATCGTTCACGTCATCCAGGACGAGAACAAGGAAGACATGCTCGCCCTGGCCGGTGTGAACGAGGCGGGCCTGGCCGACACCGTGGTGCGCTCCGTGCGCTCGCGGGCGCCCTGGCTGCTGGTCAATCTGGCTACGGCAGTGCTGGCGTCCGGTGTGATCGCCCTGTTCGAGGGCGCGATCTCACAGGTCGTTGCGCTCGCCGTGCTGATGCCGATCGTGGCCTCGATGGGCGGCAATGCCGGTACCCAGTCGCTCGCCGTTGCGGTGCGCTCGATTGCCGAGCGCGATCTGACCGCGGCCAACGCCATGCGGGTGATCTGGCGCGAACTGGCAACCGGCACGGTCAACGGGCTCATTTTTGCGGTCGTGATGGGCGCGGTGACCATCCTGTGGTTCCAGGACGTCGCACTGGCGAGCGTGATCGCCATCGCCATGGTGCTGAACCTCGCCTGCGCCGGCCTGTCCGGCATTCTCGTGCCGCTGGGCCTGGTGCGCGCCGGCGCCGACCCGGCCGTAGCCTCGTCGGTCTTTGTGACCACAGTGACCGATGTGGTCGGTTTCCTGGCCTTTCTGGGACTGGCGACACTGGTCCTGTTGTGATGATATTAGGGGGTGTCCCGGCAACGGGCCCCCGGCTGACGAATGGTGACAGCGTGCGTGTTTTGACAGGTCTTGTAGCGGTGCTTCTGGCATCCGGTCCGGCTGTTCTGGCCCAGGACGTCGCGGATGGCGGGCATTGGGAAGAGACGGCCCGGCTGGACGCGCCGCGCGCGGGTCTTGCCGTTGTGGTGCATGACGGCCGGATCTTTGCCGCTGGCGGTTCGGGCCTGACATCGCCGCGCGACGAGTTCGAAAGCTATGATCCCGGCTATGAGCGCTGGTTCCCGGAAACGCCGCTGCCGCGCGGGCTCGAGCATTTCGGCATGGCAGCGACCGGCGAGCGCATCTACGCCGCTGGCGGTTATGCCGCTGACGAAACCGCGGTGGTCGGTCCCAGTGCGCGCATGTGGTCCTTCTCCATCGAGGGCAATATCTGGCAGAGCGAAGCCGCCATGCCGGCGCCGAAGGCGGATTTCTCGCTGGTTGCCGTCGAAGGTCAGCTCTATGCCATTGGCGGTGTGCGCGATGACGTATCCGTTTTTGTCTTCGACCCGGAAGCCAGCGAATGGTCGACCCTGGAGGCCCCGGAAGGGATCACCCGCCGGGGCACCGCGGCTGTCGTGATCGATGGCCGCGTCCATGTCCTGGGCGGCGCGACGACAGAGGGCGCTGTCGACCGGCACGATGTATTCGACCCGCAAAGCGGTGAATGGACGACCGGACCGGCGCTGCCGGGTGGCCGGTCGGGGCTGGCGGCGGTTGTCCGGGCCGGCCGGATCCATGTCTTCGGCGGCCGTGCAGCAGACGGCGGCGCCACGCTGCAGGATCATGTGTCCTGGGCGCCGGGCGAAAGCGGCTGGCGCGAGGAAGCAGCCATGCCGTCGCCGCGAACCGGCGCTGATGCCGCTCTGCTGGGCGGCGATATCTTTCTGGTCGGTGGCGGTTCGGGCGGCGGATTCTTCGCGCCTTTCACCGCCATCGGCACGACGGACGTCTTCCGCGGACCGCAGGACTAGCGCTGCGGCGCCCCGCTTGCAGGGGGAGTGGACAGGGCCAGGGCAATGTCTCGAAACGGAACATGACAAAACCGCAGTTGAAATCCTCTCCGGCCGCGCGTGAGCTGATCAAGCGGTTCGAACCTTTCCGCGAGACGGCGATCCGTGGGGCGGACGGCCGTTGGGTCGTGGGCTATGGCCACCGGGCCGCAGCGCGCGGCGGTATCAAGGTCTCCGAGGAAGAGGCGTCGCTGCTGCTGATCTACGACGTCATGCAGGCCGAAACGGCGATCGACGAGATCGCGGACATTCCGCTGGCGCGCGGACAGCGCGACGCGCTGGTTTCCTTCATTCATGATATCGGCCGTGACGCTTTCCGCAATTCCGACGTTGCCCGCTATCTCTATGAGGGTCGTCTGGACGCCGCCGCCGAGGCGCTGGCTGCGCATGGTGACGGCACCAGTGCGCGCCGCGAGGCAGAAAGCCGGGCTTTCCTGGACGCGATGGTGCCGGCGCGGGCCGAGCGTCCCTCAGTCGAGCTGGTAATCAAGGTCGAGCACCCCCGCGAGGAGCGTGTGCTGGAAGGCGCCATTGCCGGCGGCCGGGACGAACCGGTCGAGGATTATGCACCGCCGCCTCCGCCCATGCCGGACCGCCGCATCTCCAGCCGCGCCGAAGCCGAAGCGGAGATCGCCCGCATCCTCGCCACGGTCGAGGCCATGCCGCTGGAAGAGCGCGAGGCGCTGGCGGACGATCACGACATGGCGTCGGTGGAAGCCGCTGTCTCGGACATGAGCGACGCGCCGGTCGAGGCTGCCTATGAGGCGGTGGACGAGGACGATATCGCTGCTGAACAGCCGGCTGAAGCTGTGCTGGAGGAGGCTGTCGAGCCTCCGGTCGAAGATCTGGCCGTTGAGGTTGAAACCGAAGCGAGCACGCCCGAAGCGCTGGTTGCGGCCCGCATGAGCGAGGAACTGGCCGAAGCCGTTTCGGAGGAGCCCGAAGCTGCTGAGCCGGCCTTCGATCTGCCGGCGGATACAGCGCTTGGCTTCGCCCTTATCGCACTGCCGGGTCTTGAGGCTGTCGAGGTCGAAGAGGTTGCCTCTGAAGTGCCGGCCCCGGCCGAGGAAACCGCTGCGCCGGTCGCGCCGGTGCCGGAACTGCCCCTGCGGGTCGAGTTGGGCTATGCCTTCACCTCGGTGATGACGGCCCGTTTCCGGCCAAACCCGACCGATGGCGATGTCATGGTGCCGACTGCTGTTCGGCAGCGCGAAGCCGAGCCGGAAGAAGCCGAGACAGCCGCTGAAGATACGGCACCCGTCGCGGAAAACGAAGTGGCCGAGCCTGTCGAGACCGAGCCTGCACCGGAAGCGGCAATCACGGAAATCGTCGAGCGCGCCGTTGCCGTTGCCGGTCAGGACACACCGCCGCCGCATGCCTCGAACGTGCCGGCCGAAAGCCATGGCGCCGTCGGCGAGGTCGAGGCCGAGCGTGACGAGACCGAAGACGCCGAAATCGAAGTCCGGCAGGATGATCTGCTCGAGGGCGACGATCCTCTGATCCAGGATTCTGACGAGGACAGTTTTTCGCCGCGCGATCTGGCCGCCGATCTGCCGCCGGAGACCGAGGAAAAGCCGGTCGGCAAGTCCGACGATGGCAGCTGGGGCTATATCGCCTCGCTGGCAGCCGGCGCCGTGGTGACGGCCTTCGGTGCGGTGATGACCTGGGGCGATTGGGGCCGGATGTGGTCCGAGCGCAGCCTGACCGGGGATGCCTGGGCGCTGATTGCAGGTGTTTTCCTCATGCTGGCGGCTGCGTGGTCGCTTGGCTCGGTATGGCTGGGACGGTTGAAAAAAAATCGGCGTGTTACCGTCGAAGCCCGGTAAAGTTTTCCACGCGTTTCACGCCTCTATCTTGACCGGTCCCGTCCGCGTGATACATCGCGCAACATGATTTCGAACCAATACCCCACGCTTGATTTCCACCTGGGCGACACCGCGGACATGATCCGCGACACCGTCCGTTCCTTTGCTTCCGACGAGATCGCGCCGCGCGCGGCCGAAATCGACCAGACCGACGTCTTCCCGCACGATCTGTGGCGCAAGATGGGCGATCTCGGCCTTCTGGGCATCACCGTCGAGGAAGAGCTCGGCGGATCCGGTCTGGGCTATCTGGAACATGTCGTGGCGATGGAAGAGATTTCCCGCGCCTCGGCCTCGGTGGGCCTGTCCTATGGCGCCCACTCCAATCTGTGCGTCAACCAGCTGCGCCGCTGGGGCAATGACGCCCAGAAGACGAAATACCTGCCCAAGCTGATGTCCGGCGAGCATGTCGGTTCGCTGGCCATGTCCGAGCCGGGCGCCGGGTCCGACGTCGTCTCAATGCGCCTGAAAGCCGAGAAGAAGGGCGACCGCTACGTCCTCAACGGCGCGAAGATGTGGATCACCAATGCGCCGTCGGCCGACACGCTGATCGTCTATGCCAAGACCGATGCCGATGCCGGTTCGCGCGGCATTTCCGCCTTCATCATCGAGAAGGACATGAAGGGCTTCTCCGTCGCCCAGAAGCTCGACAAGCTGGGCATGCGAGGTTCGGAGACCGGCGAGCTGGTGTTCGAGGATTGCGAGGTCCCCGAAGAGAATGTCATGGGTCCGCTCAATGGCGGTGTGGAAGTGCTGATGTCGGGTCTCGACTATGAGCGCGCCGTGCTCTCCTCCGGCCCGGTCGGCATCATGCAGGCCTGCATGGACGTGGTGATGCCCTATATCCGCGAGCGCAAGCAGTTCGGCCGCTCGATCGGCGAATTCCAGCTGGTCCAGGGCAAGCTGGCCGACATGTATGTGCGCATGAACGCCACGCGCGCCTATGTCTATGCCGTCGCCCAGGCCTGCGATCGCGGCCAGACGACGCGCAAGGACGCTGCGGGTGCCATCCTCTATGCCGCCGAGAACGCCACCCAGATGGCGCTGGACGCAATCCAGCTCTTGGGCGGCAACGGCTATATCAACGAATATCCCACGGGCCGCTTGCTTCGCGACGCCAAGCTCTACGAGATCGGCGCCGGAACGTCGGAGATCCGCCGCTGGCTGATCGGCCGGGAACTGTTCGGCGAGACAGCGTAGGGCAGTCGCCGCTCGGTATATGCTAAGCTCCGGGAGAATCTCCCGGAGCTTTTTTCATGGCCGACTATTCCGATCTCAAAGCCGTCTTCATCAACTGCACGCTGAAGAAATCGCCGGACGTCTCCAATACCGAAGGCCTGATGAAGGTCTCGCAGGCGATCATGGACAAGCAGGGCGTGGCGACGCAGATGATCCGTCTTGTCGATCACGACATTGCCCATGGCGTCTATCCGGACATGACCGAACATGGCTGGGAGCGCGATGACTGGCCGCTGATCTGGGCGCATGTGAAGGCGGCGGACATCCTCGTGGTTGGCACGCCGATCTGGCTGGGCGAGGAAAGCTCGGTCGCCCGCATGCTGATCGAGCGCCTCTATGCCCAGTCCGGCGACATGAACGCGAAGGGCCAGTATGGCTACTACGGCAAGGTTGGCGGTTGCATCGTCACGGGCAATGAGGACGGCATCAAGCATGTCGCGATGAGCGTGCTCTATGCGCTCCAGCATGTCGGCTACACGATCCCGCCGCAGGCCGACGCCGGCTGGATCGGCGAGGCGGGGCCGGGACCGTCCTATCTGGACCCGTATTCCGGCGGGCCGCAGAATGACTTCACCCAGCGCAACACGACTTTCATGAGCTGGAACCTCATGCATCTGGCCGCGCTGCTCAAGCGCAATGGCGGCTTGCCGGCGGAGGGCAATTCGCGGCGCGCGTGGGATGACGGCGCCCGCTTCGACCATCCCAATCCGGAATACCGCTGAGCGTTCTGCCGCCCGCGGGGAACCGGTGCGTCAGGCGGCCGTTCCTGTTAGGCTCCCGGCCGCCACGAGGTTGCCCATGATGCTGATATCCATTCTTGCCGCCACCACACTGCTCGCCGCACAGGGCGACAAGCCTGTCCCGGCTCCGGCCAGCATAATGCCGCAGTTGGGCGCGTCGGATACGGTTGCGATGTGTCTGGGACGGCAGGACGGAACGTCGCGCGCCTGTATCGGCGATTTCACCGAGGCCTGCATCCGTCTGAACGAGGATGGCGGGACGAATGCCGGCATGATTGGCTGTACCGCGCAGGAGCTCGAGGCCTGGGATGCCGCGCTCAACGAGGCCTATGATGCCTTGCGCGTACGCCATGACGGGGCACGCGCGGCGGCGCTGCGTGACGCGCAGCGCGCCTGGATCGCCAAACGCGATGCCGATTGTGCCTTTCTCGCCTCGATCTTCGAAGGCGGCAGTCATGCCAGCCTGGAACAGACGAGTTGCGTGATGACCGAGACCGCCGAGCGCACCATCGTGCTGCGCGACTGGTCCGACAACTACCCGCCCTTCTAGGCGGCGCGGTCGGGGGAAGCGAGATGGGTGGGCTGATCCGGTTTCTGGGCGACATTCTCAAACCCCTGCTGACGCTGCTGGTCACGGTCGTGGGGCTGGCGTTTGCCGTGTCTGTCTTCAGCCCGGCGGTCGACAATGCCATCGAGACGCGCCTGCCGGTCTGGACCCGGCTGGATCCCGCCCAGGACCGCGTGCGGGCCTGGCTCGGACTGGAAGTGGAGGATGAGCCGGCCTGGTGGCAGTTCTGGCGCGACTAGGCGGTCAGGCCCCGGCCGGTACCGGCAGGCCCAGCCGCGCACGCATCTCGTCATTGATGCCGGCCAGCATGTCCTGTGTGGCTTCGTAACCCGCCTCGACCACCTCGTCGAACCGGTCCCACTGCCGGATATCGACCGGCGTGTCGGGCAGGATGAGCAGGTCGGCGGCTTCGCGTCCGACATCGCGATGGTCGGCCACCCCGACCGTGGCAGCGCGCATCAGCAGGGAGGCGATCGGCGGCGGGGATTTCAGCCCGTGCCGCCGCACCCAGCCGAAAAAGCTCGGCGGATCGATGAAATCGTCCGGATTGAGGCCCTGGGCGCGGGTGACATCGACCCCGACGACCGCGCCGCGATGGAAGGCGCGCATCTCGCGGGCCGGGAAATTGGTGAAGACGGCGCCATCGACCAGGATCTGGCCGTGCAGCACGACGGGCGGCAAGAGGCCGGGAATGGCGATCGAGGCACGCAATGCATCGCGCAGGCGGCCGGACCGGTGCACATGCGGCCGGCCGGAGGCCAGGTTCGAGGACAGGCAAAAATAGGGGCGCACCAGTTCGGCGATCTCGACATCCCCGAAATGCTCTTTCAGGCGCCGGTCGACCTTCTCGCCCCGCGCCATGGAGATGACGGGGAGGGTCCAGTCGTCCAGCGGATTGGTCTCGACAAAGGCCTTGCGTATCCGCCAGTCCAGCTCGTCATCGCTCCAGTCGAGTGCAATCCCTGCGGCGACAATCGCGCCCATCGAGGCGCCGCCGACAAAATCGAGCGGTACACCGGCTTCGCGAAGCGCCCGGATCGCACCGAGATGGGCATAGGCGCGAGCGCCGCCACCCGACACGACGAGGCCGACAGACTTGCCGGCGAGGGTGCGGGCGAGGCGGGCCGTGTCGGCGACATGCTGGTCCTGGCGCCAGTGGAAGACGCGTGCGGCGTCCGAGGCATTGGCCCATTCCTGCGGCCGTGAGGCAGCGGTCACACCGCCGGGATGCAGGAGAACCACGTCGAGCAGTTTCAGCCGCATGGCGGGCGAGGGATCATCCGGCAGGAGCGGGGTCGAGGGCCGCGCATCGGCCCTGGCGAACAGCCACATCCGGTCGGCCCGGCCCATCGCGCGGCGTGCCCAGCCCGGATCGGAGAAGCGTGCGACCAGCAGGACGACATCATGGTCCTGCTCCAGCGCATCGAGCTGGCTGGCGCTCCAGTCGGCACACGTCTCGTTGGCGATGGCGCAGCTGGTGCCGATTGTCTTGAGGGCGGCCTTGAGCTCACGCGCGCGGTAGTCGAGGTCGATGGTCGGCGAGGTCGAGATCAGGGCGAAGACACGCGGCTCCGATCCGGCCGACCGGTTGGGTCCGCGCAGGCGCGCCAGCATCATGCGGGACAGTTCGCGCATCAGGCTGGCATGTTTGGAGGTAAGGCGTTCGAAACTGGCCTTGGGCAGGCGGATCAGCTCGCTGTCACGCAGGGCGTAGACGCTGGCCGAATGCGGGGTCTCGTCCAGCAGCGACATTTCGCCGACGGGCTCGCCGGCGCGGATGTAGCCGATCAGGTCCGGCCGCCCCAGGGCGCCGTCCCGGAAGGCGGCCAGTGCACCGGAGCGGACCAGATAGAAGGCGTCGGCATCATCGCCCTCGCGGAACAGGAGCTTGCCGGCCGGCAGGCAGAACCATTCCACCTCGTGCTCGACGGCATCGAGCACCGATTTCTCGATCCGGTTGAGAAAGGGCAGGAAGGACAGGTTGAGGGGCATGGTGCGCCGATCATGAAGATTCGACGCCTACTCTAGGGGGGACGCGGGGCGATATGAAGGGGGATGGACGTGGGTGGCGTCCACGCCGGGCGCAGCGCTAGAAGCGGCGGCGCAGCACCAGATGGCCGACCGGGCGGACGGAGCGGCCCTGGGTTTCGCCGACGGCCTCGACATCCATCCTGTCGAGATCCTCCAGCAGCGGCAGGTTCTCGCCGGTATCCGGATCGAACAGCACCATCCGGTCTTCACCGGAGTCCTGGAAATAGGCGCCACCTTCCACCGTCACGCTCCAGTCGTCGATCGTCCGGACAGTGACGCCGGCACCGAAATAGCGCGTCAGGCGCTCGATCTGACTGGGATTGGCGGTTTCGGCCAGTTCGGCGTGCGGGAAGACGTCGGGGCGCTGGCGAGTGTCGCGAGCCCAGAGCGGATAGCGGGCCCGATCATTGGGCGCGATCGTGCCGGCCGACAGGTAGAATTCGTCGCCGAAGGGATAGAAGTCGATCTGGCCGGCGATGGCAGAAATCTCGCGGTCGCCTCCGGTCTGGCCGGAGCCGATGACGACGGGCGTGCCGCTGGATGATTCCGTCGTGATCCGCCAGCGCACGGCACCGGGGTTCTCGACGCTGGCCGGAGCGGTCAGCCAGGCCTCGGAATCGATGGCGGACTGCGCCATGGCAGGGGCACAGAGTGCGGCTGCAAAGCCTATGGAAACAACAATTTGCTTACGCATTGCTCCCTCCCGCGAACGAAATCGGGACTTCACAGAACGCGTGAAGATCACGCCTGTGAGCCTGCGAGCGGAGGCCTGAATCACTCGTTAACCCGGCCACGCACTCATTTTTCATTCGCCCTGCCCGCCCTGTCCCGGCGGTCCGTGTCAGACATTGCCGGAGAAGTGTGACGGCGCCAAGGCATTCCGCCGAAACAACGTGGGAAACGCGGTTGCGTTCCTAACTAAGCAACAACTTTTCCGCATTCCGTTCGATCTGTGTTGGCCCGGCGCAAGGCCTGCGGCGGGCCAGATGCCGGCGAATCAGTTCGGGCCCGGAGCGAGAGGAGGAAGGAAGAAACCGGTTGATTGCGCATGGTCTTGTCCCGATGGGCCTGTGCCGGGAAAGATGCGTGCTGAAACCGCTTTGGATGCAGCAACAATTGCGCTCGGGTGGCCTGGCGGGTTAAGCAGCGGCAGAGATTGACCAAACCGGGACCCGATCATGACCCAGCTCGTTTCCGCCATCGATCCCCAGTCCGATACCTTCCGCGAGAATGCGGCGGCCATGGAGGCGCTGGTCGCCGACCTGCGTGCCAAGACGGCCGAGGCGGCTCTGGGCGGATCGGAACGGTCGCGCGAGCGCCATGTCGCCCGGGGCAAGCTGCTTCCCCGCGACCGGGTGGAGCGGCTGCTGGATCCGGGCTCACCCTTCCTGGAAATCGGCGCGCTGGCGGCCAACGGCATGTATGAGGGCAATGTGCATGGCGCCGGCATGATTGCCGGTATCGGCCGGGTCTCGGGCCGGGAAGTGATGGTCGTGTGCAACGACCCCACCATCAAGGGTGGCGCCTATTATCCGATGACGGTGAAGAAGCATCTGCGCGCCCAGGAAATCGCGATGCAGAACCGTCTGCCCTGCGTCTACCTGGTCGATAGCGGCGGCGCGAACCTGCCGCACCAGGCTGAAGTCTTCCCCGATCGCGACCATTTCGGACGCATCTTCTTCAACCAGGCCAACATGTCCGCCGAGGGCATTCCCCAGATCGCCGTGGTGATGGGCTCCTGCACGGCGGGCGGCGCCTATGTGCCGGCGATGTCGGACGAGACGGTGATCGTGCGTAAACAGGGCACGATCTTCCTGGGCGGCCCGCCGCTGGTGAAGGCGGCGACGGGCGAGGTGATCTCCGCCGAGGATCTGGGCGGCGCCGATGTGCACGCCCGCGTCTCCGGCGTGGCTGACCACTATGCGGCCAATGACGAACATGCCCTGCACACGGCCCGGCGGATCGTCGGCACGCTGAACACGGTCAAGACGATCGATCTGGACGTCACCGATCCGCGCGAGCCGAAATACGATCCGGCCGAACTGGGCGGCATCATCCCCACCGACACACGCGCGCCCTTCGATGTCCGCGAGGTGATCGCCCGCATCGTCGACGGGTCGGAGTTCGACGAGTTCAAGAAGCTCTATGGCGAGACGCTGGTGACCGGGTTTGCCAGGCTCTACGGCATGCCGGTCGGCATCATCGCCAATAACGGCATTCTCTTCTCCGAGAGTGCCCAGAAGGGGGCCCACTTCATCGAGCTGTGCGCCCAGCGCGGCATCCCGCTGGTCTTCCTGCAGAACATCACCGGCTTCATGGTCGGCTCGAAGTACGAGGCCGGCGGCATCGCCAAGGACGGCGCCAAGCTGGTCACGGCTGTGTCGACCTTCAAGGGCCCGAAATTCACCGTCATCATCGGCGGCTCCTACGGGGCCGGCAATTACGGCATGTGCGGGCGCGCCTATTCCCCGCGCTTCCTCTTCATGTGGCCGAATGCACGCATCTCGGTGATGGGGGGCGAACAGGCCGCTTCGGTGCTGGCCACGGTCAAGCGCGACGCCATGGAAGCCCGCGGCGAGGACTGGCCGGCCGAGGACGAGGCGAAGTTCAAACAGCCGATCCGCGAGGCCTATGAGGCCGAGGGGCATCCGTATTTCTCGACCGCCCGGATGTGGGATGACGGCGTAATCGCGCCGGTCGACACACGCCGCGTGCTCGGCCTGTCTCTTTCCGCTTCGCTCAACGCGCCGATAGAGAAGACGAAATTCGGCGTTTTCCGGATGTAGGCGACCCTGCGGCGCCGTGACACGCGGCCCTGCACGGATGCCGGGTGTATAGAGACCGCACAAGGAGTGCGGTCATGAAGCGGTCGATCTGCATTATCAACGGACATCCGGACGCGTCGCCGGAACATTTTGTTCCGGCACTGGCGGACGCTTACGAGCGTGGCGCCCGCGAAGCGGGCTTTGAGGTCAGCCGGATCGATATCGGCAGCTTGCCGATCGACTTCCTGCACAACCAGTCCGAATTCGATACGCCGCCCGACATGCAGATTGTCGGCGAGCGCGGCAAGCTGGCGGCGGCCGATCATCTTGTCCTGACTTTCCCGCTCTGGCTGGGCTGTATGCCGGCCCGCCTCAAGGCCTTCCTGGAACAGTTGGCACGCAATGAATTCCTGCTCGCCACGACGAATGACGGTGCCGGCTGGCCGGCGCAGAAGATGAAGGGCAAGTCGGCCCGGATCATCGTCACGATGGGCATGCCCGGCTTTGCCTACGGCACCCTGTTCGGCGGTCACAGCGTGAAGGCGCTGGAGAAGGGTGTTCTGCGCATTTCCGGTTTCAAACCCGTCCGCCGGACGATACTGGGCGGTGTGGAAGCCGCCGGCGTGCCAGGCCGGGCGAAGATGCTGCACAAGGTGGAAGCGCTCGGACGGCGGGGCGTCTGACGGGCCCGGAATACCCGAAAATTCAAAGAGTTGCTCCGGGCATCCGGATGCTTTCCCCGTGACAAATGGTTAATTCGAGCTAGTATCACCCCTGCATCGCCGCAAGCAGGCGAGCGCTGGGGGAGTATTGAACATGCTTGAGTCCGTCCTGGGGTTTGCCCGCGAGGGCTTCGCCGAAGTCAACGCCGTGCTGGGCCTGCTTGTGGCTGTCGTGGCGACCTTGATGATGACCGCCTGGGCGCGTCTGCCCTTTGTCGCGGTCGGCGCCACGCTGGCCCATATCGTGCTGGAAAGCCTGGCGCCGGTGATTGCCGGGTCGGGCGGGTTCAGCCTGCCGCCGCTGCTTGAGCCGCATTTCTGGCGCTACGCCGGCGTCCTATTTGTCGGCTATCTGATCGTCGTGGCGATCCTGTTCGCGATCAAGCGGATGGTCTTCAGAAAATAGCGGTTTCGCGTCTCAGGAGAACCGGCTTCCCTTGGGACATGTTTGGAAAGATCGTTAACGGATGGCTCGAACTTGGGGTAAGGTGGAGCCTGCGTTAAGTTGCGGAAGGGGACCGCGTTATGGAATTTCTTGACCAGATCATGGGCTATATCCAGCCCGCTATCGACTTCTTCATGCCGGGCCTGATCGCCTATGCCGGTGACGGGGTCAGCTCCGTCAACTGGATGATGCTGGGTATTCAGCTGGGCGTGATTGCCCTGGTTCTTGCGCTGCTGATGCGCGAGATCGGCGCGATCCTGATCTTCACCGTCGTGGGCGTGATCATCCATGTGATCGTGGACATCGTGATGCCGATGGTGCGGGGCGGGTCGACCGGATTCGATTTCAACGGCTTCGTGCAGCAATTCACCCAGACCGATTATCTGCTGTATCTAGGCGCCCTGGCGATCGGATACTTCATCGCCATCCTGGTGCTGGGTCTGATCAAGGGCCTGATCTTCCGCGGCGACTGATCGCAACTTTCACGATGTGAACTCCAGGGGCCGCTGCGCAATCAGCGGCCCTTTTTCATTGTTGCGGGACGGTGCGGGCGGTAAGCCTTGTGGGAACAGCCCCGAAATGAAGGAGTTTCTCCATGTCCGACGCGCCCGTGCTTCTCGATGTCAGCCCGGCCGGTGTGGCGGTGATCACGCTGAACCGTCCCGACAAGCACAACGCCTTCAACGCCGAGGTGATCGCCCGGCTGTCCGACACGTTCGAGACGCTGCGGG
Source organism: Maricaulis sp. (assembly GCF_039978735.1). Taxonomy (GTDB): domain Bacteria; phylum Pseudomonadota; class Alphaproteobacteria; order Caulobacterales; family Maricaulaceae; genus Maricaulis. The sequence continues at coordinate 24,957 of NZ_JBDWAS010000025.1, forward strand.
CGAGCGAGAACGGCGTGCGGATCGTCTTCCTGCGCGGGGCCGGCAAGAGTTTCTCCGCCGGTGCCGATCTGGACTGGATGAAAGCCTCGGCCCTGTTCACCGAGGCCGACAATGAAGAAGACGCGATGGCGCTGGCCAATATGCTCAAGCGTCTGCACGAACTGCCCCAGCTCACCGTGGCCCTGGTGCATGGTGCCGCAATGGGCGGCGGGGCCGGACTGCTGGCCGCCTGCGATGTCGGCGTGGTGATGAAGGACGCCCATATCCGCTTTTCCGAAGTGCGCCTCGGCCTGACGCCGGCTACCATCTCGCCCTATGTCGTGCGCGCCATCGGCCCGCGATGGGCCCGCGCCCTGTTCGCCACGGGCGAAGGCTTTGATGGCACGTTCGCCGAGAAGATCGGCCTGGCGCAATACACCGTCGAGACGATGGAAGAGATGGCGCAGATGGAAGAGCATCTCGCCAAACTCGCTTTCTCCGCTGCGCCCGGTGCCGTGCACGATGCCAAGCAGCTGGTCGACGATGTCTTCGGCCAGGAGATCAATCACGGTCTTGCCGTACACACCGCCAAGGCGATCGCCCGCCGCCGGGCCTCCGAAGAGGGGCAGGAAGGCCTCGCCGCCTTCCTGGAACGCCGCAAGCCGAACTGGGCGGAATAGGCGGAGGCCCGGCGCTGATCCGGCGTCCCGATCCGCGGGCATTCCTGCACCGGCGGCGCGAGGCGCTGCGGGCCTGGTTCGTGCGCGGGCCGGTCACGCTGGGCGTGTTCGAATTCGTCAGCTTCGGCATCAAGCAGGCCTGGGCCTGCCTGTTCGGCGGGCTGATGCTGGCGCTGCTGCTCGCGACCTTCCTCTGGTATCCGGCCGACGCCGCGCTGGCGCGCTATGACTTCCTCACCCTGGCCGCCCTGGCGATCCAGGTCGCGCTGATCGCGACCAGGCTGGAAAGCTGGGAGGAGGCGAAGGTGATCGCTGCCTTCCATGTCGTCGGCACGGTGATGGAAATCTTCAAGACCTATGCCGGCAGCTGGGTCTATCCGGAGGAGAGCCTGCTGCGGATCGCGGGCGTGCCGCTTTTTTCCGGCTTCATGTACGCCGCCGTCGGCTCCTACCTGGCGCGGGTCTGGCGCATCTTCGAATTCCGATTCGACCGCTTTCCGAAGATGTGGTGGCAATATCTTCTGGCGACAGCGGTTTACATCAATTTCTTTGCTCACCACTACACGGTGGATATCCGCTATGTCCTGTTCGCGGCAACGGTGCTGCTCTATGGGCCAAGCGTGGTCTGGTTCCGGCCCGACCGGGTCCACCGGCCGATGCCGCTGGTGATCGGCTTCCTGCTGGTCGCGCTGTTCATCTGGTTCGCCGAAAATATCGGGACGTTTGCGCGCGCCTGGTCCTATCCGGGACAGGAGGTGAGCTGGCACATGGTCTCGCTCGCCAAGCTGGGCTCGTGGTACCTCCTGATGATCATCAGTTTTGTCCTGGTGGCGGCTGTGCAATACCGTCGTCCAGACCCACAGACCGGTTCCAAGAGCGAGGCACCAGACCCATGATCAAGACGCTCCTGATCGCCAATCGCGGCGAGATTGCCTGCCGTGTGATGCGGACCGCCCAGCGCATGGGCATCCGCACCGTCGCTGTCTATTCCGAAGCCGATGCCGATGCGCCCCACGTGCGCATGGCCGATATGACTGTGGCGATCGGTCCGGCTCCGGCCGCAGAGAGCTATCTGGTCGCCGACAAGATCATCGCTGCTGCCAAGGAAACCGGGGCCGATGCCATCCATCCGGGCTATGGCTTCCTGTCCGAGAACGCGGCCTTTGCCGAAGCCTGCGCTGCCAATGACATCATTTTCGTGGGGCCGCCGGCCTCCGCCATCCGCGCGATGGGGCTGAAGGACCGGGCCAAGGCGTTGATGGAAGAGGCGGGCGTGCCCGTCACGCCGGGCTATCACGGCGACAACCAGGATCCGGAGCTTCTGGCTGAGGCGGCCGGTACGATCGGCTATCCCGTGCTCATCAAGGCCGTGGCCGGCGGCGGCGGCAAGGGCATGCGCAAGGTCGAGACGGCGGAGGACTTCGCTGCGGCGCTGGAAAGCTGCAAGCGCGAGGCGTCCAAGAGCTTCGGCGATGACCGGGTGCTGATCGAGAAATTCATCGTCAATCCGCGCCATATCGAGGTCCAGGTCTTCGGCGACAGCCGCGGCCGCGTGGTCCACATGTTCGAGCGCGATTGTTCGCTGCAGCGCCGCCACCAGAAGGTGATCGAGGAAGCGCCAGCACCGGGCATGACGCCGGGCGTGCGCGCCGCCATGTGTTCGGCCGCCATCAATGCGGCCAAGGCGGTCGATTATGTCGGCGCCGGCACGGTGGAGTTCATCGTCGACGGTTCCGGCCCGCTGCGCGAGGACGGTTTCTTCTTCATGGAGATGAATACCCGTCTCCAGGTGGAACATCCGGTCACCGAAATGGTCACCGGTCTCGACCTGGTCGAGCTGCAGCTGAAGATCGCCGCCGGCGGCTCCGTGCCCGAACAGGACGATATCCACCTCTCGGGCCACGCCATGGAGGCGCGCCTCTATGCGGAAGACCCGGCGGGCGGCTTCTTGCCGTCGACGGGGCCGCTTCATCGTCTGGACCTGCCGGCCTCCGGCGGTCCGCTGCGGGTCGATACGGGGGTCGAGGAGGGCGGCGAGGTCTCGCTGCACTATGACCCGATGATCGCCAAGCTGATCGCCCATGCGCCCACGCGGCGCGAGGCGGCGCACCGTCTGGCTGGCATGATCGACGATCTGGTTGTCTGGCCGGTGAAGACCAATGCGGGCTTCCTGCGCCGTGCTGCCGTCAACCCGGACTTCTTGGACGAAAAACTGTCGACCGGCTTCATCGAGGAGCGCATCGACGATCTCATTCCCCCGGCCGTGCGGCCGGCTGATGCGGCGTTCGCCACGCTGGCCGTGCTCGACCTGCGCCCGGTGATCGCGGCGGCGCTGGATCCGTTCGATGCCGCCGATGGCTGGCGTCTCAATGGCGATCCGCACCTGTCCTGCCGGTTCGAGGTCGGTGGCGAGCCGGTCGAAGCCGTGCTGAAGCTGGATGGCGAACGGATCGAGGTTCGTACCGGCGACGTGGTATCGGTGCTCGAAGGGCTCGAGGTCGGCGAGATGTTCGAGGGCTACAGCTTCGAGGCCGTGGTGGATGGCGAGCGCATCGTCGCGCACTGCGAGCCGGTCGATGATGGCATGCTTGTCGCGTGCCGCGGCCGGGTGACAGTATTTGCCGAGCCGCATCCCGAAGCCCTGGCCGATGCGGCCGAGGCAGGCGGTTTGATCAAGGCGCCGATGCCGGGCAAGGTCCTGGCCGTCAACATCAAGACGGGTGACAGCGTCACCAAGGGACAGGCGCTGGTCGTGCTGGAAGCGATGAAGATGGAACACGCGCTCGCCGCGCCGCGCGATGGCGTGATCGCCGAGGTCAGCGTCGAGGCCGGTGGCCAGGTGGGCGAGGGCGATATCCTCGTCACGCTCGCCGACGAGGTCGACGAGGCGGCTTAGAAGGCGGAGCGAAGCCGCTCATTCCGCCCTTCGGGCACCTTCTCCCCTCGGGAGAAGGTGGGCTTCGATAGCCATCATTCCCGTGTCACGCGAGACCGGCATACTGCTTGCACTTCCTGGGGGGATATCCAAGGGAGCGGTTCAATGCGCGACACCTATATGGCCCGTTTTTCGAGCAGCTGGACCGACGAGGCGCGGCGGAAATTCCGCAAGCAGCCTGTCGTCATCCGCCACAACTATCATGAGCACCATGCCTTTTCCGACATGGCACTGGCGGCGCTGATCGAGCGGCACCCGCGTGACCTGATCGATTTTTGTACAATGGGCGATGACGCGACGGACCATGACAGCTGGCGGGCCGGCGATCCCGGTGCGCTGTCGGGCCTGGAACTGATCGAGGCGGTGCGCCGCGGCAAGCTGTGGATCAATCTGCGCCACGCCATGGACCGCGATCCGGAATACCGTCCGATCTACGAGGCGATGCTCGCCGACATGAAGAAGGCCGACCCGTCCTTCCGGCCGCTGGTCGCCGAGGCGGGCATCCTCATTTCCTCGCCGACGGCCCAGGTCTTCCTGCACTCGGACGTGTCGGAAACCATGCTGTGGCACATGCGCGGCGTGAAGCGGTTCCGCACCTATCCGCCGCGTCTGCCCTATCTGAACACCGACGATGTCGAGGCTGTCCTGCACAAGGACAAGACCGAGGACATCGATTTCGATCCGGCCTGGGATGCCGACGCCTTCACGGTCGATCTGCACCCGGGCATGGCGGCCAACTGGCCGCTGCACGGTCCGCACCGGATCGAGAACCAGTCCGGCGTCAACGTGTCGGTGCCCTTCGAGATTTCCACGCCGCAATCGCGGCTGCAGAACTCGATCCTGTTTGCCAATGGCGTGCTGCGCCGGTCTCTGGGCTACAAGCCGCGCTCGACCTCGACCGAAGGCCTGGGCGCGCTGGGCAAGCGTTTGCTGACGGCGATGGTGAAGCTGAAGATCAAACTGTTGGGCGAGCGCGAGCGGCCCATGCCGAAGAGCGAGCGCACCTTCGACATCGACCCGACCGCGCCGGACGGTTTCGTGAACCGCCAGGCCGCCTGAGATCGAGCGAAGGTGACAGGATTTTAATGCGTTCGCACCGGTCGTCCCTGCTATGGCCGATAACGAGGGATGACCGTATCGAGACCGCACAATGAAACATGTTTTTGCTGCTGCGCTGGGCGCAGTGAGCCTGGTGAGCCTGCCTGCGTATGCCCAGACCGGGCCGGCGGGCGAGCTGGAGGCGTTCGAGGCCGCGCTTGGCCGCACCGTCGCCGGGGACAATGACGCCGACTGGCGTTTCCTTCTGACCTTTACCGGCAGCGCCGGTGAGATCGCCGCCCGGTTTGACGGCGCTCAACCCGAGGCGGACCGCTGGACGCTGGTCTCTCCGCCGGAGGCCGACCTGACGGAAGAGCAACAGGCCATCTGGGACGATGTCATCACCAGCGATGACGATGAAGAGGATGAGGGCGGCCTGTTCTTTGATGGCGAAGACGCACTTTTCCTGCCGGGCACGCTGAACCTGCACCTGCAGGACGCCGATGATGTGACCTACCGCTTTCAGCCGCAGTTCGATGCGGAGGACGAGGAAGAGGCGGCCTTTGCCGAATACCTGCGCGGCGAGATTACCGTCGGCCGCCGCGAACCGGGCGTGCGCCATCTCAGGCTCTATGCACCGGAGAGCTTCAAGCCGAATTTCGCCATTCGCGTGAACCGGTTCGAACTGGAACAGGAATTCGCCGAAATGGCCGACCTGCCGGCGCCGGTCCTTGTCCGCATCACCCAGAACATCGAGGGCAGTGCGGCCTTCCAGACCTTCCCGGAAGGTTTCGAAATCGGTTTCAGCGAGATCGAGTATCTGGGCAACGCCGCCCGCTGACCCGGACCGCCACGACGCTTTGACCGGCTCTCTGAGTCGCCCTAACTGTGACCCATGGTCATGCATCTGGTGAAGCTCTGTGTCGGTGTCTCCTCGGTCGAGGAGCTCGAAGCGTCGATGGCCCGCACGGCGGCCCGGCGCCGGGCCGCCGGCGAACCGCCGGTTTCGGTGCATGTGACCCGCATGACGCCGGCAAAGCGCGACGAGGTGGAAAACGGTGGATCGCTCTACTGGGTGATCGGTGGCGCCATCCGTTGCCGCTCCGACATCATCTCGCTGGAAACGGTCGACGGGGAGGATGGCGTGAAGCGCTGTGCCATCGTGATGTCGACCGAGGTGATCCGCACAGCGGCCGCGCCGCGCAGGCCTTTCCAGGGCTGGCGCTATCTCAAGCCGGAGGACGCACCGCAGGACGTTGCGGGTCCGGCCGAGGGCGGGGATGATCTGCCGCCGGATCTGCGCGCCAAACTGCTTGAAATCGGTGCCTGGTGACCGCTAGCGCAAGGCCTGCCGGCGAACGAGCAGGACAATCAGGGTGATGGCCAGCCCTTCCAGCGGCAGGAAGAAAAAGCCGGGCTGGGCCGAGTAATAGGGATTGTCCGCCATGAGAAGCCAGGCTGCGAAATGGCTCATCAGCGTGCCGCAAGCCGCATAGAGCGCGAAGCGCCGTCTGAAGGCCAGGGCTGCGAGTGTCAGCGTGATAAAGATGCACGCTGATATGATGAGAACGCGTTCGGCCAGGGTCAGGGCATGGATGATGTTGTGGGCGTCCAGCCCGGCGACCGTGCCGGCCCAATCCTCTACCAGGACGGCCCAGATCACGGTCAGCCAAAGCCAGGCATAGGTAACGAGAAAGCAGACCAGGCAGATTGCGGCCGCGTAGAGCGGAGCGCGCGATGTCTGACGCATGATGCAGGCAAACCCTGTGCAGACCGGATTATGCGACGCTATTGTGTTTCGCCGTCGCGGTAAATCTAGTCTGTGGCGCCGGCGACACGGATTTCGTAGAGCGACGGCCACAGCTTGCCGGTGACGTAGATCTGGCCCGTCTCGCGGTTCCAGGCGATCCCGTTGGCCACGGCGTCGCGGCTGCCGGCGAGGGTAGACGGGACGAGATCCGTCAGGTCGACCAGCCCGGTTACGGCTCCGCTTTCTGGGTCGATACGGACGATCAGCGGTGACTGCCAGACATTGGCCCAGATCTCGCCATCGACCCATTCCAGCTCGTTCAGACGCCGCACAGGCCTCCCGGCAAGCGTCACCTCGATCGTGCGCACGGTGGAGAAGTCGGCCGGGTCGATGACGCGCAGCTCTGCCGTGCCATCCGACAGGATGAGATGCGTGCCGTCATGCGTCAGCCCCCAGCCCTGGCCCTCATAGTCGAATGTGCCGATGCGCTCGAACGTGCCGGCGTCGAAGATGAAACCGGTCTCCGATTGCCAGGTGAGCATGTAGATGCGCGAGCCCAGCTGGACGGAGCCTTCGCCGAAATAGGGCGGTTCGAGCGCGGTCTGGCGTTCCACATGCCCCGTTTCCAAGGTCACCCGGCGCAGGCCGGATGCTCCGACCTGCCCCGTGCTTTCAAACAGGATGCCGTCCTGGATGAAGAGGCCCTGGGTGAAGGCACTTGTATCGTGGGGGTAGGTCGCGACAATTTCGGCAGTCGCGCGCGAGACCGGTGTCTGGCCGGCCGCCGGGGCTGCAAGAAGCGCAAGACCTGAAAGAGCAAGAAGAAGACGCGAGACCATGGAGGTTTCCGCTGCAGGCTGAACGAGCGGTCAGCTTAGCCGCAATTCGGGCATCACGAAGGCCGTTTTGCCGCCATGTTGTCGATCAGCCGGGTCGAGCCCAGCCGCACCGCAGCCAGGACACGGGCATCGCGATCGATGGGGCCGCCGGAGGGAAGCGTTTCCAGCGTCGCGGCACACCGGGCCTCGACATAGTCGACAGCATCGAAGGCGGCCGTTGCACTGGCCATCGCGGCCTTCTGTGCCTGGTCTGCCGGCGTGCCGGCGCTGAGCGCGGCCGCGAACTCCTTGAGGATGATGTTGAGCTGTGCGGCCCGGCTGCGGTCGTTTGCCGACAGGTAGACATTGCGCGAGGACATGGCGAGACCGTCGCGCTCGCGCATGGTCTCGCCGCCGATGATGTCGATACCGAAATTGAGGTCGCGCACCATCTGCCGGATCACCAGGAGCTGCTGGTAGTCCTTCTCGCCGAAGAAGGCCATGTCCGGACGGACCTGGTTGAACAGCTTGGCGACGACGGTCGCGACGCCGTCGAAGAAATGCGGACGGGCGACGCTCTCCAGGCCCACAGCCGCGCCTTGCATGCTGATATTGGCCGAATAGCCCTCGGGATACATTTCGGCCACGTCGGGCAGGAAGATCAGGTCGCACCTGGCGAGGGTGAGCTTCTCGGAATCCTCGACCATGGTGCGCGGATAGGCGTCCAGATCCTCGCCCTCGGCAAATTGCCTGGGATTGACAAACACGCTGGCGACAACACGATCGCAATGGGCTTTCGCCAGCCGGACGAGCGAGATATGTCCGTCGTGCAGCGCGCCCATGGTCGGTACAAAGCCGATGGACAGCCGGTCATCGCGCCAGCTGCGGATGCGCGCGCGCAAGGCCGAGACTGTCGTGGCGTGGGGAATCTGGAGATTGAGCATGGTTGTTCCGCAAAACAGACAGGCCGGGGAATATCATAAGCCATGATACAGGCAAGCGATCCGACTCGCCCTAGATACAGCGCCATGAGAATTCTGCCAGCCATTCTGTTCGCCGCCATTGTCAGCGCCTGCGCCACGACGGGCGGTGCCCGTGATCGCGATGTGTCCGTTGAAGCCGGTGTCGCCGACACCCAGCCGGCGCGTCTGGCCGATGCGACGGCGCGTGAACTGGCCCATCTTGCCCGTTTCGAACCGGAAACCCTGGACCAGGTCTATCCGGAGCTGCGCGCTCTGGCGGCAGCGCTGGTCGGCCTGGAGAGCCTGCCGGCGGACGAGGGGACGGCGCTGGGACTCGGGGCTGCCGGTCCGCAGGACCTGCCGCCGGCACCGGAGTTCGGAGATGCGCAAAGCGTGATGCATGCCGTCCATCTGGCGTCCTATCGGCGCGAGGCGATGGCTTTGCGTGGCTGGGCTGAATTGCAGGCCCTTTATCCGGTGCTGGCTGGTCTGGACGCACGCCTCGAACACGCCCATATCCCGGAACAGGGTGATTTCCTGCGTCTCAAGGCCGGGCCGTTCGATACCGGTGCGGCAGCCCTGGAGGTTTGTACGGCCTTGCGGTCGTCCGGCCAGTACTGCCAGGCGACCGATTATTCCGGCAGGGCTTTCGCGCCGCCGGAGAGCGGCGGGTGAGCGCAGGAAGCGCCATATCGGGCAGGCGCAGTCCGGTGTCCCTTGCGGCGCCGGAGCCGCGCAGGGGATTTGGGTAGTCATGACGAAACATCCGGCCTTCCGTTTGCCGTCGCGCCCGCTTGGACGTGTCCGCGACGGCGTGCGTGAAGCGCACGTCATCGTGGTGGGCAATGAGAAGGGCGGGGCAGGCAAGTCGACCGTCGCCATGCACCTCGCCGTGGCCCTGATGCGCATGGGCAAGACGGTCGGGGCGATGGATCTCGATCTGCGCCAGCGGACTTTCGGCCGCTATCTGGGCAATCGTGAGCGCTGGTGCGAACGTCATGGTCTCGGCCTGCCGCGGCCGGTGGAGATTGCGCTCGCGCCGTCGGTGCAGCGCGATCTGGACCTGGCCGAGCAGGAAGAGACTGATCGCTTCTCCGCGGCCCTGACCGATCTGAAGACCCAGTGCGATTTCGTTGTCATCGACGCGCCGGGCGCCGACACGCTCTATTCGCGGCTCGCCCATTCCAGCGCCGACACGATCATCACGCCGGTCAATGACAGCTTCATCGATTTCGACCTGCTGGCCGAGATCGATCCGGACACGTTCGAGGTCGGCAGTCCGAGCCTGTACAGCGAAATGGTCTGGGAATGCCGCAAGCGCAAAGCGGCGATGCAGAAGAAATCGATCGACTGGGTGGTGATGCGGAACCGCATTTCCATGCTGGATGCGCGCAACAAGCGCCGTGTCGGCGAGGGGCTGAAAATGCTCTCCCAGCGGATCGGTTTCCGGCTTGCGCCGGGCTTTGCCGAACGGGTCATCTATCGGGAGCTTTTCCCGTTGGGGCTGACCCTGCTCGACCTGACCGAGAACGGTTCCACCGTCACCTTCACCATGAGCCATGTCGCGGCGCGCCAGGAATTGCGCGATCTGCTGATCGTGCTCAAACTGCCGGGCCTGGAAGGTCAGCCCATCCCGTTCTAGCCATGGCCGCTTTTGTCTTCGGAGCTCTGCTGCTGGCCGCCTGTCTGGGGGCGGCGTGGTGGTTTTCGCAACAGAAGACGGACGATGCCGCGCGCATGGTGCGCATCATCCTGGGAAGCGGCGCCCTGATCGCCGGCGTGGTGATCTGCCTGCGCGGCGCCGTCATCCTCGGTGGGCCGATCGGCCTCTTCGGTCTGGGCATGCTGGGCCGGGCTATCCGCGTTCCCCATCGCCGCTCGCGCAGTTCCGGCAGCTCGGCCGGCTCGGCGCCGGCTGCGGGCATGAGCATTGTCGAGGCGCGGGAAATTCTCGGCGTGGATGCATCGGCCGATGCCGAGACGATCCGCCAGGCGCATCGCCGCCTGATGAAGAAGCTGCATCCCGACACCGGCGAAGGCTCGGCGGCCCTGGCGCGACAGGTCCAGGACGCGCGGGATTTGCTGCTGGATCATCTAAACGGAAAGTCGTGATCCGCGTCACGCTGGCATTTGCCTCTTTTGGTTGTAGCTTTGCTGCGGCGAAGGAGGCGGTGATGAAACGCGCACGACGCTCGGCAGACCTTTTTGGCAAGAAACCCGCTCCGGCTTTCACCTGCGGTGTCGATGCGGAGCAGCTGTCCCGGCGCCTTCGAACACTCAGCGAGGACGCCTACCGTTTCCGGATGAACCGGGCCGCCATACTGATCGAAGTCGCGGCCCAGATCGTCGAAATGGAAGGCCGCGCGATTGAGGAAGCCGACGATGAGTCCTTTCCCGGCTAACGCCGTTTCATCGACCTCGACGACGATGAAATTGCTCTAGGCTCAATCGACATTCAAGGATTCACAAAGTTGGTCGGGGTGTGATTCATAGGGTTCCAGATTCGTTTATCTGGAGCGTTGGATGTCACGACCGAAGCGCTACGAGCTAAGTGCGGAACAATGGGATCGGATCAAGGA
>NZ_JBDWAS010000026.1:0-91702 GCF_039978735.1 Maricaulis sp.
CCGGTCGAGCTTTTTGCCGGTGTCCCCGCAGATGGCCACGCCGGAGCCTGATGCTGTCACCCACCAGGCGCGGACGAGCTCCGCACGCTCCCGGGCACAAGGGACTGAGCTCATGCCTCCCATCCCGGAAACCGTCTGCGATGGTAAGGGCAATTGAGAGGACGGGGATAAGTTTCCCGACTTCATCCCACCCACCGTCATCCTGACGAAAGTCAGGACCCAGATCGTAAAGGGAGATTTCGGCTAACTGGGCTCGGTCTGATCTGTGGCGATATGCGGGATAAGTGCGCATTCGCGACCACCCGGCCCTGTGAACTGGGCCCTGACTTTCGTCAGGGTGACGGTACTTGGTGGAGCGTTGGTGGCCTTCCTTCCAACCTCCACATTTTTCCCGGACGGAGGCCCGCGGAAGCGGGCTGCAGATCCGGGATCGACCGAAGATCATTCCAAGCGATGAGCTTCCCGTAGATCCCGTCACTTCGCCCGGCCGTCGCCGGGCTTGCAGCCGGGAAAAGCGGGGGGTGTTTGGATGCTTTGGGTGATGATTGCCGCTTCAGCACGCCCTCTCCCCGGTGGGGCCGGGTAGAGGGGGGAGGTCACGGCGATCGACCCTAGAGTGCGTTCAGCACCGCCCTGGCCCGGTCGCGATAGGCCTGGCGCTTTGTCTCGTCCATCCGGTCCCAGTTTCTGTAGACCGGGCCGAGGCGCGGATTGCCGCGCAGGCGGCCGGCATTGCGGTCGAGGAAGTCCCAGTAGAGGGAGTTGAAGGGGCAGGATTTCGGGCCTGTCTTGTCCTTCACGTCGTAGCGGCATCCGGCGCAATAATCCGACATGCGGTCGATATAGGCGCCGCTGGCAGCATAGGGTTTTGAGCCCAGAAGACCGCCATCGGCGAATTGCGACATGCCGATCGTGTTGGGGGCCTCCACCCATTCGAAGGCGTCGATATAGACGGCCAGATACCATTCGTGCAGCGCGTGCGGGTCGATGCCCGCGATCAGGGCGAAGGTGCCGGTGACCATCAGGCGCTGGATGTGGTGGGCATAGGCCTCGCGCCGGGTCTGGCCGATGGCGGCGGCCAGGCAGGCCATGTCCGTCTCGCCGCTCCAGTAGAAGTCCGGCAGGGGGCGGGTGGCCTCGAGTTCATTGTGGCGCACATAATCCGGCCCCTCGCGCCAGTAGATGCCGCGCGCATATTCACGCCAGCCGATGATCTGGCGGATGAAGCCCTCGACGGCGTTGAGCGGAGCCTTGCCTTCCCGCCAGGCGGTTTCGGCGCGGCGGCACACCTCGAGCGGATCGAGCAGGCCGATATTGATGTAGGCCGACAGGACGGAGTGATAGAGGAAGGCCTCGCCTTTCAGCATGGCGTCCTGGTAGTCGCCGAAATCCCTCAGGGCCTTGGCGATGAAATGATCGAGCGCCTTTTCGGCATCGGCCCGGGTCACCGCGAAGCGGAAGGGCCGCAGATCGCCGAACCCGTCCGGGAAGCGGGCCTCCACCAGGTCCAGCACGTCGCGGGTGATCGCGTCGGGCTCGGTGCCGAGGGGGCGCGGCATGAAGAGGTCGCCGCTGGCGGGCTTGCGGTTCTCGCTGTCGAAATTCCAGCGCCCGCCGGCCGGCTTGCCACCCTCCATCAGAAGGCCGGTGCGCTGGCGCATCTCGCGATAGAAATACTCCATGCGCAGCTGTTTGCGCCCGTCGGCCCAGCGGTTGAAATCGTCGCGGGAGCAGATGAAGCGGTCGTCTTCCAGGATGACGACCGGCACGCCGAAGCGCTCTTCCCAGCCCGCCATCTCCTCGCGCAGCCGCCATTCGCCGGGCTCGGTCAGGATGAGGCGCTTGTAGTCGCCCGCCGCTAGCGCATCGGTGACGGCGCTCGCCAGATCGGGGCAGGGCGGGGTCTCGTCGAAGGCGCGGTAGATCACTTGCCGCCCGGCTTCGCGCAGCTCACCGGCGAAATGGCGCATGGCGGAGAAGATGAAGGCGATCTTCTTGCGGTGATGCCAGACGTACTCCGTCTCGGCTGAGACCTCGGCCATCAGGATGTCGGCATCGCCAGGCTGTAGTTGGCGCAGGCTGGGCAGGCCGGGGCTCAGCTGGTCGCCCAGAACAAGGACAAGGTCTTTCATCGTCAATCCGATCCGCTTTCACGGGGGATACGTAGGAGACGGGGAGAAGGACCAGTTAAAGGAGGCGAAAGGTGCAGCCATGACGCAGACGGCGCTGATCATCGGAGCGACAGGCGGGATCGGCCGGGCGCTGGCCGATGCGCTGGAGGCAAGGGGCGTCCACGAGCGCGTGGTGCGGCTGTCGCGCCGCTCGGATCCGGCGGTGGATGTGTGCGACGAAGCCTCGATTGCGCGGGCGGCGGAGTGGCTGGCGGAGGAGGGCGCCGCGCTGCGCCTGGTCATCGATGCGACGGGCTTTCTGCACGATGAGCGGTTCCGGCCCGAACGGGCGCTGGCCGGGATCGATCCGGATCACATGGCGAAGGCGTTTGCGATCAATGCCACCGGACCGGCCCTCCTGATGAAGCATGTCCTGCCGCTCCTGCTGCGCGAGGGCCGCAGCGTGTTCGTCACCCTGTCCGCGCGGGTCGGCTCGATCGGCGATAACCGGCTGGGCGGCTGGCACGCCTATCGCGCGTCCAAGGCCGCGCTGAACCAGCTGGTGCGCGGCGCTGCCATCGAGCTGGGCCGCAAGCGTCGCGAGGCGATCTGTGTGGCACTGCATCCGGGCACGGTGGACACGCCGTTGTCACAGCCCTTCGCCCGGTCCGGCCTCGCCGTGCGATCACCGGATGTGGCGGCAGAGGAGATACTCGCCGTGATCGACGCGCTGACACCGGCCGACAGCGGCGGTTTCTTCGATCACAAGGGGGAGCGGGTGGCGTATTGAGGGGCGTGTCGCGGGCAGCCCTCCTACGCCAAGGCTTCGGAGGGCACCTCTTCGCCCGGGTGCGCGCTGCGGGTGGCTTGCCACCCGAAGCCCGCAGGGCGAAGGGTGGAGGCACCGCCCGGAATCGAACCGGGGTACAAGGATTTGCAGTCCTCTGCGTAGCCACTCCGCCACGGTGCCGCACTTGCGAGCCGGGAGCTATAACCGGAGTGTGCGGGCGGGGCAATGGACCAGTTCACAGCGATCTGCGTTGCGCGCCGCGACGGCGCGGATGCGGCGAATGGCCTCTCGCGCAGCAGGGCGGTTGCCGATCCCTCGCAGGGCAGGATATATCAGCGCACACATGACTGGCCGCAGGCCGATGGGACGGCAGTTCATCCAGGGAGATGCCCGTGAGCGAATTCGAACAGGCGCGCAAGCACATGGTGGACAGCCAGATCCGCCCGGCCGACGTTACCGACCGTCGCCTGATCGCGGCCTTCCTGGACACGCCGCGTCATCTCTTCGTGCCGCGCGCGCGGCGGGCTGCCGCCTATGCCGATGCCCAGGTGGCGACCAGCGAGAACCGTACGATGATGCGGCCGCGCGACCTGGCCAAACTGATCCACGCTGCCCGGATCGAACCGACCGAGCTGGTGCTCGATATCGCCGGCGGCCGCGGCTATTCCACCGCCATCCTGGCGCGCATGGCTGAAACGGTGGTGGGCGTGGAGAATGACGAGGACGGCCTGTCCCGTTCTGCCGGCCTGCTGTCGGACATCGGCGCCGACAATGCCGTGGTGATCGAGGGCGACCCGAAGAAAGGCGTGCCGGGGCAGGGGCCTTACGACGTGATCTTCGTCAATGGTTCGGTCGATATCGTGCCGGATGCCTGGTTCGACCAGCTGGCCAATAGCGGCCGCCTGGCCGTGATCGTGCGCAAGGGCCCGGTGGGCAAGGCGACGATTTTCACCAAGTCCGAAGCGGGCATTGGCGAGCGTATCGTGTTCGACGCCAACGCCACCGTGCTGCCCGGTTTCGAAGCCGAGCCCGGTTTCACCTTCTGATTCCGCACTGACCGGATTCCGTCGCTGCATTTCTGCATGGCCGGATTTCCCTGCCTGTGAAGTCAACAGCTGATGACTTGTGCATGACGAGGGGCTAAAAGTTTGGCAAACATCGTTCACTTTGCTGGACGGGCTTCCTATATGCAGGCGACATTGCGTCGCTGGCCATCCGGCCTGCCGGCGGTATAAGGTTTTCCACGAGGGACGGGCTGGGCCGGTCCGCGCGACAAGGGGTGCGTAGATGACGCGTTCGACACAGGGACCGAAGGGGATTTTCGGGGCTGTACTGGCAGGGAGTGTCTCCCTGATTGCAATGGCCGCACCGGCCTGGGGCCAGTCGCTCGAAGACACCCTGATCATGGCGTATAATTCCAATCCGACGCTGCAGGCCGAACGGGCTTCCCTTCGGGCGATCGACGAGGGGCGTGTGCAGGCGATGGCCGGGCGGCTGCCGACCGTCTCCGCCGACGCGTCCATCTCGCGCCAGCATGTCGAGTCCCAGAGCACTTTCGTGATCGGCGATGACCAGGTGCAGTCGAACAGCACCAGCGACGCGACCCCGAAGAATTACTCCATCACGGCCAGCCAGCTGATTTATGGCGGCGGCCAGGTGAGCGGTGCGATCGACCAGGCGACGGCCCAGATCATGGCCGGCCGCGAATCGCTGCGCTCGGTCGAGCAGACCGTGCTGGTGGATGCTGTCACCGCCTTCATGAATGTGCGCCGCGATTCCCGCGTGGTGGAAATCCGCCGCAATAATGCCGAAGTGCTCGCCCAGCACCTGCAGGCCGCGCGTGACCGGTTCGAGGTCGGCGAGATCACCCGCACCGACGTGGCCCAGGCCGAGGCACGCCTGTCCGGCGCCCAGGCCGAACTGTCCGCCGCCCAGTCGCAGCTCGCTGTCAGCCGTGCCGCCTATGAGCGCGTCACGGGCCAGCCGCCGGCTACGCTGGAAGAACCGCCGGCGCTGCCGGGCATGCCCGACAGCCTCGCCGACGCGGCCGAGTTCGCCTACCAGTCGAGCCCGCAATTGCTGGCGGCCCAGTTCAGCGAGGAATCGGCCCGCCACGCGATCCGCATCGCCCGCTCCAACCTGCGTCCGGAAGTGACGCTGAGCGCCAGCGCGTCGGCGGCCCGCGATTCGAGCTTTTCCGGTGACGAGCGTGATTCGACCTCGGTGACCGGCCGGGTTTCCATCCCGATTTTCACCGGCGGGTTGAATCGTTCGCGTGTGCGCGCGGCCGTCGCCCAGGAAGAACAGGCCCGTCACCAGGTGCGCCAGGCGCGCCGCCAGGTGACCGAGGGCGTGACCAATGCCTGGAGCAATTACGTCACCTCGCTGGCCGTGATCGAGAGCTCGCAACAGGCCGTCCGTGCCAATGAGATCGCCCTCGACGGGGTGGAGCAGGAGGCCTATGTCGGCATCCGGACCACGCTCGATGTGCTTGACGCAGAACAGGAATTGCTGAACTCGCGCCTCACGCTCGTGACGGCGGAGCGGGATTCCTACGTCGCCGGCTATCAATTGCTGCAGGCGATGGGTCTGGTTTCCGCGGAACAGCTCGGCCTGGCGGTCGATGTCTACGATCCCGCAGAACAGGATATGCGCCAGTCACGCTTTCCTAACCTTGACTTAACGCCCTGGGATTAGGCTCTTTCCGGCAGCGATGGACTGGACAGGCAGTGTCCTGGCCGGTTTATTCGCGTTAGAAGAGAATTGAACGAATTTCTTTAGGGACCTGGCGTAATGGCAGAGCAAGCCGAAAACGAACCGTCGATGGAGGAAATCCTCTCCTCGATCCGCCGGATCATCAATGAGGATGACGACGACGCTCCGGCCGAGGCTGAAGCGGCGCCGGAACCGGTGGCCGACGAGCCGAACAGCCAGGACGATGTCGACGCCATGTTCGACGAGGCCGGCGATACCGGCGATGTGCTGGAGCTGACCGACAAGGTCGACGAGCCGGAAGGCGGCACGGATCCCCTGTCCATGGACGATGATCTGATGATCGTCGACCGGGAAGAGGAAGACGAACCGGAAGCCTTTGCCGAACCGGATCCCGAGCCGGAGCCGGAACCCGAGATCGATTTCGACGCGCTGGAAGATGAAGTGTCCGACGGCATCATGTCGGAACCGGCCGCCACGGCTGCGATGGGCTCCTTCCACACGCTGGCGGAAAACATCCGCATCTCCGACGAGGAAGGCCGCACGCTGGAAGGCGTGGTCCGCGCGCTCCTGCGTCCGATGCTGAAGGAATGGCTCGACGCCAACCTGCCGTCCATCGTCGACGAGAAGGTCCAGGCCGAAATCGACCGCGTCGCGCGCCGCCGCCGCTAGGTTCTTGTCGCATACGGATTTGAGAAAGGCGCGTCCTGCGGGGCGCGCCTTTTTCTTTGGCCGCTTTCGCGGCCGCCCCTCACCTTTGATTCCTCTCCCCGGTCGGGGAGAGGGGGAGCGAGACGTTTGCGAAAGCGTCTTCTCCCCGACTGGGGAGAAGGTGGGCAACGCCCGGATGAGGGGCGTGCGGCGTTAGCCGCACCGACAAAGTCTTCCCATCAGCAGCTTGCGGGCTGACTTTCCCGGCCAGATTGCCATAACAGTGCAAAGGCGCCTGTGCGCAGGCCAGTCAGAAACGCGGATCCACGATGGAAAAGACTTTCAACCCTGCCCAAGCCGAGGCCTCGATCTACGAAGCCTGGGAATCGTCCGGCGCCTTCCAGCCGAAGGACGATCCGAACGCGCAGCCTTTCTCGATCGTGATCCCGCCACCCAATGTCACCGGGCGTCTGCATATCGGCCACGCGCTGAACGATACGCTGCAGGACGTGCTGGTGCGTTACAAGCGCATGCTGGGCTGCTCCGTGCTGTGGCAGCCGGGGACCGATCATGCGGGCATCGCCACGCAGATGGTGGTCGAGCGCCAGCTGGCGGCCGAGGGCAATGTGTCCCGCCGCGAGATGGGGCGCGAGGCCTTCCTCAAGCGCGTGTGGGAATGGAAGGAAGAGAGCGGCGGCCAGATCCAGCAGCAGATCCGGCGCCTGGGCGCGTCCTGTGACTGGTCGCGCGAGCGCTTCACCCTGGATGACGGCCTGTCCGAAGCCGTGCTGAAAGTGTTCGTCGAGCTCTACGAGCAGGACCTGATCTATCGCGGCAAGCGGCTGGTGAACTGGGATCCCAAGTTCGAGACCGCCATCTCCGACCTCGAAGTGGAGAATGTCGAAGTCGACGGCCATATGTGGCATTTCAAATATCCGCTGGCCGACGGCAAGACCTATACCTATGTCGAGAAGGATGCGGACGGGAATGTCGTGCTGGAAGAAGAGCGCGACTATATCTCTATCGCCACGACGCGCCCGGAAACCATGCTGGGCGACGGCGCCGTGGCCGTGCATCCGGACGATGAGCGCTACGCATCCATCGTCGGCGCGCTGTGCGAGATTCCGGTCGGGCCGAAGGAACATCGCCGCCTGATCCCGATCATCACCGACGAATATCCCGATCCGGACTTCGGTTCGGGTGCGGTGAAGATCACCGGCGCGCATGATTTCAACGACTACGAAGTCGCCAAGCGGAACAACATCCCGCTCTACCGCCTGATGGACATGCAGGCCGCGATGCGGTCGGACGGCGCACCCTATGCCGAGTGCGCGGCCCGGGCGATGGCCATCGCCAGGGGCGGCGATGTGCCGGGCGAGGCCGAAGTCGATGCGATCAATCTCGTGCCGGAGGAATATCGCGGTCTCGACCGGTTCGAGGCCCGCAAGCGGGTGGTCGAGGCGATCACCGCGGAAGGTCTGGCCGTCACCGTGAAGGATGACGAGGGCAATGACATCCCGCTGGTCGAGAACAAGAAGATCCAGCAGCCCTTCGGCGACCGCTCCCATGTCGTGATCGAGCCGATGCTGACCGACCAGTGGTTCGTGAAGGCGGATGTGCTGGCGAAGGAGGCGATCGCCGCCGTCGAGGACGGGCGCACGACCTTCCATCCGAAGAACTGGGAAAAGACCTATTTCGAATGGATGCGCAACATCCAGCCCTGGTGCGTGTCGCGCCAGCTGTGGTGGGGGCACCGCATTCCGGCCTGGTACGGGCCCAAGCGCATCGAGGTCGATGGTGAACTGGACTGGCTCGCCACGCCGGAAGGGCGCTGGGAGGAAGTCTTCGTTGCACAAAGCGAGGAAGACGCGCTCGAGAAGATCCGGGAGCACTATTACCCGCTGATGCGTGAAGGCTATGAGCTGAAGATATTCAGCTCGCGCGAAGAGGCACAGCGCGAGTATTTCGACAAGGACTCCGACGATGCGATCTGTATCGTCCGCGACGAGGACGTGCTCGACACCTGGTTCTCCTCTGCGCTCTGGCCCTTCTCCACGCTGGGCTGGCCGGAAGATACGAAAGAGCTGGAACGCTTCTATCCGACCTCGGTCCTGGTCACCGCCTTCGACATCATCTTCTTCTGGGTCGCCCGCATGATGATGCAGGGCCTGCACTTCATGAAGGATGAAAACGGCCAGTCCCAGGTGCCCTTCAAGGACGTCTACATCCACGCCCTCGTCCGCGACGAGAAGGGCCAGAAGATGTCCAAGTCCAAGGGCAATGTGATCGACCCGCTGGAGCTGATCGACGAATACGGCGCCGACGCCGTGCGTTTCTCGCTGGCCGCCCAGGCCGGGCAGGGCCGCGATATCCGCATGTCCAAGGAACGCGTTGAGGGCTACCGGAATTTCGGCACCAAGCTGTGGAATGCCGCGCGCTTCTGCGAAATGAACGAGTGCCGCCCGGTGGCCGGTTTCGATCCGAAATCGGTCGAGCAGACGGTCAATAAATGGATCCTGTCCGAGGCTGCCCGGGCGGTCGAGGCGATCAATGCCGGGCTCGACGGCTACCGCTTCAACGAGGCGGCGGCTGCGGCCTATAAATTCGTCTGGAATGTGTTCTGCGACTGGCACCTGGAATTCGCCAAGCCGCTGTTCAACGGCGATGACGAGGCGGCCAAGGCCGAGACCCGGGCGACGACCGCCTATGTGCTCGACCAGGCGCTGAAAATGCTTCACCCCTTCATGCCCTTCGTCACCGAGGCGTTGTGGCAGGAGACGGGCACGCGCGACACCCAGCTGATCGTCGCCGACTGGCCGGTCCTTGAGGGGCTCGACGATGCGGCCGCCACGGCCGAAATGGGCTGGCTGATCGATCTCATCACCGATATCCGCCGCCTGCGGGCCGAGATGAATGTGCCGGCCGGCGCCCAGGTGCCGCTGATCGCCGTCGGGGCCAGCGCCGAAACGCAGGCCCGGCTGGAACGCCATGAAGCGCTGATCAAGCGCATGGCGCGCCTGGCCGATATCGGTGTCTCCGACAGCGTGCCGCCGGCTTCGGCCCAGACCGTGCTGGGCGAGGCGACGCTGGCCCTGCCGCTGGAAGGCGTCATCGATTTCGCGGCCGAGCGCGAGCGCCTCTCCAGGGAGGTGACCAAGCTGGACGGCGAGATCGGCCGGCTGGAGAAGAAGCTGGGCAACGAGAAATTCGTCGCCAACGCGCCGGCCGATGTTGTCGCCGAACAGCGTGAGAAACTGGCGGACTATTCCACGCAGAAAGCCAAGCTGGCCGAGGCGCTGGAGCGCCTGCAGGAGGCCTGATGGACCAGCGCTGGGACGATCTGTGGACGAATACGCTCAAACCCTGGCTCGACGAGCTGGAGATCGAGCGCAAGAAGGCATTGCGTCACCGGCTCTACTGCCTGGCCGGCGGGTTTGCCGCCGGCTTTGCGGTCGGTGGGTTGCTGTATCTGTGGGCCGGCGATGGGGTGTTCTTCTTCTTCGGCCTGTTCGTCAGCACGGTGATCGGCGGCGTTGTCGGCAATCAGCGTGTGGCCCGTCTGGCCAAGCAGGTGAAGACAAGGCTCAATACCGCCGTCGCCGAGGCGCTGGACCTGTCCTACATGGAAAAGCCGGCCGAGCCGGCGCGGTTCCAGACCCTGCGCGATTACGACCTGCTGCCATCCTATAACCGCCGCCACTTCGAGGATTATTTCTCCGGTGAACGGCAGGGATGCGATTTTGAACTCTACGAAGCGCATCTGGAGCAGCGCCGCCGGTCCAACAAGCGCACTTACTACGTCACTGTCTTTCGCGGCGTGATTATCCGCATCACCTTCCCGCGCAAGGTGGAAGGCGTGACCGTGATCACCCGTGACAATGGCTGGTTCAACGGCCTCGCCGCGCTGGGCCGGTCGATGGGCGGGCACGACCTCAAGCGGATCGGTCTGGTCGATCCCAAGTTCGAGCGGATTTTCGAGGTCTATGGCGACGATCAAGTGCTGGCGCGCTACATGCTCACCCCGTCCTTCATGGAACGCCTGTTGAAGCTGGAAGAAGACCTGCGCGGCAAGCGCGTGCGCGCCATGTTCGACGCGCACAGCGGCGAGGGCGAGCTGTTGATCGCGGCCGAGACGGGCAATCTGTTCGAGATCGGCTCGATGAGCAAACCGCTCGCCGACCAGTCGCGCGTACAGGCCCTGGTGGGTGAACTGACCCAGGTGCTCGGCCTGATCGACCTCCTGGTCCGCCCAGCCAGCGCAGGCGAGACGAGCCTGGTGGAAGACACCTCCGGGTCTCAATCCTGAGATCAGTATTGCCGGAAATAACGCCCAGGTAACAGAAATATTTCAAAACAACCTAAAATAGTCTAGCCTGCCCCCGCGCAACAGGGAGGGGGCTCATGACTGTCCCGCAGGAGTCTGCGTGCCGCGACCGCGGGGAGGGGGATGATTTCATCTTGCTGGTGGCCCTGGATGCCGGCTGGGCGAAGGAATTGCGTGCCCGCATTGACGCCGTTCCGGCCGGGCCGGTTCTGAACGCGGGCTGGGCCGCCGCTCATGTCCTGCTGCGCGAAAAAAAATCCACACGGTGATCACGCGTTTCCGGTCGGGGCTGACCGACCGGTCGGCGAACTTTCTCACGCTGTCCCGGTATTGCCTGTCCCGTCAGGTGCCCTTGCTTGCCGTGTTTGCCGATGCCGATCACGGCAAGGCCGGCCTCTTCAGCGCCGGTTTTGCGGACTATATCAGCTACCCCTTCATCGCGCCGGAGATCAAGCGCCGGCTGGCGGCCTGCCACCGAAGCCCAGCCGTTCACAAGCGGTCGGGCCTGGCGGAGCAACCCGCTGAAGACTTGCGCGGAGAGACGGGTTCCGGACTGCCGCCGCAGCGGATGCAGGATCTGGTCGACCGGGCCTGCGACCGGCTGCTGGCCGATATCCAGGCACCCCTCACGCTCGGAGAGCTGGCGCATGCGCTCGGCACAAATCGCAACTTGCTCACACGCGCGTTCAACCAGGTTCTGGGCTGCACGACCTTCCAGTGGTTACGCGGCCAGCGTCTGGCGCGCGCAGCCGAGCTATTGCGGCACACCGATCTTTCCATCCAGGTCATTGCCTTCGATGTGGGCTATGGCGAGCCAGCGAATTTCGCGACGGCTTTCCGCCGGACCTATGGGTGCTCTCCGCGCCAGTACCGCCGGATTGTGCGTTCTTCAAAATAATCCGTGACGCACGCAAAGGTTGGGTCATGAAGGTGTTTCTAACCTTCGCGGGCATGCCGAGGGCTGCGTAGGGGTGGCCGCTATCAGGCGAGAAGCGCTGTCGGGACGCCCCTTCTTCACGGACCAAGGAGACCAAGATGGCGACCTATTATTTTGAACGCGATACCGGAACGCTGAATGCCGGGCGGGTGCGCGAGATCATCGTCCAGGCCGGCAAGGACACCGGTTCACCGTCGGACTACAACCCCGAGAACTACTCCTATAGCGAGGAAAGCTCGAAGAAGGTCACGGCGAAAGGGCCGGAGACGATGAAGGTGAACAAGCTGGAAAAGGCGGCGACCGAGCTGGGCTTCAAGACCACCAGCGTCACCGTTGTCGAAGGGCTCGACGCTGACCGGCATCCCCTGGCGGCGTCTGCCGAGGCGCTGGCGGCGACCGATTACGGCGTCCAGATCACGATGGACCAGGCCACGGTGACGGCCCTGGCCAGCGGGAATTACTCGCTCTACGGCTTCAAGGCGGTGCAGACGACGGTCGGCGGCGGCATGCCGCTGGTCTGGTTCAAGTCGACCTCCTACGGCCTGACCACGGACGTGAACTGGCAGATCCAGTTCGAGGCCTATACCTCGCAGTCCCAGATCATTCCGGGCGGGCAGATCACCGGCCTCAACTCCTATCCGGCGACGCTGGGCCAGCAGCTGGTGGTCGACTCGCCCCAGGGCACCGGTACCATCCAGCAGGGCACGCCGGGCAATATCGCGGTGATGAACCAGACCTCGAACCCGTTCACCTGCGGCATTTCCGAAGTCGTCAACGGGACGGCGGAGCCGCTGTGTGCCTTCCCGCTCTACGGCAACGGGCTGGATGCGATGGTGCCGATCGAGAAGGTGATGCTGACCTTCGCCACCAAGCAGGTGAATACCGGCACGGTGATCGAACGCGCCTACAGCCAGAGCATTCTGGTCGACCTGACCTCGGCGACCCAGCGCGCCGTGTCCTTCGATATCAACAAGGGCTGGTCGTGGGGTGGCTATGGCTGGGGCCAGGCGATCCCGGCCAATCAGAATGTCGTGCCGATCCTGATCGAGGACGGTGCGAGCTATCGCAGCGGCGCCCGCACCCTTCTCGGGTAGCGCCCTTGCGCGGACCGTTGCGGCTCCCCCCGCCGCAACGGTCCCGCCTGCCCTTGCGCCAGGAGGAAAGCACGCGATGGCCGCTTCTGCCCCCGGACCTGTTGTCATTACACTGGACAGCGCGACCCAGACGGCGCTGACGAATGGCGGCTACGCGCTTTATGCAAGCTGCGCCGTGAAGATCGACAATGCGGCCGCCCTGCCGACGATCTGGCATGTCGAACGGGTGCTGACGCAGACGATCTCGCTGGCGCTCGCGACCGATGTCGAGGCCTATACCTCGACGTCGGCAATCGCGGCGGGAAAGACGATATCGGTCGGCAACAGTACGGCGATCGATCTGGGCCAGACCTGGCAGGTCGGCGCGGGAGGAAGCGGGCCGGTCAAGGAGGCGGGGCCTGCCGACAAGATGACGGTGGAGAACACGTCGAAAACCCCCTTTACCGCGGGGCTCTCGCGGTGCGTCGACGGCAATACGGATTTCACACCGGTCTTCGCGGCGCCGCTCTACGGGCTGCAGTCGAATGGCGCAGCGCCCGTTTCCCAGATCGTGCTGCAGTTCTCGACGGCGCGGGAGGCGGCTGGCTCTGTCATGTCGCTCTCGACCGCGCGGACGCAGGCTCATGCCCAGATCAGTGCGGGGCAATACCTGTCCGTCCAGCTGGCAGACGGAGCCTCGCGGCAGGTCGGTTTCGATATCAATACGGGCTGGAGCTGGGGCGATTATACGTGGGGCCAGGTGCTCAACGGACAAGCCGCAGTCCTCAACGCGCTCATCCAGCCTGAATAGGCCGCGGCATTCCGGCGGCCATCGAGACGATCCGCCGGGCCGCTGCGGCGATCCCGTCTTCATCCAGACGCGGGATCTCGAGGGTATGACCGCCGCCGCGTTGTGTCCCGCGCTTGCGGGCACGGTTATAGGCGGGGTCGTAGTGCTGCGTGATCAGCGCCCGGGCGAGCGCGTGCCAGTCGCCGGCGTCTGCGAGCGCCCGCCATTCGGCGATGCGGGTCTTGGCGTGGAAGGGTTTGAGGCCTTCGAAGGCCGCCTCCAGCTTGTCCGCATCCGCCAGAAGGTCGGGATAGGCCTCGACGAGATAGCGGGCGCGTTCGTCGACCGGAACGGTGACCGTGATGCGCGGCGCGGCCTGCATGGCGTCCCACAGGCGCGGCGGAACGCGGCGGTGCCCGACCTGGCGTGACTCGGCCTCCACGAAGACCGGGCGCGACGGGTCCATCCGGCGCAGCTGGTCGTGCAGGGCGGTTTCGAAGGCCTTCTGACCGGGCTGGGGCGTGCCGGCGAAATCGCCGAAGATCGAGCCGCGATGATGGGCCAGGCCTTCCAGATCGATCACCTGTTCGCCCCGGGCAGCGAGCGCGTGCAGCAGGGCGGTCTTGCCGGTCCCCGTCTGGCCGTCGATCAACACGACGTGCGGGGCATTGCCGGTCTCCAGCGCCGCGACGACCTTGCGCCGCCAGGTGCGATAACCGCCCTCGATCAGCGTCGCCTTCCAGCCCACCGAAGCGAGCACCAGTCCCATGGATTGCGACCGCATCCCGCCGCGCCAGCAATAGATCAGCGGTTTGAAGTCTCTGGGCCTGTCTGCCAGCGCCGTCTCCAGGTGCCGGGCGATATTGCGCGAGACCAGCGCGGCCCCCATGCGCCGTGCCTCGAAGGCGGAGACCTGGGTGTAGTGCGTGCCGACGCGGGCGCGCTCGGCATCGTCCAGGACCGGCAGGTTGATGGCGCCGGGCAGGTGGTCTTCGGCAAACTCGGACGGGGAGCGCACATCGATGATGACATCGAAGCGTTCCAATTCCTCCGCCGATAGGTCATCTGTGTAGGCAAGGCGCGGCATGTGGCGTCGATCCCCTGTTCGGGGTCCAGACTAGCGAAAACGGAGCGGTACGGGATGACGGATGACACACAGGCAGTGCGGCTGACATCGCTGGCGCATGGCGGCGGCTGCGGCTGCAAGCTCGATCCGGCCGTCCTGACGGATATTCTGGGCGCTCCGTCGGGGTTTCCCATGCCGAAGGATTTGCTGGTCGACGCCGCCACGCGCGACGATGCCGCGGTCTGGCGGATCAATGACGAGACCGCCCTCGTGGCGACGACCGACTTCTTCACCCCGATCGTCGACGACCCGTTCGACTTCGGCCGTATCGCCGCGACCAATGCGCTGTCGGACGTCTATGCCATGGGCGCGACGCCGATCTTCTGCCTCGCCATTGTCGGCATGCCTGTGAATGCGCTGCCGCGCGAGACCGTGCGCCTGATCCTGGAGGGCGGCCGCTCGGTCGCCGAGGCTGCGGGCGCGCCGGTCGCCGGCGGTCATTCCATCGATGCGGCCGAACCGATCTACGGTCTCGTGGCGCTGGGCCTTGTGCATCCTGACCGCCTGCTGGCGAATGCAAGAGCGAAGGCCGGCGATGTCCTCATCCTCGGAAAGCCCCTTGGGATCGGCATCTATTCGGCGGCTTTGAAGCGCGGCCAGCTGGGCGATGACGCCTATGCCCAGATGATTGCCTCGACCACGCGGCTCAATACGCCAGGCGCAGCGCTGTCCGGCATGCCCGGTGTCCATGCCGCTACGGATGTCACCGGGTTCGGCCTGCTGGGGCATCTGACGGAGATGGCCCAGGGCAGCGGCCTTCGGGCGGTCGTGGAGTGGGATCGCGTGCCGGTGTTTGACGCGGCCCGCAAGCTGGCGGGCGAGGGGATCAAGACCGGAGCATCCGGACGCAACTGGACTGCTGTAGCAGACAGTGTGACGCTCGCGCCCCGTCTTGGCGAGGTGGAGCGCGCCCTGCTGTGCGACCCGCAGACCAGCGGCGGGCTGCTGGTCTCCTGTGCTCCGGACAGCGTCGATGCCGTGCTGGAGGTGTTCCGCCAGCACGGTCATACGGATGCCACTGTGATCGGTGCGATGGAGGCAGGTGCCGGGGTCGGCGTGGACTGAGGGACGGGCCTACAGCGCGAAACTGCCGACGATCGGGATGTGGTCGGAGGCCTTTTCCTTGCCGCGCGTCTTGGTGTGGATTTCCACGCCTTCCAGCCGGTCGGCGGCCTGCGGCGAGCACAGGAGATGGTCGATCCGGATGCCGTGACCCTTCTGCCAGCGGCCCGCCTGGTAATCGTAGAATGTGTATTGGTGGCCGCGCCCGTCGACCTGTTCGAAGGCTTCGGTGAAGCCGAGCCATTTCAGGGCGCGGAAGGCGGCGCGCGTGTCCGGCAGGGCGAGGGCGTCGTCGGCCCAGACGGCCGGATCCCAGCAATCGCTGTCGCGCGGGATACAGTTGTAATCGCCCGCCAGGATCAGCGGTTCTTCGAAGGCGAGCAGCTTTTGCGCATGGCGGCGCAGGCGCTCCATCCAGGCCAGCTTGTAGTCGTATTTCGGACCGGGCGCCGGATTGCCGTTGGGCAGGTAGATGGAGGCGACACGCACCGGGCCGCTCTCGGCGGAAATCACCGCTTCCAGATAGCGCGCCTGGTCGTCATCGTCATCGCCGGGCAGGCGGGGCAGTGCTTCCTCTATCGGGAATTTCGACAGGATCGCGACGCCGTTATAGGTCTTCTGGCCATGGGTTTCGACATTATAGCCGAGCGCCTCGATCTCCTCGCGCGGGAAGCCCTCGTCGACCGTCTTGATCTCCTGGAGGCAGACCACGTCGGGCGCGGCCTCCCTGAGCCAGTCCAGCACGTTCGGCAGGCGCGCCTTGATCGAATTGACGTTCCAGGAAGCAACGGTCAGGGTCATGGCAATATCGGCCCTTCTTGACGGTGTGCGGGCAGCTTAAGCCGTTTCGCCGGAGAGGAAAGCGGGGAGGACTGCGGATCCTGACATCGCCGGTGGATCAAGCGGTCGCGCTGGTCGGCCTTCTGGGCTGGTTTGCCGTGCTCGCAGCCTTTTGCGGCGGCCAGTTCGACTGCCGGGTCTAGAAACCCTCGAACCGTGCGAACTCGTCGACGCCCGCCCGTGCCGTGCGCGTCGTGTTGATCGGCGCGTCCGGGTCGGCATGGCCCAGGGCGATGCCGCAGAACAGGGTGTAGTCGTCGCCGATGCCCACCGCGCCTTTGACGGCTTTCGGGAAGGCCGCCCAGAATTCCTGGCAACAGGTGGCAAGACCGGCCTCTTCGGCAGCGAGCACGAAGGACTGGATGAACATGCCGCAATCGGACCACTGGCCGGGCTGCATGGAATTGTGCAGCGAGACGAAGAGGCCGACCGGCGCGCCGAAAAACTCGAAATTGCGGGCGAACTGAATCAGCCGCCCGGTCTTGTCCTCGCGGTCGATGCCGATCGAGGCATACATCGCCTCACCACAGGCAAAACGGCGCGAATACCAGGGTTCCTCCAGAGGTTTGGGGTAGACGCGGTATTCCAGCTCCGGCTCGCCCTTGAAGTGCTCGGCCTGGCTGGCCTTCACCGCGTCGATGACACGCTGGCGGGCCTCGCCGGCGACGACATGGACCTGCCAGGGCTGGAGATTGCCGCCGGACGGGGCGCGGCTGGCCAGTTCCAGGAGGCTGCGGACCTGATCCTCGCTGACCGGGGTGTCGAGAAAAGCGCGCGTGGAGATGCGCTGTCTGAGCGCATCGGAAACGGAAAGCGTCATGGGGACCAACCTGATATCTGTTTGTCCCGAGACTAGAGGTCCGGCGCGCGAACCGGAAGCCGGTCGCGCGCCGGGATCGGTATCAGGCCTCGAATACCGGCACGAAGCCGCCGAAGATCATGCGGCGGCCGTCGAACGGCATGGGATTGGTCTCCGGACTGAAGGCCGGGTCTTCCATCATGGCCTGGAAGGCCGTGTCGGCGGCCTCTTTCGAGGGCCAGACGATCCAGGAAAACACGACGGTCTCGTCGTCCTTCAGTTTCACGGCCATGGGGAAGGACGTGGTTTCTCCGTCCGGCACGTCATCGCCCCAGCCCTCCATGATGCTCAGGGCGCCGTGCTTCTTGAAGTGCTCGGCCGCCTGGCGGGCGTGATCCAGAAATGCTTGCCGGTTGGCGGTCGGGACAGGGGCGACCATGCCGCTGATATAAGTCATGAATGTATTTCTCCAGGGTTGATTGAAAGGATTGTCAGGCGTCGGCCATTTCCTGGCCGGCTTTCATGGCGGCCTCGACGTCCATCCAGGCCAGCTCCCAGATGTGCCCGTCGGGATCGGCAAAGCTGCGCCCGTACATGAAGCCGTATTCCTGCGGCGGGCAGGGATCGACCCGGCCACCTGCCTCGCCCGCCTTCCCGGCGGTCTCGTCGACATGGTTGCGGCTCTCGCGCGACAGGCAGTTGAGCACCTGCGCCGACGTGTGGGCATCCACGATCTTGCGGTCGGTGAACTGGCTGAAGCGTTCGTGCGTCAGCAGCATCACGCTGATCGTGTCCGAGAAGTTCATCATGGCGGCACTGTCGTCGCAGAAGCGCTCGTCCTTCACGGCGCCGACGGCTTGGTAAAAGGCAATCGACCGCTCAAGATCGGTGACGGGCAGGTTGACGAAAATCATCTGCGGCATAGGGGTTCCTCCGGTGTTGGTCTTGGCGATCCTGCCGAACTGAATTATAAAAAGCAACTATGAAGTCACAAAAAATAACTAACTCGGAATTCCGAGGGCCTCCGAAGCGGTATGACGATGCCTGTGCAGCCGCGCATGCCATGGAGATTCTGGGGGAACGCTGGGCGCTGCTGGTCGTGCGCGAGCTGCACACCGGGCCGAAGCGCTTCACGGATATTCGCACTGCCTTGCCCGGTATCAGTGCCAACATTCTCACGCAGAGGCTGGAAGGTCTGGAAGGCGCAGGCGTGGTCCAACGCCGCGAACTGCCGCCGCCTGCTGCGGTGAGGGTGTATGAACTGACGGAGTGGGGGGCTGAGAGCGGCCCGATCTTCGAAGTGCTTGGCCGCTGGGCGGCGCGCTCACCCTGGAATACCGGAACATGCTTCAGCGCCGCGTCCTTCATGCTGTCGCTGCGCACCATGTTCAGCGCCGACCAGGCCGGAGATCTCGCCGCCACGATCGATTTCCGGATCGGCGTGACCCGGCTGACCTGCCGCATCGCGGAGGGTGAGCTGACGATAAATCCGGGGGAGAGTGCAACGCCCGATCTTGTTCTCACCGGTTCCGGCGAAGCGCTGGCCGGCCTGATATATGGCGGTGTACCGCTGGCCGCACTGGAGGCTGATCGCGTGATCGAGGTGGAGGGCGACAGGGCGCTGGCGGAACGCCTGCCGGGCCTCTTCCCGCTGCCGGATGTGGCGCCGAAGCCGGGCTGATCCTGCTGTTGGCAGTAAAACACCCGTCATCCCACGGTCCCTGCGTCAGCAGGGATCCGGGGGACCTCAGCTCGCCGGTTCGAGGAAAGTCACCCACTTGCATGCGCCGCCATCAGGGTAGCGGAGGTCCCCCGGACAAGCCGGGGGATGACGGTGCTGTATGGGCTGGGGGTGAGATTGGCGGCAGGCGCCGCAATCAGATCGAAAAGCTCGTCCCGCAGCCGCAGGCGGCGGTGGCGTTCGGGTTGTGGATCTTGAAGGCGGCGCCGATCAGCTCGTCGACATAATCGATCTCCGAACCCTCCAGGAAGGGCAGGGAGGCTTCGTCGATCACGACTTTCGCGCCGTCACGTTCGATCAGCTGATCGTCCTCGCGGACATCGGCATCGAGGGCGAATGTGTAGGAAAATCCCGAGCAGCCGCCGCCTTCCACGCCCACGCGCAGCAGCGTTCCCGCCGTCTGGCCGGCGAGGATGGTGTTGATCTGTTTGGCCGCGGAGGCCGAGAGGGTCACATTGGCTGTCATGGCAAAACCCGTTGGGGCATTCAGTTTCGCAACGTCATACCGTATATGGACCGCCAAGTGCGCCGATGAAAGGCCCCGATATGACGATTGCGGCGACCGACCGAAGCCGAGCCTCCTTTGCCTGCCACCCGTCGCGATCCCGCGGCCGCCGGTTCGACCAGCCCGACAGCGCCATGCGCAACGCCTTCCAGCGCGATCGCGACCGCATCATTCACTCGGCCGCTTTCCGCCGCCTGAAGGAAAAGACCCAGGTCTTCGTGGCCCATGAGGGCGACCAGTATCGCACCCGTCTGACCCACTCCCTGGAAGTCTCCCAGATCGCCCGCACCCTGGCGCGCACGCTGGGCGCCGACGAGGATCTCGCCGAGGCGCTGGCCCTGGCGCACGATCTGGGCCATCCGCCTTTCGGTCATGAGGGCGAGCGCGTGCTGGCCCAGCGCATGAAGGATTATGGCGGGTTCGACCACAACGCCCAGACCCTGCGCGTGGTGACCAAGCTGGAGGTGCGCTATCCGCAGTTCGAGGGGCTGAACCTGACCTGGGAAACCCTGGAAGGTGTGGTCAAGCATAACGGGCCGCTACTCACCGAGGCCTCGGGCGAGGACGACCTGGCCTGGGCCTTCACCGATTATGACGGCTGGCGCGAGCTGGAACTCGACACGCATGCCGGCTTGGAAGCCCAGATCGCGGCCTTGTCCGACGATATCGCCTACAATAATCACGATATCGATGACGGTCTGCGCTCGGGCCTTCTGCAGCTGGAGCCCCTGCTGGAACTGCCGCTGGTCGGCGAGATTTTCCGCCGCGTCGAGAAGCGCTGGCCCGGCCAGCCGCGCACGATTGTCATCCACGAAGCGGTGCGCGATCTCATTGGCGTGATGGTGGGGGATGTGCTGGAGGAAACGCGCCGGCGGCTGGATGCGGCCCGGCCGGAGACGGCCGAGGATCTGCGCCGGCTCGATCAGCCGGTCGTCGCCTTCTCCGAGGAGATGGTGCTGCACCTGGCCGCGCTGCGCCGCCATCTCTTTGCCCACATGTACCGGCATTACAAGGTGAACCGGATGATGAGCCAGGCCGGACGCGTGATGCGCGATCTGTTCGACTTGTATCTCAACGATCCCGGCGTGCTGCCGACCGATGTTCAGGCGGGGATGCAGGGCGCCGGTACGGCCGAGTCGGCGCGTCATGTCTGCGACTACATCGCCGGCATGACCGACCGGTTCGCCGTTGAGGAACACCGCCGCCTGTTCACGGTTCAGGGATATTTCTGAGCCAGGCTGCCGGATGTGGCCGCACCGGGCTGCACCGGCGCATGAATTGCGGCGCCATCCGGTGCTATCGTTTTTCGCGCGGGAAGCGATTCGCTTGCCGCAGGAGCTGTGAGACGCCAGAGCACGATGACCGACAAGGATGATGACAGCCGCATCGGCGCCTATGCCCCGCCGGCGGACGAGTTCTCCACTTTCGATGCGCGCGAGGAAGACGCGCGCCGCGGCCCGTTGCTGCTGACGGCGGCGCTGGCGGTTTTCATCCTGTTTCTCGGTGTCGTCTGGAGCGCCTATAATCAGGGCCTGCGCGAGAGCGGCCGTGATGGCGCACCGCGTCTTGTTCCCAATGAGGAACCCTATCGCGAGCGCCCGGCCGATCCGGGCGGCGAGGAGACGCCCGATACGGATCTGGAAGTCTATGATCGCCTGACCGGCGACAGCGATGAGGGTGACGGTCCGGTCTCCCTGCGCCCGGCGCCGGAAGAGCCGATCGAGGACAGCCGTCCGGCCCTGCGGGTCGAGACGGTCGATGCCGACGAGACCGGCGAGGACGTTACGCCGCGCCAGGCGCCTGAGCGTCCGGCCGAGACGCAGGAAACAACACCGGCGCAGAGCGAGCCGGAGCCCGAGCCTGCTCCGCGCGATCCGGAACCCGAACCCGCTCCGGCGGAAACCCGCCCAGACCCCGCACCGGCTCAGACGGCCCCTGCGGTGAACCGCAATGGCGACTGGGTGGTCCAGATTGCCGCCTTCCGCAGCGAAGCCGACGCCGAAGCGGCCTGGGTCGCCTTCCGCACGCGCTTCTCCGACATTGCCTCCGGCCTGGCACCGGATGTGGCGCAGGTCGAGATTCCCAATCGCGGCACCTATCACCGCCTGCGCATCGCGGCCTTCGAGACGCGCGATGACGCGGTCGGCTTCTGCTCGACCCTGCAGGGCCGCGGCCAGGATTGCCTGGTGGCGCGCCGATGAGCGGCGTGTCCTCGGCGATCTATGGCCTGGCCGGCCTGACGCTCGATCCGGAAGAAAAAGCCTTCTTTCGCGATGCCGATCCCTGGGGCTTCATCCTGTTTGCCCGCAATGTCGAAGGCGTGCGCCAGCTCTCCCGGCTGACGCTGGAGCTGCGCGATTGCGTCGGCCGGGATGTCCCGATCCTGATCGACCAGGAAGGCGGGCGCGTGGCGCGTCTCAAGCCACCGACCTGGCGGGCTGCACCGGCCGCCCAGCGTTTTGCCGATCTCTATCTGAAGGACGAGGAAGCGGCGATCGAGGCAACACGGCTCAATCATCGCCTGCTCGCGCACGAGCTGCGTGCGGTCGGGATCGATGTCGACTGCGCCCCTGTCGCCGATCTGCGGATCAAGGGCGCCGACGCGATTATCGGCGATCGCGCCTTCGGGACCACGCCGGAGCCCATCGCCCATCTCGGACGCGCCGCCATGGAAGGGCTGATGGCCGGCGGTGTCGCTCCGATCGTCAAGCACATTCCCGGTCACGGCCGGGCGAAGGCTGACAGTCATCTGGAATTGCCCGTCGTGCCGGAAGAGCACGGCCTGCTGTCGGAGACCGATTTTGCGCCCTTCAAGGCCCTGAACGATGCGCCGATGGCGATGACGGCCCACATCGTCTACGCCGATATCGATGACAGCGCCCCGGCGACCCAGTCGCGGGATGTCGTGGAAAAGGTGATCCGCGGCGAGATCGGTTTTGACGGTCTCCTGATGACCGACGATCTGTCCATGAAGGCGCTGGAGGGGACATTCCGCGAGCGTGGCGAGCGGTCCTTGAAGGCCGGATGTGATATGCTGCTCCATTGCAATGGCGACATGTCGGAGATGAAGGCTGTCGCTGAAGGGGCCGCAAGGCTGGACGGCAAACGCCTGGAACGGGCCGATGCCGCTGCCGCGGTGCGCGGGACGATCGAAGAATTCGACCCGCAGGACGCCGAATCGCGGCTGAATGCCTTGCTTGAACCTGTCACAGGCTAGCGGGGCGGCTCACGTGTCGGAGCGAAACTTGATCGAGGAGTTCGAGGAGGACGTCCGGTTTGAAGCCGCCGAAGAGGCGGAAGCCGATGCCCTGATCGTCGATCTGGACGGTTTCGAAGGTCCGCTCCACCTGCTCCTGGCCCTGGCCCGCAAGCGCAAGGTCGATCTGGCCCGGATCTCGATCCTGGAACTGGCCGAACAATATCTACAATTCATGGAAGCGGCACGCCGCCGCCGGCTCGACCTGGCCGCCGACTATCTGGTGATGGCGGCCTGGCTGGCCTTCCTGAAATCGAAAATGCTGCTGCCCAAGCCGAAGAAGGATGAGGACGAGGCGCCGGCCGAGGTGATGGCCGCGGCGCTGGCCTTCCGTCTGCGGCGCCTGGAAGCCATGCGCGCCGCTGGCGAGGCCCTGTTCGCCCAGCCGCTTTTGCACACGGATGTGCATCCCGGGGGCCAGCCTGACGGTGTCCGCTCGACCCGCTCGGTGATCTACGAGGCCGACCTGCACGACCTCCTCTCTGCCTATTCGCGCCGCCGGATCCGGCAGGCGCGCTCCTCCTACCGGCCGCCATCGCCACGGGTCTACCAGCTCGATGCGGCCCGCCAGCGGCTGGACAAGCTGATGCCGGAAATCCGCGACTGGCGCGATCTGGATACCCTGTTGCCGGATATGGGGGAATTGGGCGCCAATCCACCGCCTCTGCGCTCCGTGCGGGCCAGCTCGATGCTGGCCGCCCTTGAAATCACCAAGGAAGGCCATGCACGATTGCGTCAGCGCGAGGCCTATGCCCCGCTCTACGTTCGGGCGGCCGGGGACAACGCAGAGCATGACTGACGACGAAGACGGCAAGACGAGCGACGCGATTTCCGATGCGATCGCGGCGCTGCGCGAGCGCGCGGACCGGCAGGGTCCGTCCGTGCTGGCGGATGACGAGGCCTCCAAGGCGCTGGGCGTGCATCTGGCCGTGAATACCGAGCGCCAGAATCTGCGCATTCTCGAAGCCCTTCTGTTCGCCGCCAACGAGCCGCTGGACGAAGAGACCCTGATCGGGCGCCTGCCGCTCGAGGCGAATGTCCAGGTGCTGCTGGCAACGCTGGCCGCCGAGTATGAGGAACGCGGTGTGCGTCTGACGGAAGTCGGCGGGCGCTGGCGTTTCGAAACGGCGCCGGACCTTGCCGACGTGCTCACAGAAGTCCGCCAGGAACCGCGCAAGCTGTCCCAGGCGGCGCTGGAGACCCTGTCGATCATCGCCTATCACCAGCCGGTGACGCGGGCCGAGATCGAGGAGATCCGCGGTGTGGCGGTCTCCAAGGGCACGCTGGACCTCCTGTTTGAGCTGCGCTGGATCCGGCCGCGCGGCCGCCGCCGCACGCCGGGCCGTCCGATTACCTACGGCACGACGTCACAGTTTCTCGAATATTTCTCGCTGTCGACGATCGGTGATCTGCCCGGCATGGCCGACCTCAAGGCCGCCGGCCTGCTCGATGCGCGCCTTCCGCCCGATTTCACCGTGCCCGATCCGTCACGCGTCGAACAACCCGAATTGATCGAGGACCCGCTGGACGACGAGGAAATTCACGCCTTCCATGTCGACTTCATGGAAAGTGACGACGATCCGGACGGCGCCGCCTGAGGCCGGGATTGGACGCAGCGCAGCAAACGCAGTAGATCAGAACGAGTTCTTCAAGTCGGAGGGGCATATGGCTCCGGGTATGTGGCAAATCCTGCTGGTCGTCCTGCTCGCCGTTCTGCTGTTTGGCGGGCGCGGCAAGATCGCTTCCGTAATGGGTGATTTCGCCAAGGGTATCACGAGTTTCCGCAAGGGCCTCAAGGATGAGGACGACAGCCAGTCGGCCTCGAACGAGGCGTCCGCGCTCGGCAGCGAAACCCGCGACGACGAAAAGACCGGGAGCTAGGCGATGAGCCCCGGCATCGGCATGCCGGAACTGATGGTGGTTCTGGTCCTGGCGCTTGTTGTCGTCGGGCCGCAGCAGCTGCCTGTCATGATGCGCAAGGTCGGTCAGATGATGGCCCAGATGCGCGCCATGGCGAAGGACTTCCAGAACTCCTTCGAGGAAATCGGTCGCGAGACCGAGCTCGCCGAGCTGCGCAAGGAAATCGAGGCCCTGAAAAAGTCCAACCCGGTCGAGGAAGTCCGCGGCGAGGTCGACAAGGTCGCCTATGAAGCCCGCTTCGGTGATGACGAGGTGCGCCGGCAGAAGATTGCCGCTGCGCAGCCGGACAAGCCGGCCAGCCTGCCGGAACGGGGTGACGGTTAGCCGCCATGGGTCATGTCGAGGACGATGAAGTCGAGGCGAGCCGGGCACCGCTGATCGACCACCTGATCGAACTGCGCTCGCGGCTGATCATCATCATTGCCTGCCTGACGGTCGGCTTCATCACCTGTTTCATCTTCTCCAGCCAGCTCTACCAGCTGCTGCTCATCCCCTATCGCGACGCCGCGGCGGCCGTGCGGGGTGTGCCGGTGGAGGAGCTGAACCTGACGGCCAATTTCTTCGCGCCGCTGGAATTCTTCTTCGTGCGCCTGAAGCTGTCGCTGGTCGGCGCGATCATTGTCATCTTCCCGGTCATCGCCTGGCAGGTCTACAGCTTCGTCGCGCCGGGGCTCTACAAGAATGAGCGCGGCGCCTTCGCGCCCTTCCTGGCGCTTTCCCCGATCCTGTTCGGCCTCGGCGTGGCCTTTGTCTATTATTTCGTCCTGCCCATGGTGATGCGCTTCTCGCTGGGCCAGGAACAGGTGCCGGAGCTCGCAGGCACACGGATCGAGCTGCTGCTGAACGTGTCCGACTACATGAACCTGATCACCACGCTGATGCTGGTGTTCGGGATATCCTTCCAGATGCCGGTCTTCCTGATGCTGCTGGCCAAGGCGGGCATCCTGCGTGCGCAGACCCTGTTGAAGGGCTGGCGCTTTGCGGTGGTCGGTATCGCCCTGTTCGCCGCCTTTGCGACCCCGCCCGATCCGATCAGCCAGATCATGCTCGGCGGGGCGCTCCTGCTGCTCTATTTCGTATCGATCGGGGCCATGCACCTGATGGAACCGAAAGAGCGCGGCGAGGACGAAGGCTCCTCTGCCTCCTGATCCGGTTTACGCCGCGCCCGGGCGCGGCTATAGCCGCGTTTCCACCTGTTCCAGACAACGGTTCCAGCCATGCACGATATCAAGCTCGTTCGCGACAATCCCGAAGCTTTTGACCAGGGCCTCGCCCTGCGCGGCCTGGAACCGCAATCCTCCCAGCTGATCGCCCTCGACACGCAGCGCCGCGAAGCCCTGACCAAGCAGCAGGAAGCCGAGACGGAGCGCAATGCGCTGTCCAA
Source organism: Maricaulis sp. (assembly GCF_039978735.1). Classification (GTDB taxonomy): domain Bacteria; phylum Pseudomonadota; class Alphaproteobacteria; order Caulobacterales; family Maricaulaceae; genus Maricaulis. The sequence continues at coordinate 26,022 of NZ_JBDWAS010000026.1, forward strand.
GCAGATCGGCAAGGCAAAGGCCTCGGGCGATGAGGACGAGTTCAACCGTCTGCGCAGCGAAGTCGATCGCCTGAAGACCGTGCTGGAAGAGGCCGGTCAGCAGGCGCGCCATTTCGACGAGACGCTGAGCCAGCACCTCGCCGCGCTGCCCAATCTGCCCGAAGAGGGCGTGCCGGCCGGCGAAGACGAGGCGGGCAATGTCGAACAGCGCCGCTGGGGCGATCCGCGCGAATTCGATTTCGAGCCGAAGGATCACGTCGATCTGGGCGAGGGGCTCGGCCAGATGGATTTCGAAGGCGCGGCCGCCCTGTCGGGCGCGCGCTTCGTGGCACTGAAAGGGCCGTTGGCGCGTCTCGAGCGTGCACTCGCACAATTCATGCTCGACCTGCATACGTCCGAGCATGGCTATCTGGAAGTCTCGCCGCCCTACATGGTGCGTGACGAGGCGATGTTCGGCACCGGGCAACTGCCCAAATTCGCCGACGATCTCTTCCGCACGACCGACCATCGCTGGCTGATCCCGACGGCTGAAGTGCCGCTGACCAATCTGGCGCGTGAGGCGATCCATCCGGAAAGTGCGCTGCCGATGCGCATGACGGCGCATACGCCGTGCTTCAGGGCCGAGGCCGGTTCGGCCGGCCGCGACACGCGCGGCATGATCCGCATGCACCAGTTCCACAAGGTGGAAATGGTGGCGATCACGACGCCCGACGAAAGCGCCGGCGAGCTGGAGCGCATGACCGGCTGTGCGGAAAAGGTGCTGCAGCTGCTGGGCCTGCCCTACCGCGTGATGCTGCTGTGTTCGGGCGATATGGGTTTCTCGGCCAAGCGCACCTATGACCTGGAAGTCTGGGTGCCGAGCCAGAAGAGCTATCGCGAAATCTCGTCCTGCTCGAACTGCGGCGACTTCCAGGCCCGGCGGATGAATGCCCGCTTCCGCAAGGAGGGCGAAAAACGTCCGCTCTTCCTGCACACGCTGAACGGCTCCGGCGTGGCGACGGGCCGCGCCCTGCTGGCGGTGATGGAGAATTACCAGAACGCCGACGGTTCGATCACCGTGCCGGACGTGCTGCGCCCGTATATGGGCGGTGTGGAGCGGATCGGCTGATCGTTTTCTTCCCCGCAGCACGTGGGGAAGTGGGCCGATGCGGCGCGTCGGGTTGAACGGGGCGCGGCCGAGCCTGATTTGGACATTCCGCCTGCGCTTCGCTCCAGCGGCTCCTCCGTCTCGCCGCTCACGCGGCGATCCACCTCCCCAACTCACGTTGGGGAGGAAAGGGGATAAGAAGTCTTCCGGGGACGCGTACCGCAGGTACACGTCCCCATGACTTAACGCGTTGCGGTATGCGCCCGTAGCCAGGGCTCCAGCTTCTCGAAGCGGAGCTCGCCGGCTTCGTAGAGGCCGAGGATGAAGTCGATAGCCGCTTCGACGGAAACCGTGATCTCCAGACCATTCAGACCGAGGAAGATGTTGACGGATGAGAAAGCCGTTCGCTTGTTCCCGTCGATAAAGGGATGATTTTGCGAAAGACTTTCCCAAAGCGCGGCGGCTTCCGCGATCAAGTCGACGTAGTAGCCCGTCTGTGGGCGCATCAGCGCCGACTCAAGCCCCGCTTCGTCCCGGAGGCCGTCGCTGCCGCCAAATATCTCGATCTGACGCCTGTGAATGAACAGGACACTCTGCTTCGTCAGATAGGTGCGGGTCACTCGGCAAGCTTCCGGTAGAGCTTGTCGTATTTCAGTATCGACTGGTCCAGCAGCTCCGCAACGCCGGGCTGAGCTTCCGGCGCGCGCTTCTGGGCCAGCAGCGCGGCAATCGCCTCATCGACCAGCACCCGGAGCTCGCGCCCTTCCGCTTCGGCGAGCGCTTTCAGCTCGGCAAGCTGGGCGGCGTCCAAATCGGCGGAAAAATGTTCGCGGGGCTGGCCCATGATCGACTCCTGAATATCTCCAATTGTGATATCACGAAATATGCGTTCGTGAAACGTTCCGTCTGGCGGGAATGTGATCGCGGAACTGATGCATTGATTGCCGCCTTGCCGGGAACCCCCTAGAAGCGACCGAAAGAAAGCCGAAGGACGCCCAGCCCATGATCCCTGACAATCCGCGCATTCTGCTCACCAATGATGACGGCATCCGGGCCCACGGGCTCAAAGTGCTGGAGAAGATCGCGCGGGACCTGTCGGACGATGTCTGGATTGTCGCGCCGGCCGAGGAACAGTCAGGCGCCGGGCGTTCGCTGACCCTGCATTCGCCGCTGCGTGTGCGCCAGTACGATGAGCGGCGTTTCTCCGTTTCCGGTACGCCGACCGACTGCGTGCTGATGGGCGTTCAGGACATCATCCCGGACAAGAAGCCGGACCTCGTCCTGTCCGGCGTCAATCGGGGCCAGAACATCGCCGAGGACGTGACCTTTTCCGGCACGGTCGCCGGCGCGATGCAGGGCATGCAGCTGGGCATCCCCTCGGTCGCGCTGTCGCAGGCCTATGGCTTCAAGAAGGGCGATCCGATCGAGTGGGAGACGGCCGAGCTTTACGGCGCGCCGATCCTGCGCCGTCTGTTCGATCTGAAATGGCCCGAGGACGTGCTGATCAATATCAACTTCCCGGACCGCAAGCCGGAGGATGTGACCGAGGTCGAGGTGACCCGCCAGGGCCGCCGCGACCAGCACATCCTGCACGCCGAACACCGCACAGACCCGCGCGGCATGGATTACTACTGGCTCGCCTTCAAGGGCATCCTGTCCAATCCGCCTGAAGGCGTGGACCTGAAGGCGGTCTATGACGGCAAGATTTCCGTCACCCCCCTTCACATGGACCTCACGCACGGCGAAACTCTGGGCAATCTGAAGCGGATGCTCGGCGGGGTTCCGCCAAAGAGCTGAGCCGCTTGCGCACAACCGCACGGCATCGAAGGGACGATCCGATGAACCTGCCCGATCCGCGCATGATCCAGCTGGTCATGAGCCTGCGCGGCGGTGGTGTGACCGACGCGAAGGTGATGGGTGCGCTCGAGCGCACGCCGCGTCATCTCTTCGTGCCCGACCGGTTCGGCGATCAGGCCTATGACGACCGGGCGCTGCCGATCGATTGCGGCCAGACCATCTCCCAGCCGCTGATCGTCGCCCTGATGACCCAGGCGCTGAAGCTGGACGATCGCTGCAAGGTGCTGGAGATCGGCACGGGGTCGGGCTATCAGGCCGCCGTGCTCGCCCGGCTGGCGCGGCGGGTCTACACGGTCGAGCGCTATCGCACGCTGTCGCGCGAGGCCGAGGCCCGGTTTGAGGCGCTGCGGTTGACCAATATCGTTACCCGGATCGGCGACGGCACACAGGGTTGGCCGGAGCAGGCGCCGTTCGATCGCATCATCCTGACGGCATCCGCGCCGCAGCGTCCGGACGCGATTCTCGAACAGCTCAAGGATGGCGGTATCGCCGTGGCGCCGGTCGATCGTGACATCAAGCAGGTGCTGGTGCGCTATGTGCGCGAGGGCGACAATATCGTCGAAACGGACCTGATGGATGTGCGCTTCGTGCCGCTGGTGAAGGGCGAGGCGAGGGCGCTCTGACCCGTGACGTGCCGATCACAGTCGTACCCGTTTTTTGCCCCATTTTCCGCCCCATTTTCCGGCAAGTCTGGACGCTCGCGATGGGGCGTCCATAATAGTTGCCGTCAGGGGTTGAACCGAAGCCTTGGATAACTGGCGGTTAAGCGTTGTCATGGATTGATGGCGCGGTTCGCTTCAGGAGCTGGATTCTCGCGATGCGTCTTTCGACAATGACTTGCCTGATTGCGGCCCTGTGCGCGGGGCTTGCCGCCTGCGCGACAACGCCGCGCGAACCGGCACGCGTCGAGAACCGCTATCCTACCAGTGCCAACACGCGCCCCACGCCGCCGGCACGGGTGACGCCGCGCGATTGCGGCAGCGCTTACACGGTGCAGCGTGGTGACACCCTGTCCGAGATTGCCGTTATGTGCAGCGTTCCGATGGAAGAGCTGGCGGCGGCCAACAGTCTCTACCGGCCCTACACGCTGAATGTCGGGCAGGTCCTGTCGATGCCGCGGCCGCTGATGCATGTCGTGCAGCGCGGCGAGAATCTCTACCGGATCGGCCTGCGCTACGGCATTCCGTTCCAGCAGCTGGCCGCCCACAACGGCATATCGGCACCCTATAATCTGGAAGTCGGTCAGCAGATCCGGCTGCCCCAGGGCGCGACAGTGGTCAATCTGGCCAGCCGCGATCCGTCTGCCAGTTCCCGCTCGACCGCGTCTTCGCCGCCGCCCGAGCAGCGCCGTCCGCCGGCCACCTCCGGCTCGCCGCGTTTCGACTGGCCTGTGCGCGGATCGGTTCTTTCCAGCTTCGGCAACAAGCCCGATGGCGGCCGCAATGACGGTATCAATATCGCGGCGCGTGCCGGCGAAAGCGTCCGTGCTGCCGCGGCAGGTCAGGTCGTCTATGCGGGCAGTGAACTGGCCGGATATGGCCAACTCGTGCTGGTGCGTCATACGGGCGGTTTTGTCACAGCCTACGCCCACAATTCCCGACTGCTGGTCAGCGAGGGCGACCAGGTCAGTCAGGGGCAGGTGATCGCCGAGGCGGGCTCGACGGGCTCGGTCGACAGGCCGCAGGTGCATTTCGAGATCCGCAATGGCGTCAATCCCGTGGACCCGATGAACTACCTGCGATGACCGCCGGACAGGCCGGTTACAGTCAGGCCTTGTTGCAACACAGCCCTGCACCGATATAGTCCCGCGCTAATCTTTTCCTGGCGCGGGTGGCCAAGCCGGTCCCCATCGCCCAGCAATCCGGGGTCTTTGCGTTATCATGGAAGCCTTTCTCGCCTCTCCGATCCCCATGCTCATCCTCATGGGCTTGGTGTTCTATTTCCTTCTCATCCGCCCGCAGCAAAAGCGCGCCAAGGAACACCGGGAAATGGTGGAAGGTCTCAAGCGTGGTGACGAGGTCATCACCCAGGGCGGCCTGATCGGCAAGATCGCCAAGGTCGCTGACGAGGAAGTCACGATCGAGCTGTCCGAGGGCGTGAAAGTGCGCGTGGTTCGCCAGACGATCGCCACGGTGCGCGGACGTCCCGAGCCGAAGCCGGCCAACGACGCCAAGTCCGACTGATCTTCAGACCGTCTAGCTGAAAAGGCCGCGCTGCCATGCTGCATTTCGGGCGCTGGAAACTCCTTACCATTTTTCTCGTGGTCCTGGCCGGGGCGCTTTACACCCTGCCGAACCTGGTGCCTGAAACGGTGCGCTACCAGATCAACGAGGCGGACGGCAGTCGCGAACCGCGCGGGATCTGGCGCTACATCCCCAGCAGCACCATCAATCTCGGTCTCGACCTTCAGGGCGGTTCCTACATCGTCTTCGAAGTCGACATGAACGAGGTGCGCACGGCCCAGCTGGAAAGCCTGGCCGCCGATGTCCGCCAGACGCTGCGCAACGATCCGCCGCTCCTGCCGCGCTCTGTGGCTGTGGTGGGCGAGGAAGTCGTTGTGCTGATGATCCGCGAGGAGCAGCGCGACGAGGCATTCGAGCGTCTGCGCGAGCTCAACGGACCGGTGACCACCGAGCTCGGCCAGCCCGGCCTGGCGCAGATGTACGACATGCAGCGCGATGGCGAGGATCCAAGCGCGATCCGCATTTCCGTGACGGACGAGCAGTTCACCGCGATCCGCCAGCGCACGCTGAGCCAGTCGATCACGGTGATCCGCCGCCGTCTCGACGGTCTGGGCACGACGGATCCGACGATCGCCCGTGCCGGCGCCGACCGCGTCATGGTTCAGGTGCCCGGCGCGGACGACCCGCAGGAAATCATCGATCTGGTGGCGACGCAGGCCGCGTTGAGCTTCCACCTGGTCGACACGACGATCAATCCCGGGCCGAATGGCCAGGCGCGCACGCCGCCGGGACGGACGATCTATCCGGTCGCCAATACCCAGCCGGTGCAGTATCTCGCGGTCGAGACGCGGCAATTGCTGACGGGTGAGAACCTCACCCAGTCGAATGTGACGCAGCACCCCAGCTATGTCGGTCCGGTGGTCGGGTTCCGGTTGGACACCCAGGGCGCGCTGATCTTCGGCGATGTCACCCGAAACAATCGCGGCCGCCAGTTCGCGATCGTGCTGGATAACGAGATCATCACGGCGCCGCGGATCAATGAACCGATCCTCGGCGGTTCCGGTGTCATCGGCGGCGGCTATACCTACGAGACGGCATCGCAGCTGGTCATCCTGCTCAATGCCGGTGCCCTGCCGGCCACGCTCACGCCCGTGGAGCAGCGCACGGTGAGTGCCAGCCTCGGCCGTGACCAGATCGAAAGCGGCACGCTGGCGATCGTCATCGGCTTTGCGGCGGTGATCGTCTTCATGCTGGCCGCCTACGGCATTTTCGGCGTCTTCTCGACGCTGGCCCTGCTGGTCAATGTGGTGCTGATCCTGGGCGGTCTGTCCGGGCTGGGCATGACGCTCACCTTGCCGGGTATCGCGGGCATCATCCTGACCATCGGTATGGCGGTGGATGCCAACGTGCTGATCTTCGAGCGCATACGCGAGGAGAGCCGGCACGGGCGGACACCGGCCAATGCCATCCAGGCCGGCTATGAGCGGGCCCTGGCGGCGATCCTCGACGCCAACATCACCACCTTCATCGCGGCGGCCGTGCTGTTCATGCTTGGTGCCGGTCCGGTGCGCGGCTTCGCCGTGACGCTCGGTGTCGGCATCCTGACCTCGGTCTTCACCGCCTTCGTGTTCTCCCGCCTGCTGGCGGTTCTCTGGCTTCGGGCGTTCAAGCCCAAGTCGCTGCCGCTGTAAGGGAGGCTGAGATGTCACTTGCTCTCGTCAAATACCTGCCGGTCACCGGCAATGTCCCCTTCATCCGGATGCGTTTCTTTGCACTCGGCCTGTCGGCCCTGGTGCTGCTGTTCTCGCTGTTCGAGTTCGCCAATGTCGGTATCAATTTCGGTATCGATTTCCGCGGCGGTATCCAGACCGAGGTGGAAACGGCACCGGAAACCTCGATCGAGGATGTGCGGACTGTTGTGTCGGCGCTGGAGCTCGGTGAACCGCGTATCCAGGAGGCCGGCAATTCGCTGGAGGCCCGCCACACGATCCTGATTGCCCTGCCGCTGCAGCCGGGCGAGGGGGCGGAAGCGGAACGCGCCAACCAGGCCGCACGCGAAACGCTGGAAGCGGCTATCGCCGAGAACTTCCCGGATGCGCAGCTGCGCGGAACGACCGTTATCGGCGGTGCCGTGTCCGGCGAGCTGGTGGTGACCGGTTTCACCGCGATCGGCGTCGCGCTGTTCCTGATGCTGATCTACATCTGGTTCCGCTTCGAATGGCAGTATTCGGTCGGCGCCATCGTCGCCCTGATCCACGACGTCATTGCGACGGTCGGCATGTTCTCGGTCACCCAGATGACCTTCGACCTCGCCACCGTGGCGGCGATCCTGACCATTGTCGGTTACTCGATGAACGACACCGTCGTCGTGTATGACCGGATCCGGGAAAATCTTCGCAAGTACAAGAAGATGCCGCTTCCGGAAGTGCTCAACCTGTCGATCAACGACACGCTGTCGCGCACCATCCTGACCTCGGCGACGACGCTGGTCGCGCTGATCTCGCTCTACCTGATCGGCGGAGCATCGCTGGAAGGCTTCGCCTTTGCGATGATCTGGGGCATCGTGATCGGTACCTATTCCTCGATCTTCGTGGCGTCGCCGCTTCTGCTGTTCACGCAGGTGCAACGCGACAGCGGTGAGAGCTCCGACCAGTAGCGCGTCGCCTCCGCAGTATCCCGAATGCAAACAGGGCCCGCCATTGGCGGGCCCTGTGACATGTCAGGGGGGACATGTAAGCGAGGCGGACAGGGGAACAGCGAGGGGCGTCCGTCTCGCCTGTTCAACGCCGCTGCCCCGGTATCTCCGTCGCAGGTCCTGCAGTTGTCAGTCGAAGGCGAAGCTCGCATAGACCATCGGGCGGAAGACGGCGCTGGTGCGCGGCTCTGCGCGATAAGGGCCAGGCTGGATCTGCGTCATGATCACGGCGCTGACATCGGTCGCAGGACTGATGAAGAAGTCGGTGTCGAACATCCCGCCCCAGCTGAAATCGCCGGGAATGCCGGCCGGATCGGCACCATCGGCCGGCGGCAGGACCACATCGACACCAAAGCCATAGCTGCGCCCCTGCCAGCTGTCTCCCAGCTGTTCAGCCGTGACCTGGGGGCTCGCCATGAGGGCCAGTGTTTCAGGCTCCAGGATCCGCACATCGCCCAGGGCACCGTCATTCGCCAGCATCATCGCAAAGCGGATGTAATCGCTGGCCGTCGAGACGAGGCCGCCGCCGCCGGAGGCCCAATCCGGCATGAAGGCTTCGGCATACTCGACCAGGCTGCCGTCCTCGGCATGGACGTAGAGCGGAGACATGTCGGCTTCGTCAAAATTGACGTCGTCGAAGAAGAAACCGGTCGCATGCATGCCCAGCGGTTCGAAGATCTCGGTCTCCATGAAGTCCTCGAGCGGCATGCCCGAGGCGACTTCGACCACGCGGCCGAGCACGTCATTGGCGTAGGAATATTGCCAGGTGTCGCCCGGATCATTGTAGAGCGGCAGGGCGGCCAGCTGTTCCATACGGGCTTCCAGATTGCCCTCGCCGGAATAGAGCGAGTTCTCGATGTAGAGCCGGCCCAGATCGGTCCGGTTATCGAAGATATAGCCCAGGCCGGACGTGTGCGTGAGAAGGTGACGGACCGTCATCACGGTCTCCGGCGGACGCGTCTGGATCTCGCCGGCCTCGTCCGCCATCAGGCTGACGGCGACCTCGATATCGGCGAAAGCCGGAATGTAATCGCTGACCGGATCGTCCAGCCCCACCAGGCCGTCCTCGACCAGCATCATCGTGGCGACAGCCGTCACCGGCTTGCTCATCGAGGCGATGCGGACCGGGCTGTCGATCGTGAAGGGGGCACCGGTCTCGATATTGATGAAGCCGGCTTCGCTGATATGGGCGATACGGTCGCCGCGCGCGATGATCGCGGCATAGCCCGGCCGCGCCTGCTCGGCCGACAGTGTCTCAAGCCGTGCATCCAGCGCTTCAAAGGCGACAGGATCGAAGCCGAGCGCACGCGGATCGGATACCGCTTCGACTGATTGGGCATGGGCGGTGAAGCCGCAGGCGGCAAGGGCCAGCGCGGCGGTAGCAGTGCGGAACGCCATTAAAAACTCCCCTCGGGATGATGATTATCGACCGAGGGGGAGGTTAGGGCGGGGCCGCCGGGTTGGCGACCCCGAATTCGCCTGGAAATGGCGGATCAGGCGGCGGCGAGGTTCTCGGCCGCGAACTCCCAGTTCACCAGGTGATCGAGGAAGGTGGAGATGTAGTCCGGACGGCGGTTCTGGAAGTCCAGATAATAGGCGTGCTCCCACACATCCATCGTCAGCAGCGGCGTGACGCCGGCTTCGGTGAGCGGCGTTTCCGCATTCAGCGTCTTGCGCACATCCAGCTTGCCGTCAGCCAGCACCAGCCAGGCCCAGCCGGAGCCGAACTGCGTCGCGCCTGCCTTGGCAAAGGCGTCCTTGAAAGCGTCGAAGGAGCCGAAATCGCGATCGATCATCTCGGCCAGCTTTCCCGTCGGAGCGCCGCCGCCATTGGGGCGCATGGACTGCCAGTAGAAGGTGTGGTTCCAGATCTGGGCGGCATTGTTGAAGATGCCGGCCTTGTCGGCCTTGCCGGCCGTGTCCTGGATAATGTCCTCGAGCGACTTCGAGGCCATGTCGGTCCCCTCGACGAGGCCGTTCAGATTGTTCACATAGGCGTTGTGGTGTTTGCCATGGTGGAAATCCAGCGTCTCAGACGAGATATGGGGAGCCAGCGCATCTTTTGCGTAGGGCAGATCGGGCAGGGTGAAAGCCATGAGAACCTCTCGTTGGACCAGTGGTGGGACATTATGTGGCCTTTTCGGCCGTCTTTCTATGACCGGACATATGGTGTGGCCGGCGGCTCTGTCTACCGGTAAGTCGCATGCAGGACACTGATTTCGACAAAATGCTGCAGGCTTCGGACCCGGACCGGCGTCTTGCGGCGCTGTTCGCACCGGCAGAGGTGCGCGCACGTCTTTTTGCCCTCTATGCCTTCAATCAGGAGATCGGGCGGATTGCCGAAGCGACGTCGGAAGGCATGATCGGCGAGATGAAGCTGACATGGTGGCACGACGCGGTCGCCGACCTGTATGCCGAGACACCCAGGGTTCGCCGCCACGCCGTCACCGAGGGGCTGACCGGGCTGACCGGCACGATTTCCCTTGAGGATCTGCAGGGGCTGATCGATGCCCGTTTCGACGATATCTCTGCGCGGCCCTATGCGTCGCTGGACGTGCTGCTCGACTATGTCGACGCGACCGCCGGCCGGCTGATGGGCCTCGCGCTGCGTCTGTGCGAGGCGGAGCTTGCGCCCGAAACCCTGCGGGCTGCCGGGCGCGCCTGGGGGCTGACCGGGTTGCTGCGGGCCTTTCCGGTTCGTGCGAAGATCGGACGCGCACCTGTGGGCGGTGACGATCTGTCGGACGCGGGCGCGACGCCGGCCATGCTGGCGCAGGGCCTGGGCGAGGAGAAGGTGAAGCACGCCGTGGTCCCGGTGCGCCGCGCTGCCGAACAGGCCCTGGCCGATCTCAAGGCCGCCGGACCCTTGCCCGCGGCGGCGCTGCCGGCCACGGGCTATGCGGTCCTTGCGCGCGGCTATCTGGATGCCTTGCCGGACAATCCCTACCTGATCGCGCCGGAGCGGCCGCTTTTGCCGCGGCAATTGCGCCTGACCTGGCTGTCCCTGACGGGACGGTGACATTTCCGGCTGCAGCACTAGAGTTGAAGCGGCGCACGGGATGGCCCATCACGGTCGCGCTGAATCGAGAACAACGGAGAAGACGACATGTTTCACGCCCTCATCACCGGTGCCAATCGCGGTCTCGGCCTCGAGCACGCCCGGCAATTGCTGGAGCGGGGCTGGCATGTCACGGCAGCGGTGCGCGATCCGGACGCTGCAAGCGAGCTGAAGGCCCTGCCGCAGGGCGAGGGCAAGCTGGACGTGGTCGCCTATGACGCAACGGACTTCGAATCGCCCAAGCGGTTGGCCGCCGAGATCGACGGCCCGATTGACCTCCTCTTCGCCAATGCCGGCATGATGTCGCCGGAAACGCGCAGCTTCGGCAGTGCGGGCGGCGAGGCGATGGCGCTGGAATTCCGGGTCAATGCGATCGCACCGCTGGCCCTCGTCGAGGCGTTCGCCGACAAGGTGGCCGCTTCGCAGATGAAGGTCGTCGCGCTGCAATCCTCGCGCATGGGCTCGATTGCCGACAACGGCTCCGGTGGCGGCTATGGCTATCGCGGTTCCAAGGCGGCACTGAACGTGATCGGCAAGTCCCTGAGCCTCGACCTCGCCGATCGGGGCATTGTCGTCCTGATCCTGCATCCGGGCTGGGTGCGTACCGATATGGGCGGTCCGAACGGCCAGCTTACCGTGCAGGAAAGCGTGGAAGGCCAGCTGGACCTGATCGCCCGCGCCTATGGCAACCCGGCGATGTCCGGCCGCTTCTTCCACGTCTCCGGCCAGGACCTGCCCTGGTAGGGCAGGTCCGGCGGCGCGCTGTCTCTACTCGCCGATGTGCTCGGCGAGGAAGGTTTCTATCTCGCTCAGAACGCGGCGGCGCATCTCTGTGCTCGTCAGCCAGTGGTCGCCGTCATCGAGCGTGATCAGCTGGACGTCGTGATTTTCCCGCCGCAGCGCGCGTTCCATGATCCGGCTCTGGTCGATCGGAACCACGGTGTCATTGCGACCGTGGATCAGCAGAACCGGCGCGCTTATCCGCTCGGCATGAGCCGCTGGCGAGACGGCCCGCAGCGCGGCTTGTGTCTGGGCCTCGTCGCTGCCGGACAGGCGGCGTTCCCAGCTGTCGAGAATCCAGTGTGACGGTCCGTAACGTTCGCGCACATAGCCCATCATGTCCGGCAGGTCGCTGACACCGGCAACGGAGATGCCGCAGGCATACAGGTCGGGTGTGAAGGCGAGGCCCGCCAGCGCGGCATAGCCGCCATAGCTCGCGCCGACGATGCAGACCCGGTCCGGGGCGGTAATGCCGGCGTTGACGAGACGATCCACGGCATCGCTGAGATCGTGCTGCATGACGCCGGTTCCCCATTCGCCATAGCCGGCCTCCAGCCACCGATAGCCATAACCGGAGGAGCCCCGGAAGTTCGGCTGGACCACGGCGTAGCCGCGCGAAGCGAGATAATGGGCGAAATCGTCATACCCGCCGCTATCTCTTGAGGCCGGGCCGCCATGTGGCAGAACGACAGTCGGGAAGGGGCCTTCGCCCGCCGGCTGTGTGAGATAGGCCTCGATGGATACGCCGTCCCGGGCCTCGTAGCGGATATGCTGGCGTGGCTGCAGGACATCCAGTGTGATGTCGGGATAGGCGGCGCCGAGCAGGTCGATGGATTGTGCCTGGACGTCGTAGAGATAATAGACCGGCGGCATGTCGCTGGTCTCCGCAACAACAACGAAGCGGGTCCGGTTGCGGTCCCAGCTCTGCATCCGGGCATTCTGACCGGGCAGGGACGCATCGACGATGTCTTGCCGGGCTGCGAGATCGGGGTCGAACCAGGTGGTTTGCTCGAAATCCTCGGTCCAGGCGACACCGACAACCAGATTGGTGTAGGGGTCCATGACGGTGCGCGAATAATCATACTGTGCATGTTCGAACAGGGTCTCGCCCAGCTCCCCGGTCTCCAGCGACAGGACGAACAGGCCGCTCCGCCGGTCCGGTGCGTTCTGGCCGGGAATCGGCCGTGTCGACACGGCAAGGCGGCCGTCGGGCAGGAAGCCGCGCAGGGAATAGGACGGGCGCTCACGCTCGTCCTGATCGATCGCGGCCCAGCCACCGCCTTCGCCGGGGATGCGCAGGGTCTGGCGGTTCCGGTTGTTGGAATAGTCGATGCGCGCAGCCGGCTGGCCGCTCGCATCCACGACCCAGTCCCGCGTGTCACGACTGCCGCGGGCTGCAGTCCGGGCTGTCCCTTCTGCGGGGTCCACGGAAAGCAGGTTGAGCCGCCTGTCGTCATCGAAGGCGGGGATCATCAGGCGTCCCGTCTGCGTATCGATACCCGCAATGCCGGCGAGGTTGAGATTGAGACCGAGCCGGTTCGAGCGGCGCAGCAGCTGGCGATAGGACATGCCGCCAGCTGTGTCGAAGGCCAGCAGGGCGCGATAATCGACCCGGCCCTCCACCCCCCAGATATCGGTCACTTCGCTCGCTGTGAGAAGGAGTATCCGGTCATTCGCCCAGCGCAGGCCGTGCGTGCGCAGATCGTCGATACGGCTGCCCTGGATCTCGCCGCTGGCCAGGTCGCGAACGATCAGAACCGAAACGCCGTCCTGCTCCGTAGTGAAAGCCAGCCGGGTCCCGTCGGGTGACAGCCGGGCGTGCCGCAGGTTCGGTGCTTGCACGAAGGCCTCGATGCCGGGCTGCCGCGCTTGTGCTGGCGACAGGCACGACACGAGAACGCCGATCATGGCCAGAACGGCAAGTATACGAAAACGCGACATGTTTACCCCCAATGCTTAGGGGTATTTAAAAGCGGCTCGCTGGTGAACACAACTTACCGATGTGCCATTATCCCGCTTCGCTGTCGCGGATCCAGCCGGCGAGATCGTCCAGGGCGCGGGCGCTGAGGGCCATCTTGCGGGCGGGGGTCTTGGCCTTGCCCTTGATGCGGTTTCCGTCGGCGTCGTGGGTCGGCTGGGCGATCGGCGGGAAGAGGCCGAAATTGACATTCATCGGTTGGAAGGAGCCCTTTCCGCCGTCCAGGTGGCCGCCGGTGACATGCGCGATGAGCGCGCCCAGCGCGGTGGTCGCAGGCGGTGCATCGAGCTGACGTCCGTGTCGCATAGCGGCAGCATAACGCCCCGCCAGCAGCCCCATAGCGGCACTCTCCACATACCCTTCCACCCCGATCAGCTGGCCGGCGAAGCGCAGGCGCGGCTGTGACTTCAGACGCAGCTGGCTGTCGAGCAGTTTCGGCGAGTTCAGGAAAGTGTTGCGGTGGATACCGCCGAGGCGCGCGAACTGGGCCTCTTCCAGACCGGGGATCATGCGGAAGATGTCGGTCTGGGCGCCGTATTTCATCTTGGTCTGGAAGCCGACCATGTTGAACAGCGTGCCCAGGGCGTTGTCCTGGCGCAGCTGGACGATGGCCCAGGGCTTCACGGTGGGATTGTGCGGATTGGTCAGCCCGACCGGTTTCATCGGCCCGTGGCGCAGCGTCTCGCGGCCGCGTTCGGCCATCACCTCGATCGGCAGGCAGCCGTCGAAATAGGGCGTGTCGGCTTCCCATTCCTTGAACTCGGTCTTCGGCGCGGCCAGCAGCGCGTCGATGAAGGCCTCGTACTGCTCCTTGTCCATCGGGCAGTTGAGATAGGCTTTCTTCTCCGCTTCCGTCTCGCCCTTGTCGTAGCGCGACTGGAACCAGGCCTTCTCCAGGCTGATGCTCTCGCGGTGGATCACCGGGGCGATGGCGTCGAAGAAGGCGAGCTCGCCTTCGCCGGTCTCGTCCAGGATCGCCTTGGACAGGCTGTCCGAGGTGAGGGGGCCGGTGGCGATGATCACACTGTCCCAGTCTTCCGGCGGCAGGCCGGCAATCTCGCCGCGCTCGATGGTGACGAGCGGATGCTCGCTCAGGCGTTTGGTAACGGCCTGGGAGAAGGCATCGCGATCGACCGCCAGTGCACCGCCGGCGGGCAGGCGGTTATTGTCGCCCTCTTCCATGATGATCGAGCCGAGACGCCGCATCTCCTCGTGCAGCAGACCGACCGCATTGGTGCGGTGATCGTCCGAGCGGAAGGAGTTGGAACAGACCAGTTCGGCCAGCCCGTCGGTCTTGTGGGCGTCGGTTTCCTTCACGCCGCGCATTTCGTGCAGGATGACGGGGACGCCCTGGCGGACGAGCTGCCAGGTGGCTTCGGAGCCGGCCATGCCGCCGCCGACGACGTGTACGGGTTTCATCGCTTGATCGGTCATGCGCGGCATATCGAGTGCACATCGCACGAAGTCAATGGGGCGGGGTAGCTGGGCGGTTGACGTCGCCCTCGTCTCGCGCCTAACTCGTCAGAAGCGAAGGGATACGCGATGCAATTGAAACTTGCGGTGCTGGCGGCCGCTGCCTGTCTGTGGTCGGTCGCCGAAGGTGCGAGTGCACAGGACCTGCCGTCCACGGTCACCACGCCTTATCTGGAGTATCAGCGTGCGCTGGAGGACGGTGACGGAGCCGCTGCGCTGGACGCGGCGCGCCGGGCCCTCGAGGCCGGCGAGACGGAAGGCATCGATCGCGAGACGCTGGGCCTGCTGGCGGAAAACTATGGGGAGTCGGCCGCAGAGCAGGACGATTTCGAGCGGGCGTTCCAGATTTGGAGGCAGGCAGCGAGGCTGGGCGATCAGGCCGGAATTGCCCCGGTCGATCAGGCCTGGCGAGAATTCAATGCGGCCCAGGCAGCTTATCATGGGGGGCAGATACGGGACGCGGCAAGGTTCGCTTACAACGCGCTCCGCAATCTGGAGCGAGCCCGCGAGGCCGACGGAGCGTCTCCCGTCTTTTTCGGGGGGGTGGCCGCCCTGGCCGCCCGGTTGTCCGCGGAAAGGGGCCGGTGGGAGGAGGCCCGGGAGAAGGCAGACATTGCGCTGCAGGCGTTTTACGAAGGCCGGCGAATGCCGGATGCGGATTTTGCACTCGCTCATTATATCGCCGGCCTGTCGAGGCAGGTGGCGCGTGAGCCGGTTGAAGCGGTTTACCACCATATGATGGCGCAATTCATGCTGTCGGAAATACCGGATGGCGAGCGACGCGACTGGATGATGAGTGCATTGGGCCAAAATGGGTGGTTCAGCTCGGAGAACCAACGGGAGGCTGCGATCGAACGCATCGGGTCGGACCCGTATTACCTTGCGCGGTACGCTGGGCAGGGCAACCCGTCAGAGCCTCAGCAGCCGCCCGGTTTTACCGATGCGTCAGTACTTGAGCGGCACGAACCGCGCTACCCTGTGCGTGCCGTGGAGCGCGGACAGCGGGGATTTTCGGCCGTCGCATTCGATATCGACGAGAATGGAAATATCGTCGATCCGCGTGTGATCGAAGATCTGCCGGCCGGTGCATTTGGCGACGCGGCTCTACGCGTGCTGGACGACTGGCGCTTTGAGCCGGCCATGCAGGACGGCGAGCCGGTGCGCAGAGAGAATTACGTGGTGTCGTTCTCATTCTGGCTGGGCTGATAGGACACGTTGAAAGAAGGGGAGTTCGATGGCGGTTTTTGCGGGCTGGAATGAGAGTGAGAGGCGCTCTCGGACGTTTCTGTCGGCCGCGGCCGCGCTGGTGTTCGCGGCGACGGCAGATGCACAGGATCTGCCGGCCTCGGTGACCGGGCCTTACGTTGAATACGAGCGCGCGGTTGAGGCAGGCGACGGGGCTGCGGCCTATGACGCGGCCCGGCGGGCGTTCGAGGCGGGCCAAGCGGAACGAATTGATCGCGAGACTCTGGGGCTGCTGGCGGAAAACTTCGGCTCGATGGCGGCTGCCAACAGGGATTTCGAACAGGCGCGCGATGCCTGGCGCGAGGCCGCGCGGCTGGGCGATCGTGCGCGGCTGTCCCCGACAGAACGGGCCTGGCGCTGGCACAACGCGGCCGTCAATGCGTTTCTGGCCGAGGATACGCGCGACGCGCACCGGTGTTCGCGCGAAACTGTCGAGGCGCTGGCAGATCTCGAGCGGATAGAGGGAGACGCTCTGCTGTTCGCCGAAGAGGCCTATGCGCTCAATGCGCGCATGGCGCTGAGCACGGGGCAGGCCCGCCGGGCCCTTGAACCGGCACAGGCGCTGATTGCGCTGCGAGTCGCGAGCGGTGAAGTTCCGGACGCGACATTGGCCAATGCGCACTACATTGCCGGCATTTCCAGGCTGGTCCGCAGCGACAATGTCGAGGCGGCCTATCATTTCCACATGGCGAGAGATATTGCGCGAGACCAGGACACCGACACCGAGGAGCTTGAAACGCTTGTCTACAATGCAAGCGCGCTTCGCGCTCTGGCGGCTGGCCGTGCGGGGCATCGCGCATCGCAGGTCGACGACCATCTTGAGCGGGATCCGCTTCATCAGTCGCGATACATGCCTGAAGTTGACGATGAAGAACCGGATCTGCCGCCAGGCCGGGTTGACGCAGAGCCGATCGAGCGGGCCGAACCGCGTTATCCCAGGAGCGCCGAGGAAGACGGGATGGAAGGCGTCGTCATCGTCGAGTTCGCAGTCGATGAAAACGGTCGCGTCGCGGATCCGCAGATCCGGGCCTCCATTCCGGGCGGGCTTTTTGACGAGGCAGTTCTGAGTGCCATGGAAGACTGGACCTACACGCCCGCGACACAAGAGGGGGTGCCGGTCCGCCGAGAGGGCGTGTCCGTCTGCTTCACCTTCATGTTGAGCTAGCCGGTTCGCCTAAAGGCTGTCGCAGCATTCCTGTCGAAGGAAAGGTAGAGTAATGAAGTCAACTGGTTATCTATACTCTATCGCGACTGCAGCAGCGCTTGTTCTCGCCGCGACGGCAAGCGCGCAGGACCTGCCATCGTCTGTGACAGGGCCCTATGTCGAATACGAGCGCGCGGTCGAGGCCGGTGACGGCGCTGCGGCCTATGATGCGGCACGGCGGGCGTTCGAGGCAGGCGAAGCGGAGCGTATCGATCGCGAGACGCTGGGCCTGCTGGCGGAAAATTTCGGAGCTGCGGCAGCGGCGCTGGGTAATTTCGAACGGGCTTATGAAATCTGGCGGGATGCGGCGCGGCTGGGCGAACGGGCCGGCATTGCGCCGGCCGACCAGGCCTGGCGCGAATTCAACACGGCGCGGGCCGCTTATCAGTCCGGGCGTGGCCGCGAGGCCAGACGCCATGCCGGGCGCGCTCAGGATGCCCTGCAGGATGCCGGGCCCGAAGATGTCACTGCCCTCGGCTTCCGGGGAGAGCTTCACGTGTTGTCGGCGCGGCTCGCCGCCGCCGCCGGCGACTGGGGCGAAGCGGACGCTTACACGGCACATGCGCTTACTGTTTTCGCAGAACAGGACCGGCAGCCCGGTCCCGACTATGCGATGGCCCATTTGCTTGCCGCGGTCTCGAATACCCTGTTCCGGGAGGTCCCCGGGAGCGGGGTTCAGGTACGCGATCCGGTGGAGGGCGGTTATCACGCCCGGATGGCCGAACTCATGTTCTCAGGCATCGGCGGCATGGAGAGGCTGGTCCTGTCTGCGAGAGAGATGGGCGGCGGTTTCGATGAGCTGGACCCGGCAGTCCGGGCCCGCCTGGACGCAGACCCTCTCTTCCAGGCTCACTATGTCGAACGGGTTGAATTGCTGCAGTTTGCAGATCCTGCAACTCTGGATCTGGAAGTGGTGGCAGACGCGTTCCCGCGTTATCCGGCGGGCGCCGCCAGGGCCTTTGTCCAGGGCATGGTTTTCATGTCGTTCGACGTGGATGAAGCCGGGCGGGTCGACAATGTCGAGATCCTCTCGGGCTTTCCCGCGGGTGTGTTCGACGAGGCCGCCCTGGAAGCAATCGCGCAGTGGCGCTACGAGCCGGCAATCGAGGATGGGCAGCCGGTTCGAAGCGAGGGGCACACAACGCATTTCCAGTTCCGGCTGGTGCGTTGAACGCGGTGGGACGGTGTGATTGTCAGCTTCACCTTCATGCTGCGCTGATCGGCCCGAACCGAAGCCACCACCGCATCACTCCCCCGCATCCTCGCCATCCTTCTCCGGTTTGAGCACGTCGCCGATCCGGTCGCGGACGCGTTCCAAGGGGGTGTTGCCGGGGATGGGGCCGTCGGAGCAGACGGCCTGGAGGGCGGCCCATTCGGCTTCGTCAAGCGCCGGCTCGCCGGACCAGCCGATCTGCTCGGCGGCGGCGCGGGCCCGTTCGGCGCGGGCGCGGGTGTCGGGATGGGTGCGCAGCACGCTGCTCAGCCAGCGATCATTGCGGGCGTCACCCGTTTCGGCGGAAGGCTCTGACGCGTCCTCGGCCGGCAGATCGGCGTCGGCTCCGGCATCCTCAGCTTCAGCCTCCGCTTCGCCTTCCAGCACGGTCTGCATGCGCTCGAAGAAATCGGCGAGGCCGTGCGGGTTCATGTCGGCGGCGACGAGGTATTGCAGTGCATAATCGTCGGCTTCGCTTTCCGCGCCGCGCGTGTGGCGCAGGCTTTCCAGCGTGGCGCCGGTGCGGGCGATTTCCTGGCCGGCGCCGGAGCCGCCGCCGATCAGCAGTTCCAGCAGCACGCCGAAGCCCATCTCGCGAAGCTGTGCCGCCATGACGTGGCGCTGGGCGACATGGGCGGCCTCGTGGGCCAGCACACCGGCCAGCTCGTCCGGGCTTTCCATCTCGTCGATCAGCTCGTCGGTGACCAGGATGCGCCCGCCGGGCAGGGCAAAGGCATTGGGGAAGCCGGCATCGACGATGCGCAGGCGAAATTCGAAGGGCGAGTCGGACACGGCGTAGAGCCGCGATCCCAGGCTGTCGAGCGCGGCCCGGGCTTCTTCGCCGGTTTCACACTCATCGGTGAACCAGGTGACCATCTGGTTGGTCTGCTCGCCCATGCGGCGTTCCACATCCAGCGGCACGGTGTGGGCGAGGGGGCGCGACAGAAGTGGCAGGCCGACAAACAGGAAGGCCAGGCTGGCGACGGCGATGCCGGTGAGTGCCGAGCCCAGGATCAGCGTGCCGCGCCGGGTCCGGCCCGGTGCGAAGAGCCGCGGGAACCAGGTGCGCAGCACATCCCGGTCGCCCGGAGCGATCCACAGCCGGGCATCGGATCCCTTTTCGCTGATGACGGCGGCGCCGTCCGGCCGGTCGGGCAGGCGATGCAGTCTCGGCACCTGCCAGCGCACGGCGACACCCTCGCCGTCGAGGGCGAGGATGTCTGCGTCGAGCGTTACCGTCACGGCGTGAAGCCGGGCGCTCTCGCCGTCGGCATAGGTGCCGGCCAGGGACGGCCGGCCGGGTGTGTGCGTACTAGATGACATTGCCGATATCGAATGCGTCCGCCAGTCCTTCGCCGGCCTTGGGACCGCGATCGGCATTCTGGCGCACGGCCTCGATGTCGA
Organism: Maricaulis sp.; assembly: GCF_039978735.1. Classification (GTDB taxonomy): domain Bacteria; phylum Pseudomonadota; class Alphaproteobacteria; order Caulobacterales; family Maricaulaceae; genus Maricaulis. Next base: position 46,199 of record NZ_JBDWAS010000026.1, read on the forward strand.
TCTCGCCCTCGGCTTCCAGGCGTTTGAAGATATAGCGCCACAGGCGCAGCTGGGCGACGGGCAGGCCAAAGCCCAGGGTGAGCGCGATGATCAGGAAGTTGGTGACATAGATCCAGCCCAGGCTGAGCGATCTGGCATCGAGGCGGAAGGTCAGGCCTTCCAGCCCCAGGATCTGCGCCTTGCGCCGAAGCAGCGCGGCGGCATAGGGCAGGCTCGCCAGGCCGACGAACAGGGCATAGACCAGCGCCAGGCCGTAGATCTTGGCGATCATCACGGCGTCGGGAATGGGCGGCGTGTCGCCGATATTCTCGAAGCCGCCGAACAGCACATACATATAGGCCCAGATGAAGCCCACATAGCCGGCGACGCCGGCGATCCAGGCGAGCGCGAAGGTGGGGTAGAGCGGTCCGGCCAGACCCTCGTCTTCCTGCAGGATCTGGAACTGGCGGTCGCCATAGAAGGTCTCGCGCCACAGACGGCGGGTGAGGCGCATCTCGGCAGCCGGGGCGTACCAGCCCAGCGTGATCCCGCTCAGCAGTCCATAGCCCACCGAGGCCCAGGCATAGGTGTTGGCCGAGCCGGCCTGGCCGAAGCGGATGCCGCGCCAGGTGGTGCGGCTCAGCCGGTAGCGGCGTGCAATCCAGACGGCGAGACCGAGCAGCCAGGAAAAGAAGATCAGGATGGGGATGTAGGCGAGGCCGAAGACCAGCATCACGGTTTCCGGCGGCAACAGAAGCTGGGCCGCGAAGAACACGCCGTAAATGGGCAGGAAGACGAGCACCATCACCACGATGAAGGAGCGGAACAGCTCCCAGCCCGAGCCGGTATATTCCATCGGCGTGCCGTTGATCGTGGTGGTCGACCAGAGATAGCGCCGCACCCGCGTGCGGCCCCAGAAGCGCCACAGGGTCAGGGTGACGATGTTCAGCAGCGCGTTCAGGAGGGCGATCGGCAGGATGCCGCCCACCGTACCGCTCTGGGCAAAGACCAGGCGTTCACCGCCGCTGCGGGGCGGTTCGCTGGCAGGTGTCGCCGGTTCGGCGGGCCCGTTCTCATCGGGCACGTTGCTGCCGCTGGCGGGCATGGGCTCGTCTGTCATGGAAATTCCCCCTGGATCGATCGGAAAATCGCGGTCCCCGTCCGGAGGTTATCCGGCCGGTATGACGCGTCAATGTCAAAATGGGCGAAGAGGTTAAGGCAACTTCACGTCGAGCGGGCCGTGTGCGGCGGCGCTGTACAAGACGTTGCGGCACCGGTGCCCTTTTGCGCCGAACTGCGCTAGATCGGTCGTCCTGCCAACCTGGTCTTTCGAGCTGTCCATGCCGTCCCCGTCTCCCGTCCCCGTCCTGCGCAGCGTGTTTGCCGCCTATGCCTTCTTCCTGGTGCACTGGCGCAAGATCCTGATTGCGGCGATCCCCTACACAGCGGCCTATGCGGCGCAACTCGCCCTGATGCCGACGACGGCTGCGGGCAACGAGCCGTCGGCGCTGGGTCTCGTGGCGTCACTGCTGTCGCTGGCCACTGTCGTGGCGAGCGTGGCGCTGTCGGCGGCGTCGCTGCGCCTCGCCGTGCGGGGCGAAATGACCGGCTGGCTGGGCCTGCAGCTGGGACGCGAGGAATTGCGCCTGTTCGCGGTCTATCTGCTGACCGGTTTCCTCGTCGTGATCGTCTTCATTCTGGTCTTCCTGTTCTGGGGCACGCTTTTCGGCACGGTGACCATGGGCGCGCTCGAACGCGCCGGGATCGATCCGGAAGCGTCCGGCTTCGATGTCGCCGGCGCGACGCAATACATGGGCACATCGGACTGGGTTGTTGTCATCGCGGCCGGTGTCGCCGGCCTGGCCATCGTGACCTGGCTGTCGGCGCGCCTCGTGCTGGCCCTGCCGGCGACGATCGCTACCGGCCGGATCCAGGTGATGAAGGCCTGGCCGCTGAGCGACAGGAATGGCTGGCGTATTGCTGCTGCATTGCTGTTGGCCGGCCTGCCGCTGACCCTGGGTGAGCTGGCACTGTACGAGATTCTCAGCACCGTGCTGGGCCATCGCCTGATCGATGTCTCGGCACTGATCGCGGCGGACCTGTCCGGCACGCCGGGCCTGGCCCGGGTGCGCGAGTACGGGCTGTGGCTCGGCCTGTTCGCCGGGCTCAACTATCCGGTCATGTCAGGGCTCTACGCCTATCTCTACCAGAAGCGCACGCGTACGCCGGCCGCTTAGCAGGTTGCCTCCGGGACAATGGCGGGCGTTTTCCCTCTGGCCTGTTCCCTGCGATCCGTCATGATGGCAGCGGACAGGGAAGCGGCCAGCAGGGGGCCTTCATGACCGTACGATCATTCGATATCGGCAATGCCATCTTCCATTTCTTCAAGCGCTTCGGCGAAAATCCCGGCGGCGCGCTGTGGATCATGATCTGCCAGACCGTGCTGGTCGGCCTTCTCGCTGCGGCGGGCGTGGCCCTGCTCGCGCCTGTCTGGGACAATCTCTCCCAGCTCATCATACTCGACGAGGCCGGACAGCTCAGCGACGAGGAGGCCGTGCGGCGCGTCTTCGGCATGCTGATGCCGATCATGGGCTTCATGCCGTTTATCGCGCTGGCAGGGATCGCGCTGGCGCTGATGAGCCAGGCCGCCTGGCTGCGCTTTCTCACCCGCGGCGAGATCAAGCCGGGCCTGCCCTTCCGCCTGGGCGGTGACGAGTTCCGCCTGCTGGGCGTGAACATCCTCTACTGGATCCTGGGCGTGGTGGTCTATTTCGGCTTCGTGACGGTCTTTGCGATCTCCGTCGTCGGGGCCGGTGTGGCAGCCGGCGGCCAGGACGCGAATGTTTTCACCGGCGCGGCCGGCGGCCTGATTGTCGCGCTCATCGTGCTGGCGCTGCTGATCGCCGTGCTGGTGATCGCGGTGCGCATGGCCTGCGCCCCGGCGATGACCGTGCACCAGTCGCGCTTCCGCTTCTTCGAGAGCTGGACGGCGACGCGCGGTGTCTTCTGGCACATGCTGGTCTCCTATATCGCGGTGGCGGTGATGGTGCTGATCCTGTCCTCCATCATCGGCGGCTTCATCCAGCTGGCCTTCCTCGGCGCGCTCTTCCCGGTGCTGATGGAGTTCGTCACGCTCGAGGCGTCGGGCGCCAAGGCCGACCCGCAGCAGGTGATCGATGCGATCTCCAACGTCTTCGCCAATCCCGTCACGATCGGCATGCTCGGGCTGGGCTTCGTGCTCAGCTATTTCATGCAGATCGTCTGGGAAGGCATGTGGCACGGCGTGGCGGCCTACAACGCCCAGCGTGTCGGCGAAGAGGGCAGTGCCGACGACCGCACAGTGCTCGACGGAAATCACCCGATGGGCGCCTCGCCCCGCGAGGGCTAGCGGTCGAGGGGTTGCGCTGATAGATTGTTTTCTGGAATCATTCTCGCTCAGGATGTCCGGAGATGACGGCGTGACCCCACCGAAATTCCGCCCCTTCACTGCAGCCTTCTACGGCCCCTTGCTGATCAGCCGGAAGCCCGCCTCGGCGGCGGTTCTGTTTGCTGTATCGCTGGTGCTGGCCACCCTGGCAGCCTGGGCCGGGTTTACCGCTTACTGGCAGTTGGGCCTGGGCGATGCGGGGACGGGGCTCAGCGTCGGCCAGGCCGTGACCGGCCTCGGTCTGGGGCTGACGGCGCTGGCACTTCAGCTGTCAATCAGTGCGGCTTGGCTTCGTTTCCTGGTCAGGGGCGAGGCGGGCCTGTTTCCCTTCCGGCTGGGAGATGATGAGGGGCGGCTGTTGCTGACCGTTCTGCTCCAGTCCCTGATCCTTCTCCTTGCGATACTCCCCGCCATTCTGCCCGTCGCTGCACTTGCCCTGGTGGACAGTCTCGTTGCGGATATTGTGTTTCCTCACGCGATCGCCATCGCGCCCGTATTCATCGCCCTTGTCTGGGCCGGCGTCAGGGTGGCGGCCATGCCGGCGCTGGCAATCCGCGACCGGCGCATCTGGGGCCTGGAGGCCTGGTCGGTCACGCGCGGCGTTTTCTGGACGGCGCTGCTCGGCTATCTCGTCGTGCTGGTTATTGGCGAGTTCATGCCTTTCAGTGGCAGCGGTCTGACCGGGCAGTTCCGGCTGATGAGCGATATGGATCTCGAGGCCGTCGCCACGCTCTGGCGATCGCCGGATGCGGCCGGCATGCTGCGCTGGATGGCGCTGGCCGTCCTGGCTCTGACGGCACACATCCTCGGGCTCGGCTATTCCGCCTACATCGCCCGCTGGGATGCGCTGCAGGAGCGCGAGCCGGTGGCTGACGATGCGCTCTTGCGTATGCGCGACGTCGCGGCATCCTGATCCCGGCCGCCGCGTGCGGCCCGGCAGCAGGATGCAAGGCGAGCCTGAATGACAGACACCGAACAGTCCGGTCCTTCCGGCAGGACGGCAGGCGATGATGCGGACGGCCCGCAGAAGCTGGAAGCCCTGTTCAACGAACTCGCCGCCACCGCCGACGGCACCTCCATCACGCTGGGCGAAATCCTCGACGCGCTGGAGAAGCGCTCCTTCGGGCCGCTCCTCCTTCTGCCGACCCTGGTCTCGATCATGCCCGTCATCGGCATGCTGCCGGGCGTCACCTGGGCGATGTCCGGGCTGACCCTGCTGATCTCGCTGCACTTTCTCGCCAACTCCCGCCGCCTCTGGCTGCCGCAGCGCGTCCGGCGGTTCGAGATCTCCGCCGACGCCTTCCGGCGCGGCGTCGACTGGGTGCGGCCCTGGCTGCGCCGGGTCGACCAGGTGATCGAGCCGCGCTTTCACATCCTGTTCGACTGGCCCTGGACGATGGGGTTCGCCGCGCTGTGCGTGGTGATGTCGCTGGCCATGTTCGCCGCGTCGATCGTGCCGGGCGGCGTGGTCATACCCGCCCTCGGCATCATCATCATGGCCGCTGGCCTGACCGTGCGCGACGGTCTCGTCCTGGTGCTGGGCGCCGTCGCCTCGGCCAGCGCCCTGTGGGCGGTCTGGCTGATCGTCAACTAGGCGTACCGGCACAGCGCGGCGTCAGGCCGTATCTTCGGCCCCGGCGGCCGGCAGCAGGTCCTCCAGAAAGAAGGCCGACAGGGCATGGCGTCCCTCCAGGCCCGCCTTGCGATAGAGCGCACGCGCCTGTTCGCGCACGGTCCGCTCGCTGGTGGCGCGCAGGGTGGCGATCTCCTTCAGGCTCAGACCCTTGAGCAGGAACAGGCCGATCTCGCACTCCGCCGCGGTCAGGTGCCAGCGCTCGAACTGCTGCAGGATGGCGTCGCCCAGGCCGCGCACGAGTGCACGGTTCTCCGCGCGCCAGCGGTCGGCCTCGGCCTGCGCCGCAGCGAGATCCAGACGCGCCTTGCCGACCCGCCGCCACAGGATCGCCGCGCCGGCCGCCGCGGCAATGAGCACCAGCGATTCCACAGCCAGGTGCAGCAGGCTCGCGCCTTCGCCGCGATCGGTCACCAGATCGCCGGCAATCAGCACGGCGATGAGGGCAAAGAGCGCGGCCGCGCCATGCGTGCGGCGGTTCGCGCCGTGATCCTCTTGCATGGTGAATACTCCTGCTGGGCAAGGCCTGGCGGGGCCCGTCTGTCGGATGACGTATGGCGGCCGCGGGTGCGGCGCGCGACATCGGTGTCCAGTTAAGACGCGGAGACCGGCAATGGACAAGCATGACACAAGGGCGCAGGCCGCAGACGCGGAGGGAAGCGCGACCGGGCAGGTTCGGGTCTGGGACCCGCTGGTCCGGATCGGCCACTGGCTGCTGGTGGCGGCCTTCTTCACCGCCTATATCGCCGGCGACGATGCCCAGACGGTGCATGTGTGGGCCGGCTATACGGTCGCTGCAATCATTGCCTGGCGGATCGTCTGGGGTGTGGTGGGCAGCCGGCATGCGCGTTTCGCCGATTTCGTGCGCGGACCGGGCGCAGCCTTCGCCTATCTGCGCGGCATGGCGAGCGGCAAGGCGCGCCGCCATCTCGGCCACAATCCCGCCGGCGGCCTGATGATCCTGGCGCTGATCGCCAGCCTGGCGGGCACGACGCTGACCGGCATGTCGCTCTATGCGGTCGAAGAGGGGCGCGGCCCCCTGGCCGGTCTGATCGCGCCGGCGGTGGAGACAACGGACGGCGCCGGCATGCAGCCGCTCGTCCATGCGGCACCGGCCGCCACGGCGTATCGCGAAGACGATGACGACGATCACGAGGGTGAGGGCCATGAGGACGGCGAGCATGAAGGCGGTGGCGATCTGCTGGAAAGCCTGCACAAATTCTTCGTCTACTTCACCCTCGGCCTCATCGCCCTGCACGTGCTCGGCGTGATCGCCTCAAGCCTGGCTCATGCCGAAAACCTGGTCCGCGCCATGATCACCGGCCGCAAACGCGCCCGCGACGCAAAGGAGTGAGGCGGGGCGGGCGATCAGCCCGCCTTCGCCCGCAATTCCTTGTCGCGTTCCAGCATCGGGGCTAGGTAGCGGCCGGTCCAGCTGGCCTCGACGCTGGCGACGTCTTCCGGCGTGCCCTGGGCGACAATCTCGCCGCCGCCATCGCCGCCTTCCGGGCCCAGATCGAGCAGCCAGTCGGCGGTCTTGATGACGTCGAGATTATGCTCGATCACAACGACGGAATTGCCGGCATCGACGAGCTCGTGCAGCACTTCGAGCAGTTTGCGGACATCCTCGAAATGCAGGCCCGTGGTGGGCTCGTCGAGAATGTAGAGCGTCTTGCCGGTAGCGCGCTTGGAGAGCTCCTTGGAAAGCTTGACCCGCTGGGCCTCGCCGCCGGAGAGCTGGGTGGCCGGCTGGCCGATCTTCACATAGCCCAGGCCGACGCGTTTGAGGGTTTCCATCTTGTCGCGCACGGCCGGCACGGCCTTGAAGAAGTCCGCGCCTTCCTCGACCGTCATGTCCAGCACGTCGGCGATGGACTTGCCCTTGAACTGCACTTCCAGCGTCTCGCGGTTGAAGCGCTTGCCGTGGCACACATCGCAGGGGACGAAGACGTCGGGCAGGAAGTGCATCTCGATCTTCACCACGCCATCGCCCTGGCAGGCCTCGCAGCGTCCGCCCTTCACATTGAAGGAGAAACGGCCGGGCTTGTAGCCGCGGGTCTTGGCTTCGGGCAATTGCGCGAACCATTCGCGGATCGGGGTGAAGGCGCCGGTATAGGTCGCCGGGTTCGAGCGCGGCGTACGGCCGATCGGCGACTGGTCGATATCGATCACCTTGTCCAGCCGGTCGAGGCCCTCGACGCGGTCGTGCGGTGCGGGGACCTGCTGGGCCTTCTGCAGCTTGCGGGCCGCCGCCTTGTAGAAGGTCTCGATGGTCAGGGTGGACTTGCCGCCGCCGGACACGCCGGTGACGCAGGTCATCACGCCGAGCGGGAATTCGGCATCGACGCCCTTGAGGTTATTGCCCGTGGCGCCGACGACTTTCACCGTGCGCTTCTTGTCCACCTTGCGGCGCTTTTCCGGCACCTCGATGCGGCGCGTGCCGGCAAGATACTGGCCGGTCAGGCTTTTCGGATTGGCCATCACTTCCTTGGGCGTGCCCTCGGCGACGATCTCGCCGCCATGCACGCCGGCCGCAGGGCCCAGATCGACGACATAGTCGGCCGTGAGGATGGCTTCCTCGTCATGCTCGACGACGATGACCGTATTGCCCAGATCGCGCAGCCCCTGCAGGCTTTCCAGCAGGCGGGTATTGTCGCGCTGGTGCAGGCCGATGGACGGCTCGTCGAGCACGTAGAGCACGCCGGTCAGGCCCGAGCCGATCTGGCTGGCCAGGCGGATGCGCTGGCTTTCCCCGCCCGACAGCGTGCCCGAGGCCCGGTCGAGGGTGAGATAGTCCAGACCCACATCGACCAGGAATTTCAGCCGTTCGCGGATCTCCTTGAGAATGCGCTCGGCGATCTGCTTGTCCTTGGGCGACAGGGTTTCATAGACGGTGGAGAACCATTCCTCGGCCGTGCGGATCGAGAGCTTCGAGGCGTCGGAAATGTCCTGGCCGTCGATCTTCACGCTCAGCGCTTCCGGCTTCAGACGCCGGCCGCCGCAGGTCTCGCAGGGCTGGGAGGACTGGAAACGGGCCAGATCCTCGCGCACCCAGCTCGAGTCGGTCTCGCGCCAGCGCCGCTGCAGGTTGGGGATCACGCCTTCGAAGGGTTTCTGCGTCTCGAATTTTCTCAGCCCGTCCTCATAGACGAAGGTCACCTTCTCCTTCGTGCCCCACAGCACGACCTTGCGGAATTCCTCCGGCAGGTCGCGCCAGGGCTGGAACATGTCGCCGCCGAAATGCCCGGCCAGCGCCTGCAGGGTCTGCTGGTAGAGTTTCGAGGTGGCCCGGCTCCAGGGCGCGATGGCGCCGTCGGAAAGCGGTTTGTCACCGTCGGGCACGACGAGGTTCTCGTCGAATTTCAGCGACTGGCCGAGACCGTCGCAGCTGGGGCAGGCGCCGACCGGATTGTTGAAGGAGAAGAGGCGCGGCTCGATTTCCTCGATGGTAAAGCCGGAGACCGGGCAGGCGAACTTCTCCGAGAAGATCATGCGCTCGGCCTTGCCCTTCTCGTCGGTACGGTCGGCCGACTCGGCCACGGCGATACCGTCGGCCAGGCGCAGCGCGGTTTCCAGACTGTCGGCGAGGCGGCTTTCAAGGCCTTCCTTGATCACCACGCGGTCCACCACGACGTCGATATCGTGCTTGAACTTCTTGTCGAGCGCGGGGACCTCCTCGAGCGTGTAGAACTCGCCATCCACTTTCACGCGCTGGAAGCCGGCCTTCAGCCATTCGGCGAATTCCTTGCGGTATTCGCCCTTGCGGCCGCGCACGACGGGCGCCAGCAGGTAGAGGCGGCTGCCATCGTCCAGCGCCATCAGCCGGTCGACCATCTGGCTCACCGTCTGGCTCTCGATGGGCAGGCCGGTGGCGGGCGAATAGGGCACGCCCACGCGCGCCCACAACAGGCGCATATAGTCGTAAATCTCGGTGACCGTGCCGACGGTGGAGCGCGGGTTCTTCGAGGTTGTCTTCTGCTCGATGGAGATCGCCGGGGAGAGACCCTCGATCGAGTCCATGTCCGGCTTGGCCATCAGCTCCAGGAATTGGCGCGCATAGGCCGACAGGCTTTCCACATAGCGCCGCTGGCCCTCGGCATAGATCGTGTCGAAGGCGAGTGAGGATTTGCCCGAGCCCGACAGGCCCGTGAACACGATCAGGCTGTCACGCGGCAGCTCGACGGAAACATTCTTCAGATTGTGCTCGCGTGCGCCCTGCACGCGGATTTTGTCGAGCGCCATTCAGCGAAGTCCCCGGAGAAGTCAGAAGCGTTGAACAATTAGAGAACGCGCGAGGCGGCGTCCAGTTCGGCGCGGCAGCCTCCTGACAGTACGTAGGCAGGAGGGGCGGTCTGGCAAGGGGTGGATGCTTGCCTTCGGGTTCGGTCTCGTAGCCTCGTTGCGATCCACCGAAAGCGTGTTATATTTCTGGAGCGGGGATGAGCCTCTCGGCCCACCCCCTGTCCTTAGACTATGAACAGGACCCGGATCCGCAATTGCCAGGTGGTCCGGGTCTTTTTCATGTCCAGGGCGATGATAAGCGGAAAAAATCCCATACCATCGTCTCCAGTTTGAAAGCGAGGCCGTCGCCTCGGCCGGGGTGGCCAATCCTCCCCGGGTGCGCCGCTGGCCCGGCACTGCTGCTTTCGCCTTCAAAACCTTTTTTTCGGTCATTCGTGGTGGCCGGCTTCACGATCGGCTGCGTCTTTGCTTCCGACCTCTCTGGACTCTCGCCAGCCCCTCCTTTCAAATCGGCGCGACTCGTGGGTGGCGTTGACCCGCGGAACATAATGTGAACAAATGGGCTGTCCGTAAAGGGCGGCCGCGACAAGACGGAGCAAGGGCGATGGCGGGAAGCGTCAACAAGGTAATCCTGGTGGGCAATCTGGGCCGGGACCCGGAAATCCGACGCATGAATAATGGCGATCCGGTGGTGAACCTGTCGGTCGCGACGTCCGAACAGTGGCGTGACAAGAATTCCGGCGAACGCCGCGAGAAGACCGAATGGCACCGTGTCGTGATCTTCAACGACCAGCTGGCCAAGGTCGCCGAGAACTACCTGAAAAAGGGTATGAAGGTTTACGTCGAGGGCCAGCTGCAGACCCGCAAGTGGACCGACCAGAACGGCCAGGAGAAATACTCCACCGAAGTCGTGCTGCAGCGTTTCCGCGGCGAGCTGCAGATGCTCGACGGCAAGGGCGAGGGCGGTGGCTCCTTCCAGGGCTCGTCCAGCGGCGGCTATGACAACAGCTTCGGCAGCCAGGGTGGCCAGGGCGGCGGTTCGCGCCCGATGGAAGGCCCCAAGGAAGACTTCTCCAACGCCGACCTGGACGACGAGATCCCGTTCTAGTCGGGAATGCTCCGGCTGGTCGGGATGTAATCTGGCGCCACAACACCGGCCGTCATCCCCCGGCTTGTCCGGGGGATCCAGGCTGTCCCGTCTGAGGGGGCCTGTTCTTTCGCAATATTGCAACCCGATGGACGAGGTCCCCCGGACAAGCCGGGGGGAAGGGCGTTCGTCCCGGTGGGCGGTTCGCCCGGGCCTGTCGAGCCATCCCGATAGCTCCGCGGGACGCGCCCACCGCCAATCCCGCTTCCGTTTTCAGTCCATAACTAATTTTTTAGTTGAACGCGTCGCCGGCCGGGATAGGTTGGCTCTATCAACTAAGGAATTCGTAGATGGCCCGTCCTGCCTCTCCCCAGCTTACCGATGCCGAGCAGCGCATCATGGCGGTCCTGTGGGATCGCGATGAAGCGAGCGTGCGCGAGATCACCGATGTGCTCGCACCGGATCACGGCCTGGCCTACACCACGGTCCTGACGACGGTGCGCATCATGGCCGACAAGGGCTATGTCGGTTTCCGCAAGGACGGACGTGCCCACATCTATCATGCGCTCCTGTCGCGCGAGGGCGCCCAGGCCTCGGCACTGGGATCGCTGGTGAAATCCCTGTTCGGCGGATCGGCACAGAGCCTGGCCCAGCACCTGGTGAAGGACGACCAGCTGACGCTGGAAGACATCGAGGCGCTGCGTGCCGAAGTGTTGCGCAAGAGCGGCGGGGAGGGCGAGCCATGATCGCGGCCCTGATCCAGTCCGCCGGTTTCGCGCTGACCGCGGCGGCGGTGCTGGCGGCCGGTATTGCCGTCTTCGACCGGTTCGCGCCGCAGGCCTGGCTGCGCGAGCGCCACGATCTGGCGCTGGCGGCCATCCTGATCGTCCCCCTGGTCTTCATCATCGCCATCCTGCCGCGGCCGGCGCCGCCGCAGGAGGCCCTGCCGGTCTATATCGAAACGCCGGCCGTGACGGATATCGCGGAAACGCCCGCCAAGGCGCATGAGCGCCTGCCCGAACTGCCGGACATCGAGACGGCCGGCCTGTTCGAGCGCCTGCCGGTTTCGGCGGACCTGCTTGCCGGGGCCGGGCTGGCGATCTGGGCCTTTGTCACCCTGGTGATGCTGTTGCGCCTGGCCGCCGATCTGGTTGCGCTGCAGCGTCTGAAAGCGCGGGCGCGCCGCACCGTGCCGCCGGCTGAACTGGCGATGTCGTTCGCCCTGCCGGTGGCCGAAAGTGACGCGGTGAGCTGCCCCATGGTGGCCGGCTTCACCGCCCCGCTGATCCTGGTGCCGCGCGGCTTTGTGCTGGATGCTTCGGCCCGGCCGGTGATCGAGCACGAGATTGCCCATGTGCGCCGCGGCGACACCTGGGCTGCGCTGGGCGTGCGGGCCGTGATGGCGGTGTTCTGGTGGGCGCTGCCGTTGCGCTGGGTCCTGCCAGTACTCGACCGCTCCCGCGAAGCCCTGTGCGACCGACAGGCGGCCCGGATCACCGGTCAGCCCCGCGCCCTGGCGATTGCCCTGCTCGATAGTGCGGCAGCGGCCGTGAAAACGCCCTCCCTGGCCCTGGCGGCCGCGCCGACCCGCAGCGGTCTGGCCCGCCGTATCGGCCATCTCACAGCGCCCGGTGCGCTCCATCGAAAGGACAGTGTCATGCGTTTTGCCCTCATCCTCCCCGTGCTGGCTGCCGGAAGCCTCATCCTGACGCCCGGCGTTGGCGCCACCCTGGACGCGCCGGCCGCCGCGCCGCGCTCGCTGGATGAATCCCTCGATCGCGATGCGCGCCTCTTCCACGCCGCGCGCCGCGGCCGCACCGGCGAGGTCTCGGCCCTGCTGGCTGATGGCGCCAATCCCGATGTGCGCTTTTCCGGCGACGGCACGGCGTTGACGGCGGCCGCCCGCAATGGCGAGCAAGAGGCCGCGCGCATTCTGCTGGCGGCCGGCGCCGATCCCGATCTGGGCGTGCGCGGGGACGGCAATCCGCTGATCGCGGCGGCCGCACGCGGCGATCGTGAGATGGTGGAAATGCTGCTGTCCTATGGCGCCGATGTGAACGAGGCCTATTCCGGCGATGGCAATGCCCTGATCGCCGCAGCACTGCGCGGCCGTGTCGATGTCGTCGATCTGCTGCTGGAAGCCGGCGCCGATCCCGACGCCTATGTCCGCGGCGACGAGACACCGCTGATCAATGCCGCCCAGGGCGGTCATGTCGATGTCGCCGAACGCCTGGCCGAGGCCGGCGCCGACCTGTCGCTGACCGTGCTCGCCAATATCCGCGATGGCCGCGAGGAATACCGCTCGCCACTGAGCGAAGCGCGTCGCAACGGCCATCGCGACATGGTGCGCTGGCTTGAAGCGAATGGCGCCACGCATCAGGCCCCGACGGGCCGCTAGCCTCAGCTGCCATACCCGCCGCCAGCCATTCAAGGCGCGGCGGCGGGGTCACACTTTCCGGAGACACCGATGACAAAATCCTCTTTCGCCAGCCTGGCGAAACCCTTTGTGCTGGGCGCCTGTCTGGCCGTTGCAGCCACCACCACAATCGTCCTGGCAGCCCAGGCCCGGAGCCCCGATCAGCGCGCCGCCGGCTTTGCCGATCATCTGCGGCCGCGCATCCAGCGGGCCGGCGCGCCGCAAAGCTGGACGCTCGAAGAGCGCATGGCGCACTACGCCGTGCCAGGCGTCGCCGTTGCGGTGATCGATGATGGCGCGGTGGTCTACGAGGCCGGTTTCGGCGTGTTGCAGGCCGGCGGTGACACGCCGGTCGATGCGCACACCGTGTTCTCCGCCGGCTCGGTCAGCAAGGTCGTCACGGCGACGCTGATCCTGCGCCTGGCCGACGCCGGCTATCTCGATCTGGATGCCGACGTGCTGGACACGGTCTCGTCCTGGCAGCTGCCGGCCGAACGCGATGCGTTTGCCGGAGAGCCGGTCAGTCTGCGGGCCATTCTCTCGCACACCTCCGGCTTCAACATTCACGGTTTTGCCGACTTCCAGCCGGGCGAGGCCCTGCCGGATGTGATCGCGACGCTGAACGGTGCGGCCCCGGCCAGCGGCGAGCCGCTGGCGCGCGAGTTCCGCACGGGGACCGGCTACCGGTATTCCGGCGGCGGCTACACGCTGGCGCAATTGCTGGTCAGCGATGTGATGGGCGCGCCCTTCGAGGCGGTTGCGCGCGACCAGTTGTTCGCGCCGCTGGGGCTGTCGCGCAGCACCTACACCAATCCGCTGCCGCCGGAGCATGGCAATATCGCGCGCGCTCACAATGGCGACGGCGAACCGGTCGCCCTGCCGCGCGGCTATGAGGCCATGCCGGAAATGGCGGCGTCGGGTCTGTGGACCAGCGCCCATGATCTCGGTGCGCTGGTGGCCGGGCTGATCGACAGCTATCGCGGCGAGGCGGGACCGCTGTCGCAATCCGGGGCCATTGCCATGATGACCCGTATCGCACCCGGCGAGCACGGGCTGGGACCGCGCGTGACCGGCAGTGGCGAGAGCTTTGTCTTCCACCATGGCGGCACGAACAATTCCTATCGGGCCTGGATCGAGGGCCATCCGGCCACGGGCGACGGCCTGGTCATTCTGACCAATGGCGCCCGGGGCCGGTCCCTGATCGACGAGATCCGCAATGCGGTTGCCGACACGATGGACTGGCCGGTCAATGCGCCGGTTATCGCACCGGAGCTGAGGCTCGATCCGGCCGTACTGGCGGATTTTTCTGGCACCTATGCCGTCGATGCCGGCTTCCCGGTCGATCTGCGTGAGCAGATGAGCGGCGGGTTTTTCGAACTGCCTCTGGCAGTGCGCGTCCAGGACGGCCAGCTGGAAATCGGCCGGGCCGGCGGCGATCGCTACAGCCCGCTCACCCCGCTCTCGCCAACGCGTTTCGTGCTGGCCGACATGGCCGACACGATGGGCATCTGGGAGATCGAATTCCATCGCAATGCCCTGGGTGAGGCGACCGGGCTGACCCTGCGGCTGGAAAACGCCCTGTCGCACTACCGGCGCCAGGACTGATCTTCCGGCGGCGTCCCTGCGCTGTAGACTGGCTGCAGATTCGGCCGGAGGGGCGCTGCCTTGAAGATACTCATTGCCGGAGCGTCCGGCTTTATCGGTTCCCATATCGCGGCGCATCTACACGCTGCCGGACACGCCGTGGTGGCGGCCGCCCGTGGCGTGGAAAGCGCCCGGCGGCGGGCGCCCTGGCTGGACTGGGTCGCCTGCGACTTCCGGCACGATAGTTCCGAAGACTGGGCGGAGCGCCTGGCGGGCGTCGATGCGGTGGTGAACTGTGTCGGCGTGCTGCAGGACGGGCTCGGCGATGACAGCCGGGCGGTCCATGTCGCGGGGGCGGATGCCCTGTTCGCGGCGTGCGAGCAGGCCGGTGTCCGGCGAGTTTTGCACATTTCGGCGGTCGGGGTCGATGCGGCGGCCGGGTCCAGCTATGCGCGGGACAAGCTGGCGGGGGAGGCGGCACTGAAAGCCCGTGATCTCGACTGGCTGATCCTGCGTCCTTCGCTGGTGATCGCCCGCAATGTCTATGGCGGCACAGCCCTGCTGCGCGCGCTGTGCGGTATTCCCTGGGTCACGCCGCTGGTCGGCGGGCAGCAGGTCTTCCGGCCGATCGGCATGGATGATCTGTGCGCGGCGGTGGCGGACCTTGCCCGGCCGGACGCGCCGTCCCGGCAAAGCTTCGATCTGGCGGGTCCGGAACGGGTCAGCCTGGCCGATGCCGCGCGCGGCTATCGCCGCTGGCTGGGTTTCGGCGAGACCCGCATCTGGCCGGTGCCGCGCGGGCTTGCCGCCCCGGCCTTCCGGGCCGGGGATCTTCTGGGCCGGCTGGGCGTGCGCACGCCCCTGCGCAGCAATGCCCTCAAACAGCTCGACTTCGATGTCGAGGGCGATCCGGCGTCCTGGATCGCGGCCACCGGTGCCCGGCCGCGCGGTTTTCACGACTGGCTCGCGGCAAACCCCGCCGGCGTGCAGGATCGCTGGCAGGCGCGGCTGGGTTTTGCCCGGCCATTGGCGCGCTGGGTGCTGGGCCTGTTCTGGCTGGTGACGGGACTTCTGACGCTGACCGTCGCCCGGTCCGGCGCGATGGATGTGCTGGCGGGAGCGGGGCTGACAGGCTCGGCAGGCACCGCTGTTTTCTGGCTCACCTCGCTGTTCGACATCGCGGTGGGTCTTGCCATGCTCGCCAAATGGCGTGTGCGCGGTGCCGCTGCGCTGATGATTGCGGGCACGATTGGCTATGTCGCCGGGATCAGCTGGCTGGCGCCGGACCTGTGGATCGATCCGCTGGGCCCGGTGATCAAGGTCTTCCCGGCGATGGCACTGGCGCTGCTGGTGGCGGCGACGGAGGATGAACGCTGATGGACCTCTATGTGATCGCCCGGCTCGTCCATATCCTCTCGGCCTGCGTCCTGTTCGGATCCGGCGCGGCGATTGCCTTCTTCATGCTGATGGCCTGGCGGTCCGGCGAGCGGGCCGGCTTTGCGCTCGCGGCGCGCCATGTGGTCCTGGCCGACTGGCTGTTCACGGCGAGTGCGGTCGCGGTCCAGCCCCTGTCCGGCATCGCCCTGGCACATCTGGCCGGATGGCCGCTGACCGCGCCCTGGCTGCTGGCCAGTTACAGTCTCTACGGCTTTATCGGGGCCTGCTGGCTGCCGGTGGTCTGGATCCAGTATCGCGTGCGCGACCGGCTTGCGGTGACGGACGGTGTGGCCGTTCCGCCGGAGGTTCACCGTCTGATGCGGATCTGGTTCGTGCTGGGCTGGCCGGCCTTTGCCGCGCTGATCGGGATTTTCGTCCTGATGGTCACGAAGCCCGCGCTCTGATTGTTTGGGTGTTTGATCGGGAGCAGGCGGTTCCGCGGTCAGGCAGAGCCGCCTGCTTGTTATCCCGAAACAGGTCTGGTCTAGACCGGGTGACCGCCCGGACCGCAATTCCCGAGCAGGGAGCGGTGCCAGTACGGGGTCTGCGTTCCCACGGCCTGGCCGGGAAGGATCTGGTTGTTGACGCAGGTCTCATCCATCCAGCCGACGACTTCGGTTTTCGAGGCGTCGCTGAAGTAGGTGTACTCGTAATAAGGGTTGTAGTCGCCGACAGTCCAGGCAATGGCTGTCCCACCGCCGGCGACAAGAATGGCTCCGGCTGCAACAAGCGTCTTGCGGATCATGTTTCCCTCCAAGTTTGTACAATTTTAAGTGAGGAAAACATTCTCACCATCCCGGGACGTGCATTGCAAGATGCAATCCATACGCTTCCCGATTTTGCGAAACCGGAACTCGACGGTCTGGCGTGACGGCGTGTTCTACTCGGCGGTGATCGCGCCGCAGGCGATGCGCGTACCGGCGCCACCGATCGGCTGGGAGTGGTGGTCGTCCGGCCCGGCATGGATGACGATGGCGGAGCCGTCGCTGTCCAGCAGGGACACCCGGCCGGGGGCATCCGTGACGGTGATGCCGGTGGCGTAGAGCTCGGCGTGGATATTGCCAGCGGCATCGGCCCAGATATTCGGCAGGTCGGCCGGGGCCGGGCCCATCGGGTTGAGCAGGCCGTGTGCCACGCCGTCGGGATTGATATGACCGCCCGAAGCGGTGAAGCCGCGACCGGAGCAGTCGGCGGTCTCGTGCAGATGGATGGCATGCCACTGGCCGCGGGCCTGAACCGGCAGATCGTTGACGCGCAGCCGGATCAGCACGCCCTGCGGTCCTTCAGTGAAGACAGCCAGCCCGGACAGGGGTTCGCCATTATGCCCGCTGATCGGCACGCGGACCGCGGCCGGTGCATCTTCAGGTGCCGCATCCGGTGTCTGGGCCATGGCGGCGGGCGCCAGGACGGTGAGGGCAAACGCAAGGACACTTCGGGTCAGCATGGCAGGCTCCGGCCGGTTACCGCTTCTAGTTAGGCGGCCGGTGCGTACACTTCCACCCCGCCGGTCGTTCCCTGCGCACTCGGGCCGGTCGCGCCGGCGATGGCGAAGATGCGATCATCGATGGCGACACCGCCCAGCCCGTGGCGCGGCGTGCGCATGGGCGGACCGGCCTGCCAGGCATCGGCGGCCGGGTCATAGATCCACATCTGCGGATAGACACCACCGCCATCATCGCCGAACCACTCGCCGCCAAAGGCGTGGATACGGCCATGGGCGACAGCCGCGGCCAGCCCGCCCTGGCCCTGCGGCAGCGGGGCGAGCGTGTGCCAGGTGTCGGTCTGCGGATCATAGGCCTCGTGATGGGTCTCATTGCCCGCACCGACACGGCGCCCGCCGATCACATGGAAGCGCCCGTCCAGGGCAACACCGGCGGCCGAGTTGCGCGGGTTCGGATTGGGGGCGGCCCGGCGCCAGCGGTCGTCGCGGGCGTCATAGACGAAATGCGCGCCGCTGTCGGTGTGGTCCGGCCAGTTGGCATTGGCTTCGCCCGCGGGCTGGCGGCCGGTTGCGACATGAATGCCCGAGGGCAGCGAGACGGCGCAGGTCTCGGCAAAGGGCTCGGGCAGGGGCGCGACCTCCTGCCAGGTGTCGGCTTCTGGATCGTAGCGTGTGTTGGTCGAGAGCATGTGCCAGGCACCGCCCTGGGCCGCACGAAAGCCGCCTATGGCGAAGATTGCGTCGTCATGACCGACCAGATTGGGGTGATGGCGCGGTTCGGGCAGGGCGGCGATCTCCGCCCAGCTTCCGCCCAGGTGCGGACCCGGGAACCAGCAGAAGACACGGTCGAGAATACCCATGCCGCCCTGCGTCACCCCGGCATCGGGGGACAGCCCGCCGGCCAGGTAGATGCGCCCGTGCAGCACGGCCGGATAGATTTCCTGGGTGCGCACCGGCAGCGATGTGGCCGGGACCCACGGGGAGGTCCCGGCGGATGTCTGGGCAAGGGCCGGCGGGACAAGCCCTGCGGCCAGGCTGGCGGAGACAAATCCGCGTCGTGTCAGCGTGTTCATGCGTCTCTCCCGAATGGCGGGAGAAGTGAACCGGATACGACGCGGATTGGCCAGTCCCGTGCGTACTATTCGGCGGGGCAGTTGCCGCCGGTGATGCGGGCGATCTCGGCCGGGTCGCCATCAGTTTGTGCCGGTTCCAGGTCCAGCGCACAGGCGATGATGCCGTAGACATTGACGTTCTCGAACGCCGTCGGCCGGGTGCCCTGCGGGAAGACCGGTCCGGCGCCGATGAAGGTTGCGCCCATGCTTTCGGCACGGTTGTCATAGCCGTGCATGCCGTGCAGCGAGGCGTGATAGGGATTGCTCAGATCGGTGCTCGACGTGGTGATCAGCCAGTCGGGCTGGGCCAGGATGAAGAGGTCGGGACCGCGATCCGGGTGGTCGAAATGCCAGTGGTCCGGATAGTCCTCGCGGCGATAGGCCATGATGCGCGGATCGGCGCCCTGCAGTGCCTGGTAGACGCGATTGACGTCTTCCTCGCTGCCATAGCCCATCAGGAAGGGCTCCAGCCCCATGCCGTAGGAGCCCATGCCTTCCTCGAACAGGATGCCGTCCAGATCGGCCAGCTCGTCGATGCGGATGACGCGCTCGGTCGAGACGGCCGACATGCCATGGTCGGACACGATGATGATATTGGTCCGGTCCAGCAGGCCGCGGTCTTCCAGACCGTCGACGATCTCGCCGACCAGCCGGTCGACTTCGGCAACGGCCTGGCCTTCTTCCGGCGTGAACGGGCCGGCGCGGTGGGTGACCGTGTCGACATGGTCGAAATAGACCGCGGCAAAGCGCGGCTGCTCGCCGGCCGGGGCGTCGAACCAGGCGAGAACCTCGTCGACCCGCTCGTCATAGGGTTTGTTGTGCTCATAAGGGTGCCAGACGCTGGCCATGTCGCCGTCGACCGGGCTTTCCGAACCCAGCCAGAACATGATGTGGCTGCGCACATCCTGGCGCTCGGCGGTGATCCAGATCGGCTCGCCCTGCCACCAGAACGGGTCCTGCGGGCTGCCTTCGGCATTGTTGAAGTGACGGCGGGCGGCCGTATCCCAGGGCGAGTTGGAAATCATGCCGTGATGCTCGGGGTAGAGACCCGTGGCGATGGAATAGAAATTCACGAAGGTCTTCGACGGCATGACGGGAATCATGCGTTCCGGCCGTGTGCCGCGATCCGCAAGCGCCTGCAGGTTCGGCGCGTCCCAGCGGTCGATCGCATCATAGCGCAGGCCGTCCAGGCCGATCATCAGCACGATCGGATCGTTCTGCGGCGCCTGTGACGGAACGTGGCTGCAGGCGGCCAGAAGGGCCGTGGCGGCAAGGGTGGCAAAGGCGGCAAGACGCATATCGGGTTCCCCAACACGAGATGAAGCTGGCACGGGTGTAAGCGGGGATTGTCACAAACGGAAGACAGCGCCTGTCAATTGCGCCGCGGCCAACCGACGCTGGTGTTTGCGCCAGCCCCCCCCGATTGTTAAGACTTGGCGACAGGCCTGCCGCCTGATTCACGCGCTTTTCCGGCTTTTGCCGCCAGCCGCGTGACGGCGGCGTTTTTCGTGGATGCCGGCCGGGGCGGCCGGGGCCCGCGAAACCAGCACATGAGGACCGCCTTGAGCGATCACGACGACGAGCTTCCGCCGGTTGGCGACAATGCCGGCCTTCCCGACGGTATCGGCAATATCTCGATCGAGGAGGAGATGCGCTCCTCCTATCTCGACTATGCGATGAGCGTCATCGTCAGCCGCGCGATCCCGGACGCGCGCGACGGGCTCAAGCCGGTGCACCGGCGCATCCTCTACACGATGCACGAGAACGGCCAGACGCACGAGAAGTCCTACCGCAAGTGCGCCACTGCCGTCGGTGACGTGATGGGCCGCTATCACCCGCACGGCGACCAGGCGGTCTATGACGCCCTTGTGCGCCTGGCCCAGCACTG
Organism: Maricaulis sp.; assembly: GCF_039978735.1. GTDB lineage: Bacteria > Pseudomonadota > Alphaproteobacteria > Caulobacterales > Maricaulaceae > Maricaulis. The sequence goes on from NZ_JBDWAS010000026.1 coordinate 66,445, forward strand.
GTCGATGCGCGTGCCGCTGATCGACGGCCAGGGCAATTTCGGCTCCATCGATGGCGATCCGCCCGCTGCCTACCGTTACACCGAGGCGCGGATGGAGAAGGTGGCCCAGTCGCTGCTCGCCGATATCGACAAGGACACGGTCAATTTCGTCGAAAACTATTCGGCCGAGCGCCGGGAACCGGTCGTCCTGCCGGCCCGCTTCCCGAACCTGCTGGTCAATGGCGCCGGCGGTATCGCCGTCGGCATGGCCACGAACATCCCGCCGCACAATCTGGGTGAGGTGATCGACGGTACGCTGGCGCTGATGGACAATCCGGCGATGACCGACACCGAGCTGCTGGAATACATTCCGGGGCCCGATTTCCCGACCGGCGGTCTGATCCTCGGCCGGACCGGCGCCCGCAATGCGCTGGCGACGGGGCGCGGTTCGATCATGATGCGCTCGCGCACCACGATCGAGGAAGTGCGCAATGGCCGCCAGGCGATCATCGTCCATGAAATCCCCTACCAGGTGAACAAGGCCTCGATGATCGAGAAGATCGCGGAGCTTGTCCGCGACAAGAAGATCGAGGGGATCGGCGATCTGCGCGACGAAAGCGACCGGACCGGTCTGCGCGTGGTGATCGAGCTGAAGCGCGACGCCAATGCCGATGTGATCCTGAACCAGCTCTATCGCTGGTCGCCGATGCAGACCAGCTTCGGCGCCAACATGCTCTCCCTGGTCGGTGGCCGTCCGCAATTGCTGGGCGCGCTGGATATCCTCAAGGAATTCCTGCGCTTCCGCGAAGAGGTCGTGGCCCGCCGCTGCAAGTTCGAGCTGAACAAGGCGCGCGACCGGGCGCATGTCATCGTCGGCCTGGCGCTCGCCGTGGCGAATATCGACGAGGTGATCGCCCTGATCCGCCGTGCGCCGAACCCGGCCGCAGCCCGCGAGGAACTGATGTCGCGCGACTGGCCGGCGCTCGATGTTGCGCCGCTGGTCGAGCTGGTGGCCGATCCGCGCTCCGTGCTGACCGACGGCAATACGCTGCGCCTGACCGACGAACAGGCCCGCGCCATCCTGGAACTGCGCCTGAACCGACTGACCGGTCTGGGCCGCGAAGAACTGGGCAATGAGGCCAAGACGCTGGCCGAGCAGATCGCCGATCTCCTCGACATCCTGCGTTCGCGTGATCGCGTGCTCGATATCATCCGCGACGAGATGCGCGAGGTTCGCGAGAACTACGCCACGCCGCGCCGCTCCGAATTCATCGATGCCGAGCTGGACTTCGAGGATGAGGATCTGATCCCGCGCGAGGACATGGTCGTCACCGTCACGCATGGCGGCTACGTCAAGCGTACGGCCCTGTCCGACTACCGGGCCCAGCGCCGCGGCGGCAAGGGCCGTTCGGGCATGTCGATGAAGGATGAGGACTTCGTGTCCACGCTCTTCGTCGCCTCCACCCACGCGCCGCTGCTCTTCTTCTCCAATCGCGGCATGGTCTACAAGACCAAGACCTGGCGTCTGCCGATGGGCGCGCCGAACACGCGCGGCAAGGCGCTGGTCAACATGCTGCCGCTGGAGCAGGGCGAGACGATCACCTCGATCATGGCGCTGCCCGAGGACGAGAGCGTCTGGGCGGAAATGGACGTCATGTTCGCCACCAACAAGGGCACCGTCCGCCGCAACAAGCTGTCCGACTTCGTCCAGGTCAATCGCAATGGCAAGATCGCGATGAAGCTGGAGGGCGAGGACGACCGCATCGTCAATGTGGTGCTGTGCACCGAGGATGACGACGTGTTCCTGACCACCGAGAAGGGGCGCGCGATCCGCTTCCCGGCGACGGACGTGCGCGTCTTTGCCGGCCGGAATTCCGTCGGCGTGCGGGGCATCCGCCTCGCCGAGGGCGATACGCTGATCTCCATGGCGATCCTGCGCCATGTCGACGTGACCTCGCCGGAGGCCCGCGCCTACATGAAACACGCCACCGCCATGCGCCGCGCGCTGGGCGATGACGAGGAGGCCGATGCACCGGTGCTCGAGGCCGACGAGGATGGCAGCGATGACGAGGCGGCTCTGACGACCGAGCGCCTGGCCGAGCTGGGCGCGGCCGAGGAATTCGTGCTCACCGTCGGCTCCGACGGCATGGGCAAGCGCTCCTCCGCCTATGATTTCCGGGTCATGGGCCGCGGCAATCAGGGCGTCGCCGCCACCGATGTGAAGCGCGAGATCCCGCTTTCGGCCAGCTTCCCGGTCGAGGATGCCGACCAGATCATGGCGGTCACCGATGGCGGTCAGCTGATCCGCTTCCCGGTCGACACCGTGCGGATCGCCAGCCGCTCGTCGCGCGGTGTGCGTCTCATCCGTCTCAATGACGGTGAGAATGTTGTCGCCGTGGTCCGCATTCCCGATGCCGGGGATGACGCCGTGGACGAGGATGGCGAGGTGCCGGAGACGGGTGAGGGCCCGGCCGGCGAGGCGCCCGATGCCGCTCCGGACGACACGCCCGGTGCCGCGGATGACAGCGAGGCCTGATCCCGAAACGCTTTGAAGGCGCTCGCAATCCCGCTACAAGCAGCGGCGGCAGCCGGCCAGGAGACCGACATGACCCGAACCGCCCTTTATCCCGGGACGTTCGACCCGATCACCAACGGCCATCTCGATATCATCGGCCGGGCCGTGAAACTGGTCGACAAGCTGGTGATCGGCGTCGCCATCAACGAGGCCAAGAAGCCCTTGTTCTCGCTGGAGGAACGCGTCGAGATGGTGCGTGACGAGGTGGCGAAGTTCGAGGCTGGCGCGGCGATCGAGGTCCGGCCCTTCGACGGCCTGCTGATGCATTTTGCCGAGGAGATCGGCGCGGAGTCGATCATTCGCGGCCTTCGCGCCGTCTCCGATTTCGAATACGAATTCCAGATGGTGGCGATGAACCAGCGCCTCAATGACGATATCGAGACCGTCTTCCTGATGGCGGACCCGCGTCACCAGGCGATTGCCTCGCGCCTCGTCAAGGAAATCGCAGCCCTGGGCGGACGTATCTCCGATTTCGTGCCGCCCGCCGTGGAAGCCCGTCTCAAGGAGCGACTTGCGTGATCATGCGACTGACCCTTTCTGCCACTTTCGCCCTGGCCCTCACAGCCGCTGCCTGCGGCCGCGAAGCGGCAACCGAAGCCGACACCGAAGTCGCGGCCTCTGCCGCCAGCACCGCGGTCGTCGCCACCCAGGTCGAACCCGCCGCCGCCGAACCGGCCTATGATTTCCCCGATGAAGCCTGGCGCACGGTCGATCAGGACCGCCTGCTCTACATCGACACCGATCACGGCATGGTCGTGGTGGAGCTGGCGCCGGAATTTGCCCCCAACCATGTCGCGCGCCTGCGCGAGCTGGTCGGTGAGCGCTTCTATGATTTCCTCGTCTGGCACCGCGTGATTGACGGCTTCATGGCGCAGGGCGGCGGTTCGCGGGCCAATCCGGGCAATGCGGCCGACAAGCCGCCGATGGAAGCCGAATTCACCATCCGCCGCACCGATGAGCCGGCTGTCAGCGAGCTGCAGGACCGCGTCGTCAATCCGGGCCAGATCCCGCAAATGGCGAAGGCCGGCTTCTGGAACGGCTTCCATGCCGGCACCCAGACCGCCGCGCTGGCCGGCATCACCGGCGACGGCATGGTCCAGTCCTGGCTGCTGCATTGCCGCGGCGCGGCCGCGATGGCGCGCACCAGCGACCCGAACTCGGCCCGCAGCCAGTTCTACATCACCACCGGCAGCCCCGATCACCTCAATGCCACCTATACGGTCTGGGGCCGGGTGCGCCACGGCATGGAGGCCGTCGACCAGATCGCCGTCGGCTCGGCAGCGGAAGACCCGGATTTCCGTCCGGACGTGATCCGCTCCATGCGTATCGGCAGCGAGCTGCCGGCCGAAGACCAGATCGAGATTGAAGTCGTCGACACGGACAGCGAGGCCTTTGCGGGCTATCTCGACACGCTGCGCAATGCCCAGGGCAATCTGCCCGACATCTGCGAAATCACCGTGCCGTCCAGAATTGCGGAGTAGAAAGACACATGGCTGAAGAACAACTCGTATTCACGCTCGAAGGCGGCGATGTCGTCATCAAGCTGCGCCCGGACCTGGCGCCCAAACACGTCGAACAGATCACCAAGCTGGCCAGGGACGGCTTTTATGACGGGCTGACCTTCCACCGCGTCATCGACGGTTTCGTTGCCCAGGGCGGCTGCCCGAACGGCAATGGCATGGGCGGTTCCGGCACCAATATTCCGGCCGAATTCTCCGCCGAGCCGCATCAGCGCGGCACGATGTCGATGGCCCGTGCGGCCGATCCGGATTCGGCCTCCAGCCAGTTCTTCATCTGCCTGGACGCCGTGCCCTATCTGGACAATCAGTACACGGTCTGGGGCGAAGTCGTGTCCGGCATGGAGCATGTCGATGCCCTGCCCAAGGGCGAGCCGCCGGCCAAGCCGGGCAAGATCGTCAAGGCGAGCGTCGTCGAGGCGTAGTCCCGGCGCATCGCTGCAGAGACAAGAGAAGGGCTGTCCTCACGGGGCAGCCCTTTTCATTTGGGACGGCCGGTCAGCGCAGCTGCAATGTCGCCACCACCGGGCGGTGATCGGAGCCGGTCTGCGGGCCGGCTTCCACCGAGACGGTCTGCCAGGCCTCGCCGGCGAAGATGTGGTCGATCCCCAGCACGGGTTCCGGGACCAGCCGGCCGGAGGGAAAGCTCGGCAGGGCGAGCGTGCGCCGGTCGAGGCCGAGATCGCGCTCCAGGCGTGACAGCGCATAGGACGGTGCTGCCGCGTTGAAATCCCCCATCACGATCATCCGCTCTGCCGGCAGTGCGCCAAGGAAACGCGCCAGGCCGCCGCGCTGGCAGTCCTGCGTGGCGCCGGGGAAGGGCCAGGTCAGGTGGACCGATGCGACGATGGTTTCCGAACCATCGGGCAGGCGGATGCGGGCCCAGGTGGCGGGCGGCACTTCCCGGTCGCAGGGAATAGTGCTCCGGAACACGGCCGGATCCGGCGGACGGACGCAGCCGCTTTCCAGGATTTCCAGCCGGCTCAGTATCCGGGTCGAGCGGCAGCGGGCCACGAACGGATAGGCCTGTTCCAGCCGGTCCCGGGCAGGCTGCGCATTCGCGAAAGCCTCCTGCAGCGCCAGAATGTCGGCATTGAGGGCCAGCAGCGTGTCCGCGGTGGCGTCCGGCGCGGTGTTTCTGCCCCACATATTGTGCGTTGCCAGGCGCAGGGTGAGGACGGTGTCGGCGGGCGCGGTCCGCTCTGCCGTCAGCCGGCGCACCGGCTCGCCCAGCCCGGGCAGCCAGATCAGCAGGGCGATGACGGCCATCGGCCAGCGGGCCGTGCGGTGACGCCGCAGGACAGTCGCGGCCAGCGCGATCGGGGCGAGCACCGCCCAGACAGGCCAGAGCTGACGGAAGGCGTCGAAGCCGCGCCAGAGAGGTGCCAGCCACAATGCGGCAGCGACGCCGGCGAGGCCGGCAAGCGGAAGAAACACGAGACTGGAAAGACGCAAGGCAGGATTGTCCGGGTGCGATGGGTGTGCGGCCACTACACAGCAGAGATTGCGCAGCTGCAAGCTGCCGGATAGACCCCAGCGCCATGCGCGTATCCGATTTCGACTTCGAGCTCCCCGAGGAGCGTATTGCCCTGCGTCCCGCGCGCCCGCGCGATGCGGCGCGGCTGCTGCACATCGCCGGCAATGGCGTGTTCGCCGATCGCGGCGTGTCCGACCTGCCCGATCTCCTGCGTGATGGCGATCTGATGGTGTTCAACGACACCCGCGTCATCCCCGCCGCGCTGAACGGTGTGCGTCCGGCGCGCAGCGTGGGCGGCGGCGGACCGGTCGATGTCGAGGTCAATCTGCACAAGCGTCTCGACGCCAGCGGCTGGCGTGCCTTCGTGCGCCCGGCCAAGCGTCTGCGTGTCGGCGATGTGATCGCCTTCTCCGAAGATCTGTCGGCCGAAGTGACCGGCAAGTCCGAGGGCGGCGATACGCGGCTGGTCTTCAACCGTACGGGCGCGGCGCTGGACGAGGCGATTGCCGCGACCGGCGTGCCGCCTTTGCCGCCCTATATCGCCCGCAAGCGCGAGGTCGACGAACAGGATGTCGAGGACTACCAGACCCTGTTCGCCAAGCAGGACGGTTCGGTTGCCGCGCCCACGGCCGGCCTGCACTTCACCGAACGCCTGCTGACGGCGCTGGCCGAACGCGGCGTGCAGCAGACGCATGTGACGCTGCATGTGGGGGCGGGCACCTTCCTGCCGGTCAAGGCCGACGATCTTGCCGATCACCGCATGCATGCCGAATGGTGCACCGTGTCGGCCGGGGCGGCCGAGGCGATCAACACCGCCAAGGCCGAGGGCCGACGGGTGATCCCCGTCGGCACGACCGCGCTGCGCACGATCGAGAGCCTGGCCGTACAGCCCGGCGTGATCGAGGCGGGCAGCCGCGACACCGACATCTTCATCACGCCGGGCTATGACTTCCGCATCACCGATGCGCTGATGACGAATTTCCACCTGCCGCGTTCGACCCTGTTCATGCTGGTCAGCGCGCTGGCGGGACTGGACGTGATGAAGCGGGCCTATGCGCACGCCATCCGCTCGGGCTACCGTTTCTATTCCTACGGCGATGCCAGCCTGATCGAGCGGAGCGCATGACCGGTTTCCCCTTCGACATCCACGCCACAGACGGCGCGGCCCGCACCGGCGTCCTGAAGACGGCGCGTGGCGAGATCCGCACACCGGCCTTCATGCCGGTCGGCACGGCCGGCACGGTGAAGGCGCTCTACATGGACCAGGTGAAGGGGACCGGGGCGGATATCATCCTGGGCAATACCTATCACCTGATGCTTCGCCCGGGCGCGGAGCGCGTGAAACGGCTGGGCGGGCTGCACACATTCTCCACCTGGCAGGGCCCGATCCTCACCGACAGTGGCGGCTTCCAGGTCTGGTCCCTGTCCAAGCTGCGCAAGATGACCGAGGAGGGCGTGACCTTCCGCTCCCACATCGACGGATCGGAGCACAAGCTCTCGCCGGAACGCTCGATCGAGATCCAGGCCGATCTTCTGGGCGCCGACATCTCGATGCAGCTGGATGAATGCACCGCCTTCGGGTGCTCGAAGGCCGAGGCGAAGGCGTCCATGGATCTGTCCGTGCGCTGGGGCGAGCGCTCCAAGATCGCCTTCGGCGCGCGCGAGGCGCAGAACCTGTTCGGCATCGTGCAGGGTTCGGTGTTCGAGGATTTGCGCCGGGAAAGCGCGGAGCGCCTGATCGAGACCGGCTATGACGGCTATGCGATCGGCGGGCTGGCCGTGGGCGAGGGGTTCGAGACGATGTGCGAGGTGCTCGACTTCACCACGCCGCACCTGCCCGCGGACCGCCCGCGCTATCTGATGGGTGTGGGCAAGCCGATCGATCTGGTGGAATCCGTGGCGCGCGGTGTCGACATGTTCGACTGCGTCCTGCCGACGCGGTCCGGGCGTCACGGCCAGGCCTGGTCGGATTATGGCCCGATCAATATCAAGCGCGCCGAATTCATCGAGGATGACCGTCCGCTCAACCCGGCGATCGACTGTCCGGCCAGCCGCGACTACTCCCGGGCTTACCTCAATCACCTCTTCCGTTCGGGCGAATACCTCTCGGCCATGCTGATGTCCTGGCACAATATCGCCTATTTCGAGGACCTGACGGCGCGGATGCGGGCGGCGATTGCCGCGGGCACATTCGACGCCTTCCGCCAGGACTTCCGCGCGAAATGGGACGAGGGCCGCGCCGCCATCGAGAGCGGCGAGAATTTCCCCGGCTGAACTGCAGATACAGAAGCGGCGCTTCCGGGAGGCGGAAGCGCCGCTCAAGGGCTTCAGGTGCGGGGAGGGACCTGAAGCAGGGCCTTTAGATGTCCGGCTTACTGGCTGGGATCAGCCGGGCCGTCATCGAGCTCCATATCGTTTTCATTGTCGCCATAGTCGTCATCCGACAGCGGGTATTCGGTCGCTGCGTCCTCGTTGAAGTCCGGCAGCGCCTCGAATTCCGCACGGGTGTACTCGATCACCGCGACCGGGCGGTCACCCTCGGGGGCAAAGCTCACCTCGTCGGCTTCGACCAGCACCTCGCGGCCACCGATGTCCAGCGTGCCGCCGCTCTCGACGACGATGGCTTCGACATCGCCTTCCGTGCCCAGACGGACACGTTCGATCTCGCCGAGCTCGCCGCCATCCTCGGATTCAACCCGCAGGTCGATCCAGTGGTGGTCATCGGTATAGGGCGCGCGGTCGAGGTCCGAATTGTCCCAGGCCTCTGCGGTCTCGCGCAGCAGGTCATTGTCCTGGATCGTCTCGTTCGGCGCCGGGGCGTGAGCCTGGCCTTCAACAGTCATCTGCTCGTCCACCACGGGCTTTTCATCCTGGTGAAGATCGTCCTGGGCCAGGGCCGCAGCGCCGGCCAGCGCGGTCGTTGCGCAGGCAAACGCCGATGCAGCGGTTGCAGTCGTCAGGATAGAGAAGCGTTTCATGTCTACCTCCTGTCTTGCTCCATCTGCCGGCTTCAGCCGGGGACAGCTCTGTGCCTGCCATCCGGACATCAAACGGACAGCCGCCACGAAAAGTTGCGAAGGTTACAGGAATGTAATGCAGCTGGGCTCAGTCTTCGGCGGCCGGTTCGACCAGTCCATAGGCCTCGAAAGCGCGCCGCATCTGGTGGGCCGGACAGCCGAAACCGTCATACAAACCACGCAGATAGGCGCGGCGGCGCTGGGCCATCTCGCGCTGCTCGCGCGCTTCGTCCTCGATCCGGCCGGCGCCGCCGATGAAGCGGATCACCGGGCGGACCGGGTTCAGCCCTACAATCGTGGAGTGATACAGGCTGCGCGCGCCGTCGGCGGCCGAATCGGGGGCCTGGGCGGCCAGTCCGCTACCCCGGTCGAACCAGCTGCGTTCCTCCCGGGCCTCTTCCTCGGCCTGGCGTTCCTCTTCCTCGATATCGGGCCCCAGCACCACGGTCAGCCGCGCGACATCGCGCGCCACGGTCGAACAGCGCCGGCGCGAGCCGTCGCCGCCATAGGGGGTCGGCACGGTATCGTCGCCCTCGTCGACCATGATCGGACCCGGCCGTTCGCGCGGCAGGCCGACCGCGTCTTCCAGTGCGTCGGTGGTTTCGGCCCGGGCCATGCTGGCGGTCTCGCCGGCATTCTGGCGGGTGGACGAGCATGCTCCGGCGGACAACGCCACCGCGAAGCAAACCATGGCTGGAATCAGGACCCTGTTCGTCATGCCGGCAAGTTTATCGGCGATTGCGGAAAAATCTTGGCCGAAATGCTGATATCCGCCGTCAAAGCCGCATTGACCCTCCGGAATCGCCCGTATAGGTTCCGCGCTCCTCGTGAGGGGAGCCGATAGCTCAGCTGGTAGAGCAACTGACTTTTAATCAGTAGGTCCAGGGTTCGAATCCCTGTCGGCTCACCATTTCATTTCCAGCATTTTTGTTGAACAGGCGGGGTTCCGCAGCCGTTTTCCGGCCGAGGACGCCCTTCTGCTTGACCTGGCCGCCGCCCCGGCCAAACCTGCCCGTGCAAACGGGAGGGGTCGATGAAGACAAGTGTGTGCCTGGCAGCCGCTGCAGCGCTGCTGACGCTGGCGGGGTGTGACGGGGCCGAGGAGACGCAGGTCCGGATCGAAGCGGCGGTGGAGACCCAGCGCACGCTGGCCCTGGGCGAGATTGTCGGCTTTCACTCCGGCGAGGCGGCCTCGGCCTGGCTGGCCATCCCCTATGCCGCGCCGCCGCAAGGCGATCTGCGCTGGCGCGCGCCGCGTCCGGCCCTGGCCTTTGACGGGGGCCGGCTCGAGGCCATCGAGCACGGTCCGGTCTGTCCCCAGGTGACCAATGAACTTTCCGCCCGGGCCGCCGGTGTCGAGGCCGGCGTGCTGATCGGCGAGGAAGACTGTCTCACACTCGATATCTATGCCCCGCGCGATGCGGCACCCGAGGCCGGGCTTCCGGTCATGGTGTGGATCCATGGCGGGGCGAATGTCTGGGGCTCGTCCTCGGCCTATGACGGCTCGCAGCTGGCGGCCGAACGCGATGTCGTGGTCGTCGCCGTGCAATACCGCCTCGGCCCGCTCGGCTTCCTGTCGCATCCCGCCCTGCGCGAAAGTGCCGAACACCCGCTGGACGAGGCGGCGAATTTCGCGCTGCTCGATCTCGTCGCCGCGCTGGACTGGGTGGACGCCAATATCACCGCTTTCGGCGGCGATGCCGACCGGATCACGATTTTCGGAGAAAGCGCCGGGGCCTTCAATATTGCCGCCCTGATGGCATCCGAACCGGCGCGCGGCCGCTTCGATGCCGCCATCATGCAGAGCGGCGGAACGGGCACGAACAGCCGTGAGGTGGCTGAAAACGGTGGCGGAAACGATCTTCATCCCGCCCTGGAAGCCGTTGCCGCCTTTGCCGGGCCCGATGCCGACGGGGCGGCCATGCGGGCGACGTCCCTGGAGGATGTCTATGCGGTCTATCGCGATGAAAGCGGTGCCTTCACCTCGCTGCCGCGCATGATTGAGGACGGGGTGAGCCTGCCCGAAGACGGCATACTGGGCGCGGCGGCACGGCCGGGCGGTTTCGCGCCCGTACCCCTGATCACCGGCGCCAATCGGGACGAGATGAAGCTCTACACCGCCTTCGATCCGCAGCTGACGCGGCGCCTGGGGCCGCTCGTCTGGCCGCGCGACGTGGCGCGCTACCAGGCGGCGGTCGAATATCCCAGCCGCAGCTGGCGGGTCGGGGCTGTCGATGACCTGCTCGACCGTCTGCGGTCCGCCGGCCATGAGGATTTGTGGGCCTACCGGTTCGACTGGGACGAGGGCGGCAAGGTTCTGCTGACCGATACCGGCATTCTGCTCGGGGCCTCGCACGCCATGGAGATTCCGTTCGTCTTCAACCATTTCGAGCTGTTCGGCCCGTTCGATCGCGTCCTGTTCAATGACCGCAATGCGCAAGGCCGCGCGGCGCTGGCCGATGCAATGGGCGGTTACTGGGGGCAGTTTGCCCATACCGGAGAGCCCGGCACGGGCGGTGGCGCCGGTCCGGACTGGCCGCGCTGGGGCGAGACGGCCCGGCTCATGCGGTTCGACACGCCGGCGGATGGCGGCCCGGAAGTCATGACCGGGCGGGACACACCGGCCGCAATCGCCGCCGATCTTGCCGCCGATACCCGCCTGCAGCCGTCCGGGCGTTGCGCCGTGGCGGCCGGGATCATGCGCCGTCAGCCCGCCATCGCGCAGGCTTTCGAAAGCGGGATGGATTGTTGAGGCGGGCGCAAGCCGTTTGAGGGAAAACGCGCGCGGGGCATGGCGCCGTCGCCTTCGCGCGCTATTCTGGCGGCGACCATCCCTTCAACACGTCTTTGATTCGGCGGCCCGACCATGAACGAGCTTCTCCTGCAGGCGGTGATCTATCTGGGCGCCGGCGTGATTGCGGTGCCGATCGCGCACCGCCTCGGCCTGGGATCGGTGCTGGGCTATCTGCTGGCCGGCGTGGCCATCGCGCCGCTGCTCGACTGGATGGGGTCGGATCCGGAAAACGTCCAGACCTTCGCCGAATTCGGCGTAGTGATGATGCTCTTCCTGATCGGGCTGGAACTTCAGCCGCGCCTGTTGTGGGAAATGCGCATGCGCCTGTTCGGCCTGGGCGGGCTGCAGGTGGCGGTGACGGCGCTGGTCGTCGCGGTCGCGTGCCTGGGCTTCGGGCTGGACTGGCGGCTGGCGCTGGCGCTGGGCCTGATCATGGCGCTGTCCTCGACGGCCATCGTCCTGCAGACGCTGGGCGAAAAGGGCTGGCTGCGCACCGAGGGCGGGCAATCGGCCTTCTCCGTCCTCCTGTTCCAGGACATTGCCGTCATTCCGATGCTCGCCCTTCTGCCCTTCCTCGCGATCGCGGGGGTAGACGCCGGCGCGGCGCATGGCGGCGGTGCCCATGGCGGGCCGGCGCCGTTCGCAGCCTGGCCGGCCTGGGCCCAGGGGCTGATGACGCTGGCCGTTGTCGCCGGCGTGGTGCTGGGCGGGCGCTATCTCACACGCCCGGCCTTCCGCATCATTGCGCGCACCGGCCTGCACGAACTTTTCTTCACGGCGGCGCTTGTGCTGATTGTCGGCATCGCCGTGCTGATGAGCATGGTCGGCCTGTCGCCGGCGCTGGGGACATTCCTGGCCGGGGTGCTGCTGGCGGAAAGCGAATACCGCCACGAACTCGTCTCCGATCTCGAACCGTTCAAGGGCCTGCTGCTCGGCGTCTTCTTCATCACGGTCGGTGCGGGCATGGAATTTGCCCTGCTGGGAAGTGAGTTCGGCCTCATCATCGGCCTCACGCTCAGCCTGATCCTGGTGAAGGGCGCGATCCTGCTGGCGCTGGCGGTCCTGTTCCGGATGAAGGGGCGGGCCCGCTGGCTGTTCACCTTTGCGCTGGCCCAGAGCGGCGAGTTCGGCTTCGTGCTGCTCGCCTTCTCGACCAGCCTGCACGTCATCCCCGACGAGATCGCTGCCGTCGCCTCTCTGGTGGTCGCCCTGTCGATGATGGCGACGCCGCTTTTGATGATCGCCTTCGAGCGCTTTGTCTCGCCGCGGGTCGGCCGCAAGGCCGGACATGAGCGGGCCGAGGACATGATCGAGGAAGAGGCGCCCGTCATCATTGCCGGCATGGGGCGGTTCGGCCAGATCGTGCACCGCCTCTTGGTGATGGACGGCTACAAGCCGATCGTTCTGGACAATTCGGCCGAGCATATCGACGGGCTGCGCAAATTCGGCATCCAGGTCTATTACGGCAACGCCCTGCGGCCGGGCCTGCTGGAAGCGGCGGGCATTGCCCGCGCCAAACTGCTGGTCGTGTGCACCGACAATCGCGAACGCGCCGTCGAGCTCGTCCAGCATGTGAAACAGCGCTATCCCGGCGTGCATGTCATCGCCCGCGCCGCCAGCCGCGAACATGTCTACCAGCTGCGCGCCGCCGGGGCGGACAGCGCGGTGCGCGAAATGTTCGGCTCCTCCCTCGAGGCGGCGACCCAGTCGCTCGAAGTGCTCGGCGAGACGCGCGAGCGCGCCGAGAAGAAGGCGAAGGCCTTTGCCCATCACGACGAGGAAAGTCTGCGGCAATTGTTCGAGGTCTGGGATTCCGAGATCGATGTCTTCGACAATGAGGCTTATATCGAGCGGGCCCGGTCGCGCGTCGTGTCGCTGGCCGAGCTGATGGCCGAGGATGTCGGTGAACCCGATCCGGAAGACGAGCGCGACCCGCTGTCCTGACAGGCGCTGGCGGCCGAAACACGGTTTCGTCCCGCACCCTGAATGGTTAATGTCGGCCTGCTTTCGAATCGGGGATCAGGTTGGGACGTCTTTTTCTGGCAATTCTGCTGGCCGTGCTGCCAGGCGTGGCCACTGCTGCGTCTGACGACGAGCCGGTGATTGCATCGGAGATTCCCGAAGAGCCCCAGCCCGTGCGGACGGCCGACCTCGACCGCTGGGCGCTGCAGGTCGCCGGATGGACGCCGCAATCGGTCGCCGAACTGGCCGGCTTTCTCTACGAGGCACCGGGGCACGGACTGCCCGCCCTGGACAGTGTTGCCGACTATCTGCTCGATCCGGACATGGCGTTCGAGCCGCGGGCTGCGGCGGCATCGCGGGCCGCGCTGCAATATATCGCCTGGCTGGAATACGGGCTGATCGACCAGGACACGCTGACGCTGCGCCTGCTGACGGACAATGAGGCATCGCGGCTGGTCGCACGCCTCGTGGCCGCGCTGGACACCGGCCATGTCGAACAGGCGATCGCCGAAAGCCTGCCGGCGGTGCGCGACTACGACATCCTGCGCCGGGAGATGCTGCGTCTGATGACCGTGCGCCCGATCTGGCCGCAGATCGCGGGCGGCGATGCGCTGACGGTCGGTGACAGCGGGGCGCGGGTCGACCAGTTGCGCGCGCGGCTGGCAGCCGAGGGGCTGCTGGCGCCGGGCTGGTCGAGCGGCGATGCGTTTGACATGCGGCTGGACACCGCGCTGCGGCGCTATCAGGGGCGGGTGAACCTGTCGCCGACCGGCCGCCTGGACCGGCCAACCCTGCGCCAGCTGAACATCACGCCGCAGGAGCGGATCGCGCAATTGCGCGCCAATCTCGAACAGCGGCGCTGGCGCACCCGGCAGCTGGGCGAGCGGCATATCTGGGTCAATCTCGCCGACTTTCACCTCGAAGCCTGGGAGAACGGACAGCTGGCGCGCGAGCACGAGGTGATGATCGGCGGACAGACCTCCTCGACACCGGAATTCTCCGAGGAGATGCAATACATCGTTCTCAATCCCTGGTGGGGCCTGCCATCCAGCTCGGCGCGCTCGCGCTTCGCCTCGATCCGGCGCAATCCGGGCATCGTCAATTCGCACGGTTTCCGCATCTACAATTCGGCCGGTGAACCGGTTTCGGTCTACGAGATCGACTGGAGCCGCTGGAATGACCGCTGGCCCTACCGGCTGTCGCAGCCGCCCGGGCCGACCAATCCGATGGGCGAGGTGAAGTTCATCTTCCCCAACCGGCACAATATCTACATTCACGACACGACCCAGCGTGACCGCTTCGTGCGCACGCGCCGGGACTTTTCGGCCGGCTGCATCCGCGTGCAGGACCCGCTCGCCCTGGCCGAATGGGTGCTGGCGGGTCAGGCGGACTGGTCGCGGGCGCGGATCGACGAGGTCGTGTCGGGAAATACGCCCACCGTCGTCTGGCTGGACCGGCGCATCCCGGTCCATATCGCCTACTGGACGGTTGTGGGGGAGGCGGACGGTTCGGTGCGCTATCTGCACGACCTCTACCGCCGCGACGGGCGCCTGATCGCGGCGTATGCGCAGGCTTTCGCAACGGCAACCGCAGCGGGTGAAGACAGCCGCACAGGGGTGTTTGACACAATTGCAGCCTTGCGCTGATTAAGGGTTTCGGCATTCTCCGAAAAAAAATCGGGAACCGATTGGGAGGCCCCTGCGTTGTCCGGTTGTACGGGGATGTGTGGCCCGGTCCCGGGACACACTGTATCCTTGCTGCAACGCGACAAAATATTCCGGTCTTATCGGGGCTTTACCTGTCTGGCCTATGGCGCTCGCGATCTAATTGTAGTAGGGGACGTACTAGGAGCGTCCGTCTGGACGATTCTTCGCGCCCGGCGTTGTGCCGGGCATGGTCAGTCACACCAAGGAGGCGCGAGCCTCTGGAGGGGGAATGATGAAAAAACGGCTTTTTACGGCGGTCGCCGTTGGGGCCTTCTTGGCAGCGGGTCCCGCGTTCGCTGACGAAGGCTGGTATGTCCGTGGTGCAGTCGGTTACGGCGGCCCGGGCGACACCGACGTTTCCGGCTCGCTGAATGGTGAAATCAACGGCAAGGGCAATTGGCGCGAAGCGGCCGCCCTCGGCTATGAATGGGCTGACGGCTTCCGCCTCGAAGGCGAACTGGCTCACCGTTACAATGACACCGGTGCGGTCGGCGGCTTCGAGCACAGCCTGAGCGACTTCCAGATCTGGTCCCTGATGGCCAACGCCATCTTCGACTTCAATCCGGATGGCGCCTACCACCCGTATATCGGTGTCGGTCTGGGTCTGGGCGATGTGTCCGGCACCCTGACGGGCTTCTCGGCCGGCACCATGCCGCCGAACCCGACGCCGGCTGATTACGTTGTCGCTCAGGACAGCGACAATCCGTTCGTGTGGCAGATCCTCGCCGGTATCGGTTGGGAACTGACCGAGCAGCTGACCCTGGACACCGAGTATCGTTACTTCTCGGCTTCCAGCACCGACTACGCCCCGGGCGTGAGCGTTGACGCTCTGGCCGGTCACGAGGCCTGGATCGGCCTGCGGTATTCCTTCGCGGCTCCGCCGCCCCCGCCGCCGCCTCCGCCCCCGCCGCCGCCTCCTCCGCCGCCTCCGCCGCCGCCTCCGCCGCCTCCGCCGCCGCCGTCGTGCGATGACGTGAGCTTCCCGGTCTACTTCGAGTGGGATCGCGCGGATCTGACGGATCAGGCCCGGGCCGTGATCGCCCAGGCTGCCAACCAGCGCGGCAATTGCGGTGTGACCCGCGTGTCCGTCGCCGGCCACGCCGACCGTTCGGGCGCTGCTGCCTACAATGTCGGCCTGTCCGAGCGCCGTGCCCGCGTCGTCCGCGACGAGCTGGTCCGTCTCGGCGTCCCGGCGAGCACGATCTCGATGGAAGCGTATGGCGAAACCCGCCCGGCGGTGCAGACCGCTGACGGTGTTCGCGAGCCGCTGAACCGTCGTTCGGAAGTGGTCATCGTTCTGGACTAAGTCCGGATCCGATGAACCGAAGGATTGCGGCCCGGCTCTTGCCGGGCCGCTTTTCTTTTGTCTGAAGGCCGGTGCCGCCGGTCTGAAGCGGTTTTGGCAAAATAGTGCACGAAACGCCCCTTCGCGGGGTCGATCTGGTCGCTTTTTCCGCCTTGCTGAGGCTGCGCTTGACCCGTTCGAAGCGCCGGTTCACACCGGATGCGACGCGGCGGCAGGGGCCTGGCCGCACCTGCAAGATTAGGGAGAACTTCCATGAGCAAGCCGGACAAGCCGTATCGCAAGCGCGAGATCGCCGGACACATGCTGAGCCCGGAAACCCAGATGATGAGCTACGGCTATGACCCGAAGCTCTCGGAAATGTCGATCAAGCCGCCGATCTTCCTGACCTCGACCTTCGCCTTCGAAAGCGCCGAGCACGGCGCCGCCTTCTTCCGCGTTACACTCGGCCAGGCCGAGGAGGGCGATCCGGAAGCTGCCGGCCTGATGTATTCGCGCTTCAACAATCCCAACATGGAAGTGTTGGAAGACCGTCTGGCGCTCTATGACGGCGCCGAGGAATGCTGCGTCTTTTCTTCCGGCATGGCAGCCATCTCCACCACGCTGATGGGGCTGGCGCATTCCGGCTCGGTGATTCTCCAGTCGACGCCGCTCTATGGCGGCACGGAAAGCCTGATCCGCAAATTCCTGCCGAATTACGGCATCCAGTCGGTCGACTTCTTTGCCGGCGCCCATGAGGACGAGATCCATGCCGCCGCCGACGAGGCGCTGGCCAAGGGCGAGGTCTCGGTCATCTACACCGAGACGCCGACCAATCCGACCAATGACCAGGTCGACCTGAATGTCTGCCGCCGCCTTGTCGACCTGATCGAGAAGAAGCAGGGCAAGCGCCCCTATCTCGTCGTCGACAACACCTTCCTCGGCCCGGTCGGCCAGAAGCCGATGGAGCTCGGCGCCGATGTGGTCGTCTATTCGCTGACCAAATATATCGGTGGCCATTCCGACCTGATCGCCGGTTCGGCCTCCGGCACGACCGAGGCCATGGCACAGATCCGCGGCCTGCGCGGCTATCTGGGCACCAATCTGGACCCGCACACCTGCTGGATGCTGCTGCGCTCGCTGGAAACGGTGAAGCTGCGCATGGAAGCGGCCGCCCTGGGTGCCCGCAAGGTCGCCGAATTCCTGCGTGATCATCCCAAGGTCAATCGCGTGCGCTATCTCGGCTTCCTGGAAGAGGGCACGCGCGACGGCGATGTCTTCAAGGCCCAGTCCTCCTCGGCCGGCTCCACCTTCGCCTTCGATCTGGAAAGCGAGGGCGCAGCCTTCCGCATGCTCAACGCCCTGCAGGTGATGAAGCTGGCGGTCAGCCTTGGCGGTACCGAGACGCTGATCTGTCACCCGGGTTCCACCACCCACCGCGGTGTCGATCCGGAACTGCGCAAGCGCCAGGGCTTCTCGGACGGTCTGGTGCGCATCTCGGTCGGTATCGAGAACCCCGACGATCTGATCGCCGACCTGAAACAGGCGCTCGAACACGCCTGACCCTGAACCGTCTCGCACTGCCCCCGCGCGGTCTCTGCCGTGCGGGGGTAGACCCGTCCGTTTAAACGGCTATCACTGGGACATGCAGGACAAACTCGATCTCAACCCCGACGAGCGCGCCGTGCTCGACTGGATCGACAGCCGCGCCGATCACATGATCGATACGGTGAAGGCGTGGTCGGCGATCAATTCCGGCAGCCGCAATGCGGACGGTCTGGAGCGCATGCGCGCATGCCTTGAGGACGCGTTCGGCGAGCTGGGCGGCGAGATATCCGCCATCGATCTGCCGCCGACGACGATTGTCGATCCGGACGGAACGGTGCGCGAGCAGGCGTTCACGCCCTCCTTCCACTGCCGGCTGCGGCCGCAGGCGCCGATCCGCATCGTCATGACCGGTCACCACGACACGGTCTTCCCGGCGGACAGTCATTTCCAGTCGACCGAGCTGTGGGATGCCGACACGCTGAACGGGCCCGGCGTCGCCGACATGAAGGGCGGCATCCTCGTGATGCTGCACGGGCTGCTGGGGCTGGAACGCTCGCCCTGGAAGGACGAGATCGGCGTCGATGTGCTGATCAGTCCGGACGAGGAAATCGGCTCGCTGGGCTCCGGCCCGATCCTTGCCGATCTGGGCGCCGGCGCCGATATCGGCATGACCTACGAGCCCGCCCTGGCCGACGGCTCGCTGGCCGGCGCGCGCAAGGGATCGGGCAACTGGTCGCTGAAAGTGTCCGGCCGTGCCGCCCATGCCGGGCGCGAACATCATCTGGGCCGCAATGCCCTGGCCGCAGCCTGCCAGTTCGGGCTGGGCCTGGACGAACTCAATGGCCGGCGCGAGGGCGTCACCTTCAATCTGGCCCGCATCGATGGCGGCGGTCCGCCGAATGTCGTGCCGGACAATGCGGTGGCGCGCTTCAATGTGCGCGTGAAGACCGAGAATGACCGCACCTGGGTGGAGGCCGAGCTGGAACGCCTGGTCGACGAGGTCCGCGTGCGCGACGGTATCGCGGCCGAGCTGCATGGCGGCTTCACCCGTCCGCCCAAGCCGATGAGCCCGGCCAATGCCCGCATGTTCGAATGGACAAAGGCGGCGGGCGGCGCGCTGGGTCTGGACATCCGCTGGCAGGATACGGGCGGTGTGTGCGAAGGCAATAATCTGTGGGCGGCCGGCTGTCCCAATGTCGATACGCTGGGCGTGCGCGGCGCCGATATCCATTCCGATCGCGAGATCGTCAAACTGTCGAGCTTTGCCGAACGGGCCAAGCTGTCGGCGGTGATGCTCATGAAATTTGCCCGGGGCGAATTCAACGCCAAGGAAGCGCGCGCCCTGGCAAGAACCCAGTAAACACAGGCATGATCGGGGGAAGAGCATGCTGATTGTACGTGCGGCCAAACGCACCGACACAGACGCCCTTGTGCGTCTGGCGCAGGAAGCGGGAACCGGTTTCACATCCCTGGCCGTGCCGGCGGATGTGCTGGCGGCGCGCCTGGAAAAGTCCGAGGCGATCTTTTCGACGCCGGAGCCGGGTCAGACCGAGGATGCCTACCAGCTGATGCTGGAGGATACCGAGACCGGCCGCATCGTCGGCTGCTCGGCCATCAAGTCTATGGTGGGTGTGTCGAAACCCTATTGGGATTTCAAGATCATCACCCTGGCCCAGCACTCCCACGAAGCCGACCGCCGCTTCGACATGGATGCCATGCTGCTGGTCAATGACTTTGCCGGCGCCTCGGAAGTGGGCACGCTCTTCGTGTCCGAGGCCGGGCGCGGGACCGGCGCCGGGCGCCTGGTGGCCCAGTCGCGCTATCTGATGATGGCGGCCGACCGGTCGCGCTTTGGCGAGCGTGTGCTGGCCGAGCTGCGCGGTGTGGTCCATGACGACGGATCCTCGCCCTTCTTCGATGCGGTGTCGCGGCCCTTCTTCCGGATGGATTTCGACGATGCCGACCGGCTGTCCGCGTCGACCGACAACCAGTTCATCCTCGATCTGGGCCCGCAGCACCTGATCTATCTCGACCTGTTGCCGCCCGAAGTGCGCGAGGTGATCGGCAAGCCTCATCCGCACGGGGAGGGGGCGTACAACCTCCTGCTCTGGGAGGGTTTCCACTATGACCGTTATGTCGACATTTTCGACGGCGGTCCGCTGGTCTCCACCTGGACCGAGAATATCCGCACCCTGCGCGAGAGCCGCGAGGTGACCGTGCGGTCGGCAACGACGACGGGCGGTGTCGACGGCATCCTGTCGACCGACCGTTTCCCGGACTTCCGGACCTGTCACGCCCAGGTCGTCGATGATGGCGACATTCTGGGCATTTCCTACGAAACCATGCAGGCGCTCGATCTGGCCGAAGGCGATCGCGCCCGCTTCTGGCGACGAATGAGGTGATTTCATGCTGCTGATCGATGGCCAATGGCGCGCGGGCAAGGGCGCTGACATGCACTCGGAAAACCCGGCCGATGGCAGCCGCGTGTGGAGCGGCCAGGCCGCCACGGCGGACGATGTCGACGCCGCCTTCAAGGCCGCGCGGGCGGCTTTCCCGGCCTGGGGACGCAGCCTCTATCCCGAGCGTGTTGCCATCGTCGAGGCCTATCAGGCCTATCTCGAGGCGCACAAGGACGCGCTCGCCGAGCTGATCTCGCGCGAGACCGGCAAGCCGCGCTGGGAAGGCCTGGCCGAAGCCGGCGCCATGATCGGCAAGATCGCGATCTCCAAGACCGCCTATGCCGAACGCACGGGCGAGCAGTCGTCGGACACGGCCTTTGGATATGCCGCCCTGGCGCACAAGCCGCTGGGCGTGATGTTCGTGCTGGGCCCGTACAACTTCCCCGGCCACTTGCCGAACGGCCATATCGTGCCGGCCCTGCTGGCGGGCAATACGATCGTCTTCAAACCGTCCGAGATGACCCCGGCTGTGGGCGAGTTCATGGCCAAGGCCTGGGAGGCTGCCGGCCTGCCCAAGGGTGTGTTGAACCTCGTCCAGGGCGCGCGCGAGACCGGCGCCGCTGCGCTGGATCATGCCGATCTGGACGGTGTGCTGTTCACCGGTTCCTGGGGCACGGGCAAATTCATCCACGAGAAATTCGCCGGCCGCACCGGTATCCAGCTGGCGCTGGAAATGGGCGGCAATAACCCGCTCGTCGTCTGGGATGCCGAAGATGCCGAAGCCGCCGCGCGTGTGGCGGTGCATTCCGCCTATATCACGGCCGGTCAGCGCTGTTCCTGCGCGCGCCGCCTGATCCTGCCCGAGGGCGCAGCGGGTGATGCCGTGGTCGAGGCGATCGACCGCATCGCGGGCCAGCTGAGCATCGGCCGCTGGGACGCCGATCCGGAACCCTTTATCGGGCCGCTGGTCTCCGCACAGGCCGCGCGCGGCGTGCTGGCCGCCCAGGACGACCTCCTGTCGCGTGGCGCCAAAGCCATCCGCAAGGCTGAGCCTGTCGCGGAACTGGGCGAGGCCTTCCTGCGTCCCGGCCTGATCGATGTCACCGGTGTGGACGTGCCGGACGAGGAAGTCTTCGGTCCGCTGATCCAGGTTGTGCGCGTTGCCTCCTTCGACGCCGCCATCGCGGCTGCGAACGATACCGCCTATGGCCTCTCGGCCGGGCTGGTCTCGGACGATGAAGCCCTCTGGGAGCGCTTCTGGGTGGAAGCGCGCGCCGGTATCGTCAACTGGAACCGGCCGACTTGCGGTGCGGCCTCGAACATGCCCTTCGGCGGGCCGGGCCAGTCGGGCAATCTGCGGCCCAGCGCCTTCTATGCGGCCGACTACTGCGCCTATCCGGTCGCCACGCAGGCCCAGCCGAAGCCCGAGCGCATGCCGGTCAAGGGAGTGGATTGATGGTGTGCGCGGTCGAGGCGAATTTCGACGGGCTGGTCGGCCCGACGCATAATTATGGCGGCCTGTCCGAGGGCAATCTGGCCAGCGCCAGGAATGAGGGCCTGGTGTCCTCGCCGCGCCAGGGCGTGCTGGAAGGCCTCGCCAAGATGAAACGCCTGGCCGGTAGCGGTCTGGTGCAGGGCCTGCTGCCGCCGCATGAACGGCCCTATCTGCCGCTGCTGCGCCGGGCCGGTTTCTCCGGTTCCGACGCGGCGGTGATCGAGGCCGCCTGGAAGAGTGCGCCGGGCCTGTTGCGCAAGGCGTGCTCGGCCTCGCCGATGTGGGCCGCCAATGCTGCGACCGTGTCGCCATCGGCCGATACGGCGGATCGCCGCCTGCATCTCACCCCGGCCAATCTCCTGACCACGCTGCACCGTTCCATCGAGGGCGAGCAGACCCGCCGGGCCCTGCAATGGGCTTTCCCGGACACGGGCCGTTTCGCCGTGCACGACGTCCTGCCCATGCAGCCGGACTTTGCCGATGAGGGCGCGGCCAATCATGTCCGCCTGTGCGCCGAACAGGGCGGTCCGGGGGTCGAGATCTTCGTCTATGGCCGCGAGGCCGGCGAGGCCTGGAGCGGCAAATTCCCGGCACGTCAGACGCTGGAAGCCTGCCAGGCGGTCGCCCGCTCGCACGGGCTCGATCCGAAGCGCACCGTTTTCATCCGCCAGTCGTCCGAGGCGATTGCCGCCGGCGCCTTCCACAACGACGTCGTCTGCGTCGGTACGCGCACCACGCTCTTCTTCCACGAGCTGGCCTTTGCCGACCGCGAGGCGGCCCTGGCCGAGATCCGCAAGGCGGCCGAA
Organism: Maricaulis sp.; assembly: GCF_039978735.1. Classification (GTDB taxonomy): domain Bacteria; phylum Pseudomonadota; class Alphaproteobacteria; order Caulobacterales; family Maricaulaceae; genus Maricaulis. Next base: position 89,002 of record NZ_JBDWAS010000026.1, read on the forward strand.
GGCCTGTTCGAGCCGGATTTCGTGGAAGTGCCCGAGGCCGAGGTGCCGGTCGGCGATGCGATCACCAGCTATCTGTTCAATTCGCAATTGCTGGAATGGCCCGGCGAGGATCGTCTGGTGCTGATCGCGCCGAAGGAGACCGAGGAAACCGAGACCACGCGCGCATACTGTGCGGCGATGATAGCGGGCAATGGTCCGATCGGACGGGTGGAGTTCGTCGAGGTGCGCCAGTCCATGCGCAATGGTGGCGGACCGGCCTGCCTGCGCCTGCGTGTCGTGCTGACCGCGGAAGAACGGGCTGCCGTGGCGCCGCAGGCGCTGATGTCGGACACGCTCTACGACACGCTGGTGGCCTGGGCGGGCAAGCACTACCGCGACCGGCTGGAGCCGAATGATCTGGCCGACCCGGCTCTGCTGCACGAGAGCCGCGAGGCGCTGGATGCGCTGACCGGGATTCTCGGTCTGGGCGGGGATTACTATCCGTTTCAGCGTGGCTAACCCTGTTTGACCGCGCTTTTTGCGAAACGTTCGCTTCGCACTATTCAAACCGGCAAATCATGATAGGTTGCGCGCCGTCTGACTGTGGGGAGCAGATATTGAGCGAGAGCCAGAGCGTTTCCGTCATTCTGGTCGACGATGACCCGGACGAGCACTTCCTGTTCCAGGCGGATCTGGAAGATGCCGGCGTGCGGTTCAGCTTTGCGGCGTTCACCCGCCCCGAAGACGCGCTCGCTCACCTGCGTGACAATGGCGACGGTCCGGCCGTCGTCTTCACCGATCTTTCCCTGGCCGGCGCGAACGCACTCGACTTCATCGTCTCGGTCCAGCCGCTGCTGGGCGGCGGTGCGGTGGGGGTCTATTCCGGTGCGCGCAATCCGGAGATGGAAGCGAAATGCCGCGATGCCGGATCCAGCTTCTATATCGTCAAACCGGTTACCCGCGAGAATTTCTCCGGCATGATCGCCGGTCTGGGTGCGGTGTGTCTGGAAGAAGACCGCGAGACCGGCGAACTGCACCTGCGCCGCGCGGGCAGCGCCGCGGCCTGAACCGCCTGAACTAGAGCGCTTCCGCCTTCGCCGGCAGGCCGCCGGCCTTCGCGTATTCCTGCGTGCCCTTGGTGTAGACCCTGTCGCCTTCGACCGTGTCGGAGGGTTTCAGTTCGTCCATGCCGGGCAGGCGGGCATAGATCGGCGCGAAGTCCTCATAGGTCGCTTCCATCAGCTCGTCATAGCTGTCGATGACGAAATAGGTCTGCTGGAAATCGTCATAGCGGTAGTCGGTGCGCATGATGCGTTCCAGATCGAAATGGATCCGGTTGGGCGAGCGCGCCTCCAGCGAGAAGATCGACTCGGCTTTCGAGGAGACGATGCCGGCGCCGTAGATGCGGCGGCCTTCCGGCGTGTTGATCAGGCCGAATTCCACCGTGTACCAGTAGAGCCGCGCCATGTGCTTGATGGCGTCGAACTCCAGCGAGCGCAGCCCGCCGCGGCCATAGGCCTGCATGTAGTCGGCAAAGACCGGCTGGGTGAGCAGCGGCACATGGCCGAACACATCGTGGAAGATGTCCGGCTCGGGCAGATAGTCCAGCTTCTCGCCATCGCGGATGAAGCGGCCGGAAACGAAGCGGCGATTGGCCAGGTGTTCGTAGAATTCCCGCTCCGGGATCAGGCCGGGCACGGTGATCACGGTCCAGCCGGTCAGCTTTTCCAGCTTCTCGTTGACGCGCCGGAAATCGGGAATGCCGCCCTCATTGAGATTGAGCAGCTCCAGCCCCTTGAAATGCTCCGGCGCGGCGCGGCCCTGGAGCACTTTCATCTGGCGCTCGTAGAGCGTCGTCCAGATGGCGTGTTCCTCGGACGTATAGCGGTCCCACTTCTGGTCGATGGTAAAGTCGGCGGCGGGGGTCTGTTCCGCCACGATCGGGTCATTGACAGGCATGGCAGGGTGTCCGGCGTGTAACTAGTTTCATTTGTAACTAAATATACGCCTGATTGGCGCGCCACCCAAGAGGCGCGTGCAGACTTTGTTATGCACGCCGTCCGCCCCCATGAAAAAGGGCCGCCCGGCTTGTCCGGACGGCCCGTCTTCAGTCTCGTTCTGCCGGTTGGCTCAGTAGCGGCCCAGCCGGCGCACCGAGGAGATTTCCCGGTTGAGCAGGTGGAGATTGTCCACCTCGCCGGAGACTTCCTCGCAGCGGCCGCGGAAGCCGGCATCCTCGCACACCAGCCAGCGATCATAGCCGCGGACCTCCAGGCTCAGGGCCCGGTCGTTGAAGCCGAGGCGCTCCAGATTGTCGATCTCGTCCTCGATACGCACCGAACGGCCGCGCTGGCTGAACTGGTCGTACAGGATGATCTCGCCACGGCGGTCCCAGCCGCCGCCACCGGGATAGCCGCCATTGTCCCAGCCGCCACCGCCGCCATAGCCGTTGTCGATGCGGCGCAGGGAGGTGATCTCGTTGCGCAGGCCGTAGCGGCCCAGATCGTTGACCTCGCCCTGCACGCGCTCACAGCGGCCGCCGAAATCATCGTGCTGGCAGATCAGCCAGGTCTCGCCGCGGGCGACGACGAGGCTGTCGGCCCGGTCGTTGAAGCCCTGGCTGGCCAGGTTGTCGGCATCCCAGCTCACATCGATGCGCTGGCCGGTGAAATTGGGCCCGTCATAGAGGAAGACGCCGCTGCGCGGACGGTTGTCGCTGCCC
>NZ_JBDWAS010000027.1:0-29404 GCF_039978735.1 Maricaulis sp.
TCGAACGTTTCTTCTGCAAACTCAAGCAGTTCAGGCGGATCGCAACGCGCTTCGACAAGCATGCCGCCAACTTCCTCGCCGCAATCGCTCTCGCTTCAGCAAGGATCTGGATGCGCGCAATTGAGTCCGCGGCCTAGGCGCCGCAGAGCATTTTCAGCAAAAGTGGGAACCGGTTTTGCGGTTCGAAAATGCGACCACTGAAAAGCTGGAGCAATTTCATCGGCCTCAATCGCGATGAAATTGCTCTAGCGCAAGAGCGGAAGCGGCGCGAGGCGGGTCGGAACGATGCCGCCCGGCGCGCGCACGTCAAAGGCTTCGCTAACGACCGCTTCGGACAGGGCGGCATCGGCCGGACCGTCGGCCAGGATGGCGCCCCGCTTCATCACCAGAACGCGGTCGGCGAAGCGGGCGGCGAGATCGAGGGCGTGCACGGCAACAATCACCTGCGTTCCCGCCTTCGCCGCATCCTGCAGAATCTCCATCACGCCAAGCTGATGCCGGATATCGAGGGCGGCTGTCGGCTCGTCGAGCACCAGCAAGGGTGCATGGCCGGCAAGTGTCCGGGCGATCAGTGCACGCGCTCGCTCGCCGGACGACAGCGTGTCGAACCGCCGGCCGGCCAGATCGGCAATACCGGTCTGCTCCATGGCCCGATCGATCGCGGCGCGATCCTCTTCCCCGAGCGCACGCAAGGGCTGGCGCCAGGGCGCACGCCCCAGCGCGACGAGATTGCGCACGGTCATCGGCCAGGCCGACCGTCCGTCTGGCGCCAGATAACCGATCATCCGGGCCCGCTCGCGCAGCGGCATGTCGCCAAGCGGCCGCCCGCCCAGTTCCACACGCCCGCTCGCCGGCTGCAACAGACCGGCGGCCAGCCTCAGCAGGGTCGACTTGCCCGCCCCGTTCGGGCCGACAAGCGCGGCAATACCGCCGCCCCCGAAGGACAGGCTGGTCCGGCGCAGCAGAAGCCGGTCGCCATAGCCGAAGTCGACATGATGGAAATCCAGCCGGCTCATGGCGCCACCCGTTGCGATGTGCGCACCAGCCAGAGGAAGAAGGGCGCGCCGACCAGTGCCGTGACCACACCGAGATAAAGCGGCATGCCGGGCCCGGACATGAGCCGTACGAACAGGTCGGCCAACGTCACCAGGAGCGCCCCGCCAAGCATGGAGGGCAGGATCAGTGCGCCGGGGCGGTGAGCCACCAGCGGGCGCAGAAGATGCGGCACCACGAGCCCGACGAAACCGATCGCACCGGCCACCGCTACACCGCCGCCGACAGCCAGCGCGGTCCCGGCGACCACGGTGAGGCGTTGCCGCCGCAAATTCACACCCAGGCTGACCGCCGTCTCTTCGCCCAGGCTCAGCGCATCCAGGCTGCGCCCTGTCGTCGACAGGATCGCCAGACCGGCGAGGATCAGCGGGGCGGCAAAGGCGATCTCCGTCCAGCTGGCATCCTTCAGCGACCCCATCAGCCAATAGGCGATCTCGGCCAGCGCCCACGGATTGGGTGCCAGATTCATCAGCAATGCCGTCAGGGCGCCCGCCATCGCATTCACGGCCACCCCCGACAGGATCAGCGTGGTTGCCGACGCGCCGCGCCCCGCGATCAGGAAAAGCAGGGTCACACCGGCGGAGGCACCGAACACGCCCGCGATCGGCAGCGCCAGCGCAAACAGGGAAGCCAGCCCGAAGTAAAGCGCCGTAACGGCGCCAAGGCCGGCACTCGCCGACACGCCGACAACGCCGGGATCGGCCAGCGGATTGCGAAAGAAGCCCTGCATGACAGCGCCAGCCCCGCCAAGCCCGGCTCCGACCAGAACGCCCAGCAGGACACGCGGCAGTCTGAGCTCGCGCAGGATCAGCGTGTCGAGCGATGGCGTCGCGGAAAACAGCCCGTCAATTGCCGCGAGCCCCGTGCCGCCGCAAAAGAGCGACAGGCCTGCGGCCACCACGAGACCGGCCGCCAGCCCTGTCACGAGAAAGGCGCGCCCGCTCATGACGGCACCTGCGCGGACCAGTCGTCGATGATATCGGCGATCCTTTCGGCAGCATCGATCAGGCGCGGACCGGCGCAGGGCCAGTCGCTGGCAGGAATGGTTTCGGTTTCACCCTGCGTGAGTACGCGGCGGTAGGCCGAATGCCGCGCCGCACGGTTCGACAGGCCCTCATAGCCATCCGTGAAAAAACTCGTGAGTACGATATCGGCCTCCACGGCGAGCACGGTCTCGGGATCGCCGGCCGGCCAGCCGGTTACACCCTCCTCCGCCATGACATTGACGCCACCGGCCGCCTTGATCGCCGCGTCGATATACGTCCCCTCACCGGCCGTTCCACCGGATGCGCTCAGATAGAGCACACGCGGCGACACGCCCCGTTCTGCGCTACGCGCAGACAGCGCTGCCAGGCGGCGGTCGAGCGACGCAATCGCCGCTTCGGCCTCCGCGTCGCGATGCAGATGACGGCCCAGCGCGACAAGATTGGCACGCACGCCATCGAAACCGCTCGCCCAGCTCAGCTCGAAGGTTTCAAACCCGGTCCGTTCCAGCATGCGGCGCGTGCGCGCGCCCTCGCCCGCCCCGAACACGGTCAGGCCCGGCGCCAGGGCGTAGAGCCTTTCCGCGTCATTCCACGCTTTGGGGAGGCTGCGCGCCCAGTCCGGCGCGGCCGAGACCGGATGATCGGCCTGCCAGGACAGGGCCGCAATGCGGCCCGGTCCCGCCAGTTCGAGGACATAGGCGTCGGCACACAGCGATGTGGACACGACCCCGTCCCGGGCATGCAGAACGCGCACGCCGCCGCCGGCAAATGCCGGACTAGCCGTTGCGCAGACGCAGGCCAAGATACAGGCCGCGGCCCGGCGTATGATAGCCGAACACATCCTGATACTCCTCATCGAGCAGGTTTTCGCCGCGCACATAAAGCTCCAGCGCATCGGTCGCCTTCCAGCGCACCTGACCGCCCACTAGTGTGTAGGCGTCCAGCGTCACCGTCCGGAACGTACTGAAATCCGTATCCAGCTGATCGCCGGTATGGTCGATGGTCAGTGCGCCGGACCAGTCGAGGTTTGCCGGGTGCCAGTCGAGCGTCAGCGATGCCAGCTGCTCCGGCCGGCGGATCTCCGCAACACCGTTCTCCTCGCTCTCCAGCAGGGAAAGCGATCCGAATGCCGACCAGCCGCCGGAAATATCCCAGCTGCCGGACAGTTCGACGCCCGAGCGGTTGGAGAGCGATGCGGCGTTCAGCGCGGTCGACGGGAAAGACGAGTAGTCGGTATAGATCTCGTCCTCGAGCTCGGACTCGAAATAGACGGCGGAAAGCGTCGCACGCCCGTCCAGCAGGGTCTGGTCCCAGCCGATCTCCCAGCCCGAAGAGCGCTCGGGGTCCAGGTTCGGATTGCCGACAAAACTGCCCGGGAAATAGCCGAACAACTCGTAGATCCCCGGATTCTTGACCCCTTCGCCAAAGCTCACCCGGGCCCGGCCATCCACCGTCTCAAACGCCCAGCCGGCGCCGACACGCCAGGTCGTGGCATCGTCGAACCGGTCATGGATATCGCGGCGGACGGACGCCGTCAGTGTGAGCGCGCCATGGTCCAGACCGTAATCGGCCGCGAAAGCACTCGCCTCGATCGAGGGGGACTGGTTGGATCCGGCCCCCGGCGCCGTGAAGGATTTCAAACGATCCCGGTCATGCTCGACAAGACCCGTCAGGCGGTGCTGCGTCTCGCCCGTCGACCAGCGGCCGGTGACTTCATAGTGGGACTGGAGCCGCTGCCCCAGCGAACGGCCGGTCGATGCGCCATCCGCATAGTTCTCGACCTCGTCATCGGTGAGCTGCACGGCCAGTTCGTGCTCGATCCGGAACCCGCCGGCCGAATGCTCGGCCAGCAGTGCGGCGCGTGCAAAGACGGTCTGGCCGTCCGTGTTGCGGTCCACATCGTTCAACAGGCCATCAAAGTCGGTATCGCTGTCAAACGCGCTTTCATAGGACAGCCAGCGCGCCGAGCCTTCAAACCGGACAATGTCGTTGAGCGCGTATCCGCCCGCGAGATTGACGGTCTCGTTCTCATAGCCATCTTCCTCGCCGCCGGTACCCGACACGTCGATCCCGTCGCTGCGATAGGCACTGCCGGACAGGGTCAGCCAGCCTCGCTCGAAAGTCGAGGCGATCCGGCCATCGCCATGGAAGGTCCCGAATTCGCCGCCCTCAAGTCCCAGCGAGGTTGTCATGCCCGTTTCGGGCCGTGCCGTGGTCAGGCGGACGACACCGCCAATCGCATCCGCCCCCCACAGGGCCGACTGTTCGCCGCGCGACACCTCGATCGAACCGAGATCGTTGAACGCAAAATGCGCGAAATCCGCTTCACCGGTGAAGGGATTGTTGGCCTCCACACCGTCGATCAGAACGAGGACATGATTAGCCTCGGCGCCGCGCGCACGGATCTGGGTCAGCGCGCCGGGAGCGCCCGAATGCGAGACCGCCAGGCCCGGCACGGCGCGCAGGATATCGGCCGCAAAGACCGATCCACGGGCCTGAATATCGGCAGCATCAAGGCGGGTGATACTCGCCGTCGCATCGTCGGCCGGTATCGGCACGCGGGCAGCGGTGATCAGGATGACATCATCGTCCTGCGCGTCCTGGGCCAGGACAGCGGGTGAAATCAGGATTGAACTGGCCGCCAGCGCCAGCGGCAGCGATTTGTGTATGCGCATGTACCACGTCTCCACAGCATGGTGACCGGCCGCACGCGCGACCGGCGGGTTGCAAGGAGTCGTCGAAAACGGAAAATCCGCGCCAGCCTCGTGTTTTCCCGCACGAGCGGACAGACGACGGCGATGGCAGGTCTTCCGGCTTGCGGGTCAATGCGGACGATGCCCCTTCCCGGAGCCGTAAGCTCCAGTGGTTACATGCATCGCCGCTCGCCGCTTACGGCTGCGGGCACAGCGCCGGACTTGGACATCACCTGAAAAGTGGTGACCGCACCGGCTTCCCGATTAATCCCGTGAGGGAACCATCGCGGCGCGGACGCTAGGGCCGGCCGCGGCAAAAGGCAATGCCAGTGCCCCGCATGTAACAGTGTGTATCACTCACGTGACGCTAACTGGGCTTCCAGGTTGCGGATACGTTGGTGAAGTGCACGCTCTTTGACACGGTCCGGCTGCGAAAGCGCGCGTTCGAGCGCGCGCAGCTCACGCTGGGTTTTCCGCCAGCGCTGCCAGAGCAGAAACACTTTGGGTCCCTCGACCAGATAGCGGCGCCACATCCGGCCCGGCTCCTGCACGAGACGGTGCAACCACTCCAGCCGTGCCCGCTGGATCCAGACCGGTGCCCGGCGGGCCTTGCCACCCAGGAAGTCCAGAGACGCACCCACGCACAGTCCGACACCCGTGCAATCGCCGCGGTCAAGACAGGCTTCCGCGATCATTTCCTGCTGCGGAGACCCCACGCAGATCAGGACAAAGCGCGACGGATTCTCGGCGACAAAGCGGGCACATTCCGCAACCGCTTCCGGATTGTTGCGCAGCCCCATCGGCGGTTCGTGCCAGCGCACATCTTTCAAGCCATAGCGTGCTGCCACGGCATCGATGACGGCGCGATTGCCGCCAATGATCGTCAGCGGTGCGGCCGGGTCGATTGCGGTGTCGAACAGGCGCGCCGTCAGGTCCGAACCCGGTGCGATATCGATGCGCTCGCCCGACATGCGGCCGATCAGTTCCAGGATACGGCTGTCGCAGACCGTCAGCCAGGCCTGGGCATAGAGCGTGGCGAGCACGGTGTCGTGCTCGAGCCGGACCAGATGATCCACATTGGGTGTGACGACAAAAGCGAAGGGGCTGGCCGGATCGCGTTCGGTGATGCGGCGCAAGGCCGTATCCAGACCGATCTTGTCGAAGGCCGAGTTCAGAAACCAGATATGACGCGAACCATTACGCCGTTCGACGAAGCTGCCGCTGGCTGCTGCCTGCATGATCTGACACCCTTTGTCCCGTTACGCGCCAGGCGCGACCGTTTCACCCGGAGCGATGCAAGCGGCGCGCCGTTTTCCCCGGTGGCGTGCATCCAATCGGACCTCCTGCGGCATCCAGAGACGCAAAGGTCAAGGAGGGCCCGGCATGCTTGTGAAAACGGGAGTTCTGGCAGCCATGGCGGCACTGCCCGCCGTCTCGCTGGCGCTGCCGCCGGTGACCGGCCTGAATGTCACCCTGTCGGTAGGCGGTTACGCGCTTGTTCTGGACGGACACAGGGCACCGGATTTCCGGATCGATGCGACCTGTTTCGCAACACCCTGCCCGCTCGCCGAGCTGCGTTTCGAGAGATCCGACCGGACGCCGGGAGAACCGCTCCCCGAAGCGGTGTAGCGCCTTAGCCGCCGCGCCTCTGGCGGCGTATCTCGAAACGGGCCGGATCGAATGCTTCGGCCGCGGATCGGGGCAGTGCGGGCATATGCCCATGAGCGAGAGCTGCGACATGTTCGGCCAGCAGGGGCGCGTGGGCAAAGCCACGCGAGCCGAGACCGGAGAGAACAAAGCTTCGCGGCCCCAGCGCTCCGGCGACCGGGAGCCGGTCCGGCGTCGAGGCTCGCACACCACGCCAGGTCTGCACGACCTCGCCGGCTTTCAATGAGGGAAAATGCCGAGCGTAGGCTTCGCGGAAGCCAGCAATCGCAGGCTCATCCGGCCCGGCATCCTCGCCGGCCACATGGGTCGCTCCAACCAGCACACCGCCCGGCGCCGCACAGGCATAGCCGCCCCAGGTCACAGGCTGCGCCGGCGCTTCGCCTGCAAAGACCGCGACCTGCCCTGCGCTCGGTGAAATGTCCGGATACCAGGCCGCCGCGCCGGCTCCACAGGCAAACACAATGCAATCCGCGCGGCACAGTGTTTCGCCATCTGCATCCGCCAGCTGGACGTCGCCGTCCGTCTCGGCAATCGACGCAACCCGCGCCTCGTGAACCGGCACATCGCCCAGCATCTGTGCGACGATGCGCGCCGGTTCGATGCGGGCGGCGGCGTGCATCTGCAGCACCGCCCCATCCCACTCGACCCGCTCGTCCATCAGGGCGGCGATACCGGCGAAACGCTGCGCTTCGCGTTCATCCTTCGCCAGCCGGACGACCCCGCCGGGATAGAAGCCGTCGAAGTCTTCATAACATCTGCGCGCATAATCAAACGCCGCCAGGGTTGCGCGGACATGGGGCCGGTCGGCGCGCTCCAGGCGCGGCGTCAGCAGCCCGGCCGGTGCACCGGAGGCGCCGCCCGCCGGCCCGGCAGCGTCGAACACGACAACCTCGCTCCCCCGCCCCGCAAAGGCACGGGCCAGACTGGCCCCGGCAATTCCCGCACCGATGATCGCGACCTTCCGCGGCGGCGGCATTGTTGCGGCGGGTGTTCCGGGAAACACGGCCTCCAGACGCTCGCGCTTGCGCCCGAAGCCGGGGCGTTTGACCACCTCGAAGCCGGCGGCCTGCAGGCCCCGCCGGACATGACCGGCTACCGTGAACGTGCCGACCCGCGCGCCCGACGCCGAGAGCCGGCCGACCTCGTCGAGCACATCCTGGGACCACATGGCGTCATTCTTCGCCGGCGCAAACCCGTCGAGGAACCAGGCGTCGGCGCGGAAATCCATGTCTGCCAGTGCAAGCTCGACCGCGTCGTGAACGACGGTGATCGCGAACCCGTCCTCGGAAAACACAAGGCGATGAACGCCCTTCTGCCGCGACGGCCATTGTGCCAGAAGACGCGTTGTGAGCGGTTCGAGATCCGGCCAGGCCGCAAAGGCGCGAACGGCTTCGTCGCGGCTCAACGGATGCTTCTCGACGGAGACGAAATCCAGCCATGCTCCGGACGGCCGGGTCTCGCGCCAGAGCTGCCAGAGCGCCAGCGCGCTCAGCCCGGTACCAAAGCCCAGCTCTCCGACAACAAAATGCCGCCGCCCCTGCCAGGCCTCGGGCAGCCCGCAGCCGGCAAGGAAAACCGCCCGCGTCTCTTCCAGACCGTCCTCGGCGGAAAAATAGACATCGCCATAATCGGCCGCACGCGGGCCGGACGGCTCGCTCCAGTCGAGCCGGGCCGGTTCGCAAACCAGGCTCTCTTCGGTCATGACCGGCCTAGAGCGTCTGGGTGAAGCGGGCGAAGGCCATCAGACCCTCCGGCCAGGGACCGTGTCCGCTTTCCGGCTCGAAATGCCCGGCCTCGCCGGCATTGCCGAAATGAATACCCCAATCGCGCGCCCAGGCTTCCGCCTTGGTGATGTTGCAGGTGGGATCATTGGAGCTGGCCAGCAGCAGGCCGGCAAAGCCGAGCGGCTGGCGCGGCACCGGATCGAAGCCGTGATCGCCATAGGTCGTCTTCAGTTCGGGACGCTCCCAGTCCGATGCACCGACCAGAAAGGCACCCGCGATCTTGCCGGTGAGCGCCGGAGCCGCATGGGCCACCGTGAGCACTCCCAGCGCATGCGCGACGAGAATGACGGGCTTTTCCGCCTCGCCGACCGCATCGACCAGCCGGTTGACCCAGGTCTCGCGCTGCGGCCGGTTCCAGTCATCCTGATCCACGCGACGCGCCGTGGACATATTGTCCTGCCAGCGCGTCAGCCAGTGGAAGGGAGACGGATTGCCCGCACCGGGCACGATGAGAATGTCGCTGTCCTTGATCTTCATGACGCCGTTCTAGCGCCGATCAGGGCAAACGCCATCCCCCCAAATGAAATGGCGCGGAACCGGTGGGTTCCGCGCCAGTTGTCCTCGTGCGGCCTTGTCGATCAGCCGACTTCGGAGGGTATCTGGTCCAGGGCTGTTTCCAGCTCGGCAAAGCTGGGCTGCATCTTGGAGGGGACGCCCCCGCGGCCGATCTCGACCGAGATCTGGGCCGCATTCCCGTGCAGGTGCGCCACGAGCACATCCTGGATGATCTTGTAGAAGCTGTGTTCCTCGTCATAGACGGCCTGCATGTAGGCCGCAAAGGGGCCGACAAAGCCGTAGGCGATGAACACGCCAAGGAAGGTACCGACCAGGGCGCCGCCGATATAACCGCCCAGAATGGCCGGCGGGCTTTCGATCGCGCCCATCGTCTTGATCACGCCGAGCACGGCAGCCACGATGCCCAGGGCCGGCAGGCCGTCTGCCATGGTCTGCATGGCGTGGGCGGGATCGGCGGCCTCGTGATGGTGCTTTTCCAGCTGCTTTTCCATCGCGTCTTCGACCTGGTGCGGGTCTTCCAGGTTCATCGTCATCATGCGCAGCGTGTCGCAGATGAAGTCGACGGCGAAATGATCCTTCATGATCCGGGGATAGCGCGTGAAGATCGCGCTGTCCTTGGGGTTCTCGATATGGCTTTCGAGCGCGATAACCCCTTTTGTTTTCATTGTTTTTGTTAGCAAGAACAAGAGTGAGAGCAGGTCGGTATAGTCCTGCGCCTTCCATTTGGGGCCGGTGAAGATCTTGGCGAAATCGCCGAGGGTCTTCATCACCGTCTTCGGCTTGTTGCCGATCAGGAAGGCGCCGACAGCCGCGCCGCCGATCATCATCATCTCGAAGGGCATGGCTTTGAGGATGACATCGAAATGGCCGCCGGCCAGCGAGAAGCCGCCGAACACCATGACGAACACGACAATGATGCCGATAATCTGGAACATTTTGTACCGTCCACCGCTCTGGAAGGCCGTTTCTCGACCCGTTTGACCGGCACTATGACGGGACAAGCTTAATGTCCGGTTGAACGCGCGTTATGCGGGTGTTTACGGATCAGCGACGCGGCGCCCCGGCCACTGACGGTCATTCCGGCATACCCGCTCTTTAAAAACTCATTGGACGGTGGGGAATCCGCGGTCTAGATCAGCATCATGACCCCGCCCCAGACTGCGTCCACACCCACCAGTCCCGCCGAAAGACGCCAGGCCTTCCGCCTGCTTTTCCTGTGCCTGATGGCAACCGGCATCGGCAACAACATGCTGTTCGCGATCCTGCCGCCGCTGGCCCGTGGACTGGCCGTGCCGGAATACTGGGTCGGCGCGATCTACACGGTTTCGGCCGTCCTCTTCATGACGATGACACCGGTGTGGGGCGCCCTGTCCGACCGCCGGGGACGCAAACCTTTCATCGTCTTCGGCCTGTGCGCCTTTGCCTGTTCGACCCTGATCTTTGCTGCCGCAGCCTGGGCCGGGGAAAGCGGGTGGATCCCGCCATTGGGCGCAATCTTTGCCATGGCGCTGGCCCGCACCCTGTTCGGCGGGCTTGGCTCGGCAACCAACCCGTCAGCGCAGGCCTATGTCGCCGACCGGACCAGCCCTGGCGAGCGGACAGAAGCGCTGGCCGGGCTGACGGCCGCCTTCGGCCTGGGTGCGGTAATCGGTCCCACCCTCGCGGCGACCCTGGTCGAACTGGTGGGCGTGCCGATCTTCATGGTGATCATTTCGGCGATGGTCGCCTCTGGCGCCTTCGCAGTGTGGTACCGGCTGCCCGAACAGTCCCCGCCCAAACTGCAGAGCCGGCCGATCAATCCCTTTGCGCAATTCGCCTTCGGCGCCGATCCGCGGATCTTCCCGTTTGTGGCTTATGGCTGTGTCGCCTGGGTCGTGCAGTCACTCAGCCTGTCCACGCTAGCCTTTTTCGTGATGGACTCTTTGCAGCTGGACGAGGCCGCGGGGTTGCAGATGTCGTCCATCGCGCTGGCTGCGGGCGCGGGCGCACTGATCGTCGCCCAGCTGGTGGTAATTCCGGCCCTGCACGCCAGTCCGCGCATCCTGATGTCGCTGGGTGCAGGGATCACCATGGCGGGGTTCGCCCTGATGATCGTGGCGCCCAACTATGCCGGTATTGTCACGGCCTACATCCTGATTTCATTTGCGTTCGGACTGGCCCGCTCGGGCTTTGTCGGCGGGGCCTCGATCGCCGTGGAGCCTGAAGAACAGGGCCGGGTCGCGGGCCTGACCACCGCCACAGCCGGGCTGGGCTTCATCCTCGGCCCGGTCGGCGGCCTGTTCATGTACAACCAGCTGGGCCACCTCGTGCCCTATTATGTCGCCTTCGTGCTGGCCGCGATCACACTGGCGCTCGCCTGGTTCCATCCCGGCATTCGCCGGGTCGCCAACATCGTCGAGGTGAAGCCAGAGCCCTGAGCAACCCAGGGCTCCGATAACAGATCGTCAGAGCGCGCGGACTACCGGGCAGCCGCGGCGGCCATCACCGCGTCATACATCGCCTGGCCGACATAGCCGTCGGCGAGATGGCCGTTGGAGCGCTGGAAAGCGCGCAGCGCCGCGCGGGTGTTGGGTCCGGCAAGGCCGTCCGGTGTGCCGCTGTCGAAACCCAGCGCGTTGAGCGCCGCCTGAAGTTCGCGCGTCTGGCTGCGGGTGATCGGCGGATTGTTTTCCGGCCACGGCCCTTCGAAAGGCTCGCCACCCGCGATCCGGTCTGCCAGATGGGCAACCCCGATCGCGTAGCTGGTGGAGTTGTTGTAGCGCAGGATCACACGGAAGTTCGGGAAGGTCAGGAAGCCCGGCCCCGAACCGCCGGCCGGCAGATCCAGCCGCGCCGCCTGCATCAGCAAGTCGGCCGACCACTCGCCGCGCGCCGGTTCGATACCGAGCACCGCCCATTGCGACACCAGGCGCGACTGCCCCGGGTCCCAAGCGGCGAAATCAAAGCTCTCCGGCACATCGACTTCGACCACTGCAGGCTGACCTGGCCGCCAGCCGGCCCGGCCGAGCAGATTGGCGGCAGATGCCAGCGCATCGGCTTCATTCGTCCAGATATTGCGGCGGCCATCGCCATCCCAGTCATGGGCGCGTTCCAGATAGGTCGACGGGATGAACTGCATCTGGCCCATCGCGCCTGCCCACGAGCCAGTGAGCTGGTCGCGCGTGGCATAGCCATTGTCCAGCATGTGCCCGACCGCAATCAGCTCGCCTTCCGCCCAGTTGCGGCGGCGGCCTTCCCAGGCCAGCGTCGCCAGCGAGCGGACAATATCGTTATTGCCGGGGATCTCGCCATAGGAGCTTTCCAGCCCCCAGATCGCGATCAGGATTTCCGGACGCACCTCGAAATGCGCAGCAATGGCATCAACCGTCTCACGGTTTTCGGCATAGGCCGCCCGGCCGTTGCGGATGCGCAGGTCTGACGCCGCGATATCGAGATAGGACCAGAGCGGACGCACGAATTCCGGCTGGCTGCGGTCGCGCTCGATGATGCGCATGTCCGGCTCCAGCCCGTCCAGCATGGATGCGACGGTGTCCGGGGTGGCGCCGGACGCTTCCAGCCGGCCGCGGAATCCGGCGAGCCAGTCGGCGAAGCTCTCACCGTCGGGCTGGGCAAGCGTGGCGGTGGTGACGGTGGCAACGAGGGCCAGGCTGGCCAGTAGCGTACGGATCATCCATTCCTCGTGAAGCGCAGCGGATCGAGATTGGCGATCTCGATGATAAGCTTCCGTTTCAATGCGTCCACGAAATCATGGTGTTCGTTTGTTGGCGAAATGAAGGCGCCGGGTCCGGCGATCACTTCATTCTCGAAATAGGCGGCCACATCGATCGAGACTGACGGCCGGAAGGGATGCTGACGGGCATTGTCGATCGGCAGGCCGTTGATGGTGATCATTTCGGCCTCGGCCCGGTTGCGCGCGGCCGAAAGACTGGGTCCGGCATTCTGGGGGCCATCGCCTGACAGGTCGATCACCCGGCGTACGCCGTCATAGCGATTGTCCGCGATCAGGCTGACCGAATTATCGATCGCACCGCCAATCGCAGTGCGCCGGCCGGAAATGAAGGGCGCGGTCGCCAGTGTCGCGGCGAAGGCCCGGGCATCGTCTTCCGTCTCGATCACTGTCCAGGGCGCCACAACGCGCTGGAAGTCGGCATCGGCCCATTCCAGATACATCACCGCGATGCGGCCATAGCCGCCGGACTGGATCGCGGAGATCACCTCCGGGTCGGCGAGCGCCGCGACATGACCTTCGCGCTGACGCCGCGCCTCGACCTCGTCGATCGAGGACGACACATCGACCGCCAGTACGAGCTCGAGATCGACCATCTCGCGGCCATCCTCGGCGTACTGGGTCTCGCGGGTATACCAGTCGGGTGTCGCGGCAAGATTGCCGCCGGTCAGACAAAGGACGGCCAGGATCGAAAGGCCGGCCCGGACGGCAAGTCTCATGGCGCCAGACCCGTTTCCGACGCGGTCGCGGGACGGGCGGGGTCGCGGCCCAGCTCTTCCGGCGATGGCAGCGCCCCCGCGATCTCGATGACCAGCTTGCGCAGGATTGCTTCGCGGAACTCCGCCTCGGTGCGGGCCGGCAGGACGAAGGCGCCCGGACCAGTGATGACGTTTTCCTCGAAATAGCCATCGAGATTCATCTCGACGGGCCGCACCCAGCGGCCATTGCCCGTGGAGATCACCGGCAGACCGTTGACCACCACGCCGGCCGCATCCGCACGCGCCCGCGCCTGTTCCAGCGGCAGTCCCTGGTTCTGCGGCCCGTCGCCGGAGATATCGATGATGCGGCGGGGAGCCGAGTGCGCATTACTCTCGATACGCTGCACACTGTCAGCGATCGCTGCCCCGATAGCGGTGTAGTGGCCGCGTTCGAGCGGTGCGGCGGCGACGCGGGCAGCAAACTCCAGCGCGTCTTCCTCGCTGGCGATCACGGTCCAGTCAGCCGCGGCGCGCTGAAAACCGCTATCGGCCCATTCCACATAGGTCACGGCGATCCGGCCCAGCGGCCCGCCCTGGATCGAGCGGATCACATCCTCAGAGGCAAGGGCAGCCACATAGCCCTCGCGCTGGCGGCGCGCCTCTTCCTCGTCAACGGAATAGGAGATGTCGACGGCGAGCACGAGCTCGACATCCACGTCGTAATCATAGGTGAAATCGTCGTACTGCGCGCTGGCGCCAGCCGCGAAAAGGGCCGCTGCCGCGACCCCGAAGCATACCCCGAACCCTGTCATGGCGCGCACACTATGAAGGCTTTGCGGCGCGAACAACTGACGATGTGGTAAGCTTCGCTCACGCTGTGCGCCGCAAGCCCGCCAGCAAGCCACCCACAGCGATCTGGCACACGCCGCACACGCGCTCGCGCCAGACAAGACCCACCGGGCCGCGCACAAAAGCCCCGCCTGTCGCCCCCAGCGCGGCATAGCCGGCCAGGATGGGCAGTTCGGTGCCGTGCATGATGGCCAGCATCAGAAGATAGTCAGCCCCGCCGGTCTGCCCCGGAATGATGAATTGCGGCAGCAGCGCGCCAAAGAACAGCACCGATTTGGGATTGCCCAGCTGCTTGACCAGTCCCTGGGTGAAGGCTGGCCCGGCCAAGTCAGCGACCGTTGCCGGCTGCGGCCGCGCTGCCGTCTTGCGAGCGTTGCGCAGGGTGGAGACCCCCAGCCAGACCAGATAGGCCGCCCCCGCCCACTTGATCACCGTGAACAGCAGGGCCGAGCTGACGAGGACCGCCCCCAGTCCGAATACCGACAACGCGAAATAGATCGTATTGCCCGCAAGCACGCCCACCGCCGTCGCCACGCCCGCCCGGAAACCACGCGCCATGCCCTGGCTGGAGACCAGAAGCACGGCCGGCCCCGGGCTCAGCGACATGGCGATATGCATGCCCGTAAAGGCGAGGATGAGTTCGAATGTCACGCGGGCGCTCCGGTCGGGCAGAGCGTTTCACCTAGTACCGGTGTCAGCGCCAGTACACGTCCCGACAGGACCAGATGCCACAAACACGCCCGTCTGCATGCTCCGGCAGCAGACCTGCCTCACCAGGAGGCAAGCCCGTTCGCCGGTTCGATTCGCCCTGGCGCGCGCACTGATATAGATTGGTTAACGAGAGTGGAGACGGGTGCATCGCCAGTGCCGCGATGCATGGGGAAACCGGGGGAGTTCATGTTCGACATTATTACCGGACTCGGTGTGACCGGCTGGACCGGCATTGCCGTGATCTGTGCCTTGCTGGTCAGCCTCGCAGCTTGGCAGAACCGTCGGCACATGCAGCGAGAAGACGAGCGGGAGGCACGCGAACGCGCCGAGGTCGGCAAGCGCTCAGCGCCCTCCGGAACGGCCGCACCGCACCCGGCCATGACGACCGCCCGCGACACGCAGACATCGCTTCGCCCGGATCCCCTTCCCGCCAGCCAACGCAGCGCATCCGGCAATGGCAGCGATGACGGCCTGTCGCCCTATGAGGCCTACAGGGCCATGATCGACAAGCGGGTGCAGGATTTCGCGCGCTCGCGGGGCAGTCTCGTCCTGTCGATCGTACATCATGAAGTGGACGAATATATCGACACCGACACGGCCATCGAGGCAATCGACCTGATCCGCCACGCACCGGACAATGCCCCGATCGACATCATCCTGCACACGCCGGGCGGGATCGCCTCGGCGACCCAGCAGATCCTGCATGCGCTGAAACACCATCCCGGCCGCAAGACGGCTTTCGTGCCCTATCGTGCAAAGTCCGCGGGCACGATGATTGCCCTGGCCTGCGACGAAATCGTCATGGGCACCAGTGCCGTGCTGGGTCCGATCGATCCGCAATATGCCTGGATGCCCGCGCCGATCCTTGCCGCGCTGACCGAACACAAGTCGGCCGACCGCGTCAGCGACGAGATGCTGATCCTCTCGAAGATGGCCCAGCAGGCCGTCGACGAGGCCCGGCGGTTTTCCTGCGACTATGTCAATGATGCCCACAAGCAGGACGGAACCTGCGCCCTGACCAACGACCTGATCGGCGGCGGGCGCAATCACGACTACCCGATCCTGCCGCAGGAAGCCGCCAGCTTCGGACTGAACATATCGACGGCGATGCCGGAAGCCGCGTTCGGCATCTGCCAGCCGCCGCCGAAGGACGATCCCGTGCTGATCGTGTCGATGATGAACAGCCAGCCGGAACGCGATGGTGGTGCGCCGGTCGCGCCGGTCTTCCGCTGAGCCGCGCATCAGGCGCAGATCGAGCGCACAGTCGATGTTGACAGGACGCTTCGGCTCCCGTATCTCCCGCGCTCCTTTTTAACACGCTTACCAACGTGAAGGCCGAACGATGAAAGTCCGCAGCTCGATCAAATCGCTGAAGAACCGCCACCGCGATTGCCAGGTCGTGAAGCGCCGTGGCCGTATCTACGTCATCAACAAGACCGATCCGCGCTTCAAGGCTCGCGCCGGCTAGCCGGCTGCTGCCGGACCTGCCCGCAGGTTCCAGCGCGCCCATATCGACTTGTCGCATAGCCCGTGCACCCAGGTGCGCGGGTTTTGCGTTTTGGAGACACCAGCATGACGACCAAAGCCGTCCTGTGGGATCTGGGCAATGTGCTTCTCGACTGGTCCCCGCGCCGCTTCTACGAAAAGCTTTTCCGCACACCGGAGGAAGTCGACCACTTCCTGGGCGAGGTCTGCACGATGGACTGGCATGCGGCGCATGATCGCGGCGTGCCCATGGCCGAGAATCGCGAGCCCCTGATCGCGAAATACCCCCACTATGAAGACGCAATCCGTGCCTGGGAGACCGGCATTGACGGCATGCTGAATGGCAGCGTTCCGGGGACCGACATTGTCATGGACACGCTCGCCGAACGGGGAGTGCCGCAATACGCGCTCACCAACCTGCCCGCGGAATGGGTGGAACCGGTCAATGCGCTCTACCCGCAGATGGCACACATGAAGGACGTCATCGTCTCGGCCCATGAGGGCGTCATCAAGCCGGACCGCCGTATCTACGAGATCACGGCCATGCGTCTGCCCTTCGCGCCGGAGGAGGTCGTCTTCTTCGACGACCGTGAGGACAATGTCACCGCGGCGCGCGACTTCGGTTTTGATGCCGAGGTGTTCCGGGGTGAAGGCCCGCTGAAAACGGCCCTGGCAGGCCGCGGACTGCTCTGACCGGCCAGACCTGCGCCGCACCGCCGCACCAAATGCTGCATCTGCGCACTATTCACTGCGCATCCTTTCGCCTTTAATACGTACCCAGTCATCGAAAGAAGCGAGCCAGGCACAAGACCGGGCCGCTGCTTTCGTCGTGAAAAGCGGTCGACAAGGGCGCGAGGAGACAAGCATGGACCTGAATTTCACCCCGGAGGAGGAGGCCTTCCGCGAGGAAGTGCGCACTTTCCTCAAGGACAATCTGTCCGAGGATCTGGCCACCAAGGTTCGCAATGGACGCGAGCTGAACAAGCAGGATATCGAGAGCTGGCACGCTCTGCTGCAGACCCGCAGCTGGCTGGCGGCAACCTGGCCGGAAGAACATGGCGGCCCCGGCTGGAATGCCGTGCAGCGCCACATCTTCGAGGAAGAATGCGCCTTCGCGAACGCGCCGCGCATCGTTCCCTTCGGCCTGGGCATGCTGGGCCCGGTGCTGATCAAGTTCGGCACCGAGGAGCAGAAGAAGACGATCCTGCCGCGCATCCTGTCCGGCGAGGACTGGTGGTGCCAGGGCTATTCCGAGCCCGGCGCCGGCTCCGACCTCGCCAGCCTGAAGACCCGCGCCGTGCGCGATGGCGACGACTACATCATCAATGGCCAGAAGACCTGGACCACGCTGGGCCAGTTCGCCGACAAGATCTTCTGCCTCGTGCGCACCTCGACCGAGGGCAAGCCGCAGCAGGGCATCTCTTTCGTGCTGGTGGACCTGAAGACGCCCGGCATCGAGATGCGGCCGATCAAGCTGATCGAGGGCGGCTATGAGGTGAACGAGGTCTTCTTCACCGATGTCCGGGTACCGGTCTCCAATCGTGTCGGCGAGGAGAACCAGGGCTGGACGATCGCCAAGTATCTCCTGGGCCACGAGCGCACCAATATCGCCGGTGTCGGCGCGTCGACCGAGGCGCTGAACCAGCTCAAGGCGCTGGGCCGGAAGGTAAAGCGCTATGGCAAGCCGCTGGCGGCCGATCCGCTTTTCGCGGCCAGGGTCGCCGAGGTCGAGATCGATCTGGAAGCCATGCGCATGACCAATCTGCGCATGCTGTTCGGCACGTCTGACGCCCAGGGCTCGGTGTCCTCGATGCTGAAGATCAAGGGCACTGTGATCCGTCAGGAGATCAACGATCTCGCTCGCCGTGCACTGGGTCCGGCCGCCTCGCCCTTCCCGTCCGAAGACGTGATCGGCAATTACGGCATCGCGCCGCCGGAAGCGGCTGCGAACGCTGCCAACTACTTCAACAATCGCAAGCTTTCGATCTTTGGCGGATCGAACGAGATCCAGCGCAACATCATCGCCAAAGAGACGTTCGGAGCCTGATCCATGGATTTCACACCGACAGACGACCGCAGGATGATCGCGGACAGCCTGCGCCGCTTCCTCTCCGACACCTATCCGATCGAGCATCGCAACAAGGTCGCCTATGACGGCGCTTTCCACGACCCCGAAGGCTGGGCCGGGCTCGCAGAGCTGGGCATCATGGGGGCGCTGGTCTCCGAGGATGATGGCGGCTTCGGCGGCGCCGGCTTCGATATCACGACCGTATTCGAGGAACTGGGCCGCAAGATCTGCCCGGAACCGCTCCTGGCCAACCTCATGGCGCTTCGGCTCTACGCCGCTTTCGGCAAGTCCGAGCGGATCGAGGCCATTATCGCGGGTTCGGAACGCGCGGCCTTCGCCTTCGACGAAAGCGACAGCTTCGGCGATCTGGGCGAAATTTCCGCCACGTTCGAGGGCGGCAAGCTGACCGGCCGCAAGACCGTGGTCTATGGCGGCCAGGCCGCCGACTGGATCCTGGTCACGGCCAAGTCCGGTGGCAAGTTGGGCCTCTACGAAGTCAAGGCGTCCGACGCCGAAGTCCTCGCCTATCCGATGATCGACGGTGGTGGTGCCGCAGAGGTCGTGCTCGACGGGACCCCGGCCGAGTGCGTTGCCGAAGATGCCACGGACGCCATCGAAGCCGCGCTCGACGCCGGCCGCCTGGCCCTGTGCGCCGAAGCGGTGGGCGCGATGGATGTGCTCAAGGAGATGACGCGCGACTATCTCATGCAGCGCCAGCAGTTCGGCCGCCCGATCGCGCTCTTCCAGGCGCTGCAGCACCGCCTCGTCGATTTCTCCATCGAGATCGAACAGGCCCGTTCCATCGTGATCCATGCCGGCGGCAAGTTCGAGACGGAAGAACGCGCCCTGGCCGTGGCCAAGGCGAAGAACCTGATCGGCCGCGCCGGCAAGCTGGTCGCTGAAGAGGCCGTGCAGATGCATGGCGGCATCGGCATGACCTGGGAATATGCCGGATCGCACTATGCCAAGCGCCTGATCATGATCGATCACCAGCTGGGCGATACGGAAGATCAGCTGCGCAAGGTCATGGCCCTGACGGACATCTCCTCAGCCGCCTGACCGGATCACAGAGTATCTTGCCTGACAGGCCGCGGCCCCCGCCGCGGCCTGTTTCATTTGTCCGGACGCCCCGGGCGCCACGGCTCCCGCTCAGCGTGTACGGGATTGTGAAATCCCCGAATCGACGGCCTAATTCCCGAGCGGACGGGGAGGCCGATCCGGGCATGAATGAAAACATGAAAGCTGCCGGCGTCGGCCTGGCCTGCTTGGTGCTGGGCGAGTTGGCACTTCTTCTCTCGGTACCGCCGGGCTTCTTTGTGCCCATCTGGCCGGCCGCTGGCATCGCCGTGGCCGCAACCGCGTTGTGGGGCCGACGCATGCTGGTTCCGGTCGGCCTCGCCACGCTGTTGGTGGCCGCCGATCTGGCCCTGCGCCATTTCCACACGACACCGGGGGAAGCCGCAGTCTTTGCCCTGTGCGCGGCAATCGGCTCGGTCCTGCAGGGCGAGGTCGGCCTGCGCGTTTTGCGCCGTATCAGCCCGGACCGGAAATGGACGCTGGAAACCGGCCGCGAGATCCTGCTGGTCACTGCAGTAGCCGGACCGCTCGCGGCGATCCCGATGGCTGCTGCCTTTCCGGTCGGGGTCAGCCTGGCAGGTCTGGAGCCCGCTTTCAGCAACGCCCCTGTCTATCTGAAGTCCTGGCTGTCGAGCGCCACCGGAATTGTGGTCGTGACACCGCTCGCCCTGCTGCTGGCAGAACCGGAACAGATCAGCCGCCGACGGAAGCTGGCCGTTGTGCTCCCGGCGGCAATCCTCCTCGCCATCGCGATGACGGTATTCGTCTTCAGCCGGGCAGATGGCGTCAACGACCGGCGGGAATCCTTCGCCAGCCAGGTCGCGAGAGACCAGCAAGCCATCACCGAGACCCTTGACCGGCTGCGCCATCGCCTGACCCAGCTGGGCGGACTGTTCGCGGCATCGGAAACCGTGACGGAAGACGAGTTCGACGTCTTCGTATCCATCGCCTTTTCCGGCAATGTCCAAGCTGACGACGTCAGATGGGCGCCCCGCCTGTCCGATCCTGCCGACGCGGCGGAGATGGAGCATCAGGCCTTTGCCCTCGACGCTAACCGGCAGGTCCAGGTCTTCCCGCTTGCACAAAGCGGCGACGGTGTTGCAACCAGCATGACCGGGATCGACATGCCCGGCATACTCGATGCCATTCTCGACGGTGCGCCCGTAGTCGCCCGCCGTTTCGAGCATGGCGCCCCGGAAGAAGCAGGACCCCACGGCCATTCCCTTCTCATTGCCGCTCCGTCCTATGGAGGGCGGACCCCTCCGGCCAGCCGCGAGGAAAGGCTTCAGCAATTAAGCGGCGTGGCGCTTGGCCGGATCACCCTTTACGCACTCGTTGCCAACGCATTGTCCCGGCACAATGCAGACTATCGACTGGCGATCAATGATGTCTCGTCCGGCGGCGCTCACTCCGTGCTCGGCGCGCCGGCCGCCATGTCCCCGCTGAGTGTCGTCCACCAGCTCGACATCGGCGGCCTGTCGCTGGAATTCGTGTATACGGCGACACCCGGATTTCTTGCCCGCAACCAGGACCTCCTGTCCTGGGCCACGCTGATAACCGGGCTGGCCTTCATCACCGTGCTGAACGCGCTCACCCTGCTCAGTACCGCCCGGACCGACCTCGTCCAGCGCCTCGTCGTTCGCAAGACGGCCGAAGCGGAGAGCCTGTCCCGCAATCTCTCCCTGATTCTCGAAAACGCCGCGGACGGCATCCTCGGGATCGGCGCGGACGGTCTGGCCACCATCGTCAATCCTGCCGCCGCCCGGCTCTTGGGATACGCGCCTGAAGAACTGACAGGCACACTCATCCACGACGTGATCCATCCCGTTGACTCCGAAGGGCGGCCACACAGCCGTGCGGACTGCCCGATGGTTTCGTCGACGCGGGAGGAGCCGGTCCGAAACGGTGTCGAACCTTTCCGCCGGCGCGACGGGTCGAGTTTCACGGCCGAGTTCTCCAGCGAGCCCATGCTGGACGAACAGGGCCGTCTACTGGGTGTCGTCACCGTGTTCCGCGACATCACCGATCGTCAGCAGGCCCAGGCCGAGCGCGAGCGTTTCATTGCCGAGCTGTCGAGGGCCAATGAGGAATTGGAACGGTTCGCTTTCGCCGCCAGCCACGACCTGCAGGAGCCGCTGCGCCTGATCTCCAATTTCAATGCTCTCCTCGCGCGCCGCTATGACAGCGCGCTCGACGATGCCGGGCGCAGCTATATCCAGCACTCCATCAAGGCGGCAGAGCGCATGCAGGCGCTGATCGCCGACCTGCTGGCCTATGGCCGGCTGAACTATGATTCCGAACCGCGCGAGGTGGACGTCGCGCTGGGCGACATTGCCGAGGACGCGATCCGGAACCTGCAGACCGCGATCGACAAGGCACAGGCCCGGATCGAAATCTCGGACCTGCCCTCAATTCGCGGCAACCGGGCCCAGCTGACCCAGCTGATGCAGAACCTGATCGGCAATGCCATCAAGTATCACCGTTCCGGCAATGCCGTTCATGTCAGCGTCGATGCGCACGAGGAGGACGATATCTGGCGGATCAGTGTCGCCGACAACGGCATCGGCATTGCGCCGCAATACCGCGAACAGATTTTCCACCCCTTCAAGCGCCTGCACGCCAAGGACGAGTATTCCGGCACCGGAATGGGACTGGCGATTTGCCGAAAAATTATTGAGAGTCATGGAGGTGTGCTATGGGTGGAAGAAAGCCCGTCCGGTGGAAGCCTGTTCCTGTTCACCCTGCCGAAAGCCATCGAACCGACACATGACCAACGCTGACAAGTCCGCCTCGAAAAGACCGCACATCCTGCTCGTCGAGGACAATGCCGGTGACGAATTCCTGGTCCTCGATGCGTTCGAGCAGGCCAGCTTCCCCTACGAGATGGAAGTCGTACGCAATGGTGAGGCCGCCGTGCAGCGCCTGCGTGGCGAAGGGGAGTTTGCCGGACGGCCCGTGCCCGATCTCGTCCTCCTGGACCTCAACCTGCCCAAGCTGGACGGCCGCGACGTGCTGCGGACCGTCAAGGGCGATGCCGATCTTGCCCAGGTGCCGGTCCTGATCCTGACGACCTCGTCCTCGCCCGATGATGTGGACACCTGCTACGGGCTGCACGCCAATGCCTACATGACCAAGCCTTTCGAGGTGGATGGCTATGAGGCGATCGTCCAGTCGATCGGGGCCTTCTGGTTCAATGTCGCGACATTGCCGCACCCCATGCAGCATGGCAGCCGGATCTCGTCTTAAATCCTCTCCACAATCTGTTTGCGGGTGCTGGACGCGGCCGGGGCACAGGCTATCCTCTGCGCCATGATGAGCCTTTCAGCATTCATTCTGCTCGCAGGCTTGGCCCTGCAGGAGACGCCGCCGGCCGATGTCGAAGTCGCGCCACGCACGGAATTCCGCACGCCGGAAGCCCGGCTGGAACAGCGACTGGACGCACTGGCACAGGCGCAGACGCCGCGTGAGGCAGCGCCACTCGTCGACGAAATCCGCGCACTATGGGCGCATTCCGGCAGCGACACGATCTCCTTGCTGATGGATCGCGGCGGCGCAGCGGAAGCGGCGGGCGATGTCGATATCGCCATCCGCATGTACGACCATGTCACACGGCTGGATCCGGACTTTGCCGAAGGCTGGCTGGCCGCCGGCCGCATGGCGGCCCGTGTCGAGGACTGGGCCTATGCCCTGGAAACGCTGAACACGGCGCTGACGCTGGAGCCGCGCCGCTATGACGCCTATCTGACGCTGGGCCGGGTGCTGGAGCGGGCCGAGGAAACCCAGGCCGCGCTGGAAGCCTATGATGCGGCGCTGGAGATCTATCCGGCCCATGAGGACGCCCGGCAGGCCCGCGACCGTCTCGCCGACGCGCTCGCCGGCCGGTCCCTCTGAGGGCATGCCCCTCTGGTTTTACATCCTTGCCGGCGCCTGTGTGCTTGCCGGTCTGGCCGCACTTCTGGCACGCCACACGATCCGTCGCATCGAACAGGCGCACCCGCCCGGCGGCCGTTTCGCCGACATTTCGGGAACCCGGCTCCACTACCGCCGCAGTGGCGATCCGGAACGCCCGGCTATACTGGTCCTGCACGGTGCGGCCTCCAATCTGGAAGAGCCGCACATGGCCCTGGCCGAGGCCTTTGACGGCGAACATGTGATCTGGCTCGACCGGCCGGGCCTGGGCTGGTCGCAGCGTCCCGGCGGCACCTGGTCGCCCCGTCGCGAAGCCGAACTGATCGCAGCGTTTCTCGACCATCTCGACATTCCGGCCGCCACGGTGATCGGGCATTCCTGGGGCGGGGCCATTGCGATGCGCATGGCGATCGACCATCCGGCACGCGTGGACGGGCTGGTCCTGCTGGCCCCGGCGCTGTCGGCCTGGATCGGTACCGCCGCATGGTTCAACCCGGCCAGTTTCTGGCCGGTGATCGGCCCGTTTCTGTCCCGCATCGCCGTGCCGTTGGCCGGCCGCAGCCAGGCAACGTCGGGAGCCGTTTCGGCCTTCCACCCGGAACCGGTTCCGGATGCCTATCTCGACCGGTCGGCGCTTCTGCTCCTGCTTCGCCCGCCGGTCTGGAAAGCCAATGCGCGGGACATGGCGATGGTCAATTCGCATCTGGAAGACCAGGAACCCGCCTACAGCACCGTCGGGACACCGGCCGTGATACTCGCCGGCAAGGCCGATACCGTGGTCTGGTCGCACCGGCATGGCGGCCAGGTTGCGGCGCGCATGCCGCGCGGCGAGATGCGCTGGATTGCCGGTGCCGGCCACAACCTGCACCACTATCACCCGCAGGCCGTGCTGTAGGCCGTCCACGATGTGCGCCGGCAACTGCGCGAAAGCGTGCACTCGGCTGGCGGAGCGGCTTGAGGCTGCCCGCTCGCGGATTTAGTCTCCCCGCCCGTCCCCAGAAGAGGTTTGCGACATGGCTTTCACCGACAACGTGCTTGAAGACTCCGGCCCCATCGACCAGTCCGACGCCATTGGCGGCGCCGCGCGCGAGCAGATCAAGGCCTTCGTCGCCCGGATCGAGCGCCTCGAGGAAGACAAGGCCAATGTCATGGCCGACATGAAAGAGGTCTATGCCGAAGCCAAGTCGATGGGTTTCGACACCAAGATCCTCCGCAAGGTCGTGTCGCTGCGCAAGATCGACCGCCGCGAACGCCAGGAAGCCGACGCGCTTCTGGAATTGTATCTGGGTGCCGTGGAAGGCTAGACTGGCCGCCTCCCCGCAAAGGAGGCCCGATGTCTCGCAAGATCGACGAGAAGAAGACCAAGCGTGCCCTGCGCCGCCTCGACCGTGCCCGCAAGGCCGCGGAAGAGGCGGGAACGCCCGATCGCGAGCTGTCCGAATGGGAAGGCGAATTCCTCGGATCGCTTGAGGAAAGGCTGGAGACCTATGGCTCGGCCTTCAACGATCCGGACAAGGGCAATACCGAGGACGCGCTGTCGGCCCGCCAGGCGCTGAAGCTCCGCGAGATCGAGAAAAAGGCGAAGGGCAAGGCGCGCAAGCCGATGTCACGGGGCAGCGGTTTCCGGCGCAAAACTGTCTCTTTTGCGTCCCGTAGCCGTGACATTCATGATGATCTGGAGCCCGATAACGGTGACACAGGGACTACACCCGGTGACATTTCGCCGGATCCGGCAGAAACCCCGGAGATCCGCCGCGCCCGGTTCCGGATTGTCGACCCGTCCGGGGACCCGAAGACATAGCGCGTCGACGTAGCGGCGTCTTAGCCTCCTGTTAAATCTGATACCGGTTTCCGGGCGCGCCGGCGCGGGCGCGCGGGTATCGTGTGGCGATCAAGAAAACGGTATCGCCCATGCCCCACAACATCGCCCTTCTCGGCCAGCTCGAAGCTGCCCTTTTCGACGCCCTCGACGAGGCGGAAGCTGCCGGTCTCGGCACCGAAGCCGGACGCGACGCCTTCCGCCGGGCCATGGCCTCGCTGGACACGACAGTGGAAAGCCGCACCGAGCATCTCTACACGCCGCTCGCATCCGATCCGCTGACCCGGGACTATGTCTCCCATCTCGACGGTCAGCTGAACGGGCTGACAACCCGGATCGATGTCCTGCGCGCCCATATCGAGCTGGGGCTGGAGACCGGCAGCCGGGAATTCGCCCGGCTCGACGCCTCGCTGACCCGGCTGGCGCGGCAGCTGAAAGTCCGCTTCAGCCGCGAGTCGGCGCTTATCCCCGTCTATTTCAGCTGGTGCGACCGTCATCCCGGCGACGCGCTCGCCAGCGCCTGATTCCGTCCCGCAGACGACAGGCCGGGCCGGGCAGCCCTGTCCGGCCCGGTCCTGTTCTGGCGTTCCCCCGGACCTCAAGAAGAAACCGGGCCGGAAGGTGAAATCCTTCCGGCCCGGCGCTTGTGCCCCCACCCGGCCTGCCTGTTGAAGTCCCTTTGGCAGGCGAGTTCTGGATGTCCGGATCAGCCCGCGGCGCGGACCCCGTCGACATCGAGATCGTATTCGCGGACCTTGCGGTAAAGCGTCGAGCGGCCGACACCGAGACGGCGGGCGACTTCGCTCATCCGGCCGGCATAGGTCTCGATGGCGAACTCGATCAGGTCACGCTCGATCTCCTCGAGCGAGCGCAGGTGACCGCCCTCGTCCATGATCTCGACCGGGCCCAGATCCGGCGCATTGGCCGCCATCTGCACGATATCGCCGGCCAGCGTCTCCGCCGTCTCGACCGGAGCACCGGCCTCGAAATCGGGCGTCAGGCCGGAGATCTGCGGGAAGTCCTCGGGCTTGAGCATGTCGCCATCCGAGAGGACGACGGCGCGGAACACCGCGTTTTCCAGCTGACGCACATTGCCCGGCCAGTCATAGGCGGCCAGCAGCGCATGCGTTTCCGGCGCGGCATCGATGATCGACTTGTTTTCCTGGGCGTTGAAGCGGCCGATGAAATGGCGCACCAGCGCGGGAATGTCTTCCTTGCGGGCCTTCAGCGAAGGCACCTCGATCGGGAAGACGTTGAGACGGTAGAACAGGTCCTCGCGGAAATTGCCCGCGGCCACCTGCTCAGCCAGGTCGCGATTGGTGGCGGAGACGATCCGCACATTCACCTTGACCGGACGTTTGGAGCCGACCGGATCGACCTCGCCTTCCTGCAGGGCGCGCAGCAGCTTGACCTGCATGTCCAGCGGCAGCTCGCCGATCTCGTCGAGGAAGAGCGTTCCGCCATCGGCTTCCTGGAACTTGCCCATATGCTTGCCGACAGCACCGGTGAAGGCACCCTTTTCGTGACCGAACAGGGTGGATTCCACCAGGTTTTCCGGGATCGCGCCGCAGTTCACCGCCACGAAGGGACCGTTGGCACGCTTGGACGCCGCCATGATGGATCCGGCGACGAGCTCCTTGCCGACGCCGCTTTCCCCGGTGATCAGGATCGGAATATCGGATTGCGCCGCGCGCTCGCCCAGACGCACCACCTGTTTCATCGCCGGCGCGCCGGCAATCATGTCGGCAAAGCCCAGCTTGTTCGTCGCCTTGCGCGACAGGCGCTGCACTTCGCCCGACAGGTTCTGCACCTTCAGGGCATTGCGGATCGACACCGCGATGCGTTCCGGGCTGGCCGGCTTGACGAAGAAATCGGATGCCCCGGCCCGCATGGCCGCAACCACCGTCTCGATGCCGCCGGATGCCGTCAGCACGATGACCGGCAGGTCGATCTGCTTGCGCTGCAGGGCTTCCAGGGTCTCCATCCCGTCCATGCCGGGCATGATCAGGTCCAGCAGCATGACGTCGATCCCCGGGGACGCCACGCGATCCAGGGCAGCCTCGCCGCTTTCGGCGGTTTCGGCCTTGTAGCCCTGCTTCTCGATCACCGCCTGCAAAAGGCGGCGCTGTGTCGGATCGTCGTCCACGATCAGAACTGTTTTCACCATCTCACCCACGCCTTTTCGGTCGCCTTGTTATCGCCGGGCCTTTGGCCTCGCTGTCCGTTCTGGACAGGGCGTTGATGCGAACCGTTATGGGACAGTCTTCTAAATTTCACGTTTAAGACGCGGCAACGACCGGTTAAGCATAAGGCGGGGACCCCGTCCGATTGCGGGGATGCGAGGGAGGCAGAATGCCGCCGGACAGCAAGACGCCTGCAGGCCGTCCTGCAGCGGATGCCGTGCACTGGCCTTTCGGGCCCGGTGATGCTTTCGCGCAGCTGCGTGCGGAAGACCACCGGCTCGCGCTGATCCATTCGCTGCCCGGCATGGTGGTCTGGCCGCTGGTGATGATGGCCCTCGCCTTTGCCTTCCAGTTCGCCGGCGGTTTCCTGTGGGCCCTGACCGGTGGCCCCAAGGGGATGCTCCAGCTCGACACGGTCGCCTTTGCCGCCATGGCGCTGGCCTATTTTGCCTTTGCCGCCGTGATGTGGCGCTGGCTGCAGCGCGACGGCGCCCATCGCGGCACGTTCGCATTCTGGCCGCCGCGGGCGTCGGACCTTCTGGCGACTTTCCTCGTCATGGTCTTCATGATCCTCGTCGCCGGCCATCTGACCCTGGCCTTCCACGAGTTCGCGATGCTGGATCCCAGCCTGACCCTGTCGGGCGGTGCCACCCGCGACGAGGTCTCCAATGTCGACAATTTCATCCACTCGAATGCGGCGCTCTGGTCGATCATCCTTTTGACCCTGATCGCCGCGCCGCTGGCCGAGGAAATCCTGTTCCGCGGCTGGATGTTGCCGATGCTGGTCGCCCGCGGCGTACCGGCGGTGTTTGCCATCATCATCTCGGCCCTCGCCTTCGGCCTGCTGCATACGCCGCAGGGCCTGATGGTGATGACGTCGACCTTCCTTCTGGGCATCGCGCTGGGCATTGCCCGCATGGCGACCGGCCGGGTGACCGCACCGTTTCTGGGCCATGTCGCCAACAATGCCTGGGCGGTGTTTGCCGTTCCCGCCATTCTCCAGCGGGTCTCCACGTGAGATTGACCTTCCCGGAGCGGAGGTCTAGCGCTAGGTCATGAACAAGAAGAACACCGCGGCCTCCCCGCGCCCGCCCGCACCGCTGATCCAGTTCGCTGGAGAAAAACCGCCGGCACCGGACTGGTTTGCCAGCGCCCTGGCCAAGCCGACCGAAGCCGGAACGGTGACGGTCGAGGGGGCGACGGTGTGCTGGAAAGCCTGGGGCCAGCGCGGCATGCCCGGGCTGATCCTCGTGCACGGCGGCGTCGCCCACAAGGACTGGTGGGACAGTATCGCGCCTTTCCTCGCCGATACGCGCCGCGTCGTGGCGCTCGACCTCACCGGCATGGGCGACAGCGATCATCGCGACCGCTATTCCATGGACACCTACGCCCGCGAGGTTATCGCCGCCGGCGAGACCGGCGGCGCCTTCGATGCGGGCAAGCCCTTCCTGGTCGGCCATTCCTTCGGCGGCTTCGTCTCGCTGGCAACCGCCACGGATCATGGCGGGAAACTGCGCGGCGTGGCCGTGCTGGACAGCCCGATCCGGCCCGCCGACGAACAGCGCCGCTCCTCACCGCCCAGCCGCGGCGGCACGGTCTATCCCAGTTTCCAGGCCGCCATGGAGCGCTTCCGCCTGCTGCCGGAACAGCCCTGTGCCAATGCTTTCCTGCTGGACCACATCGCGCGCCAGAGCCTGAAAGAGGCGACGCGGCCCGACGGTTCGCCCGGCTGGACGTGGAAATTCGATCCGAAACTCTGGGACAAGCTGCACTATGACCGCCCGCCGCCCGCCCAGCTGGCCGACCGGCTGAACACGCGCGTCGCCCTGTTCCGCGGCCAGGACAGCCTTCTGGTCACCGACGAGATCTGGGCCTTCATGCGCGAGACCTTCGGTGAGGAAACGACCATGGTCTCCATCCCCGACGCCCAGCACCACCTCATCCTCGACCAGCCCATCGCCGTAGCCGCCGCACTGGAAGTGCTCACCGGCCCGGGCTGGGGGGTGTAGGCTTCTCCCCGCTCCTGTTTTCCCCGGACCTGTTGTTCAGCCCGGGGACATGGCTGACACCTGTTCGGGGACATGGCTAACACATTTTCGGTGTGTTGAGGTTGATGGTTTTGATGGTTATGGCTCCGAAGCAGAGGGCGTATTGGCCGTCTGTATCGAGCGGGCGCAG
>NZ_JBDWAS010000028.1:0-16870 GCF_039978735.1 Maricaulis sp.
CCGGGCAGGTGATGCGGCGGTCTCAGCTGCCGGTCAGCCGCCGGTGAGCTGGCCCCAGGCGGCGGCGAGCGCCAGGCGGAGCCGGTGCCAGGTCCAGGGGCGTGTGTCGATGCGGCGGCCGGCGACCCAGGTGCCGCGCACGGTTGCGGTTTCGCCCGCCTCGATAGCGGTGACAGGATCGCGGTCGAACCAGGTGAGATCGGCGCGCTTGCCCGGTTCCAGCGAGCCGATCTCCTGCTCCAGCTGCAATTGCCGGGCGGCGCCGAGCGTCATCAGCTCCAGCGCGGTCTCTGCCGGAACCGGATCGCCCAGCGCGGTGCCATCGCGTGTGGCGCGGGTGACGGGCAGGGCCATGACGCGCAGGGCGTCGATATCGCTGGCGGGATGATCGCCGTGAAGGGTGACAATCGCGCCCCGTTCGACGGCGTCGGCGACGGGCATGTAGCGCGCGGCGCGTCCGGCACCGAACAGCGCATCCAGCCGATGGCCGTAATTGCCGATATGGTCGGGGAAGAAACCCAGCGTGACATCCATTTCGCGGGCCCGGTCGATCTGCTGCGGCGTGATCAGGGCGAGATGTTCCAGCCGGTGGCGGGTGGCGATGCCGGGATGGGCAGCCTGCGCGGCGGCGATGGCGTCCAGCGCCACATCGACGGCGCGTTCGCCCTGCACATGGAAGACCATCTGTACGCCTTGGGCCTGGGCTGCCAGCGCCAGGGCGTTGGCAGCATCCGGTGTCGTCGCCAGCGGGGCGGACCAGCCGGCCTCCAGGCCCAGCACATCGCGGGTGAGGGGTGTGTCGGCATAGGGTTCGGCCGTGGCCGCGCCGCCGGTGAAGGGCGAGCCGTCGATCCAGGCCTTCATTCCCGCCACACGGCGCAGCGCGTCGCGGTCGTCTGTGTCGTCGAACAGGTGACGTCCGCGCGCCCAGTTGCCGGGTGCCGTGTAGAGCACGGTGTTGAGCACCGGCCGCTCTGTCGCGGCAACGCGCTCCAGCACGGCCAGCGGATCGCGCGCCCGGCCGACCAGCGAGGCAATGCCGATCGTGGTGTAGCCGGCCCGGGCATAGCGGTCATAGGCACCGGAGAGGAGGTAGACGAGCGCGGCATCGGAAGGCTCCGGCACGCCTGCCATGATCTGGCGCACGGCGCTGACCTCGACGGCACGGCCGGTCAGCGCGCCGGCGGCATCGCGCTCGAAATGTCCGTCGGCCGGATCCGGCGTGTCGGCCGTGATCCCGGCCGCGGCGAGGGCGGCGGAATTGGCGAAGGCCTCGTGCATCATCTGGGTGAGGATCACCATCGGCCGCTCGGGTGACAGCGCATCCAGCTCGGCCAGCGAGGGCGGGGTCATGCCGTCCAGCATCACCGGGTCCCAGCCAAAGGCGATCAGCCACGGCGAGGGACCGCCTTCCTCCACGGCCTCGGTCAGCCGCTCCATCACAGCCTCGCGGCTGTCGAAACGCACGCCGGAGATATCAACCGCGGCGCCCAGCAGCGCCGTGGCGAGCGGGTGGGTGTGCGGTTCGATCAGACCCGGCGTCAGCGTGCCGCCTTCCAGATCGACCCGGTGGGCAAGGAAGGGCGCCGCTGCGAACACCTCGGCCCGGCTGCCCACCGCCGCGACGCGGCCATTGCGGACATAGAGCGCTTCCACCGTGCCGGCCCCGGCCAGCGTGCGGATATCGCCATTGAGGAAGACCAGATGCGCCGCCTGCCGCGGCTCGCGCGCCAGTCCCGCGAAAAGGCCAGCAAGGATGAGGATCAGGCCCGCCAGGGCCATGAGAAAACGTTTCATGGCTGCGAGCTTAGCAGGCTGACGCGGCGAGGCGAGCTACATCAGCCCCAGCGTCTTGAAACTGGCCGTATTCTCCCGGCCGATCACGAGGTGGTCGTGCAGCACGATGTCGAAGGGTTTGCAGATATCCGCCAAGGTGCGGGTCATCTCGATATCGGCCTGGCTGGGCGTGGCATCGCCGGAGGGGTGATTGTGCACCAGGATCAGGGCCGTGGCCTCGTGCGCCAGGGCGCGCTTGACGACTTCGCGCGGATAGACCGGGGCGTGGTCGATCGTGCCTTCGCCCAGCACCTCGTCGGCGATCAGCCGGTTCTTGCGGTCCAGGAAGAGCACGCGGAACTGTTCGGTCGTGGCGTGCTGCATGGCGGTGCGGCAATAGGTGACGAGCGCCGACCAGGACGCGATGACGGGGCGGCCGATCACCTGTTCGCGGGCCAGCCTTTCGGCGAGCGCCTTGATGAGCTTGAGTTCGGCGGCGGTCTTCTCGCTGACCCCCTTCACGGTGACCAGCTGATCGACGGAGGCCGAGGCCACGCCGCCCAGATCGCCGAAGCGGGCGATCAGGTCCTTCGCGATGGGCTTGACGTCGCGCCGCGGGATGCAGCGGAAGAGGTAGAGTTCCAGCAATTCATAATCGTGAAGCGCCAAAGAACCCGCAGAGGTTAGTTTTTCGCGCAGCCGGTCCCGATGGCCTGTATGATGCGCGAGATCGGTCATGGATCAGCGGTTATAGGGCGGCCGGTCGAGGCCCTTGGGGGATTTGGTGAAAATCTCCACCCCGTCCTCGGTGACGCCGCAGGAATGCTCGAACTGGGCCGAGAGCGACTTGTCGCGCGTCACGGCGGTCCAGCCATCGGAGAGGACTTTCACGTCCGGACGGCCCAGATTCAGCATCGGCTCGACGGTGAAGAACATGCCCGGCTTCAGCTCGGGGCCTTCGCCATGCTCGCCGAAATGCAGCACATTCGGGCTGTCGTGGAAGTTCTGGCCCAGGCCGTGGCCGCAGAAATCGCGCACGATGGAGCAGCGGCGGCTCTCGCCATATTCCTGGATGATCGCGCCGATCGTGCCCAGCGTGACGCCCGGCTTGATCGCCTCGATACCCGCCATCATCGCTTCATAGGTCGTGTCGATGAGGATTTCGGCCTTCCGCTTCGGCTCGCCCGCCACATACATGCGGCTGGTATCGCCGTGCCAGCCATCGACGATCACGGTGACGTCGATATTGAGGATATCGCCATTGCGCAGCGGTTTGGGGCCGGGAATGCCGTGGCAGACCACATGGTTCAGCGAGGTGCACAGCGAGTGGCGGTAACCCCGGTAGAACAGGGTCGCCGGCATGGAGCCATGATCGAAGGCGTACTCGCGCGCCAGCTTGTCGAGATGCTCGGTCGTGACGCCGGGTGCGACCTCTGCGGTCAGCATGTCGAGGATCTCTGCCGCCAGGCGGCCAGCCTTGCGCATGCCGGCAAAGCCTTCCGGCCCGTGCAGCTTGATCTTGCCGTCGCGCGGTGCGCTGGCGGCGTCCTCGTCGGTCACGATCTCGTAGGCTGTCGTCAAGTCAGCAGTCCTCCATCTGGTCCTTATATACAAAAGCGCGCGCCGTTTGGGACGGCGCGCGCCTGCATTTTCTTCGCAATTGCGGAGAGGGTCAGTCTTCGCCAGCGTAGAGATTGCCGAAGAAGCTGTCCTCGTTCCACGCCGGCCGCTCGTCGGCGTCGGCGATTTCGCGGGCGATCATGTAGTTGATGTTGGCAAACTTGGCGCCCTGTTCGAACAGAACCTCCAGCTCGCCGTCCAGCTGGTCGGTCGGGCGGTGGTAGTGGGTGTTCAGGAAGCCCATGAAGCCTTCACCCTCGTCCCAGCGCGGATCCGGCGAGGAGAAGCCGGTCATCAGGAAGAGCGAGGGCACGCCTTCGCGCACGAAGTTGTAGTGGTCCGAGCGCACGAAGAGCGATTGTTCCGGCAGCGGGTCCGGGCTGATGGCCACATCCAGCTGGGCGGCCGCGCGCGTGGCGATCGGGCCGAGATTGGAGTGGTTGGCGCCGAAGGCGATCACGTCGGAGAAATCATAGACGATGACCGGCATGTCCAGATTGACATTGGCAACGATCTGCTCGGCCGGAACCGTGGGATTGCGGGCGAAATGCTCGGACCCCAGCAGGCCCTTTTCTTCCGCCGCCAGGGCAACGAAGACGATGGTCCGGCGCGGCGTGCCCTCTTCCAGGAAGGTGCGGGCCGTTTCCAGCATGATCGACACGCCCGAGGCGTTGTCGACGGCGCCGTTGCAGATCACGTCCTCTTCGTCCGAGGTGCGGCAGGTGCCGCTGGCCCGCTCCAGCTGGCCATCATTGCCGATATGGTCGAGGTG
Source organism: Maricaulis sp. (assembly GCF_039978735.1). GTDB lineage: Bacteria > Pseudomonadota > Alphaproteobacteria > Caulobacterales > Maricaulaceae > Maricaulis. Next base: position 4,169 of record NZ_JBDWAS010000028.1, read on the forward strand.
AGCCGTGAGGACGACGATTTCATCGGCCAGTTCCGGATCGGCGCCGCGGATCATGCCGACGACATTGGGATCGCTGAACGGTTCGGAAATCGTGCGCTGGCGCATGGTAACGGTGTGCGGCAGGTCGAAGCGCGGGAAGCTCGGCTCCTCGGCCTCCACTGCGGCGTTGACCTCTTCCAGGCTCATTTCCGCGCCTTCGAACAGGGCCGCGGCCAGATCGGCGCCGACGCTGGCGGACACCTGGATATCGTCATAGCCGGACGGGCCGGTGGCCGGGGTCAGGCGGGTGGCCGGCAGGGAGGCATAGCCGTCCGCATAGCCCGCAGTGCGCTCATTGTCCCAGTCGGTCAGCGTGATCATGCCGATCGCACCATGGGCGGCGGCGACATCGCGCTTTGTGGTGGAGGAGTTGTGATGGGCGCGCTCTTCGCTGAGGCCTTCGAACACCCCGCCGGGAACACCGCCGAGCACGACCACGATCTTGCCGTCGACATCCACGTCCGCATAGTCGTCATGACCGCGATTGGCCGCCGACACACCGTGTCCGACAAATACCAGCTCGCCGGTCACTTCGGCTTCCAGAACGGACGGGTTCGACCAGATCACGACACCTTCGCCCTGGGCATACTCGGTGCCGTCGAGGCTGAAGCGGTTGTATTCGCCGTCAGCGTGGACGTCCTGCATCGGCACGTCGGCGAAATAGGTGCCGTTGTCGCCGGCCGGCTCGAGGCCCAGAAGGCGCATTTGCGAGGCGACATAATTGGCGGCGATCTCGTAGCCGTCCGATCCCGTATCGCGGCCGCCCATATAGTCGGACGCCAGGAAGCGGATATGGGCTTCGATATTGCCGGCGCTCACGTCCGGCGTGAACGCGGCGGCGGTCTGCGTGTCGGTCGAGCCGGTCTCGGTGTTGCACGCGACCAGCGCCAGGCCGGCAATTGCCGGAACCAGATACTTCATCAGTAAGGCCTCCCCCAGAGGTGATATCCGGCGCGGACTATAGGCCGGACAGGCCCGGGCACAATGTTACGGGGCTTTAATCTGCAGCGGCGAGCGCCTCGGCGACCGAAGGCAGGACGGAATAGTGCTCGCGGAAAATCCGGGTCATGCGCGCCGGGCGTCCGGTAGAAAGCTGGAAACACACGACTTTCGTCAGTGCCCGGAACACCGTCATGCCGTCCTTTACCCGCTTGAACTGATAGCGCCGCTCGGCGCGCAGACGCCCGTCCGACTGGGTGATCCAGACCGCGCAGTCCAGCTCGTCGCCGACACGCACATGGCCCAGATAGTCTGCCTCGGTGCGGATGATGGCGATGCCGCGATCCTCGGTCTGGCAGGCATCCATGGAATAGCCCTTCGCCCACCAATGGGTCCAGGCGGCCGCATCGGCCCATTCCAGATAGCGCGCATTATTGGCGTGACCGAACGCGTCCATGTCGGCCTCGGTCACCGCAATGCGGTGAATATAGGGATCGGGCAGGTCCCAGCCGGTCTCGCTCATGCACCCAGCTCCACTGTCATCGGGGTGGTGACGGCAATGCCGTCTATTGTCACGTGGCAGGCATAGGCGAGCACTTCAACACCCGCCGCTGCCGCCTCGCGCAGGGTTGCCGCGTAAACCGGGTCGATATCCCCGGCCGGGCGCAGGGTGTGGCAGTCGCTGCGCTGGACGATGAAGAGCTGCACGGCGCGGTCGCCCGCTGCGACCTGTGCGGCGAGTTCGCCCAGATGCTTGGCCCCGCGGCTGGTCACCCCGTCGGGAAATTCCGCAATCCCGGGACCGCGTTGCCAGTGGACATTCTTCACCTCGACCCAACAGGGCGGCTGTCCGGCGCTTTCCAGCAGCAGGTCGATGCGGGAATTCTCGCCATACTTCACCTCGCGGCGCAGGCTGTCATGACCGGCCAGCTCTGCAATCACGCCGGCATTCACCGCTTCCTCGGCCAGCGCGTTGGCCGTGTTGGGCAGGGCGCCGATAATCGTGCCTTCTGCCTCCACCAGCTCCCAGGTGTATTTCAGCTTGCGTTTGGGATTGTCCGATTGCGACAGCCACACTTTCAGACCGGGCTCCTTGATGCCTGTCATGGCGCCGGTATTGGCGCAGTGGGCGGTCACTTCCGTGCCGTCGTCCAGCGTCACATCGGCGAAGAAGCGCTTGTAGCGTCTGACCAGACGGCCGGGGATGAGCGGTTGGGGAAATTTCATGGCTTGGACTTCCTGGCGTCTGCCTCATATACCCCCTCGAAGGGCACGATGAAGGATGGAATCACATGGCGGATACCCGGCGCGTCACGGCAGCGGTTCTCCTGATCGGCGACGAGGTGCTCTCCGGCCGCACCCAGGACAGGAATCTCCAGCAGATCGCGCAATTCCTGGCGCCGCTGGGGATCAATGTCATCGAGGCGCGCACCGTGCCGGATATCGAGGACGAGATTGTCGAGGCGGTGAACACGCTGCGCGCCAAGGCCGATTATGTCTTCACCACGGGCGGTATCGGTCCGACCCATGACGACATCACCGCCGACAGCATCGCAAAGGCCTTCGGCATGACCATCGATGTCCGTGCCGACGCGCTGGCGATCATCGAGGAATGGTACGACAAGACGAAGACGCCGGTCACCGAGAGCCGCAAGCGCATGGCGCGCATCCCCGAGGGCTCGTCGCTGATCAAGAACCCGGTCACCGGCGCGCCGGGCTTCCAGACCGGCAATGTCTTCACCATGGCCGGCGTGCCCGCGATCTGCCGCGGCATGTTGGAGGATATCGCCCACCGCCTGGAAGGCGGCACGGTCACGCTGTCGCGCTCGGTGAAGGGCGATAATCTGCGCGAGGGCGAGATCGCGGAAAAACTGGGCGAGCTGCAGGAGGAAAATCCCGGCGTCTCGATCGGCTCCTATCCCTATTTCATCGAGGTGAAGGCCGGCGAGGTCCGCCGCGGCACGCATCTCGTCGCCCGCTCCACCGACAAGCGCGCCCTGGCCCGCGTCATCGACGCCATCGCCGACCTCGTCCAGGACCTCGGCTACGAACCGCGCATCGATCCGGAGGAGTAGGGGGCTTTCCTCCGCAAGACCTGGGGAAGAAAGACTCACCTTTTTCCCGGACGGAAGCCTGCGGAGGCAGGCTGAAGATCCGGGACCCAGCGAACGGGTAGCGAGCGCGATGCTCGTCCTGCCGGTCCCGGCGCTGCGTCCCGCCTGCGCGGGACATCCGGCCGGGAGAAACCGGCTGGGTGATTGAGAACGATTGCCCCCAAATGGCCCCGCTTTCGTCTTTCGGTTGCACCGGCTTTCATGGTGCTGCTTGATGCGAGGGACCTGACGGGAAGGGGAGTGCTTCCATGAAACGCGCAATCTTGCTGGCGAGCGCCTTCGGCGTCGCTGTGGCCGGCTGTACGGCCACGACAAGCGAGCCCGGCGAAGTGGCCGAACGGGACGAGGAATACCGGACGCCGCCACCTCCGCCGCCCCCGCCGCCGGCCTCGGCCGACTACATCACCGTCACCGGCGCCCGGCTCGCAGGCGCACCCGCGCCCATGGTCAGCCCGCGTCCCTGGCCGCAACCCGAACCGGAAGACCGCGAGCGCTATGACGATACCGATGCCAATCCGGTCGTCTCCACGGCGGACGAACCCGTCTCCACCTTCTCCATCGATGTCGACACGGCCAGCTATGCGGTGGTGCGCGACTATCTGATCGACAGCCGCGAACTGCCGCCCTCCGATGCGGTGCGGATCGAGGAGATGATCAATTATTTCGATTACGACTACGCCCTGCCGCCGGGACCGGACGAGCCCTTTGCCACCCATGTCACGGTGACGCCCAACCCCTGGAACTCATCCACCCAGCTGATGCATGTCGGCATCCAGGGCTTCGAGATCGTGCCGGACGAGCGGCCGCGGGCCAATCTGGTCTTCCTGATCGATGTCTCCGGCTCGATGAATTCGCCGGACAAGCTGCCGCTCGCCGTACAGGCCATGCACATGCTGGTCGACGAGCTGGAGCCTGAGGACACAGTGTCCCTCGTGGTCTATGCGGGCGCGGCCGGTGCCGTGCTCGAGCCGACCGAGGCGCGCAATGCGCGGCGTATCCACGAGGCGCTCGACCGTCTGCATGCGGGCGGTTCGACCGCTGGCGGGGCCGGTCTGGAACTGGCCTATTCGCTGGCGCGGGAGAATTTCGACGAGGACGCGGTGAACCGCGTCATGCTGCTCACCGATGGCGATTTCAATGTCGGCGTCACGCGCGACGAGAGCCTGGAAGACTATGTCGCCCGCCAGCGCGACAGCGGCATCTATCTCTCCGTGATGGGTTTTGGCCGCGGCAATTACAATGACCGCATGATGCAGCGCATCGCCCAGGCCGGGAACGGCACGGCGGGCTATATCGACAGCCGCCAGGAAGCACGCCGCATGCTGGTCGAGGAGAGCTTCTCTGCGCTCTTCCCGATCGCCAATGATGTGAAGATCCAGGTCGAGTTCAATCCGGCCCGCGTCGCGGAATACCGGCTGATCGGCTATGAGACACGCCTTCTGGACCGGGCCGACTTCAACAATGACGCCGTCGATGCCGGCGAGGTGGGCTCGGGCCATGCCGTGACCGCGATCTACGAGATCGCCGCGCCGGGATCGGAAGGCGTGCTGATGGACCCGCTGCGCTATGGCGGGGCGTCCCGGCCGGCTGCAGACCTCTCCGGCGAATACGGTCTCCTGCGCCTGCGCTACAAGGAGCCCGGCGAGGATGAGAGCATCCTGATGGAACGCACGGTCACCGATGCCGACACGGTCAGGACGTTCGACGATGCGGACACTGAAGTGCGTTTCTCCATCGCCGTGGCGGGCTTTGCCCAATTGCTGCGCGGCGACCCCTATCTGCAGGACGGATACAGCTGGGAGGCCGTCGCCGAGGACGCCGGATCGGCCCTCGGCGAAGACGAATTCGGCTACCGCGCCGAATTCCTGGAGCTTGTGGAACGCGCCCGCCGCATCGATGAAGGCAGGGGGCTGAAGGAGTAGCCAGGGCGGGCTGCCGGAGGGCTGACCGGCCCTCTGGCCTGCCCTGCAAACCGGTGTAGGATCGCCCCGCACCACCGGCGCGGGCGTGGCGGAATTGGTAGACGCAGCAGACTTAAAATCTGCCGGCCGCAAGGCCGTGCCGGTTCAATCCCGGCCGCCCGCACCATTCGAAGTCGGTCTGCCGAAGGCAGAAAAATCGATCCAGTGAATCGATTTTAGACGCAGAATGCCCCGGCAGGGGCCAACGCCCTGCGGGCTTCGGGTGGCAAGCCACCCGCAGCGCGCACTCCGGGCGAAGCGGTGCCCTCCGAAGCCTTGGCGAAGGGGGGCATGTTCGCGACACCTACGATTCCCCTCAGCCTTAGAGTGGCAAGCCACCCGCAGCGCGCAGCCGGGGCGAAGCGGCTTGTCCTCCGAAGTTTCAGCGAAGGAGGGCTGTCGAGCACAGGCTCCCGATCCCTTCATGCGATCACTCCGCAAACGTCTCGATATTTTCGTGTGCTTTCCGGTCGCACGACCTATAATCGTGTCATCGGAGCCGTAGCGGGAGGCGTGTTGTGCGCAGTCTGGAAGCAAGACGGGAAGGCAGGAAGCCCCTGCGCTGGAGCCTGATCGTCCTGGCGCTGGCGGCATTGGCCATTTTTGTCCTGCCCGCGTCCTACCGGCTGGGACATTCCCTGACCACGCAATACATCAAGGCGAACGACCCGTCCCTCTGACGCGCTCGCCCCCTAGCGGCAGAGCGTTTGCGAGGTCAGCAGGTTGCCGGCTTCGTCATAGGTGTTGCGGATCACGCAGTCGTCGGACGACAGGTGCGCCACGGCGCGCTGGACGGCCATGGCGAGCACGAAGACCGCACCGATCACGATCACGGCCTGCATGGCGACGGACATCCTGTTGGTCGCGTTGAACATTTCCCGATTTCCCCCTTGCCCCGGCGTTCATACTAGCCGCGCGGGGCTCCGGTTTCAATTTTCTGCGGCGACGGTCATGTGCCGTCCATCTTTGCGTGCTCCGGCAACCCCTAGGGTCGGCGATGCGGAGGGATACGCATTGTGCGCCATCTGCCGGTCCCTGCATCCGATGGGGACGGGCGGCGCATCTGTTCGTTTGAACAACGGGGAGACAAGCGCGTGAAACTTCATCCAGTCCTGATCGCGGCCGCCGGCGTCCTGGCAACCGCCACGCCCGCGCTGGCGCAGACGCCCGCCACCTGTCCGGCCGAGCCGGTGCGGCTCGATTTCGCCCATGCCGGCGGCAACCGGTTCGACGTCACCGTCGAGGCGCAAGGCGCCAGCGGTGTGCTCGACATTCTCTGGCGTCCGGGCGAGGGCGCACAGGACGGCACCGCCGACTTCATCGAGGATCTGCGCTTCAACGACGATCCGCGTCCCGCGCGCTATATGGGTTATGGCACCTGGCAGCATCCCGGCGGCGAGGCGGCCGGCTGGGACGGCTACAGCTACACCCTGGTCGCCGATCATGACCGGGCCGTCTGGGAGGTGGGCAAGGAGGAGACCGCCTACCGGTTCGACGACGCCTTCTATTTCACTGGCAATCCGGTGCTGGTGCTCAATCACGCCTGGACGGATTGCACCTTCGACATCGCCTTCGACCTGCCCGAGGGCTGGCAGGTGGTCGCGGCCTGGCCGCAGACGGGTCCCGGCCGCTACCGGGTCGAGGGGCTCAATGATGTGGTGCGCAATATCTTCGTGACCGGTCCGGGGCTGGCGCCGCAGACTTTCGACGTCGACGGCATGGCCGTCACCCTGCTCGCCCAGCAGCCGCTGGCGGACGGCGTGACCGATTTCCGCCGCGTGCTGGAGGACAGCCTGGCCCGCTATGCGCAGACTTTCGGCGGTGTGCCGATGGAGCGCTATCTCGTCGTCTTCGGCGAGGGGCAGATGAATGATGGCGGCGCCTTCGCCCAGAGTTTCGGCCAGCGCATGCCCGCGCCTTTCCGCCCGCACGAGCGCCTGATGTGGGCGCGCACCCTGGCGCACGAGACGTTGCACGCCTGGCTGGGCGTGACGATCCGGCCCGTGCCCTACGCCCAGTCGCAATGGTTCACCGAGGGCGGGGCGGATTATTTCGCCATGAAGACGCTCTACCGGGCTGGCCTGGTCGACGCGCACGACGTGATCTTCATGCTGGAAGGCCAGATCCGCCGCTTCCTGCTGGGGCGTATCGCCAGCGGCCCGGTCAGCCTGGCCGAGGCCGGTGAGGACAAGCAGGCAAACCGCCAGCTCGTCTATGGCGGCGGGGCGCTGTTCCACTATCTGCTCGATGCGCGCATGACCGAACAGTCCGGCCCCGGTGCCTATGAGGCGGCGCTGGAGAGCCTCTACCAGTCCGCCGATCGCGACTATTCCCAGGCCCGCCTGCTGGCCGCCCTCGATGCCCGTTCGGACGGGGCAGCCAGCGAGATCCTCGCGCTGCTGGACGGGCCCTTCGACCCGTTCGGTCTGCTGGATACGCTGGACGAGACCGGTCTCGCCACCGCGGCCTTCGGGCCGGACGAGATCCTGGTGCGCTTTGCGGCCGGCGACTGCGCCGGCTCGCGCGAGAATGCCTGCATGCCGGTTTTCCTGCGGCGCTAGCCGGATGGGGAATGCCGGCAGTAAGCCGGGCCGCGTGCAAGACGGCCCGGCTTTCAATGTCTAGCGCGCGTCCATGATGGCCGTGTGAGCGATGCGCCAGCCGTCCGGCGTGGCGGCGAGGACGAGGTGCATGTGGGTCCGGCGGGCGTCTTCCCCGGCATTGCGCGAGGCGCCGCGATGGCCGTCGGTATAGATGTGGATCACCGCGGCATCCGTGCCGATGAAGCGGATCGAGATCGTGCGCATGTTCAGCGTCTCTTCCGCCGACACTGCCGGATCGAATGCCGGGAAGAGCCGCTCGCGCAGGAAGGTTTCCAGCGCATCGCGGCCGCGGAACATGCGGGCATAGGCATTGATCCATTCCGTGTCGGCCGTGTGCAGCGCGGCGAGGGCGGCGGCGTCCTGGGACGACCAGGCCGATTTGAAGGCCGCGATGAAGGCGTCGATTTCGGCTTCGGCGCCGGGCGCGGCCTCGCCGAACACGGCAAATCCGGGAAGCTCACGGCGCTCCTGGGCGCCGGCAGAGGGGGCCGCCGTCACGGCGAGGGCCATCATCGGGACGAGGAAAAAGCGGGCAGCGCCTTGGACTGTGATCACGTTGTTACCTTTCATGTCGATTGGCTAGGATGCGCCGCGCACGGGACAGCCGCCGCGGCGGACCGGGCATGGACCGGCCGGCAGCGGCCGGCCAGCAAGGGAACGTGAAGTGTCGCAGCGTGTCGTGAACCGTCCGGAGACCGGCCTGACCGGCCCGCTCGCCCATCTGGCGGGCGTGCTGGTGCTCGCCGTCATGTTCTCGCTGGGCGGTGCCTATGACACGGACGAGCTGGGCCTGATGCACCGGCTCGCCCTGTGGCTCCTGGTCTCGATCCTCCTGGTCGGCCAGACCGTCGTGATCGAGCGCTTGCTGGCCCGCATCCTGCCGTCGCGGGGCGCATTCCGTCTGGTCTCCGGTACCGGTGCGGCGCTTTTGACCCTGCTTCTTGTCACGCTTGAACTCGACCTTCTGAAACAGACACCGCTCCTGCCCAAGGCGCGGGATCCTTTCTGGGAATTCCTCGCCTTCCTGGCACCGCTCGTGCTGACGCTCAGCGGCTTTATCCTCCTGCTGCGGGCGCTGGCCGGGATCGGCCCGGAGCGCCTGGCCGAGGAGGCGGAGGAGACGGTGCGCCTGATCGCTGCCCAGCCGGTGATTGCCGGTCTCCTGCCGGCCCCGTCACCGGCGGCGGGAGCCTTCGGCGACTGGCCGGCCGGCCGCGTGCTGAGCGTTCAGGCGAACGACCATTATCTCGACGTGACGGCGGAAAGCGGCCGCGTCTTCGTGCGCGGCCGCATGCGCGACGCGGTCGCCCGGCTGCGCGGCGAGGGCGGGGTGCAGATCCACCGCTCCTGGTGGGTGGCGCTGGACCGTATTGCGCGGATCGAGCGCGAGGGGCGCGACCATGTCGCCTGCCTCGTCTCGGGCGAGCGCATCCCCGTTGGCCGCTCGCGCGTGCGGGAGCTGCGCGGGCGCGGGCTTCTCTAGCCGCCGCTGCGCCGATATCGCGCAGGCGGGCCGGGTCTTATTCCGCTGGCGCGACCCCCGCCGGCTCGCCTATGTTGCAGCGCATGAGACCCTATATCTTTTCCTTCCGCATCGGCGGCGTCGTGGTGCGGGCCGAACCGTCCTGGCTGTTCCTGGCGCTGCTGGTCGGCTGGTCGCTGGCCTCGGGCTTCTTCCCCGGCCTGCGCGACGATTTCTCGCTGCCGGCCTATATCGCCATGGCGGTGGCGGGCGTGGCCGGGCTGACCTTTTCCATCATCGCCCACGAGCTGTCGCACACCTTCGTGGGCCGCGCCTTCGGCCTGCCGATCAATCATGTGACGCTCTTCCTGTTCGGCGGTGCAGCCGAGCTGGAGAGCGAGCCGGAAACGCCGATGAGCGAGCTCGTGATGGCGCTCGCCGGCCCGCTGATGAGCCTTGTCCTGGCGGGCGTCTTCGCGCTGGCCGGCGGTGCGCTGGTGCCGCAGGCTGCGGGCGACCCTGTTGGCGCGGTGGCGCTGGTGCTGGGCTATCTGTCGCTGATCAATCTCCTCCTGGCGATGTTCAACATGATCCCCGCCTTTCCGCTCGATGGCGGACGGGTGCTGCGCGCCATCCTGTGGCTGTTCACCGGCGACCGGCGCCGCGCCACCGGCTGGGCCAGCGGTGCGGGCGAGTTCTTCGCTTATGTCTTTATCGCCTCGGGCGCCGGGCTGGCGTTGTTTGCGGGCCAGATGGGCGGCATCTGGTGGGTGCTGATCGGCCTCTTCCTGCGCACGGCAGCGGTCTCGGCCCGCAATGAGCAGGACATGAAACACGCCCTGGCCGGTGTCGCGGTGGGCGAACTGGCCGGTCCCTTCGAGACCGCACAGGCCGATATGAGCGTGGCCGATTTCATCGAGGAGGTGCTGGTGCGCCATCACCGCGCCTGGGTGCCCGTGGTCGAGGCCGACGGCCAGCTGGTCGGCGGCGCCGGCGTGGAAGAGGCGCGGGCGGTTCCCGCCGCCGAACGCGCGTCGACGCCTGTGCGCCGCATCGCCCTGCCGGTGCGCGATAGCGAGCGGATCGAGGCGCCGCTGCGGGCCTCCGGCGCTTTTGCCCGCATGCAGCACGATCACCTCGCCCGGCTCTATGTGGTCAAGGACGACCAGCTTGCCGGCGTCGTCAGCCTGTCCGACCTGATGGAATACGCCCGCATGCGCCGCCTGTTCGACGGCGACGCCGCGGGCTGACAGGATCGGCGCACAGCCGATTCAGAGCGATGGAGCGCCAGCCATGAGCGAAAACCATGAACCCCACACCGGATCCTGCCGCTGCGGCCAGACCCGGATGGAAGTGACGGCACCGGCCCTGATCACCATGGCGTGCCATTGCGATGGCTGCCGCAAGATGACGTCCAGCGCGTTCTCGCTCAGCGCCATGGTCCCGGCGGAGGCTTTCCGCGTCGTCGGGGAGGAGCCGGTGAAGGGCGGGCTGCGCGGTCCCCAGCTCGACCATTATTTCTGCCCGCATTGCATGAGCTGGATGTTCACGCGGATCGTCGGCATGGACGCGCTGGTCAATGTCCGCGCGAGCCTGTTCGACACCCGCGACTGGGCCACCCCCTTCATCGAGACGATGACGTCGGAAAAACTCGACTGGGCCACAACACCCGCCGTCCACAGCTACCCGGCCTTCCCGCCGATGGAGGACTTCCAGTCGCTGATGACGGAGTATGCCGGGCGGTAGGTCCCGCTTGCAAAAGGCGATCCTTGGGCGTGTTTCCCGCCCCTCGTTGGCCGGATCCCGGTAGGTAGCCCGATGAAGGGCAAGGCGCTTGACGTCTGGCAGTCTATTATTCTAGCACTAGAATATGCCGGTGAACCTCACAGATGCCGAACTCCTGCTCCTTGGACTCGTCTCCGAGATGCCGCGCCACGGGTATGAGCTGGAACAGGTCATCGAAACACGGGGGATGCGGGAGTGGACGCAGGTCGGCTTCTCATCAATCTATTTTGTGCTTGGCAAGCTTGAGAAGGCAGGGCTCGTCGCGGCCGGGCGGCCCACGGGTGCCAAAGCACGAAAGACGTTCTGCATCACCCCATCTGGCCGTGAGGTCCTGTGCGAACAGACCATTGCGGCCCTTGGCTCCTATCGTCCCACCTTCTCATCGCTTCTGCTCGGAATGGTGCACTGGCACGTGCTGTCACGCGATGCGGCGTTGAAGGCCCTGGAGACGCGCTTGTCGTCCGTTGCTGCAGAAATGGAGCGGCTGGAGCGCGTGCGCCGGCAAAGGCAGCCCATGCCTGATCATGTCGAGAGTCTTTTCGACTTCTCGGCCGGCCAGCTGAACGCCGAGCGGAGCTGGATCAACACCACACTGGACTATATGAGGGCCAAGCCATGGTAGACGGTGCACTGACAGATCTGACACAGGACCGGGCCACATTACGTGCGCTATACGCACCACCGGCTGGCGCGTTCAGCATGGTTGATGTGCCCGGGCTTCCCTTCGCGATCCTGGACGGCGAAGGCCCGCCTGAACCGGCCTCCATCCAAGCCGCGGTGAAGGCCCTCTACACCGCAATCTACGCGATCCGGCGCGAAGCCCGGGAGCGAATGGGCAAGTCCTTTGTCGAACCGCCGGTGGAAGTCGTTTATTGGGCGGACGATATGCGCGACCTGGCAGCGGGCAATCGCGAGAAATGGCGTTGGCGCGTGCAGATTACCTTGCCGGTCTGGGCCGGCGCACAAAGACTGCAGGACTCGGTGGCTGATGCGCGCCACGTACTGGGTGACAAGCCTGCTGTTCGATGGGAGATGCTGACCGAAGGCAAGTGCGTGCAGTTCCTGCATGTCGACGAAACGGACGGCCTTCCGGAGATTTTGGAAGGGCTCTACGGCGACTACCTGCCACAGCAAGGTCTGGAACCGGATGGCCCCTATCACGAGATCTACCTCGATGACTGGAGCCGCGTCGCTCCGCAACGGCGCAAGATCATCCTCCGGCAGCCGGTGCGCTCGACGAAGTAGGGAAAGGACTGGCGCAAGCCTTTCCTGCAAGGGCCGTCTCCGTCCCTTCGGAACACCTTCCCCATCAAGGGGAAGGACGACGTGCGCGCATTTATCAGCCTCTCCTCCCTCGCCCATCAAGGGCGAGGACCCAAGACCTCCGCCTACAGCGCCCGGCCGAAATCGGCGCTGGCCAGCATGATGGTCACCAGCATCACCGGTGCCAGGGTCAGGGCGAGGGCCATGATGATGACGGGGCCGAACACCCAGCTGGCCAGGGCGACGCCCATCAGAAGATTGATCAGGAAAGGCAGGAGGGCGCGTTCCGGATCGCGCGCCACTTCCCGGCACATGCCGCCGAGAAGGGGCACCGCCAGGATGAGGCGGCCGGTCAGTCGAAAGGGAAGCGTGAGCAGCATGCAGGTCTCCGGTGAGGGGCAGGGGAATCGCATATGAGATTTGAGGTTGCGTTGATTGGTGTTGCGGATTCGGTTGGTGTCTTGTTTTGGAGTGCTGCCGATGTTTTCCGAGCTTCCCGATCCGCGAGCGGCCAATGCCCGTCATCGCCTTTGTGA
>NZ_JBDWAS010000029.1:0-19437 GCF_039978735.1 Maricaulis sp.
GATGGAGCGGGCCTTTTCTTTTTGCTGAATCGAGGGACATGTACCTTGGGTACGTGTCCCGGCGACAAACCTGGATTTTCCCGGGACACGTACCGCAGGTACATGTCCCTCAAAGAGGAAGGGACCGGCAGAGCCGCCCCATCGGCCCACTTCCCCATGGGATTGGGAGTAAAGTCGCGCTAAACTCCGCGCAGCTTATCGAGGGGACAGACATGACATACCGGATCACGGGTTCCAGCCTGGTGCTGGCCGGCCTTCTGGCCGCCTGCCAGCCGGCAGACACCGGCACGCAGGCCGCGCCGGACGAAACGGCCGCTGCCGGACAGACGGCGCCGGCCGTCACGCAGTATGACGCCGCCACTTTCCACCAGACCACGAGTTTCGGCCTCGCCTCCTCGGCCGGTTTTGCCTGGTCGGCGGATGACAGCAGGATCCTGATCTCCTCCGACGAGACCGGCGTGTTCAACGCCTATGCCGTCGACCCGGCCAGCGGCGCGCGCGAGGCGCTGACCGCGTCGGAGACGAACGCGACCTACGCCCTGAGCTGGTTCCCGAATGACGACCGCGCCGTGGTCACTGCCGACAGCGGCGGCAACGAGATCAGCCACATCTATGTGCGCGAGCTCGACGGACGCCTTAACGACATCACGCCGGGCGAGGAGGTGCGCGCGCAATTCCTCGGCTGGTCGCCGGACGGCAATGACATGTGGGTGCTGACCAATGAGCGCGACCAGAGCGCCATGGACATCTACGCCTACGACACGCTGAGCTATGAGAGCGGCGTGGTGTTCCAGAATGATGACGCGCTGGAGATCGGCGATGTCAGCCCGGACGGCCGCTGGCTCGCCCTGGTGCGCAACCGCACCTCCGCCGACAGCGATATCCTGCTGGTCGACCTGGCCTCCGGCGATGCCACGCCGCAGCTGATCACCGAGCATGAGGGCAATATCGCCCACGGCGTCTACACCTTCACGCCGGACAGCACAGCCCTCGTCTATGCCACCGATGAGCATGGCGAATTCAACCAGGCCTGGACCTATGATCTGGCGAGCGGCGACACCGCGCCGTTGATCGAGGCCGACTGGGACGTCTCCTTCGTCACCTATTCGCCCTCGGGCCGCTATCGCGTCTCCGGCATCAATGCCGATGCGCGCACGGAAGTCTCGATCATCGACACGCAGAGCGGTGCGGCGCTGGACCTGCCCGAACTGCCGGCCGGCGATCTCGGCTCGGTGCGTTTCTCGCGCGACGAGGGTCGGATCGCTTTCCTGATCGACAGCGCGACGTCTCCGGCGAACCTGCATGTCGTCGACTTGGCCAGCCAGGATCACGCCCAGCTGACCAATGCCCTCAACCCGGCGATTTCCGAGGCCGAAATGGTGGAGGCCGAAGTCGTTCGCTTTGAGAGCTTCGACGGGCTGGAAATCCCCGGCATCCTCTATCGGCCGCATGGCGCCAGTGCCGACAATCCGGTGCCGGCCCTCGTGTGGGTGCATGGCGGTCCGGGCGGGCAGAGCCGGATCGGTTATTCCGCCACCATCCAGCACCTGGTCAATCACGGCTATGCCGTCTACGCCGCCAACAATCGCGGCTCATCCGGCTACGGCAAGACCTTCTACCATATGGACGACCGCCGCCATGGCGAGGAAGATCTGCGCGACATCGTTGCCGCCGGCGACTGGCTGCGCCAGCAGGACTGGGTCGATGCCGATCAGGTCGGCGTGATCGGCGGCTCCTATGGCGGCTTCATGACCGCCGCCGCCCTCACCTTCCATCCCGACGCCTTCGAGGTGGGTATCAACATCTTCGGCGTCACCAACTGGGAGCGCACCCTCGCCTCCATCCCGCCCTGGTGGGAAAGCTTCCGCGAGGCGCTGTACGACGAAATGGGCGATCCGGCGACCGATGCCGAACGTCACCGTGCCATCTCGCCGCTCTTCCATGCCGAGAATGTCACCAAGCCGCTGCTGGTGGTCCAGGGCGCCAATGATCCGCGCGTGCTGCAGGTGGAAAGCGACGAGCTGGTCGAAGCCGTCCGCGCCAATGGCGTGCCGGTGGAATACGTGCTCTTCCCCGACGAAGGCCACGGCTTCCGCCGCCGCGAGAACCGCATCGCGGCCTCCGAGGCTTATGTGAGCTTTCTGGATACTTATCTCACGGGTGAGGAGACGGCGGAGGAGGAATAGGTTTTCCACCACCCCTTTTTCCCCGGATTTGTTCCGGGGCCTAGCTGGCCGGCTGCACGAGCTCCGCTCTCGACGAAATTCAATCGCCGTTCGCTAGGCCCCGGAACGAGTCCGGGGAAA
Source organism: Maricaulis sp. (assembly GCF_039978735.1). Classification (GTDB taxonomy): domain Bacteria; phylum Pseudomonadota; class Alphaproteobacteria; order Caulobacterales; family Maricaulaceae; genus Maricaulis. The sequence goes on from NZ_JBDWAS010000029.1 coordinate 2,307, forward strand.
GCAGCTCGAATACCGACCGCAGTGCTAAACCACCCGCGCCCGCAGCACATCCAGCCGCGCGACAGACGCGTCGATCCGTGCCTCCGTCAGCCGGCCTTCGGAAATCGCGGCGACCACCCAATCGACGATGCGCTGGGGCAGTTCCGGATCGGGTGCGGCGGAGTTGGACAGCATGATGATGTCATTGCCGGCCTCGATCGAGCGGATCACGGCCTCGCGCTGATCATAGTTCTGGCGGATGGCGCCCATATCCAGATCGTCCGTCATGATGACGCCGCGATAGCCCATGCGCTCGCGCAGAACGCCTTCCAGAATCGGCCGCGATACCGTGACCGGTGCGCCGCTGGGATCGAGAGCGCGCAGGGTGAGATGCCCGCCCATGATGATGTGTGCCCGGTCCATGGCGATGAGCTGTTCGAACGGGGCCAGTTCGGCTTCGCTCCAGGTCTGCGAAATATCGACGAACCCGTCATGGCTGTCGCCGCGCGACCGGCCATGACCGGGGAAATGCTTGATGGCGCAGACGGCACCGGCGGCCTCATAGGCCTCGATGAAAGCGCCGGCATAGGCGGCAATCGTGTCACCGTCCGTGCCGTAGGCGCGACCGTGGCGGCCGATCACGGCATTGTCCGGATCATGGACGTCGACGACGGGGGCGAGGTTCATGTTGAAGCCGGCGGCGCGGAATTCAGCCGCGCCAAGCCGGTAGAGCTCGCCTGCGGCTTCGGGCGTGCGGGCCTCGGCGACCTGCATGGCGCGCGGGATATGGGTATAGCCCAGATCGCGGGACAGGCGCTGCACCAGCCCGCCCTCCTGGTCGATCGCCATCCAGGCGGCCGGATCGATCTCGCCGAACCGCCGGGCCGAGCTCTCCGCACCCTCGCGCGTGCGGACATTGTGGCGCAGGAAGAGGACGCCGCCGATCCGCCGGTGAGCGAGGTGATCGGCGATGACGTCGGCGCCTTCCGTCTCGGCACTTGAACCGATAAAGCCCAGCAGCAGCATCCGGCCGACGCGTTCAGCCAGCGGCATCGCCGCAATATCGGCCAGCGCCGCCGGGCAGGCTGCAGCCATGGCACCTGCCGCCCCCCATTTGAGAATCTCACGCCGGTCCGGTCTCACCACTTCGCACTCCCGCTACGCCCGTTGCGACTGACCATGCAAACCCCGCTCCACGCAGGCAAGCCTGTATGGCTGCGAGGTGTCGAATTCGTCATGCCCCGGCATAATTCCGGCATTCTTTGACGCCATAGTATGTCTTGGCCGTTTTCGCTCACGATTGCGGCCCCTAACCATGACTGGCGCGGCGAGCCGATTTCGGCTGCCGCGCCTTTTTCTTTCCGGTGCTTTTCACCGGTCCGGATTGCGGCAAGAGTGTGACGAAATATTCAGGCGCCCGCACAGGCACCGTAAGGCGCGGCCTGCCAGATTGAGCGCTCACAAGGGGCCTTCAGCGAGGGATTAACATGAAACGCATTCTTCTGGCCGGCGGCGCGATCGCCACTCTGGGCGCAGCCGCCTGGGCCATCGACGACGACAAGCAGCATACGCGTATCCTGGTCAGCGACGGCCACCAGGTCATCATGAATGCCGAAGGCCGAGGGCCGGTGGTGGAGATCCGCGGCGAAAACGGCGAACGCACCATCCACATGGAGCGCGACGGCCGCGACACCACGCTGCGTATTGACGGCCAGACGGTCGAGATTGCCGATGGCGTTGTCACCGTCGACGGCGAGCGGGTCGAGGCCGGCGCCGACAGCGTGATCATCGTCGGTGAAGGCGATATCCGCGTCGTGGAGCGCAATTTCGAGATGGCCTTCGACACCGAATTCGCCGCCCATATGGCCGAGCGCGCCGAACACCTGGCCCGCATGCAGACCGAGCTTGCCCGCAATTTCGACGTCGAGATCGAATTCGATGGTGAAGAGGTGCAAGCCGAAGTCATGCGCTCGCTTGAACAGGCCCTGGCCAATCTGGAGCGCGGGGACTTCCACCATGACAGCGACTGGAACGACCTGACGCCCGAGGAACAGGCCGAGGTCCGTGAAGGCCTGCGCGAAGCGCGCGAGGAAATCCGCGAGGCCATGGCTGATGTCCGCATCGAGCTGGCCGAGGTCGAGCGCGAGATGGAAGGCGAGCGGCGCCGTGTCCGGATCGAGCTGCGCGAAGCCGAGCGCGATATGGCCCGTGCCGAGCGCGATATCGCCCGCGCCGCCCGGGATGCCGACCGCGAACGCCGCAGGATGGAGATCATCCGCCGCCGCGACGAAGAGGCCGCGCGCGCCGATGAAAGCCGCCACCGGGCCTTGGCGTGGCGCGAGCGGACCGAGCGTCTCGACCTGCACGAGAACAGCAGTGTCCGGATCGAACAGGACGATGACGGCCGCCGCCGCGTCTGGGTCGATGGCGAGGAACAGACCGGCGACGCCCTGATCGACTGGCTCAATCGTCTGGAAGCCGACCGGCTCGCCGGCGACACCGAGCGCGACCGCGTGCGCCGTCACGTCGAGCGCCTGCATCTGGAAGGTGACCGGGAACACCGCGTGATCGAGAGCGATGACGGCGAACGCGTCGTGATTCTCGAGTTCCGCAGCGATGATGAAAACTGATCGCGGTCCTAACAGCGCCGACAGATCGTGTTGATCGGTGGACAACAGAAAGCCGGGGGGCACAACCATGCGAGGAAAACCATGCAGAACAAACCAATCTTGAAAACTCTGACTCTGGTCGCCGCTCTGGCGGTCGCGGCCTGTGCCTCTATGCCAGCGTCTGATTCCGATAATAACTCGGCGAGCGAGCGGCCCAGCCGCAGTCAGGGCGAAGTACGCAGCGGCTCTTACTAAACGCAAACCTGGTCACGACAGGTTTGGTCAAACGGGCCGGTCCCTCCCGGCCCGTTTTTCATTTTGCAGGCAAAAAAAGAGGCTGGCGCAGGGCCAGCCTCAAGATAACGGTTGGTCGATAAAGGGCGTCTCCTCCCCGAAACGCCAAAGGGACAGGACGGTCAGGTCCGTGTCCTGTGCCTACGTTTACGTGGCCACCGAGTTACGTCAACCCCAATCTTTAACGTTTTGTCGCAACCATCCGCGGTTCGCCGCAAACAGCCCTGTCAGCGCTAGCGGCTGGAAACCTCTTTGACTGCAGCGATCCAGGCGTCACGGGCGACCGTCTGCTGGGCAGGTTGTTCCTCCCTCCACTGACGATTGTCGCTGATATCCGCTGCCAGGCGTGCGCCCAGCTTGAGATCCTTGATCGTGACCAGGCCCTGTTCGCGTTCTTCGGACCCGACAATCACGGCGGCCACCGCGCCGCGGCGGTCGGCATATTTCATCTGCTTGCCCATATTGCCGCCGCCAACGAAGGCCTCGGCCCGGAAACCGGCCGCGCGCAGTTCGGCCGCCATCCGGAGATAGTCAGCCGAGCGATCCTTTTCGGAGGCCACGACAATAACCAGCGGCTTTTCCGCTGCCTCGCCCGTCAGGCCCAGTGCGGAGAGCGCCGCCGCAAAGCGGCTGACACCGAAGGAGAAGCCGGTGGCCGGCACGGCCTGACCGGTGAAGCGGGCAACCAGGTCGTCATAGCGCCCGCCACCGCCGACCGAGCCGAACTGGATCGGCTTGCCGTCCTCATAGGTGGCCTGGGCGAGCAGTTCTGCCTCAAAGACCGGACCGGTGTAGTAGCCCAGCCCGCGCACGATCGACGGGTCGAAAGCCGCACGCATCTCGTCGACACCGATCGCACCGAGAACGGCATGGATTTCCGACAGCGCAGCGAGACCGGCCTTGCCGGTTTCCGACGTGCCCACGAGCGGTTCCAGCCGCGCGATCACGGCCTCACGGCTGCCGCCGGTCGCGTCCAGGAAATTCAGCACGGTGTCGATACCGGCCTTGTCCAGCCTGGCGCCTTCGGTGAAGTCGCCGGACTCGTCCTTGCGCCCCTCACCCAGCAGCGCGGCGACGCCATCGCGGCCCAGCCGGTCCAGCTTGTCGGCGGCGCGCAGCACGCGCATGCGGCGGTCGGGATCGGACGCACCGATGCTCTCCAGCACCCCGTCCAGCACACGCCGGTCATTGACGCGGATGACATAGTCGCCGTCCTTCAGACCGACCGAGCGCATCACCTCGGCCGCCAGGGCGATCATCTCGGCATCGGAGGCCGGGTTGGACGAGCCGACCGTATCGGCATCGCACTGCACGAACTGGCGGAAGCGGCCCGGGCCGGGCTTTTCATTGCGCCAGACATCGCCCGCCTGATAGCGGCGATAGGGCTTGTTGAGGTCCTGGAAGTTCTCGGCGACGAAGCGTGCCAGCGGCGCGGTGTGATCATAACGCAGCGCCATCCACTGGCCGTCATCATCCTCCATCGCGAAGACGCCCTCATTCGGACGTTCCTCATCCGGCAGGAACTTACCCAGCGCGTCGGCGTATTCGAAAGCCGGCGTCATCAGCGGTTCGAAACCCCAATCGTCATAGACCCGGCTCGCGCACTCGACCAGATGCCGCTCGACCCGCAGGGTCGAACCGGTGCGATCCTCGAAGCCGCGCGGGCGGCGGGCCTTCGGACGGAAGGTCTTCTGCTTGCTCATGGTGTCTCTCCGGATGCGGGCGGACCGGGATCGCCCCGGGCCCTGCGCGCCTGACAGCGCTGTTTTCCATACCAAACGGCGCTCTGTGAACCCGTGATAGCAGGACTGGTCCGGGATTTGCGACACGTTCACGGGAAATCAAGGCCTTACTGCCATGATCACAGCGATCGCAACCGGAGCCGTGCCATGATGCGTCAGATCCTGCTCGCCGCCCTCGCCGCGACCGTGCTCGGCGCCCATGCCCATGCCGGACCGGGACAGGACTTTGCCGATTTCGCTACCCGTCTGGGCAGCGAGGCGTCGGCGCGGTCACAGGCTGCCGCACAACGCCCGGCCGCGCCCGCGCATCCGCTGGATATCGAGGATCCGTTCGGCTTCGAGCTGGAGCAGTTTTCCGTCGAGGCGCTGATGCTGAGCCGTCAGATCGATGCGGCTGGAGGCCCGATCGACCTGCGCTGCATCTTCCGCGGCATGTCAGCCGATGCCGAGCGCCGGCTGGGCGCGCTGAACACTGCGGAGACGGCGGCCGAACAGGCGCACATCTATTCGGCCCTGGCCGACCTGATGCGCGATGCCAGCGAGATTGCCCCGGCCGTCGACAGCGATGCCGATCTGAGCGGGATCGAACTGCCCGCCAGCTGTCCGGCCACCAGCCGCGCTGGTTAGCCGTTGCGGCGCGAGGCCCGGTCGAGCGCCTGTTCCAGTCCCGATTTCGTGAGGACCGTCGGCAGTACCTGCGCCGGACCGCCACCGGCCGGATAAAGCAGGTAGAGCGGCACACCGGCCTGGCCATGCTCGGAGATCAGCGCGGCGATCGTCTCGTCGCGATTGGTCCAGTCCGCGCGCAGCTGGGCAACGTCGAAGCGGTCGAAGGCAGCCTGGATGTCGTCCGTATGTAGCACCCGCAGCTTGTTGACCTGGCAGGTCACGCACCAGGCGGCCGTGACATCGACGAAGACGGCACGCCCCTCGGCGCGCAATTCCTCGACCCGGGCCCGTGACCAGGGCTCGAAACGCTCACCGCTGGATGCGGTCTGTTGAGCCGCGGCCTCGGGGATGCGGGCGACCCAGACCGTGCTCGCCACGCTGATGGCGAGGGCCACAAGGGCCACCGACTTCCAGACGGCGCCATTGCCGCGATTGGCCCATACGGCCAGTCCCAGTGCGACCATGGCGATCCCGACGAGCAGGACGCCGGTAGGACCGGACTGGATCGACAGCACCCAGAGCAGCCAGATCACCGAGGCGAACATCGGGAAGGCCAGCGCCTGGCGGAAGACCACCATCCACTCGCCGGGCCGGGGCAGGATGCGCAGCATGGCCGGGAAGAAGCTGAACAGCACGAAGGGCGCTGCCAGGCCAAGCCCGAGCGCCGCCGCCACGGCCAGCACGACCGGCGTCGGCTGGGTCAGGGCCAGCCCCAGCGCACCGGCGGCGAGCGGGCCGACACAGGGGGCGGCCACGACGACGGCCAGAACACCGGTGAAGAAGGCGCCGCGCCAGCCCGGCTTCTCGGTCAGGCCGGAGCCCAGCCCCATCAGCCGGGTACCGAATTCGAAGGCGCCGAGCAGGTTGAGACCGATGGCAAAGAGCAGTAGCGCCAGCACCGCAACCACGACCGGCACCTGCAGCTGGAAGCCCCAGCCGACCGGCAGGCCGAATTCGCGCAGCCCGACCAGAAGTGCTGCGAGACTGACGAAACTCACCAGGACCCCGGCCAGGAAGAACAGCCCCTGCTGGCGCACCTGTCCGGCGTCGGAATGGGCAACCTGGACGAATTTCAGAACCTTGATCGACAGGATCGGGAAGACACAGGGCATCAGGTTGAGAATGAGGCCACCACCAAACGCCAGGACGAAAAGCCAGGGCAGGTTGGGCGGCAGGCTGTCTTCGCCGGCACCACCTGTATTCGCCACGGCGACAGCGGGCGTCCGGCTGGCCGGTTCGGGAGACACCGCAACGGCGTGGCGCTGCCAGCGTCCGCCGGCATTCACCTCATAGGACAAGACCCCGCCCCGGGCCGACTGCAGCTTGTCATCGGCCGCATAGCCCGGCTCCATGACCAGCAGCACACGTTCGCCATCGCGCTGGACCTCCTGCGGTCCGGCATGGCGGATCAGGCCGGCTTCATACGGGAAGAAGCGCAGATTGCGCCACTCGACCGCATCGCGGACCAGATCGCCGCCGCCCAGATCCAGCACGACCCGGCCCGAAGTCAGCCCCATTTGCGCATCGAGATCATCCGCGAGCATCGGCTCGGCATCGAGCGCGGCGCGGATCGTCCAGTATCCCGCTTCGTCGCGTTCGGAGGCGGCCCCGACCGGCACAGTCAGTTCCAGCGTGCGCTCCTCGGGAATGCAGATGTCCTCGCACACCAGCCAGGTCGCATCGGCAACCAGGGTCACGCTGTCGCCGGCAAAACCCGGATCGATCATGACCGGCATGGGCAGGGTAACCTCGCCCTTATAGCCATAGTCCATGATCTCGTCGGTCAGCGGCAGTTCGATCGGTGCCGGCCAGACGATCTCGCCGATGCTCACCCCTGCAGGCGCAGTCCAGTCGATCTCGACGGGCAGGCCATTATCGCCGGGATTGCGCCAATAGGTGTGCCAGCCCTCCGGCATGACCTGGTGCAGGCCGATATGAAACGTCCGTCCGGGTTCGGCCTGCGACAGTTCGGAGACGAGGCGCGCCTCGACGATCGGTTCACCGCTCGCCCAGGCCGGCTGGGCATCGGCCGGCGCATTCAGGCCGAGCAGGATCAGGACGAACAGGACGAAACGCATGTACGAGACCTCGCAGGATGATCGATGACGCTATCGAAACACCGATATAGGCGGAATTCGACGCAGTTCGAACCGGGCTCCCGAAATGGTGATGTAAAAAGCAAAACGGCCGCACCCCGGGGGCACGGCCGTCTTGTTGTGAGCCGCAGGTTCCGATCAGGCCTTGGCTTGAGCCTGAGCCTGGCCGAGCTGCGACGTGCGGCGCAGGATGCGGTCCCAGCGCTGCAGCGAGATCAGGTGGGACATCACGGCAGTCAGATCGCCATTGTCCATCATTTCCTTGAGCTTGGCCGCCGGCAGAGCCGCGAACTTCTCGTTGGAAACGCCCCAGTACTCCGCAACCGTGACCGGGTTTTGCGGATCCTGCGGGTTGGCAACCTTGACGTCCTTCTGCTCGAGCAGGTCGAGCGCGATCAGGCGCTCAACAAAGGCTTCAGTCGTGCGGGCGTCGTTTTCGAACGCCGACACGAAGTCGATGGCCTGCTTGGTGTAGTCGGACGGCTCGCCGTCTTCGTTGAAGAAGGGGCGCTCCGGGTTTTCAGACACCACGAACTCGGCATCCAGGTCGACACAGACCGTCGAGGCCTGGTCGTTCGGGTTCGTCGCGCTGACGAAGGGATAGCGGCGCACATAGGCCGGAATGTAGTGCTCGTTGTCGAACTGGCCTTCGCCGGTCACGAAAACATTCGAGCCCTGGCGCAGCCCCATCACCAGCACCGGCATCTTGCGCTCGCCGAGGAAGATGATCGGATAGCTGCCGCAGGCAAACGAGAATTCCGGGCTGATGGCCGGCACGAAATGCCAGTCCTTCAGGAAGGAAAACGGATTGGCGACAGTCTTGACGCCGTAATTCTTGTGCTTCTGCCGGTTCAGCGGCTCCACATTCTTGTAGAGCGGAACGGAACCCGTGAGACGCGGCTCGGTGGCGGGTGCATCGGCCATGGAACAAACCCCTTCAGTTCTTTGGGCGCTAGATAGCGGATATGCCCAGATGCGGCAACGCATCGGCGCAGGCAGATCGACAAACAGCACGCAAGAAAAATGCCGGGCCCGGAGGGAGACGGGCCCGGCACTCGCAATGAGGACCGCTCGATCTTAGAAAGTGCGGCCGATGCCGATGCCGAAGATCACCGGATCGATATCGACGTCGGCGGAAATGGCGCCGTCAATGAGAACGTCGGTATTGATGTCGATATACTTCACATCGAAGTTGACCAGCCAGCCATTTTCGAGCGCGTAGTCGAGGCCGGCCTGGGCGGCCAGACCGAAGCTGTCGTCATAATCGATGGTCGACAGCGCGGACCCGTTGGGCAGGTCTTCGTTGAAGAAGGTGGTGTAGTTGACGCCGGCGCCGAGATAGGGCCGCACCTTGCCTTCCGGATTGAAGTGGTATTGCAGCGTCAGGGTCGGCGGCAACAGGGTGACGTCGCCCAGATCGACATTGCCCACGCTGGTGCCGACGGCGGAGACGTCGTGCGGCGTGACGCCCAGGATGAGCTCGACGGCCCAGTTGTCCTGGATGAAGTAGGAGATGTCCAGTTCCGGCACGATCGAGGTGTCGATGTCGACATCGCCGCCGATCGGATCGATCGTAGCGCCTTCGTTCGGCATGACGTGCAGGCCGCGCAGGCGGATCAGCCAGTCGCCCTGTTCGGCGGCGGCGGGAGCGGCAACAAGAAGGCTGGTTGCGATGGCACTCAGAAGGAGGCGTTTCATGGGTCTGTCCTTTCGTCCCTAGAAAACTTGAGGACTTTCTGGACCCACTTCGCGCGTGTCTGAAGTGCGCGTTTCGCCGCGCGTCAGCCTGCCGCGCGGCAGGCTGACGCAGGGCGTCCGGCGGGACGACCGCCGATCAGAAATCGAGGACCAGGGCGGCCCGGAAATTGCGGCCCGGCAACGGCACCAAGTCCTTGAGGACAGAGGTGTGCACACGCGCTTCCTGGTCGGTCAGATTCCGGCCTTCCAGCACGATGCGCATGCCACGATCGTCGAAGGGTTCCATCGTCCAGCGCGCATTCACCAGCACATAGCTCTGGGTCTTCAGCTCCTCGACGGCCGTCTCGTCCTGCACATCGGCCCATTCGGCCTCCAGGTGCAGATCGTGACGGGCCGTGCTGGCCGTGACGCCCGCCGTGAAAGAGAGCGGCGGGATGCGCGGCAGGTTACCGCCGTCGTCGAGTTCACCGCGGACATATTCACCCGTCAGCTCGCCGGACAGGTCGAACACGCCGACCGAGCCGAGCGGGCCTTCGATACGGCCCTCGAAACCGCTGAGCACGGCGTCTTCCTGGCGGTATTCATAGACCGGGAAGCCATCCTCTTCCTCACCTGTCGGGAAGGACGCGATGAAGCCGTCATAGTCGGCGCGGAAGATCGAGCCTTCCAGCCCCCATTCGCCGATCGTGGTGCGCGCGGTGATTTCCGCGGACAGTGCCTTTTCGACGTCCAGAGCCGGATTGCCGGTTTCGTAGGAGCGCGTTGCGACGTGCGGACCGTCGGCGAAAAGCTCGACATCCGTCGGCGCCCGTTCGCTGGACGACAGGGTCAGGGCCAGGAAGGTGTCGCGCATCGGGCGGACGAAGACCGAACCCGAGAAGGATTGCGTGTCGAAATCGCGGCTTTCGGTCGGCGTGTCGAGCTCGCGTGTCTCCAGCCGGAGCCCGCCTTCCAGGCCCCAGGTCTCGCGATCCCAGCGCTCGACAATGAACAGGCCCCAGTCGGACGTCTCCGACGGCGGGACATAGGCTTCCTCGCCGGCGGCCTCGAAATCGCGGTTGAAGGCCTGCAGGCCGGCGGCACCTTCCCAGCTGCCGCCCCACAATTCGACCGGGGTATGGCGGGCCTCGAGCCGGCCTTCCCAGCCGTCATTGGTGAAACGGGTACCGACTTCATCGCCTTCCAGCTCGACATGCTCGTAGCTGCCGACGCCGAAGGAGAAGCGGATGCGTTCGATGTGTTCGCCCAGATCGCGCCACTCGCCGCGCAGGTCATAGCGGGTCTGTTCGAGGTCGATGCGAACATCGCCGTGATCGTGTTCTTCGTCCTCGTGATCATGATCCTCGTCATGATCTTCACCCTCGTCTTCATGATCGTCCTCGCCATGGGCGTGGGCATGACCGGGCACACCATAGAGCGCATCGGACTGCTTCACGGCGAAGCCGAAGAAGCCGTTTTCGCCGACCCAGGAGATACCCGCGGATGCCGAGGAGAAATCCAGGCGGGAGTTCTCGACCGTGCCGTAGGGATGTTCTTCTTCCTCGTGATCATGATCTTCGTCGTCATGATCGTCGTGATCCTCGTCCTCGTGCTCGTGTTCGGCTTCCTCGAACAGGCGGAACAGGTCGGACTCGGCATAGCCGGGGATGTCGTAATTGTCGGCCGTCCGCGTGAGCGCTTCCAGATTGATCACGAACTCACCAGCGTTGAAGCGGACCCGGCCCGCAGCCGTCTCGCCCTCATCGACCGATGTCATCGACGCGTAGAAGCGGCCATCCAGACCGTCCTCGACGCGCTCTTCGGGAATGCGGCCGTCAATCACGTTGACGACGCCACCGATCGCACCACCACCATAGGCGATGGCGGCCGGGCCGCGCAGGATTTCCACGCTTTCGGCTTCCAGGGCTTCCGATGCCACGGCGTGGTCGGGCGAGTTGGTGGAGGCGTCGATCAGGCCGACACCATTGACCAGGACGCGCACCCGGTCGGAGCCGAGCCCCCGGATCACCGGACGGCTGGCAGCCGGACCGAAATAGGTCGTCGAGACACCGGGTTCGTGCGCGATCGTGTCGGCCAGCGAGCCAGACAGATTGTCCTCGAGATGGCGCCGGTTGACCACTTCCACACCGCCGACAACCTCATCGGCTGTCACGCCGAGCGGCTGGGAGGTGACGACGATGACATCGGCATCCGCCTGGTCGCCGTCGGTATGCGTCTGGGCAGCTGCCGGCGCCGCAGTCAGCAGACCGAGCACGAGCAGCGAGCTGGTGGAGGCAAGAAGGTTACGCATGGCATCCCCGCAACGTAATAACAACACAATTGCGAGTGGTGATATTATAACATCCCCGATGCGACAATCCCTCGGGGTGTGAAAATGGCCGGACTGCGATTAAATATCTGTCAGATGACTCGCGATTCTCTGATCCGGGCCCTTGAGGCCGCCGAAAACCACTGTGCCGAACGTGGCGAGAAGCTCACGCCCGTACGCCGGCGCGTGCTCGAACTCGTTCTGGAGGCCGACGCGCCGGTGAAGGCCTACGACCTGCTCGAAGCGCTCAAGCCCGGGCCGGGCGCAGCCAAGCCTCCGACGGTCTACCGCGCCCTGGATTTCCTGATGACGGCAGGCTTGGTGCACAAGGTCGAGGCCCTCAATGCCTTCGTCGGCTGTTCCCACGCCCATGATGATGGCGGCGCCGAACTCTTCATCTGTTCCGACTGCGGATCAGTGGAGGAACGGCACGGCGCGCCCGACCCCATCAACATGCCCGCAGGCTTCGTGATCGAACGTTCGGTGGTCGAGCATTTCGGCCATTGTGGAAATTGCAAGCACTGACCCTCCAGCCGGAACGGGTTTCCAGCGATGATCGAACTCTGGCGCGGCACCGTGAATGCCTGGGAATGCGACGAGCTGGGGCACATGAATGTGCGCTTCTATCTCGCCAAGGCCGCCCAGGCTGTCGCCAATCTGGCCGAAGAGGCCGGGCTCAATCCCGTCCATCGCGCGGACGCGACCGCAACGCTGATCGCCCGCGACATCCACATCCGCTTCCTCGCCGAGGCCCATCCCGGCGCGCCGGTCTATATCGAGGGCGGCCTTCTCGAGCACACCGCATCCGGTGCGACCGCGATCCTGGTCATGCGCCATTCCGGATCGGGCGTGCCGGCTGCCAGTCTCCGGATCGTGCTGAGCCATGCGGCCCCCCAGGACGGGCATGACTTTGGCTGGCCGCGACGCTTCGCCAGCCGGGCCGACCGGCTGACCGTGGATTGTCCGGACTTTGCGGCTCCGCGCGGCATCACGCTGGAAACGCAGCCCGGGGCCGAGGCCAGCCTGGCGAGGGCCGACGCGCTGGGCCTGCAGCAGATCGGGCGCGGCCGCTTCGGCATGGAGGAGATGGATGCCTTTGGCCGCATGCGTCTGGAATTCCTGCTCGGCAGCATTTCCGACAGCGTGACCAATTTCGCGGACGCCCTCCCCGAAGAATACGCCATGCATGCCCGGGGCGGCGGCAAAGTCGGCGGAGCCTTGCTGGAATGCCGTATACGGCCCTGGCGCTGGGCACGGGCCGGGGACGGTTTCGTCGTGCGCTCGGGGCTGAAGTCTGCCGGCCCCAAGGTTCGCAATCTCGTTCACTGGGTGCTGGAAGCTGAGACCGGACGCCCGTGGTGGACGATGGAGGGCGTCGCCGCCCCCATGGACCTCGACGCTCGCAAGCTCCTGCCCGCCTCCCCGGAAATCCAGGAAGCCCTCCAGGCCGCCTGTATCGACGGTCTGGAAGCCTGAACGATCAGACCGCGCGGGCGGTCTCCAGGAAGTGCCTGGAGTGTGGCCTCAGGCTCGGGATCGACTCGGCCCTTTGATGGAAGACGCTCCTGCTACGGCCGGAGCCATTTACCGGAACGTTAATAGATACTCATTCTATATACCTTCACAGTTTGCACCGTCCGACCTATCGACCTTAGGTCGTTCGCTGCCCGGCTTGCAGAAATCGGGTCGGAAGCAGCACAACACGAACACGATTGCACAGCAGCGCCCCGTGCGCTCCCACTCCAGGCCCGGATTGCCCATGCCACGGTTTTCGGACGTCTCCATCGCGACCAAGATCCTCACGATCACCGGCCTTCTTGTGGCGGCCATCGCTACAGTCGCCACGATCGGTATCGTCAGCCTCAACCATGTCGAGCACGACGCGCTCGCGATCGAGGAACTGGCGGTCCAGATCAATCTGGGCGGCCATCTCGGACAGGACGCGATCGACCTCAACCGCACCGAATACCAGGCGGCGATCGACCCGGGACAGCTTGAGCGCGCCCGGGCCCATGTTCTGGAAAGCGAAGCGGACTTCGAGCACCTGCTCGCCGAGGCCCGCGCGACTGCCTCGCCCGAACAGACCCGCATGCTCGACCGTATCGAGCGCGCCTACGCCGCTTATCTCGCAGACATGGAAAACTCGATCCGCACGGCCGAGGAAATCGGCGAGATCGAGATGAGCGAAGAGCACCGCACCCTGCTTGCTGCGGTGCACGGCTCGGACGACACGATCGTCGAGCTGCGCAGTGCCATAGAGGCCTATATCGAGCACGCCGATCATCGCGGCGTCGAGCTTGCCGCCGATGCGGAAGCGACCATGAAGTCGGTCCGCATCGCGATGATCGCGGTCAGCCTCATCTCGGCGCTGGGCGGTTTTGCCCTGGCTCACATCATCAGCCGCAGCCAGATCGTGCAGCCGCTGGACCGTGTCGTCGGCAATCTGACCCGTGTCGCGGAAGGCAATCTCGATGTGCGCGTCGACGGGATCGACCGGCGAGACGAGATCGGCGCGCTGAACCGCACGCTGCAGCACTTCATCACCGTCTCGCGCGAGCGTGTCGAACAGATCCGCAAGGATCAGGAGAACGCCCGCCGCGAGCTGGAACGGGCCGCAACGGTAAAGGAACTGACCGACGCCTTCGAGGCACAGATCGAGATTTCCATGGCCACCCTGGCCAGCGCGGCCGAGGAGCTGGAAGCCACGGCGAGCTCGATGGCGACCGCGGCGGAAGAGGGCAATGCCCAGACCCAGAGCGTGTCGGCCACCATGGTGCAGACCTCGTCCAATGTGCAGACCGTCGCGGCCGCGACCGAGGAACTCGCTGCTGCCATCCGCGAGGTCTCGAACCAGATCGGGCGCGGTGCCGAGATTTCCGAAACCGCTTCCAGCCGCACCTCCCAGGCACTCGCCCGGATCGACGGCCTGGCCGGCGCCGCCCGCGAGATCGAGGATGTGCTCGTCCTGATCGCCAGCGTGACCGAACAGACCAAGCTCCTGGCCCTGAACGCCACCATCGAGGCCGCGCGGGCGGGTGAAGCCGGCAAGGGCTTTGCCGTCGTCGCCGGCGAGGTGAAGAATCTCGCCGAGCAGACCGAACAGGCCACGGCGAACGTCACCAGCCAGATCCGCACCATCCAGCAAAGCACGCAGGATGTCGTCGGCGCCATCCAGTCGATCCACGATGTGGTCGGCCAGGTCGCCGAAATCTCCGCAGCCGTCGCCGTCGGTGCCGAACAGCAGACCGCCGCGACGGACGAGATCAACCGCAATGTTCACGAGGCCGCGGCCGGGACCGAAGAGGTCAACCGTTCCGTGACCATGCTCGAAACGGCCGCCAGTTCGACCTCTGCCGCCGCCTGCCAGGTGGCCGGCACGGCAGAAGAACTGTCCCGCCAGAGCTCCAGCATCCGGTCGGAGATACAGCGTTATCTCCAGGCCGTGGAAGCGGCCTGACCGGGCACGGGGCTCCCCTCCCCCTGTGCCCGGCAGGCCACACTTCTCCCTTCAAACGCGAAAAGCGCGCCGGCGAAACTTGCCCTTGCCGGCGCGAGCGGCTACCCAGCGCACCCGGATCAATCGGCACAAGTGAGCAGATCCATGACACGATCCATCTAGGAAAGCAGGTAGCCGGCGCGCTGCCTGGTCCCGTCGACAGCCCGACCCGCGCGATGCGGGAACGGTCCACGGGTTATCCATTGCGCCCGACCTTCGCTTTTCCCAGATGATCAAGTTCATGAGGACGGATCGCCCCACCCTCCGCAAAGGGGCTCCGACGCTGCCATGTCCGACTTTCTCGACGACGAAAATGAAACGCCGCGCACGCGCGAGCTGAAGAACACCCAGGTTCTGGCCTATCTCGGCCGCCAGTGGGCGCGGCGCCCGTGGCTGCTGACCGGGATGATCGGCTTCATGACGCTGGCGACCATCACCGAGCTGATGATCCCGCTGGCCGCCGGCCGGCTGATCGACACGCTGGCCGCCGGGCCGGATGCCGGGACGCCCTGGCCCGCCTTCGCGCTCTATCTGGGCGTGGCTGTGGTGTTCTACGCCTTCCGCCAGCTGGCCTCGCGCTGCGAGGTGCCCTTCTCTTCGGCGAACATGGCGGACCTGACCTCGGAGGCCTTTTCCAAGGTGCAGCGCTTCTCGCTGGACTGGCACGCCAACACCTTTGCCGGTTCGGTCGTGCGCAAGGTGACGCGTGGCATGTGGGCCTATGACAATCTGACCATGAACATCATTTTCGGCGTCGCGCCGTCGGTGGCGGTCATGCTCGGCATCGCCGCCGTGATGGCCGCACGCTGGCCGCTGGTCGGCCTGGTGGTGTTGTGCGTGATGGCCGCTTTTGTGACCTCCACCCTGGTGCTGAGCCGCTACTATATCCGCCCGCAGAACATCCGCTCGAACGCGCTGGACAGCCAGATCGGCGGCGCGCTGGCCGACGCGGTCGGCGGCATCGCCACGGTGAAGGCCTTCGGCGCGGAGACGCGCGAGGACACGCGCTTCCACGCTCTGGCCTGGCGCTGGCGCGCCGAGGCCAAGAAGACCTGGCTGCGTTTCGTCAATTCCTGGCTGGTCAACATCGTCACCGACCTGTCGATGCAGGCCGCCCTTGTGGGCCTGCTGGTCTGGCAATGGTCACGCGGCGCGGCGACGGCCGGCGATGTCACGGCAGCGCTGACCGCCTACATGATCGTGGCCGGCTATATGCGCCGCTTCGGCGAACAGGTGCAGCAGGTCCAGAAAAGCATGGACGAGATCCAGGACCTGGCGATTTTCGACCTGCAGGAAAGCGAGGTCGAGGACCGTCCGGACGCGCAGGACTTCCGGCCCTCGAAGGGCGCGATCCGTTTCGACCATGTCGACTTCACCTATGCCGGCCAGTCGCGCCCGCTCTACACCGACTTTTCCATCGCCATCCGGCCCGGGGAAAAGGTGGCACTGGTTGGCCCGACCGGGTCGGGCAAGTCGACCTTCGTCAAGCTGGTCCAGCGTCTTTACGATGTCGACGATGGCTGTGTGATCATCGATGGTCAGGATGTGCGCGATGTGCGGCAGGACAGCCTGCGCCGCCATATCGCCCTGGTGCCCCAGGACCCGGCGCTGTTCCACCGCTCGATCGCGGAGAACATCGCCTATGGCCGGCCGGGCTGCTCGCTGGACGAGGTGGTGGAGGCGGCGAAAGCCGCCCATGCCGACGCCTTCATCCGGCGCCTGCCACAGGGCTATGACACGCTGGTCGGCGAGCGGGGCGTGAAGCTCTCGGGCGGCGAGCGCCAGCGCGTGGCAATTGCCCGGGCGATCCTGGCCGATGCCCCGATCCTCATTCTCGACGAGGCGACCTCCAGCCTCGACAACGAGACCGAGCGCGATGTGCAGGCGGCGATGGAAGCGGTGATGGCCGGTCGCACGACGATCCTCATCGCCCACCGCCTGTCGACCATCCGCGATGCCGACCGCATCCTGGTCTTCGATCGCGGCCGTGTGGTCGAACAGGGCACGCATGACGAGCTGGCCGCCAATGATGACGGCATCTATGCCCGTCTGGCGGCGCTGGCTGCGGGTTAGGGTCTGCGAACCCCATCCTCCCCCTGGATGGGCAGGGCTATCGCATATGGGCGATGGCGTTGAGGAGGTAGTCGTTTTCCCAGGCGCAACGTTTCATGCGTCTTCGTATGGATGTTTTGGGGTCGTCGATGCGCTGCAGGAGGCTCATGGCGAGGCGGGTGATGAGG
>NZ_JBDWAS010000030.1:0-59954 GCF_039978735.1 Maricaulis sp.
GCGGGGACACCGGCAAAAAGCTCGACCGGCCCGTGCCTGCAGGTTTCGAGACGGTCCCGCAAGGGATCCGGGTAAATCTCCGCGTGCGGGATGCCTCGGGCATCACCACCAAAGCTTCAAATCCGGACACGATGTCCGCCGCGCATCCCGCACCCCTCTCATCGCTCCAGAGCGCAAGCCCGTGGAGGGTTTTGTGCTTCCTCATCTGCAAACACACAGTTTTTCCCGGAAGCGCGCAGCGCTGTCCGGGACCGGCTGGACGCGGCTCACGCTTCACGCAGCAAGGTAGATCACGGATCTGCAGCCTGCCTGCGCAGGCTGAAGCCTGCGCCCGCGAAAGCGGGTGGCCGGGAGAAATGGAAGAGGTTGAAATACACACTTCCGCTTTCCCCGGACTTGTTCCGGGGCCTGCCGGCGTTTCAGGAGGAGGCTCAACCGGGCCCCGGCACAAGGCCGGGGGAAGCGGGGGAGGGTGTAAGTGGAGGGAGGGTGTAAAACGTGCGGTCAGGTCTTTTCGCGGGTCAGGAAGAGGACTTTGGCGGCGCCGTATTCCTTGACGGTCTGGCATTGCCAGCCCGGTGTTGCGGGGTTTTCATCGGCGCCGACTTCGAGGACGGCGACGGCATCCTCGCTGACCCATTTGCCCTCGACCAGTTTCGCCAGGGTCTTTTCGCCCAGGCCATGGCCATAGGGCGGGTCGAGGAAGGCCAGGTCGAAGGGCGCACCCAGATTGGACGGTTTCTCGCCCAGCGCCGTGGCGTCGCGGCGATGGATGCGGGTGACGCCGAAAAGCTGCAGCGTGTCGACATTGTCGCGGATCGCGCCGCGCGCCTCGGCGGCCATTTCCACGAACAGGCAGAAAGCGGCGCCGCGGGACACGGCCTCGATGCCCAGCGCACCGGATCCGGCATAAAGATCGATCACCCGGGCGTCCTCGATCGGCGGGCACCAGTCGGCATGCTCGATCACATTGAACATGTTCTCGCGCGCCCGGTCGGAGGTCGGGCGGGTGGAGCGGCCTTTTGGCGCGACCAGGGCGCGGTTGCGGAACTTGCCGCCGACGACCCGCATGTCCTAGCGGCGTCCCTGCGGCTTGCGCGGCGGCCGGCCGGGGGCGGTGTCGCGATCGGCTGCCGCCGTTTTTCCGGCAGGACGGCGCACGGCAGGACGGCCGCGGGCCCGCTTGAGCGGCTTGGCGCCATCCTCGTCCGCGGCCGGTTTGGGCAGGCCGGGCTGGCCGGCGCCACCCATCTTGCGCTTCACCGGCTTGCGGCCGGGACGGGCGGGCTTCTTCTTCGCGACGGCCTCGCCGGTGGTGGCGGCCATCTCGACAAGATGCCCGGCCTGGTCGCGCAGCACGCGGCCCGGCACGGCCTTCACCTCGCCGCGCGGCAGATCGCCCAGCTGGAACGGACCATAGGCCGTGCGGATCAGCCGGTTCACCTTCAGGCCGACACTGTCGAGCGCCTTGCGGACCTCGCGATTCTTGCCTTCGCGGATGCCGATATCGAGCCAGATATTCGAGCCGGTTTCGCGTTCGACCTCGACATCCATCGGGCCATACTTGATGCCCTCGACGGTGACGCCGGCGCGCAGTTTCGCGATCGCCGCCTCGTCGATCGAGCCGAAGGCGCGGGCGCGATAGCGGCGCATCCAGCCGGTGGCGGGCAGTTCCAGGGCGCGGGCGAGGGCGCCGTCATTGGTCAGCAGCAAGAGGCCTTCGGACGTCAGGTCGAGCCGGCCGACCGAGATCACGCGCCCCATATCCTTCGGCAGGGCGTCGAACACGGTCTCGCGGCCCTCCGGGTCGGCGTGGGTGGTCACCAGGCCGGTCGGCTTGTGATAGCGCCACAGGCGCGTGGCGGCCGGCGGGTCGACCGGCTTGCCATCGACCTCGATCCGGTCGGCCTGGGTGACCTTCACGGCGGGCGTGTCCAGACGCTTGCCATTCAGGGTGATGCGGCCGTCCTCGATCATGCGTTCGACCTCGCGGCGCGAGGCCACGCCGGCCCGGGCGAGGTATTTGGCAATGCGTTCGGACGTATCGGAGGCTTCGCTCACGCTTGACCCTTTCTGGCGGCCACTCTAACCCGCAGCGGATGACGGACCCGCGCGATACACGTTTTATGGCCCGAGCGCTAGAACTGGCGCAGGCAGCCGCTGTGGCCGGCGAGGCGCCGATCGGCGCGCTCGTGGTCGATCCGGCCACGGACGAGATCGTCGCGGAGGCGCACAACAGGCCGATTGCCGGTCATGATCCGGCCGGACATGCGGAAATCCTGGCGCTGCGCGCGGCGGCGCAGAAGCGGGAGAATTACCGCCTGACGGGGCTGGAACTCTACGTCACGCTGGAACCGTGTGCGATGTGTGCCGGGGCGATCAGCCATGCGCGGATCGGCCGGCTGGTCTATGGCGCGAGCGATCCCAAGGGCGGCGCTGTGGAACACGGGCCGCGCTTTTTCCAGCAGCCGACCTGTCACTGGCGGCCGGATGTGGTGCCGGGGATACTGGCGGATGAGAGCGCCGAGCTGTTGCGGTCCTTCTTCCGGGCCCGGCGCAAGGGCGGCTGATCTGTCATCTTCGACAGGGCCGCGCTGGGCAGGCCTTACGCAAGTCCCGGAATAATTTGATAAAACGCGTATAGACGCCGTTGTCATAAAACCTTGTCTTGAACGGAATCGGTGTACGGACGAAGAGGAGCGCACTCATCTGGAGTGACGAATGCTTCGTGTCCTGAACAAATGCCTGACGGCCTCGCTCGGCGCCCTTGCCCTGGCGGCAGCTGCGCATGCGACCGATGCCGGCTGTGACGCGTCGCCGCTCCTGCTGCAGGACGTGACCATCGTCGACGCGTCGGGCCGCTGGAGCGACCAGGACATCTTCATCGAGAATGGCCGGATCTCCGCTGTTGGCTCCGATCTGGTGCTGGAAACCGGCCAGGCCGTGACGGTTCTGGGCCGTCCGGGCGCCGTCGTCAGCCCGCGTCCCGAAGCCGAGCCGGGTGCGATCTATATCCGCACCGCAACACGGGCCCCGTCCCGTGCGGGCCGCCGCGAACTCGTCATGCCGGGTGCACCGGCCGACCTGCTGGTCTATGCCGAGGAAACCGGTCCGGGCCAGGTCGAGATGGAAATCCGTGACGGCCGCATTGTCGGCATCATGCCGGTCTGCAACGGCTAGTCATCGAAGCGCCGACCTCTTCAGTGAGAGCTGGAACCGGTTTCGCGGTCCGGAAGTGCGCTAGGCGGTGAGGCGGGCTTCCAGCCCAGCGGCCACTGTGGGCCATTCCTCTTTCAGCACCGAAAACCACACTGTGTCGCGCCGCTCGCCGGTCCAGCATTTCATGTGCCGGCGCAGCGTGCCTTCGCGGGTCGCGCCCATTTTCGTCATCGCGGCCTGGGAGCGCAGATTGCGGTGGTGGGTCTTCAGCTCCACCCGCTCGGCACCGCATTCAAAGGCGCGGTCGAGCAGGAGGTGTTTGGCGGCCGGATTGACCTGGGTGCCGCGGGCCGTTGCGCCATACCAGGTCCAGCCGATCTCCAGGCGTTCATGCTCGGGCACGATGGAGAGAAAGGCGGAATGACCGACCGGCGCACCGTCCGGCTGGCGCCGGACGAGGTGGGAGATCTGGCCGCCGGCCCGGGTGCTCTCCAGCATCAGGTCGAACCAGCCATCGAAGTGCTCGCCATCGCCGCGCAGCGAGGTCAGTGCCCAGAGCTCGGCCTCCTGGGCCAGCGGGCGCAGGGTTTCGCGATGGTCTTCGGTCAGCGGTTCAAGACGGACGAACGCGTTTTCCAGCACGGCAGGTTCGAGCTTCACGGCGCCACTCCGGTCAGGATAACCAAGCCTCTGGCGATGTAGACAAGACCGATCGCCGAGACAATCCACTTGGTCCACTGCCGGAACTGGATATCGCTCATCATTGCCAGGAAGCGGGCGCCCAGCGTGGTGCCGATAATGGCGAGAGGTGCGGCGACGAGCAGCCATTGTGCCTGGGGCAGGCTTTCGGCCGCCAGGGCCGGCAGGACGTAATAGGCGATCTTGACGATGTGCGAGACGACCTGGGTTGCGGCCTTCGTGGCGACGATGCAGCGGCGATCGCGCTCGGTGTCGGCGAAGAAGACGTCCAGCAGCGGTCCCGATACGCCGGCGACCACGTTGAGCCCGGTCACCGTGAAGCCGCAGGCTACGGCATGGGACGGCCGGGCGGCGTCGAAATGGACCCAGCGCCTGGGCAGCCAGATCACACCGGGCACCAGGCCCAGAACGATGAAGAGCCAGGGTTTGGACAGTTCGAAGGTCGCCAGCACGAGGAGGGCCGCTGCCGCGCCGGAGCCGAACAGGTAGATGCCCAGAATGCGCCAGTCGATCCAACGCGCATGCAGGATGGCGCGCCAGCCATTGGACACGCTCTGCACCACGCCATGCACCACCATGGCGGCCGAGACGGGCAGGACCAGCGCCAGTATCCCCATCAGGATCAGCCCGCCGGCCATGCCGAACACGCCCGATATGAAGGCGGTGACGAAAACACCGGTGAGGATGATCAGTCCGGACATGAAATACGGGCTCTCTCGCGCTATATGGCGGGAGGGACACCATACAGGGGAACAGCATGACCGTTACCGTCATCATCAGCGCCGCCGCGGCGCTCATCGGCGCCCTTCTCGGACTGGGCAGCCTGGTCCGCCCGGCCTGGGGCGCCTCGGTCGTGCGTCTGCAGCCGATGGCGGACAAGCCGGGTGGATGGGCCGAATTCCGGGCGAGCTATGGCGGCGGTCTGCTCTTGCTGCATGGCGCGGTGCTGCTGGCGATCGTGATGCGCGAGCAGGCCGGCATGGCAAGCGTGGTCGCGGCCGGCTTTGCCGCCGGCGCCGCCTGGCTCGGCATGGCCATCGGGCGCACCGTGTCGATGCTGGCGGATCATGCCAGGCATGGCACGCGGACCGGATACAATCTGTTCTCGGTCGGCTTTGAGCTGGTGGTCGGACTCGCCCTGATGGCGCCCTGGCTCGCTCATATCGGCGGCCGGGCAGGGTAGGCGCAGCCGGCGTGTATGCCGGCGAGGCGGGGAGCTAGGCCCCCGCCTTCACCGCAAAGCTCCAGGCGGCTTCGGCCATGGGCTGCACCGCGGCTCCCATCTCCTTGGCGCGCTCGTTGGAGGCATTGCCCTGCAGCGAGCGGGCATAGACGCCCTGGATGATCGAGGTCAGCCGGAAGATGTTGTAAGCGAAGTAGAAATCCAGCTCGGGAATGCTGTCGCGATGGGTGCGGCGGCAATAGGCCTCGGTGTATTCCTCGACGGTCGGAATGCCCATGGAGGCGATATCGATACCGGCGAGGCCATTGCGGATTTCCGGCGGCATCACCCAGCCCATCAGCTGATAGGTGAAGTCGGCCAGCGGATCGCCCAGCGTCGAGAGCTCCCAGTCCAGCACCGCGATGACGCGAGGCTCGGTCGGGTGGAAGATCATGTTGTCCAGGCGGTAGTCGCCGTGGACGACGCTGGTGCGTTCCTGTTCCGGCGCGGCCTGCGGCAGCCACTCGATCAGCTTGTCCATCGCCTCGACCGTGCCCGTTTCGGCGGCCCGGTACTGCTTGGACCAGCGGCCGATCTGGCGCTGGAAGTAATCGCCCGGCTTGCCGTACTCGCCAAGGCCTGCAGCTTCGTGATCGATGCTGTGCAGATGCGCCAGCGTGGCGTTGGCGGCGTCGTAGATCGGGCCGCGTTCGGATTTGTCGAGGTCGGGCAGGAGCGGGTCCCAGAAGATCCGGCCGGTGACGAAATCCATCACGTAGAATTCGGTGCCGATGACATCGCGGTCCATGCACAGCCCGTGCATTTTCGGGGCGGGGAAGCCGGCCTTGCCCAGCTTGCTCATCACCTCGAATTCGCGGTCCACCGCATGAGCCGAGGGCAGGAGCTTGCCCGGCGGCTTGCGGCGCAGCACATAGGAATGCCCTGGCGTCTCCAGCTTGTAGGTCGGGTTGGACTGGCCACCCCGGAACTGGCTCACCGTCAGCGGGCCCTCATAGTCCTCGACCTGTTCCGCCATCCAGGCGGCCAGCCGGGCCTCGTCGAAAGCGAGGGCGTCGGCGACCTGTTTGGTGCCGGAATACTGTTCGTCGATCTTGCTCATTCGCTCAGATACACCGTGCCGTTCTTCATGACGAAATCGACGTCGCGCAGCTCGGAGATGTTCTCCAGCGGATTGCCGTCGACGGCGACAATATCGGCATACTTGCCGGTTTCGATCGTGCCGATATCGCTGTCCATGCGGACATGGCGCGAGGCGTGGATCGTGGCGGTCTCGATGGCTTCCATCGGCGTCAGGCCGGCCTCGACCAGGAGTTCGAACTCGCGGGCATTGTCGCCATGCTGGGACACGCCGCTATCGGTGCCAAACGCGATGGTCACGCCGCCATCATGGGCGCGGCGGGCCATCTCCAGCATTTGCGGACCGACGGCGCGCGACTTGGCGCGCTGGTTGTCGGTCATGAAATCGGCGGTCTCGGCCAGCTCGGCCACGGTGACACCGGCCAGCACGGTCGGCACGAGATATGCGCCATTGCGGCGCATCAGGCGGATCGAGTCAGTGTCCAGATAGGTGCCGTGCTCGATCGAGTCGCCGCCGGCCTCGAGGAAGGCGTTGATGCCGGTGACGCCATGCGCATGGGCGGTGACCTGGCGGCCCATCATGTGGGCGGCCTCGACGATCGACTCCAGCTCGTCGTCGAAGAATTGCCGCTCTACGCCGGCCGCCGTGTCGGACAGCACGCCGCCGGTGGCGGTGATCTTGATCACATCGGCGCCGCCGCGGATCAGCGTGCGCACGGCTTCGCGGCACTGGGCCGGGCCGTTGCAGGCGGTGGGGCTGGTGAACTGGTGCAGCACGTCGAGGGCGAAACCGTTGACGTCGGCATGGCCGCCGGTCGGCGTGACGGCGGTACCGGCAACCCGCATGCGCGGTCCCGGAACGAAGCCCGCATCGACGGCATCGCGCAGGGCAAGCGCCGCTTCGAAATTGCCGCCGACATCCTGCACCGTCGTGAAGCCGGCCATCAGCGTGGTGCGGGCATTGTCGGCGCCGGCAAAGGCGAGGTCCGACGGGCTTTCGGTGAAGGTGTTGAAGCGCCGGCCCGGGCCGAGTTCCGATTGCAGGTGGACATGGCTGTCGATGAAGCCGGGCATGACATAGTCGTCGCTCAGATCGATCACCGTCGCGCCGTCGGGCGTCACATAGCCGGCCTGGATGCCTTCTATGCGTTCGCCGCGGACCAGGATGGACTGCTGCTCCAGCGGCGCCTCGCCCGGTATGGCCAGCAGCCAGCCGGCGTGAATGACGGTGAGCGCCTCTTCGGCATCCTGCGCCTGGGCCAGTCCGGCCAGCGCCGTGGCGGCCAGTGCCGTTGCAATGGTTCTCAGCATGATCCTCTCCCCTCGAATATGTGGGGCAAAGGATGATCAAGCCGGCAGCGAAGTCAAACGGCGAGCGTACCTGTACGTCGAAAAACTGCGGGAACCTAGTGAGTGCGCAGCGCCCGCCAGGCGATGTCACGGCGGCAGAAGCCTTCCGGCCAGTCGATCTGGTCGATCGCGGCATAGGCGCGTTCGACGGCATAGTGCAGGGTCTCGCCCGAGGCGGTGACATTGAGCACGCGGCCACCGGCGGCGATCCGCTCGCCCCTGGCATTGCGGCCCGTGCCGGCCTCGAACACCTGCACGCCCTCCATCCGGTTCGCCTCGGTGACGCCCTTGATCACCGAACCCTTCTTGTAGTCGCCCGGATAGCCATTGGCGGCGAGCACGACGGTGATCGCCGGGTCCGGCGACCAGGTGATGGCCGGCATCTCGCCCAGCGCGCCGGTGGCCGTGGCCATCAGATAGGGCAGGAGATCGGTGTCGATCCGCATCATCAGGACCTGGCATTCCGGATCGCCGAAGCGGATGTTGAACTCGACGACCTTGGGCCCGTCCTTCGTGACCATCAGGCCGGCAAACAGCACGCCCTGGAAGGGGTGACCCTCGGCAGCCAGGCCACGGGCGACCGGCTCGATAATGGTCTTCATCGCCGTGTCGATCAGTTCGGGCGTGGCGATCGGGGCGGGAGAATAGGCGCCCATGCCGCCGGTATTGGGGCCGGTATCGCCTTCGCCGACGCGTTTGTGATCCTGCGCCGCGCCGCAATAGAGCACGGTCTCGCCATCGCACAGCGCGAAGATGGAGACTTCCTCGCCGGCCATGAACTCCTCGATCACCAGGGTCTTGGACGCTTCGCCGAACTTGCCCGACAGGAAGGCGTCGATCTCGGCTTCCGCCTCGGCGCGATCCTCCAGGATCACCACTCCCTTGCCGGCGGCCAGACCGTCGGCCTTGAGCACATAGGGCGGCTCGACACGGTCGAGGAAGGCCTTGGCTTCGGCCGCATCGGAGAAGGTGCCATAGCCGGCCGAGGGCACTTTGTGGCGGGCGTAGAAATCCTTGGCATAGGCCTTGGAGGCTTCCAGCCGCGCCGCCAGGCCCGACGGGCCGAAAGTGGCAATGCCGGCCTGGCGCAGCCGGTCGGCCAGCCCGTCGCACAGCGGGTTCTCAGGGCCGACAACGACCAGGTCCGCCTCGATTTTCCGGGCCAGTTCGACAAGACCGTCAATATCGGACACCGACCCGTCATGACAGGTCGCCAGCTCGCCGATGGCATCGCTGCCCGGCACGGCGTGCAGGGCCGTCAGGAGCGGGCTTTGCGCGATCTTCCAGGCCAGCGCGTGTTCGCGGCCGCCCGAACCGACAAGAAGAACCTTCATCTTGACCTCATGCCTCCTGGCGCGTCCCGACGCCGACTGTGTGTTCAGGCTCTGCCTAGCCCAAAGCGTTCCGGATCGCGAGTCCGCCGGACCGTTGCGATGCGGGGCGATACATCCTACCAGATGAGGCATGAGCGACGCGCCCGGAAACATCCACGAATTCTCAGTCTCCGAACTGGCCGGCGCGCTGAAGCGCACGGTCGAGGACGCGTTCGGCCATGTCCGGGTACGCGGCGAGCTGGGCCGGGTCGTGGTCGCCAAGTCGGGCCATGTCTATTTCGACGTCAAGGACGAGCGCTCGGTCATAGCCTCGATCGCCTGGAAGGGCACGGCGGCACGTTTCCGCTTCCGCCCGGAAGAGGGCCTGGAAGTCGTCATCGAAGGACGCTTGTCGACCTATCCGGGCCGTTCGCAATACCAGCTGATTGTCGAATCGATGGAGCCGGCCGGTGCTGGCGCGCTGATGGCGCTGCTGGAAGAGCGCAAGAAGACGCTGGCCGCCGAAGGCCTGTTCGACACGGCGCGCAAGAAACCGCTGCCCTTCCTGCCGCGCACGATCGGTGTCGTCACCTCGCCGACAGGCGCGGTGATCCGGGACATCCTGCACCGCCTGCAGGACCGTTTTCCCCGCCACGTCATCCTGTGGCCGGTCCTGGTGCAGGGCGAGCAGGCGGCTGAGCAGATCGCCACCGCCATTCGCGGTTTCAACGCCCTGCCCGAAGGCGGCCGCGTGCCGCGTCCCGATGTGCTGATCGTCGCCCGCGGCGGCGGCTCGATCGAGGATTTGTGGAGCTTCAACGAAGAGATCGTGGTGCGGGCCGCGGCCGAAAGCACGATCCCGCTGATCTCGGCCGTCGGCCACGAGACCGACACCACGCTGATCGACTTCGCCTCCGACCGACGGGCTCCGACCCCCACCGGCGCGGCGGAAATGGCGGTGCCGGTCCGCGCAGAACTGAAAGCGGATATCGATGCGCTGGGCGCGCGTCTGGTCTCCGCCCTGTCGCGCCATATCGAGCGCCGGCGGACCGAGTTGCGCGGCGCGGCCCGCGCCCTGCCACGACCCGCCGCGCTGCTCGATCTCAAGCGCCAGCGCTTCGACACGATTGCCGACCGGCTCGATCCGGCCCTGCAGAATAATGCGGCGGGCAAGCGCTCGCGCCTTCTGGTGCTGCAGGCCGGCCTCAAGCCGGCCGCGCTGAAACGGGATATCCGGCAGAAGCAGGAACGGCTGGCCGATCGCGGTGCCCGGCTGACCCCGGCGCTCGAGCGCATTCTCCAGCGCGAAACCCGGGCGCTGGATGCCTGGGGTGCCCGTCTGGCCTCGCTCAGTCACAAATCCGTGCTGCGCCGCGGTTTCGTCCTGGTGCGCAAGGAAGACGGTCAGCTGGTTCGTTCCGGCCAGGCGCTCGACAGTGGCGACAAGGTGGAGCTGGAATTTGCCGACATGCGACGGTCCGCGATCGTCGATGGCGAGACGCCGTCATCCCCGCCGCCTGCGGCCAAACCGGCTGCGGTCAAGCCCAGGCCGAAACCGCGCGCCAAACCGCCCGCTGCCGGACAGGGAACCCTGTTCTGACGGGACCGCGAGAGACCTCTCCCCCTTTTTGACAACGCATGCTAAGTCGGCCTCATGAGCAATTTCACATTCGACAAGGAATTCCAGGGCGAAGCGATCCTGGAGTATGGCGACAGCGACTTCATCATCCTGAAGGCCGGCGCCTTTGTGCGCTGTTCCGTGACGGGCGATCCGATCCCGCTGGCCGAGCTGCGCTACTGGAATGTCGATGAGCAGGAAGCCTATCGCGACGCGATGATCGCCAAGCAGCGCTGGCTGGAACTGCATGCGGAGCCGGGCCAATGATCGGCGCCGTTCTCGCTCTGGCGCTGCAGGCTGGCAGCACGGGTCCAGCCGCTGACCCGATTGCCGATTTCATCGAGGACAATGCAACCAGTGTCCGCGAGATGCGCATGGCGGCAGCGCCGGCGTCCTTCTGCAGCGGGGCTTTCCGGGAAGGCAGTTTCCTGGTCTGCCGCTTCCTGCCGGACGCACGTGTCGAGTTCGGTGAGATGGATGTCCGTGCCGACGCCGACGGCTATGTCGTGCTGGCCATTCCGCGCCAGGCGCCGGAAGAGATGCCGCTGCGCATCACCTATGACCGTGCCGACGGCACGCCCGGCGAGATCGCCGAACGTCTGACCATCGCCCAGCGCGAATACGATCTGCAGCAGGTCAATGGCGTGCCCCAGGCCACCGTGACCCCGGATCCCTCCACCCTGCCGCGCCGCCAGCGCGAATACGCGCAGAAGCAGGACGCGTTCAATTCCGTGTGGGACGGCACCGGTTTCCTGGATGGCTTCATTCCGCCGGCCGAGGGAATCACGACCGGCGTCTACGGCTCGGCCCGCGTCTACAATAACGGCCATGAAGGCAGCCCGCACTGGGGGCTCGACTGGGCCAATGATGTCGGCACGCCCGTCCATGCGCCGGCCGGTGGCCTCGTCACTCTCGCAGAGCCGGACATGTATTACGAAGGCGGGCTGATCTTCATCGATCACGGCCAGGGCCTGGTCTCGGCCTTCCTGCACCTGTCGGGGGTCGATGTTCAGGCCGGCGACGTGGTCGAGCAGGGACAGCTGATCGGTCGCATGGGCGCCGGTGGCCGGGCAACCGGCTCGCATCTCGACTGGCGTGTGAAGCTGCGCAACAGTTTCTACGCCGATCCGGCGACGCTGCTCGATCTGGATCCGCGCACACTCGACTGATTACGCGCTTCGCGCTCCGCGTCGCTTGTGCGCCGCCCCCTCAGTCCGCTACGCGGACCGCTCCCCCGTAAACGGGGCGAGCCCCGATCAGGCTTCCCCTGCGAAGCGGGGGAAGTGCCGAGCGCAGTGAGGCGATGGGGGTGAGTGAGCCACGCTCCAGCCTCAGGCGCGGTAGACGTCCTTGGCCCAGCGCCGGTGCACCCAGAACCATTGTTCCGGGGCCTTGCGGATTTCGCTTTCCACCCACTGATTGATGCGGGTCACCGTCTCGACAATGGCGGCATTGCGATCCGGGTTCTGCGAGATCTCGATCGGGTCCAGCACCTCGACGCGGAAGCGTGCACCTTCGGTGCGCCGCACGGACATCGGAACCAGCGGGCAGTTGTGGCGCATGGCAAGCCGGGTCGGGCCGGGCGCGGTCATGGCAGGGTGGCCGAAGAAAGGCGCCGCGACGCCGTCATTCATCTTCTGGTCGTTCATCAGCGCGACCGACTCGCCGGCCTTGAGAGCCTGCATGATCTGCTTGGCGCCTTCGCCGCCCTTGGCGGTCAGCGTCTTCACGCCATAGTCCACGCGCATGTTCGAGATGCGCTTGTCGATCAGCACGTTGTTGGCAGGCCGGTAGGTGATGTGACAGGGCAGGCCGGTCTGGCTGATCGCGGCCGCGGCGATCTCCCAGTTGGCATTGTGCATGCCGATCAGCACCAGGGGCTGGCCGGCATCGCGTGCCGCTTCCAGCCGCTCGCGTCCGATGAACTCCACCCGCTCCTCGAACTCCGGCCCGGCGAACACGCCCAGATGGGGCATCTCGCCTGCCAGCCGGCCGAAATTCTCCCACATGCCGCCCAGCAGCCGGTCGATCTCCGGTTCGGCGGCTTCGGGAAAACAGCGCTGCATGTTGATGCGCGCAATGCGCTGGGTGGGCGTCAGCGGACCGATCCTGCGCAGCAG
The DNA here is from genome assembly GCF_039978735.1 of Maricaulis sp. Taxonomy (GTDB): domain Bacteria; phylum Pseudomonadota; class Alphaproteobacteria; order Caulobacterales; family Maricaulaceae; genus Maricaulis. The sequence continues at coordinate 12,520 of NZ_JBDWAS010000030.1, forward strand.
GTCGCCCGCAGCGTCGGACGCGCGGTCGATCCCCTTGATCTTGTACCAGGCCGCATAGGCGTCCCAGGCGGCGGCCTCGACGCGCCAGCCGATCCGGGTCAGGAGCGAGGCTCTGCGTTGTGCTTCGATCATGAAAGGGATTTAGCGATCCGTGTTCGCCGCGTCCAATACATCGCGCAACAAACCGTCCAGGGCCGCGGGATTGGCGAACTCGGCCTTCACTGGCCAGGCGATCACATCGCGGCGCGTCTCGCTGTCCAGCCGCACCCAGTCCTTCTCTGTCGTCACCAGGCGGGCATCGTGGGCTCCGGCCAGCGCCTTGAGCGCCGCAATGTCCCGCTGCGAATAGGGGTGATGATCCGGATAGTCGGCGATTTCGGCCAGTCGCGCCCCCGCCGCAGACAGGGCGTCGAAGAATTTCTGCGGACGGCCTATTCCCGCGAAAGCGACGAGCGGGCCATCGGGTGGCGGGGCGGCGGGTTCCAGCCAGGCGTGGAAGACCGGGATTTCCAGATCGGCGAGGCCCAGCCGGTGATAGTCCGGCGTGTGGTCGGGCCCGGGCATCATGACGATCACGGCGTCGGCGCGGGCAAGACCGGCCGCGACAGGCTCGCGCAGCGGCCCGGCCGGAAACAGCGTGCCGGCACCCCAGCCCGCGACACCGTCCACCACGACGATGGAGCAGTCCTTGGCCAGCGCCGGATTCTGGTGTCCGTCATCCATCACGATCACGCCAGCACCGGACGCTTCGATCGCCTGCGCACCCGCGACCCGGTCACGGCTGATCCAGGCGGCGGCTTCCCGCGCCAGCAGAAGGGGCTCGTCGCCGGTCTCGCGGGCAGAGTGCTGTGCGGGATCAACCTGCACCGGTCCGGACAGCGTGCCGCCATAGCCGCGCGACAGGGCCGCCGGTGTGCGGCCCATATCCTTCAGCCGGGTCATGAGGGCGGCCGCAACGGGCGTCTTGCCGGTACCGCCGACGGTCAGATTGCCGACACAGAAGACCGGAATGCCGGCCTTGACCGGATCGGTCCGCCGCAGGCGGCGCGCCACGGTCCAGGCATAGACATGGCCCAGCGGCGAGAGCAGGGCCCGCGCCAGGGCACCGGAGCCGCGCCCGCCATCGGTACGCCAGAAGGCCGGCTCCCTCATCGCCGCACCGCCTTGCCGTCGAGCAGGCACTCCAGCTGTTCCAGTGTCGTCTTCATGGCCCCGCCGGAGGCGTCCGCCAGCGCCGCCTCCGCGGCATCCATGGCAGGACCTTCGCCGCGCCAGATCGTGCGCACCGCGTCGGCCAGGCTGTCTGCATCTGTGGCCTCGATCACGGCCGAGTGGCGGCGATAGGCATCGAACAGATCGTCAAAGCTCGCGGCATGGGGACCGGTGATGACGGCCGTGCCAGCCCGGCTCGCCTCGACAGGATTGTGGCCGCCGATCCCGGGTACGAGACTGCCGGCGATCAGCGAGGCGGGGGCCAGCGCATACCACAGCATCATCTCGCCCAGCGTATCGGCCAGCCAGACCTGGCAGCGCGCATCGGGCAGGCGCTGTTCCGACCGCCGCACGGTCGTCAGTCCCCGATCGGCAACCAGGCGCGCGACGGCTGCCGCGCGTTCCGGATGGCGGGGCGCCAGGATGAGCAGGGCAGCCGGATCCGCGGCCAGCAGCTTCAGGTGCGCATCCAGAACGATCGCTTCCTCGCCCTCATGGGTCGAGGCGGCCAGCCAGACCGGCCGGTTGCCCAGAGCGGTGCGGATGCGGTCCAGCTCGACCGCGTCGGGGGCTGGCGGGCGCGCTTCCAGTTTGAGATTGCCGGCGAGGTTCACGGGGACACCGGTCAGATCCTCCAGCCCGTCGCGGGTGCGGGTGTCAGCGGCGCCGATCCAGGAAAACCGGTCGAGCAGCCAGCGCGCCGTATCCGGACGCCGGCGCCAGCTGCGGATCGACTTGTCGTTCATGCGGGCATTGATCAGCGCCATCGGCGTTTCGTGGCGGGCAGTCTCGACGATCAGGTTGGGCCAGAGTTCGGACTCGGCGAACACAGCAAGATCGGGCTGCCAGTGCGCAATGAAGCGACGGGCTGCGGCCGGTGTGTCGACCGGGACATACTGATGAAAGGCCCGCTCCGGCAGGCGCGCGGCCAGCAGGCGGGCAGACGTCACCGTGCCGCTCGTCACCAGGATGTTGAGGTCCGGGCGGCGGGCGAGAAGCTCCTCTGCGACACTGGCGACAACCAGGCTTTCGCCGACGCTGGCGCCGTGCATCCAGACCAGAAGGCCCTCCGGACGCGGGCGGTCGGGCCGGCCGAGGCGTTCGTGGCGGCGTTCGGGATCTTCCTTGCCCTTGCGCGCCCGCCGCGCCAGCAGTCCTGACAGGAGCGGAGCTGCCATCCGGGTCGCCGTCCGGTAGAGGCCGAGGGAAGGCGGTAGGCTCACACCTCGCCTCCCGCACGATTGCGGCGCGGCCGCGCCGTTCCCGGCCGGCGGCGCTCATCAGGCTCTATAACGTCGACCCCCATGGCCTCGTCGGCCTCTCGCGTGATGCGGTTGAGCTGGGTCTCGAGCTCCAGCCGGGCGGCTTCCAGCTGTTCCGGCGTGGCGTCGGACGGCACGTAAATGGGCTCGCCCCAGATGATGATGCCGCGCGAGAAGGGGTGGGGCAGACAGTGCTTGTCCCAGGCGCGATGCAGCACGGTGCGGCCACGGCTGGACCAGGTGAAGGGCACCATCGGAACGCCGGTCTCGCGGGCCATCCGCACGGCGCCATAGCCGGCCCGCATGCGGGGGCCGCGCGGCCCGTCAGGCGTCACCGCCCCGCAGCCGCCGGCAGAAAGATGGTTGATCATGGCACGGTAGGCGGCCTCGCCACCCTTGGCGCCCGGCTTGTCCGGATTGCGGGTGGAGCCGCGCACCACGCCCACCTTGTACCAGCGGGCCCAGCGCGCACCGATCTCGCCCTCGCGCGATTTCGAAGCCAGGGCGACCATCCGCTCGCGTTCGCGCTTCCAGCCCTGCAGAGTCATCAGAACCCGGCCGTGCCAGACGCAACCGATCAGCGGCAGTTTCTCGTTCCAGGCCTTGCGCACGAATTCATCGCCGCGCACCTCCCAGCGAATGCTCCGTCGCGCCAGCTCCACATAGAGCAGGATAAGGAAGGCGACGGCTTCCTGGGCCCAAGGCTGGGAGAGCAGGCGTTTCAGCATGGTCACCCTAGCTCGCCTCCGCAGAGGAAAAGGTCAAGCATGGGCCGCGGTTGCGTCCGTGCGCCGGTCGGCCTAAATGCCCCGGAACACGGAAAGCGAGCCCATGCCCTACGACCTCAACGACCCGCAGGACCGCAAGCGCGCCTGGAACGATTATCTCTGGAAGGATCACGGCATCCTGCGGGAGCGCTTCCATAACATGCACGAGGTGGGCGGCGGCATGTGGCGAGCCAATCAGCCGTCGCCGCAGCGGCTCGAGGAACTGGCCGCCGACGGCTTCAAGACGATTCTCAACATCCGCGGCACCCAGCCGGGCGTTTGCTACTACGATCTCGAGAAAGAGGCGTGCGAGCGTCTCGGCCTCACCATGATCGACATGCCCTTCGGCTCGCGCGAGGCGCCCTATGTCGACCGCATGCAGCGGGCCGCGAAGATTTTCCAGACGATCGAATATCCCGCGCTCATCCACTGCAAGTCCGGGGCGGACCGGGCCGGGTTGATCTCGGTGCTCTACCGGCTGGTGCATCTGAAACTGCCCTATGAGGAGGCCATCGAGCACCTGTCGCTGAAGTATCTTCACGTGAAGGCCGGCAAGACCGGCGTGCTGGATTATTTCTTCGAGACCTACCGCGCCTACAACGCCGAAACGCCGATCGATTTCATGGAATGGGTCGAGACGGTCTATGACCGCGAGGCGGTCCAGAAGAGCTTCATGTCCAGCTGGTGGGGCAACATGCTGACCGAGCGCATCCTGCGCCGCGAATAAGGTAGCAATTCCGCACCGGCTGATTCTTTATAACCCGCGAATGCATCAGATATGACGACTCTATCCACAGGAATGAGTCACATTAATGCCCGTTAACCACGTTTGGACTCCGGGGGGCGACCCGGCGACGTAGGAGGGGCTGATGCCGGATCTGGCCATTCGAGCAGACCGTACGCAGGAACAACTCAACCGTCTGAATTTCCTGCTCTCGCGCGAGTGGGGACCGTCTTTCCTGCAGGCCTTCGTGCGCCAGACCGCCGAAGTCTTCGCTGCCGACTGCGTCAGCATCGGCCGGATCGATGCCACCAAGACACGCATGCAGACCCTGCAGGTCGCGGCCGGTGGCGCCCTCGTCGACAATTACTGCTACGACATCGCCGGAACGCCGTGCGAAGAGACGATGCAGGGCGGAGCGACGGTCTATGAAGACCATGTCAGCGCGCACTTCCCCAGGGATTTCATGCTCGAGGAGATGGGGACGCGGGCCTATGTCGGCCTGCCGCTGTTCAACGGCGCCCAGACGGTCGGCATTGTCGTAGCGACTTTCCGCCGTCCGATCGAGATCGCAGACGATCTGCTCGCCGTGTTCAACCACTATCGCCGCCGGCTGACCGGAGAGATCCTCGCGCTCGAATCCGGTGATCGCGCGGCCTTGGCGATCAAGGGCACGTCCGACGGGATTCTCGACTGGTGCCTGCGCACCGACCAGATCTATGTCTCGCCGCGCGGCCGTGAATTGCTGGGCTATCAGGGCCGCGAGCACACCTCGGTCTCCGACCAGTTTCTCTCGCTGGTCCACCGGGACGACACGCCGCGTTTCCAGTCGGCCCTCAATGCACATTTCAAGAGCGGCCGCCCCTTCGACCTGTCGGTGCGCCTGCGCATAGTCGGCGGCCAGCATCGCTGGTTCCGCATCCGCGGCGAGGCCGTGCGCACGCCGGAAGGCGATCCGGTGCGCATGGTGGGCGCCATGACCGATATCCACGATCTCGTGGAAGCGCGCCAGCAGGCGACCGAGGCCAGCCGGGCGAAATCGAAATTCCTGGCGACGATGAGCCATGAAGTCCGCACCCCGATGAACGGCATTCTGGGCATGTCCAGCCTGCTCGCGAGCACCGATCTGGAGCCGTCTCAGCGCGAGATGGTCAGCCTGATCGAGGCCTCCGGCCAGGCGCTGCTGGGCATCCTCAACGATATTCTCGATCTGGCCAATATCGAGTCGGGCCGCTTCGAGGTCGAGACGACCGACTTCAACCCGGCAGAGATTGTCCGCTCGGTTGCCGGTCCCTACCGCCTGAAGGCGATGGAGAAGGGGCTGAACATGCATATCGAGATCGACCCGGTCGCCGAGATGACGGCACAGGGCGATCCGGCCCGGCTGCGCCAGATCCTGTCGAACCTCCTGTCCAATGCGGTCAAGTTCACCGACCGCGGCGAGGTCCGGGTGCGCTGCCTGGTCCACCAGGCCGCCGACGGCACCCACGATCTGATGTTCGAGGTCGCCGATACCGGCATCGGTATGGATCGCGACCTGATCGGGCGGGTCTTCATGCCCTTCAGCCAGGGCGAGGCGGTGATGCAGCGCAAGGTAGGCGGCACGGGGCTTGGCCTGGCCATCGCCAAGAAGCTGGCCGAGCTGATGGGCGGGGATATCCGGGTGGAAAGCGCACCGGGTGCCGGCTCGGTCTTCTCGCTGCACCTGCCGGGACAGGCCGTCCTGCAAAGCCGGGCCGCGGCGGAATAAGGCTCGCCCCGTTTGCGGGGGAGCTGTCCGCGTCAGCGGGCTGAGGGGGCAACGCGAAGCGGTGCGGAGCGCGCAGCGCGCATCGGACTCACCCCCATCGACCTTGCCCGGCCCGAGGCCGGGCTCGGCCACTTCCCCCGCTTCGCAGGGGAAGCCTACGTCTCTTGCGCGCCGAACTGCATGCGGCACAGGCGGGCATACAGACCGCCCGCGGCTTCCAGCTCGTCATGGCGGCCCTGTTCGCAGACCTCACCGTTTTCCATGACATAGATCCAGTCGGCATTGCGCACGGTCGACAGGCGGTGCGCAATGACGAGACAGGTGCGGCCTTCCGACAGGCGTTCAAGGGCGGCCTGCACACGACGCTCGGACTCGGTGTCCAGCGCGCTGGTGGCCTCGTCGAGCAGCAGGATCGGCGCATCCTTCAGGATGGCGCGGGCAATCGACAGGCGCTGGCGCTGACCGCCGGACAGATTGCTGCCGCGCGGCCCGACCGGCGCGTCATAGCCGCCGGGCAGATCCATGATGAAATCGTGGGCATCGGCCGCCTTGGCCGCCGCGATGATGGCGTCGTCCGGGGCGCCGGGATCGCCGAAGCCGATATTGGCTTTCACCGTATCGTCGAACAGCGTCACGTCCTGGCTCACGAGGGCCATGGCGCTGCGCAATGACGCCAGTGACACCGCGCGGATATCGGTTCCGTCGATGCGGATCGTGCCGGATTGCGGGTCGTAGAGCCGCGGCAGAAGATTCAGCACGGTGGACTTGCCTGAACCGGACGGGCCGACCAGCGCGACAGTGCGGCCCGGTTCGGCCTTCAAGGAGATGCCTTTCAGGGCGGGGGTGCCGTCGGGATAGGCGAAGCCGACCGTGTCGAATTCCACCGCTCCGGCCGGTACGTCGAGCGCCGGGGCGTCGAGGGCCGAGGCGACCCGTTCCGGCTCGTCCAGCACGGCGAACACCCGCTCGAGCACGGCGAAACCTTCCTGCACCACGGCGTTCAGCGTGCCGATGGCGCGGATCGGCGATGCGAGCAGGGCAACGCCGGTGAGCACACCCATCAGATCGCCGATCGAGCTTTCCCCGGCCGTCAGGCGCAGTCCTGCGACTGTGATCAGAATGGCCAGGGCAAGGCCGCCGACGGCCTCAAGGATCGGATCGACCCGCGCCTTGTTCTCGGCGATGCGCAAGAGGAAGCGCAGGCGGTCGCCGAAGGACCGGGCGGCGCGCTCGGTCTCGGCTTCTTCCAGGCCATAGGTCTTGACCATCCGCGTGCCGGAAAAGCTTTCCTCCAGCTGGCTGGTCACCGCGCCCATCTGGGACTGGGCCTGGTTGGAGGTCTTGCGCAGGCGCTGGCCGATCCGGATCACCGGCCAGGAGGCAAGCGGGTAGACGACCAGCACCAGCAGGGTGAGCATCCAGTCCAGCCACAGCATCCAGCCGATCGTCGCGATCACCTGCAGCACATCGCGCAGCAGGTTATTGGTCAGCCGGATCAGGGTTTCGCGCAGCAGCGTGATGTCATTGGTAAAGCGCGACACCAGCGACCCGACCGGCTCGCCCTGCAGCCGCGCAAAATCGGCGCGCACCAGCTTGGCGAACATCGCGTTCTGCAGGTCCTGCATCACCGTCAGGGCCAGGCGATTGGTCTGTACGGTCTGCAGATAGAGACTGACCGCCCGCAGTATGGCGAGGCCGACAATCGCGGCTGGCGCAAACCACATCACGCCGTTCTGGAGACCTGCTTCAAGCTGGTCGAATGTCCGCCCGACCACCCAGACATAGGAGGCAGCTGCGCCGGCGGTAATGGCCGACAGCACAATGGCGCCTATCACCAGGCCGGTATGACGCGACAACCAGTCCCGCCACAGCCGGCGGCCCAGGCTTGCGGTGGATGAAGCAGGAGGCGCGGTCGCGGTCAGCGGTCCGGCCTATTTCGTCTCTGCAGCCGGATCGAGCAGCTTGTGCGCATGGATGATGAAATAGCGCATGTGGGCATTGTCCACGGTCTGCTGAGCGGCATTCTTCCAGGCCTTGCGGGCATCTTCATAGCTGCCGAACGCACCGACGAAATCGACGGCCTTGAGATCCTTGAACTCGCAATTCTTGGGATCGACGCAGACCAGCTCGCCGCCGATGACGATGTGGAGCAGCTGGTTGTTGATGTGGGTCTCGCTCATGATGGGCTCCGATGAGGTCGTGTCTGCGGCGGCCTTAAAGACCGCCCACCGATATCGCGTCAACGCATACGCTGGGGGCGTTAACGGCCCCTCTAAATTCCAGGTCGCTGCCCGGCACGAGGCGGGCAAAAATCTCGATCAGATTGCCCGCCACGGTCACTTCGCTGACCGGGTGGTCGATCTTTCCGCCCGCGATCCGGTATCCGGACACGCCGACCGACCAGTCGCCGGTATTGGCGTTGAGCGAAGGGCCGAACATCTCGGTCACCAGCAGGCCGTCGCCGGCCTGGGCAATCAGCGCGTCGCGGCTGGCCTGTCCGGGCTCCAGGTGGAGATTGGTCGGTCCGGCGCCCGGCGGGCCGCCCATATTGCGGCGGGCATGTCCGGTCGGCTCCAGCTTCAGCTGGCGGGCCGCGGACGAGTTCAGGAACCAGGTCGTCAGCCGGCCGTCCTCGATGATGTTGCTGCGGGCGTTGACCGTGCCTTCGCCGTCGAAGGGGCAGGAGGCGTGTCCCCAGTCGCGGTGCGGATCGTCAACGATGACAATACCGTCGCCGAAAACCTTCTCGCCCATCTTGTCGCGCAGGAAGGATACGCCGCGGGCCACCGAGGGACCGCTGATCGCCCCGCAGAAAGCGCTGAGGAAGGCCGTTGCGACGCGGCGGTCGAACACGACCGGCATCACGCCGCTCTTGATCTTCTGCGGGCCGACCCGCTGCGCGGTGCGCTCGCCGGCTTCGGTGCCGATTTCCTCGGGCGATTTCAGGTCTGCGCCACGGCGGGCGCTGGTGGCGGCATAGTCGCGCTCCATGGCGCCATCCTTGCCGGCGATCACCGAGGCGCCATAGCCGAACTGGCTCTTGCGCCAGCCTGAATTGAAACCCGTCGTCGTCGCGTAGGCCGCAGCACCCTGGCCATAGCTGGCAAAGGCGGTGTCGGTCATCGTGACGCCCTCGATCGCCCGGGCCGCCTTCTCGACGCGGTTGGCGATGGCTTCCAGCTCTTCCGGCGACCATTCAACGGCCTCGAACAGGTCGAGGCGCGGCGGGTTGGTGCACAGGCGTTCCGGATCGGCGAGGGCCGCAAACGGATCTTCCGGCGCGGCCTTGGCCATCGCAATGGCACGCTCAACTGTGAACTGGCGGCCCTGCTTGGACAGGTCGGAGAAGGCGACGCCGGCCTGGCGCTGGCCGACGAAAACCCGCACACCGGCATCCAGCGATTCGGAGCGCTCGATGTCTTCCAGATTGCCGTCGCGTACGGACAGCTCCGTATGACGCGATTCAGCGACGGAGGCTTCGGCGTGATCGGCGCCGGCGGATTTTGCGCGCGCGATCAGGTCGGCGGCAATCTCCTGCAGGCGGGCGGCATCGGGTGCGGATTGGGCTTGGGTCATGGCAGGCCTATAGCGCCCGGAACGGCCGCCGGGCAATGGGTCAGCTGATCGCGGCGCCGAGCAGCAACAGAATCTGGGCCAGCAGGACCAGCCAGGTCAGCCCGGTGCCGATCATCCGGCCCATGCTGGGGCCCGGGCTGGAAAGCAGGCCATAGCTGTAGACGAAACGGCCCAGCGTCAGGCCGATGCCCAATGCGTGGATGATCATCGCGCCATATCCCAGCGAGGCTGTGAGGAAGAGCGCCAGCAGGGCCAGCGGCACGCATTCCACGCCATTGCCATGGGCGCGGATGGCCTGTTCCAGTTGCGGATCCGTGCCCGTGCCCAGGCTCACCTTGGCGCGCCGGCGATGGCGCGACACATTGGCGGCCAGCACCAGAAGGATCAGAAGATTGAGTGCCGAATAGAGCCCGACGGCTTGCAGTGCAGACATGCTTCCCCTCTCGCCGGATCTGTGTCCGGTCAGCTTTCCGCCGGCTCGTTCACGGCCTGGCGGATGGCGTCGGCCAGCACGGCCGGCTCCTGGGCGCCCGACACCGCGAACTGCCCGTTGAAAATATAGGTCGGTACGCCGGTTACGCCGAGCTTGCGGAAGAAGACCTCTTCTTCCCAGACGGCTTTCTCGTCGCGATCGGTTGCCAGAAGGTCGGCAATGATCGCAGTGTCCAGGCCGGCTTCGCCAGCCAGCTCACTCAAAACGGCACGGTCGCCGATATCACGGGCATCTCGGAAAAAGGCCGCAAACAGGCTCTCCGCCATCGCGTCCGCGCAATCCTGGCCGCGCGCCCAGCGCATCAGGCGGTGCGCATCCAGCGTGTTCGGGCGCATCTCGATCGCGTCGAAGCGGAAGTCGATCCCGGCGCCGGGCGCAGCCTGCTCCAGGTATTCGCGCATGGCTTTCCAGCGGCCGGCATCATCGGCGCTGGAGAATTTCGCTTTCATGTAGTCGCGATAGGGGCGGCCTTCGCGGGCCAGTGTCGGGTCGAGCTGGTAGGGGCGCCAGATCGTCTCGACCGAAACCTCGGGCACGGCGGCAATGGCCGCATCCCAGTTGCGCTTGCCGAGCCAGCACCACGGACAGACGAGGTCGGCGACGATATCGACGGAAATCTTCTGGGCCATGGCCCATCAGTTAGGCTGTTTTGCCGGAGATTGCGAGGGCGATTGTAGGCGGGAATGGGTGACGCCCGGGATCGTCATCTCCCGTGCCGCACTGCGCCCACAGAGGTAACCGGCACAGGAGATGACGCCCACCGGCCATCCACCGACCGAGCGGGATCTGCTCAGACCGTGATGTCGAGCAGGGTATCGGTCATGTCGCTTGCCGTCTGGGCAACCGCCGCTGCGGCAGCATGTGTGGCTTCCGCGCGCTTGATGGCGACGGCGGCCTGGATGATGTCCTGGCCCTTCGCCGAATTCGCAACCATCTGCGAACCGGCCGTGGCGACCTGGGACTGTGCGGCGAGCATGCCTGTGACGGCAGTATTGAAAGCGACGTTCATGCAGAAAACTTATCGCGCGTGGACCTTGGCAGGGAGCGGAAATCATGTTCGTGGTTAACCGCGCATTGCCGCCGCCTCAGGGTGACGGCCTTCACGACGATCCCCCGGGACGGCAGGCGCACCCGATCCCGCTTTGTGCTGGACGCCGGTCATGCGACAAGGCGTCATCAATCAACGGCAACAGGAAGGTGCCTTCGACATCATGACCGAACAAACCACCCCCACTCTCAAGGTCGAGCTCGATCTGACCGACGCGGATCTCGACTTTTTCCGGGAGCGTCTCGAACAGGCCCGCGCTTCACTGGGCACGACGGACGAAGCCCGGATCATGGCGGGTGTCTCCGACATGATGGACAAGGCGCTGGCGTCCAATCCGCCGGAATTCGTCAAGGCCCGTATCCGCCAGCTTGGTCCGCTTCTGGGTATGCTGGAAGACGAGGACTGGAAGCTGCAAGGCGATGACCGCAAGAACGTTATCGACGCGCTGGCCTACTTCGCCGACCCGGAAGACCTGATCCCGGATGCCACGCCGGTGCTGGGCTATGTCGACGACGCGATCATGATCGACCTCGTCGCCGCCAGCCTGTCGGCCGAGCTCGAGGCCTATGCCGACTTCGTCGCGCACCGTGAAGAGCTCAAGGCCGAACCGGCTGCCGATCTGCCGTCGCTGGAAGAAGCGCGCAATGTGATGCAGTCACGCATGCGCCGCCGCCGCTTGCGCTCGAAGGCGGGCGCCAAATGGCCGCACACCACGAGCATCCGTCACTACTTCTAGGGGCGATTGGCCGGGCCTAGACGGCCCGGATCGCGGGTCGGCGGGTTTTCAGGAACTCGCCGACGCCGCGCGCGGCCTGGCGGATGCGTTGCTCGTTTTCAACCAGCGCCAGGCGGACATAGCCTTCCCCGTGTTCGCCAAAACCGATGCCGGGGGCAACGGCGACGCCGGCCTCCTCCATCAGCTGTTTCGAGAATTCCAGCGAGCCCATCTCCTCGCAGCCCTCGGGCAGGGGCGCCCAGGCGAACATCGAGGCTTCCGGCTTCGGGATTGTCCAGCCGGCGCGGCCGAAACTTTCCACCAGAACATCACGGCGGTGGCGATAGATCGCCCGCGCCTCGTCAACGCAGTCCTGCGGGCCGTCCAGTGCGGCACAGGCGGCGACCTGGACTGGCGTGTAGGCGCCGTAGTCCAGATAGGACTTCACGCGTGCCAGAGCGCCGACCAGGCGTTCCGATCCGGCCGCGAAGCCGACCCGGAAGCCGGCCATGGAGTATGTCTTGGACATCGAGGTGAACTCGATCGTGCGTTCCTTGGCGCCTTCGACCTGCAGCATTGAGGGGCTGGGCTCGTCGCCGAAATAGATCTCAGCATAGGCCAGGTCCGACAGGATGAGGAGATCGTGCTTCTGCGCGAACTTCACGACGTCCTTGTAGAAGTCGAGCGTGGCAGTCTGCGCCGTCGGATTGGACGGGAAGCAGACGACAACGGCGATGGGGCTCGGCACGGTGTGGCGCGCCGCGTGTTCCAGGCCGCGCAGGTATTCCTCCGGCGAAGGCGCGTGGACATGCCGGATCGTGCCGCCGGCAATCAGGAAGCCGAATGTGTGGATCGGATAGGAGGGCGAGGGTGCCAGGACAACATCGCCCGGCGCGGTGATCGCCTGGGCGAGATTGGCAAAGCCTTCCTTCGAGCCCAGCGTGACGATGACTTCCTTGTCGGGATCGAGATCGACGCCGAAGCGGCGTTTGTAGTAGCGCGCCTGGGCCTTGCGCAGACCGGGAATGCCGCGCGAGGCCGAATAGCCATTGGTGCGCGGCTTCTCCACCGTGTCCTTGAGCTTGTCGAGGATGTGCTGCGGGGTGGGCAGGTCGGGATTGCCCATGCCGAAATCGATGATGTCAGCACCTTCGGCCCGCAAACGCGCCTTCAGGCGATTGACTTCTTCGAATACATAGGGCGGCAGGCGCTTGGTTCGGTGAAATTCCATCGATCTATCCGACATGCTCGAATTTTCTCCCACTAACGCATGGCTCCCCGCCCGCTTCAAGAGGCTAGGCACAGCACATGGCATCATTTCGGATGCAAACGGGCCGAATTGCGGCGATGACGCGAAACGTGGCCGATCCGTAACTTGCGCAGCCACCTCCATTTGCGCAAAAATTTGCATAAATGGAGGTGGCAATGGCCCCGCGAGAACCGCAGTTCGGCGCGATCCTGTTTCGCGCATCACAGCTTGTTGGCGATCAGGGTGTCGAGGCATTCGACGTGCTCGGCATCGCGCTCGACGCGCGCTGGCTTTCGATTGTGCTGGCGCTCAATGCGAGAGGCCCGATGACCTCGACCCAGCTGGCCGAGCATATCGGGCATTCCCGCCAGGTGATTGAAAGCCGGGTGAAGCCCGGCGTGGCGCGAGGCATTTTCACGTCCAGGCCTGACCCGGATGACGCCCGACGCACGATTTACGGGATCGGCGATGCGGCGAAGTCCACTGTCGCGCGGGCGGTGGCTGTGATGGGGGAGTTCGAAGCGGTCTACCAGGCCCTGTGGGACGAAATCGGTATCGACCTGGAAGCAGGCCTGCTCGCAATGGAGGCCGCACTGGCGCGGCGGTCGCTGATCCAGCGCTTGTCTGATCAGCGGGCCGGTGCGCTGGCAGCCGGAACGGAGGAGAGCGCATGATGCTCCGCCCAATTCTTGTTCTCGCTGCCGGCCTCGCCGGCGCGGCTATCCTTTGCGCCGTGCTCGCACGGGACGTCTTGGCGTCGCACGATCCGGTTGGGCGCGATGCCGCTGCGCGACTGGAACTGATGCTTGAGCGCGCCTATGGCGGTGACGAGCCCGGTGCCGCAATGATGGCCCTGGAGGGGGATCGTCTGGTTCTGCTGTCGGCGGCGGGTCTGGCCGATGTGGAATGGGGCGTGCCGGCAACTGTCGATACGAGCTTCCGTATCGGATCGATCACCAAGCCGATAGCGGCCCTGGCAATCCTCCAGCGAGCTGCAGACGGCACGCTGGATCTCGACCGGCCGGTCGGATCATATCTTCCCGGCCTCGATGAAACACTGGGTCGGCCGACCCTTGCCGAGCTGATGTCGCATACATCCGGCCTGCCGGATCACTTCCGCTTGCCGGACACGCCCTCGATCATGCGCAACCCGACAACGCCGGGCGAAATCATCGACCGCATGCGTGGTGCCGAACCCATGTTCGAGCCGGGCCAGGCGTGGAGCTATTCCAACTTCAACTACGTTCTGCTGGGGCGCGTGCTGGAAGTGACCGATCCGCAGGGGCGTGCCTATGGCGACATCATCGAAGACGACATATTCGCACCGCTTGGCATGACGGACTCCCACTATGACCGCCAGTCCCGCATCCTGCCGCGCCGGGCGCGGGGTTATGATCATGACGGCGAACGTGTGCTCAACACGATCACCTTCGACACCTCGCACGCCTACGCGGCCGGGGCTCTGATGGTCTCGGCGGCTGACATGGTCCGTCTCACCCGGGCCTTGATGAACAACACGCTCCTGCCGCCTGCCTGGCAAGAGCGCGCATGGCGAGAGATCACGGGGCCTGACGGTGAAGGCTTCGGCTACGGGCTGGGCTTCAATGTCGGCACGCTCATGGGTGAGCGCGTCATCTGGCACAATGGCTCGATCAACGGCTTCCAGGCCGCATGGCTGATGCTGCCCGACAGCGATCGTGCGGTCGCGGTTCTGTCGAATGGATACTACCGCCCCAACACCACGGCCATGGCACGGCGGGCGCTTGCTGTTCTGGCGGGCTTTCCCCTGCCGGAGCTGACAGCAGCGCTCGTACCTGATGCGGAACTCGCCGGTCTGGAAGGGCGGTATGTGCTGGATGATGGCCGCGTGCTGCAGATCCATGTCGAGGATGGCGCGCGCTATAATCTGGGCGGTGGGCGTTGGCAGGAACTCGCCGTGACGGCAGACGGCGTCCTGTTCCGTCCGGACAGTTTGACCCATATCCGGCCGCGTGAGGATGCACCGGGTGTCGTCTTCGTCTCGGGCACGACATTGGACGCCTGGCCGGCCACTCCGCAGGCAGGTGCTCTGGAGGGTGCACGATCGGGTATTCCCGTGACCCCGGAGATGATTTCGGCGGCCGGAGGGCGATGGGTGTTGGAGTCCGGCGATACCGTGATCGTTGAAGCTGACGCCGACGGCGTGTTGCGCCTGCAACTGCCGCAGCAGCCACCGCAGCGCCTGTTCGCCCAGTCGGCGCGCCACTTCTTCTGCCGGGAGGCTCCGATCGAACTGATCGTCGGGCCTGAACCGGGGCGGGCCGTGCTGAACCTGTACGGCAATCCTCTGCCCGTCGAGCGTGACCCGCGATAAAAGGGGGGGTGCACGAAATACCATGATCGGCCTGTGTGGCTTGACGCTCTGGCGCTTCCCCTCTACCTCGCCAGCTTTTCCGCACTCCAAGAACAGAAAGACCGATCCGATGATCTCCGATCTTGCCCAAAACGCGAAAGCCTGGCCGTTTGAACAAGCGCGCCTGCTGAAAAAGCGTCTGGACAAGCTCGGCCGAAAATCCGGGCCGGTTGTGTTCGAGACCGGCTACGGGCCGTCGGGCCTGCCGCACATGGGCACGTTCGGCGAGGTCGTGCGCACCACGATGGTGCTGCACGCTTTCGACGTGCTGACCGGTGGCGCCTACGAGCCGAAGCTGATCTGCGTGTCCGACGACATGGACGGCATGCGCAAGGTGCCGGAGAACCTGCCCAATCAGGCGATGCTGGCCGAACATCTTCAGGAGCCGCTGACCGTGGTGCCGGATCCTTTCGGTACGCATGACAGCTATGGCGCCCACATGAATGCGCGCCTGCGCGGCTTTCTCGACAGTTTCGGCTTCACCTACGCGTTCAAGTCGGCGACCGAGCTCTACCGCTCCGGGGCCTATGACGACATTCTTGTCCGGGCGCTCGAAAAGTATGACGAGATCATGCAGGTGATGCTGCCGACGCTGGGGGCCGAGCGCCAGGCGACCTATTCGCCGGTCCTGCCGGTCTCGCCGAAGACCGGGCGCGTGCTCTACGTGCCGATGAAGTCGGTCGATGCGAAGGCCGGCACGGTCACCTTCGACGATGAGGACGGCACCGAGACGACCCTTTCGGTGAAGGGCGGCCAGGTGAAGCTGCAGTGGAAGCCGGATTTCGGCATGCGCTGGGCAGCCCTGGGTGTCGACTTCGAGATGTTCGGCAAGGACCACCAGACCAATGCGCCGATCTATTCGCGCATCTGCAAGATCCTTGGCGCCGAGCCGCCGACGCAGTTCGTCTACGAGCTCTTCCTCGACCAGAAGGGCGAGAAGATCTCCAAGTCGAAGGGCAATGGCCTGTCGGTCGAGGACTGGCTGAAATATGCCCCGCAGGAGAGCCTGGCCTATTATAATTTCGTCAAGCCGAAGACGGCCAAGCGGCTGTATTTCGATGTCATTCCCAAGGCGGTGGACGAGTATCTCCAGCATCTGGCGGCCTATCCCGGCCAGGATGAGGCCCAGCAGCTGGAAAACCCGGCCTGGCACATCCATACCGGCAATCCGCCGTCGGAGACCTCGCCGATATCCTTCGCGTTGCTGCTCAATCTGGCTTCGGCTGCCAGTGCACATTCCAGCGATGTGATGTGGGGCTTCATCGGCCGCTATGTCGACGGGGCGAGGCCGCAGACGCATCCGCTGCTGGACCATCTGGCAAGCTTCGCCGTGCAGTACTTCGCGGATTTCGTGGAGCCGACCAAGGCCTTCCGTGCGCCCACCGATATCGAGCGGGCCGCGATGGAGGACCTCCTGCAGCGTCTGAAAGCCATGGATGCCGGCGAACGCGACGCCGCGAAGATCCAGGACGAGGTCTATGCCGCCGGCAAGACCCAGGACTTCGACAATCTGCGCGACTGGTTCAAGGGGCTCTACGAAGTCCTCCTCGGCCAGTCCCAGGGCCCGCGCTTCGGGTCCTTCGTGGCGATCTATGGCGTCACGGAAACCATCGCCCTGATCGAGCAGGCCCTGGCCGGTGACCTCGTAAAAGGCTGATTTCATGAGATGACCCGCATGCCGGGTCATCTTTTTGCGACATAAAGTAAGAAAAATTTGACATCAGGTCGGCGATATCTTACATCCATCGATGTCAAAGATAATCGACATCAAGACTGGAGTGTTTGACATGTCTTTCCGTGAAAAAATCGCGGTTCTGACCCTGATCGCCAATGTGCTGATCTACGGGATGTATTTCGGGAATACCGCCAAGGCGGCGCTCGCCGGCGAGGCCGTCCTGAGCGCGGGTCACATGATCAGTACCATCGTGCTGCTGATCGTCGTGATGATTGTCGGCACGATCATCGTCAGCTCGACCGCGCCGAAGGATGCAGACGCGCCGGCCGACGAACGCGATCAGCTGATTTCAATGCGCAGCGACCAGATCGCGGGCTATGTCGTCTCGGCCGGTGCCGGCGGATCGCTGGTTCTGGCCCTGGCCGGATTTTCGGTGTTCTGGATCGCCAACCTGGTCCTGCTGGCCCTGGTCGCCGGCGAGATCGTCAAGTCGGTCGCCTGCCTGATCGGCTATCGCCAGGGAGTGTAGCGCATGTCTTTCATGGAAAAGATCAATCTGGCGGCGCTGGCCGGAGGCGTTCTGGCCCTGGGCTGGTATCTGGTCCGGATCGTGCCACAGATCGGCCAGGTGCCGCTGGACGATGTTGCCTGGAAGTGGCCGATGGCGATCGCGATGGGGATATTCATCGTCCTCCTGGTGATCTCTGCCGTCCGTATGGCGATCTCGGACCCGGCTGTGCGCAAGGCCGACGGCATCATCGATGACGAGCGGGATCGCGACATCGAGCGGCGCGGCGATGCCTGGGGCGGTCATGCCATGCATGCCGTCGCCTTCGCCGCCCTGGTGATGCTGGTGCTGGATGTGCACAGCTTCTGGATCGCCCAGACGCTCTTCGTCGGCGGCATGCTCGCCGGCGTGGTCTCGATCGGCGTCAAGCTGTTCGCCTATCGCGGGGAGGTGTGACGCATGGCAAAATCAACGCCCATCACCAACCAGATCCGCACGCTGCGTTTTCACACCAATGAGATGACCCAGGCCGAGCTGGCCGAGAAGGTCGGCGTCACCCGGCAGACCGTCATCGCGATCGAGCAGGGCAAATACTCGCCCTCGCTCGAGGTCGCCTTCAAGATTGCCCGGATTTTCGGCGTGGGCCTGGAAGACGTCTTCCAGTACCCGCCTTAGGTTGTCATCTGGCCGTGTTTGAATTCACCAACCCATAGAGTAACAAGATCGTCGGGATGTGTGTGGTGGCTAATCCAATGGCCATTGTTCGGTCGTCCGCTTTCGGCGGGATTGCATCGTGATGGCGTGGTAGACACGCCTATCCTGAGGGGCGGGTGTTTTTGGGGGGCGACAAATGATGTATCGGCGCGAGATCGACGGGCTGCGAGCTGTTGCGGTTCTTCCGGTGTTATTCTTTCACGCCGGTTATGATCTGTTTTCAGGAGGTTTTGTAGGCGTCGACGTATTCTTCGTGATAAGCGGCTATCTGATCACGTTTCTTCTTTTGGAGGGCCTCGCGCAAGACCGGTTCAGCCTGCTGGATTTTTATGCGCGGCGGGCGAGACGGATATTTCCGGCACTTTTCGTGGTGGTTCTTTGCTCAATATTCGCCGGCTTGGCGGTGATGAACCCCGCAGAACTGGAGAATTTTTCGGAGAGTATAATTTCGGTCGCGCTATTCGCTTCAAATATATATTTCTGGAAAACCAACAATTACTTTTCCCCAGTCGCTGAAGAGCAGCCGATGCTTCACATGTGGAGTCTCGCGGTCGAGGAACAGTTTTATATTGGGTTTCCCGTGTTCCTCTTTCTTGTCTGGGTGTTCGCGCGTCGCTATACGCTTTGGCTGATCCTGGCGGGCGCGGCCGTGAGCTTAGCAATCGCTGAGTGGGGATGGCGCGAGCACGCGACAGCGAACTTCTATCTGCCGCTGTCCCGGGCGTGGGAGCTTCTTGTGGGCGCGGGACTCGCGTTCATCATGCGGGAGCGGCCTATAACGCCCAGCTCCGCCATGTCACTCATTGGGTTGGCGCTTATATTTGCATCGATTTTTGTCTATAACGAGCAGACGCCTTTCCCCAGTCTCTACACTGTCATGCCCGTTCTGGGCACTGCACTCGTTCTAGCCTTTGCGTCCCAGGAAAACATAGCCGGGCGATTACTGGGTTCTTCTGCGTTCGTAGGCGTAGGTCTCGTTAGCTATAGCCTCTATCTCTGGCATCAACCGGTTTTTGCCTTTGCCCGTCTGCGCTTGCTTGACCCGCCCGGGCCGTTGGCCATGTTCGGGCTGATCTTGATGTCATTCGCATTGGCGGTAGCAACTTGGCTCTGGGTCGAGCAACCCTTTAGACGCAGGAAGTTCGCTTTTTCAATAGGGCCGGCGCTGGCAGGCTCTAGCGCGCTGGCGATCGCGGGGACCGTCGTCTTCGGTATAGCCGGAAGCGCTTATGATGGTTTACCTTGGCGTATTCCCGCAGATGCAGCTGCAGCGGCGGCTTTTGCATCGGACGGTAACCCGCTCCGCGAAGATTGCCACTTCGAGCCAACGCATGAAGACTGGAATCATCCGGTCGCCCCGTGCGCGGCTTTCATGGAGGACGGTCGTGCCGATGTGGTCTTCATCGGAGACAGCCATTCGCTGGAGCTGAGTTACCAGACGCAATTGGCATTGCAGGGCATGGGGATCAGTTCCTATGCCGTGTCGATGAGTGGATGTGTGGGGCTTGAAGGGTTCTTCCGCGTAGATCAACGCCAACATGAGCAATGCTCAGGCTACAATCGGGCTATGCTAGCCTACGCCCGGCAGATCGGTGCCCGGACGCTGATTCTGACCTCCCGCTTTCCCATCTACGTGCTTGGGACGCGTTTCGACAATCAGGAGGGCGGCGTTGAATATGGCCCGCCTTTCTACGTCGACACCTTGGATCAGTGGCCCACAATGTCGTCCGTTGATGATCCTGCGCGCCAGGCTAGGGTTCTGTCTGCATATGCGACTCAGCTTTCCGACCTTGCCGAGGAGTTCAATGTCGTTCTGGTTCATCCCATTCCGGAAGTGGGATGGAATGCTTCGGTCCGACTGTCCAAATGCCTCCGCTTTGATGTCCCGAATTGTGAGCAATCGACATCCTACGATGTCTATCTAAGCAGAACGGAAAGCGTCAGAGCGGTTTTTGAAGGTATCGAGGCGGAACATCTCACCCATTTTCGCCCATCGACGGTTCTTTGCGACACGACTGGCACGCGCCGTTGCGACTTCGTTCGAGATGGTCGTCCTCTCTACTATGACGACAATCATCTTGCAGACAGTACGGGGGCAGTTTTGGTGGGTGAGGCGCTCGCTGTCACTGTCCGCGATGTCGTCGATGGCGGCTAGAGCGCCACTTCCAGCCAGGGCAGTTCGCGGCCCTTGAACACGTCGGAGGGGCGCATGGCGACCCGGCGGGCGCCCATATGCAGATAGGCGGGCTCGGCATAGGGGTCCGACAGGATGGTCATCACCGTGTCGCCCCGTGCGCGCAGCTGGTCCTTGGCGCTCTCGAACAGGGCGCGTCCGACGCCGGAGCCGATCGCTTCCGGAGCAATGAACAAGAGGTCCAGCGTGCCGCCATGCCCGTCCGGATCGATCTGGCAGACGCCGAGGAGCGTGCCGTCCTCAGCCTCGGCGACGGTGGTGTAGCCCGCCTCGATCGCTTCGGGTGTGACCTTGAGATAGGGCGAGACGGCGGCCATGAAGGCCGCGTCATATCCCCAATAGGCTTTGGATCTCAGACACAGGCGGGACAGCGCCTCGTCTTCACCCGGCCGGGCCGGGCGAAGACGGGGAAAGTCCGATGCGGCGCTCATGGAGGATCAGGCCGAGGCCTGACCGATCGCGCCGTGGCAATGCTTGTACTTCTTGCCGGAGCCGCACGGGCAGAGCTGGTTGCGTGCAACGCGGCCCCAGGTCTCCGGACGGTTCGGATCGACAGCTGCCGGGCCGGGAGATGTGGGGCGCGGGGCGACCGGCTCGCGGTCAGGCCCGTCCATCTCGTTGCGGCCGGTCGTCGCGTCGATATGGCTGGCCTGGATGTCCCGCGGCGCCTGCGGCGGAGCCGGGGCGCGTTCGAAGCGGATCAGCATCAGCTGACGGGTCACTTCGCCGCGCAGATTGTCCATCATGCGCTCGAACAGCGAGAAGGCCTCGGTCTTGAACTCGTTCAGCGGGTTGCGCTGGGCGTAGGAACGCAGGCCGATCATGGCGCGCATGGCGTCGAGATTCTGCAGGTGCTCGCGCCAGTTGATGTCGATGGCCTGGAGCAGGATCGACTTCTCGATCCGCCGCATCAGGTCCGGACCGGCATTGACCGCCTTTTCGGCATAAGCCTTGTCGGCCGTGTCGACGATGCGCTCCAGGATCTCCTCGTCGGCAATGCCTTCCTCGGCCGCCCAGTCGGCGATCGGCAGGTCGAGGCCGAACGTATCCTTCACCTCATTGGTCAGACCCTCGACATCCCACTGGTCGGCATAGGCCTTCGGCGGAATGTGGGCCTCGACAAGGTCTTCGGCCGTCTGCTGGCGCATATCCTTGATGACGTCGGAGACGTCGTCGGACGTCATGAACTCGATACGCTGCTCGAACACGGCCTTGCGCTGGTCGTTCATGACGTCATCGTACTTGAGGACGTTCTTGCGGATATCGAAATTGCGCTGTTCGACCTTCCTCTGGGAGGTTTCCAGCGCCTTGGACATCCACGGGTGCTGGATGGCCTCGCCTTCCTTCATGCCCAGCGTGCGCATGATGCCGTCCAGCCGCTCCGGCGCGAAAATGCGCAGAAGATCGTCCTGCACGGAGATGTAGAATTTCGAGCGGCCCGGATCGCCCTGGCGGCCGGTCCGGCCGCGCAGCTGATTGTCGATCCGCCGGCTTTCATGGCGCTCCGTGCCCAGCACGTAGAGACCGCCGGCATCGAGGGCCTGCTTCTTCTTCTCGGCGACGTCGGCCGCGATCTTGTCCTTTTCGCGGGCGATCTCGGTCTCGGTCGGTTCCTTGCCGAGTTCCTTCTGCTCGCTCAGCCAGGCGCCAAGGCGCATTTCCACATTGCCGCCGAGCTGGATGTCCGTACCGCGGCCGGCCATGTTGGTCGCGATGGTGATCGCGCCCGGCACGCCGGCATCGGCAATGATGTAGGCTTCCTGCTCGTGATAGCGCGCATTGAGCACCTGGTGCTTGATCTTGCGCTTGGTCAGGATGTCCGACAGCAGTTCGGATTTCTCGATCGAGGCCGTGCCGACCAGCACAGGCTGGCCGCGCTTCACGCAATCCTCGATATCGGCAATCGCGGCGTCGTACTTCTCTTTCGCCGTGCGGTAGACCTCGTCTTCCTCGTCCACGCGGGCGATCGGCCGGTTGGTCGGAATCTCGACCACGCCCAGCTTGTAGATGTCCATGAACTCGTCGGCCTCGGTGAGGGCCGTACCGGTCATGCCCGCCAGCTTGTCGTAGAGGCGGAAGTAATTCTGGAAGGTGACCGAGGCGAGGGTCTGGTTTTCCGGCTGGATGTCCGTGCCTTCCTTGGCCTCGATGGCCTGGTGCAGGCCGTCGGACAGGCGGCGTCCCGGCATCATGCGCCCGGTGAACTCGTCGATCAGGACAACGCCATTGTCCTTGATGATGTAGTCCTTGTCCTTCACGAACAGCTTGTGCGCCTTGAGCGCCTGGTTGACGTGGTGGACCGTCGCGATGTTCTCGACGTCGTAGAGGTCGGCATCTTCCTTGAGGAGATCGCGGGCCTTGAGCAGCTCCTCGATCTTCTCATTGCCCTCTTCGGTCAACAGGATCGAGCGGGCCTTCTCGTCGATCTCGTAGCAATCCTCGTCGAGAAGCGGGATCAGCTGGTCGATCGTCTGGTAGAACTCGGTCCGGTCTTCGGTGCGGCCGGAAATGATCAGCGGCGTGCGCGCCTCGTCGATCAGGATGGAGTCGACCTCGTCGACGATGGCGAAGCCGTGGCCGCGCTGCACCATCTCGTCGACCGTGTACTTCATGTTGTCGCGCAGATAGTCGAAGCCGAGCTCGTTATTGGTGCCGTAGGTGATGTCGCAGGCATAGGCCTGGCGGCGTTCCGGATCGGTCATGCCGTGGGCGATCACGCCGGTGGTCATGCCCAGCTGGGCGAAGACGCGGCCCATCCATTCGGCGTCACGTGTGGCGAGGTAGTCGTTGACGGTGACGATGTGCACGCCCTTGCCGGTCAGCGCATTGAGATAGGTCGGCAGGGTGGCGACCAGCGTCTTGCCCTCACCGGTCTTCATCTCGGCGATGGAGCCTTCGTGCAGCACCATGCCGCCCATCAGCTGCACGTCATACGGGCGAAGGCCCAGAGCGCGCTTGGCGGCCTCGCGTACGGCGGCAAACGCCTCCGGCAGCAGGTCGTCCAGCTTTTCGCCCTTGTCGAGCCTTTCGCGGAATTCCGCGGTCTTGCCCTTCAGGGCGTCGTCGGAGAGTGCCTGGAAGTCGGGCTCCAGGGCGTTGATCTTTTCGACCATCGGCCGCATGCGGCGAAGTTTGCGGTCGTTCTCGGTTCCGAAGATCTTGCGGGCTATAGACAGCATGTGTTCTGGCTTTGCGTACAACTGGACCGGCGTCCGGCGCTCGAGTCCGTCCCTCTCGCCGGAGACGCCAACATTGCTTTGAAACGTCAGGGTGACTTAAGGATGGGGGGGATGGGTGTCAATCAAGCCGCGCGGCGCCTGCCATGCGGCATATTCCCGTAAAGGACTGTCAGCGTGGCCATTCTGCGGTTTTTTGTAGGACTGTTGTTGATCTCTGCGAGCCTCGCGGGCTGTGGCCCGGAGCCGCGCCGGACAGCGGAACCGGGGGTGGAGCCTGCGGTGCGCATCGCACCGGACGAGGCCGATCCGGTGGTCGCCCGGGTCGACGGGACAGTGATCCGCCGGTCCGATGTCGAGCGTGAAGCCCGTTCGCAATCGGGCGATGACGAGGTGGCACTGCAACCGGGTGAGGTCGAGTTCGAACGGGTGCTGGACGAGCTGGTCGATCAGCGCCTGCTGGCACTGGAAGCGCGCCGGCGCGGCCTGCACCAGTCCGAGGAAGCGCGCCGCCGCATGGCGCTGGCCGAGGAGCGTATCCTGGGCAATGTGCTGGTCGAGACGGCGCTGGCCGATGCGGTCACCGAGGAAACCATCCAGCGCATCTATCGCGAACAGATCCGCCTGATCCCGCTCGGCGAGGAAGTGCGCGCGCGTCACATCCTTGTCGACACGCGCGCCGAGGCCGATGCCATCGCGCAGCTGCTGGCCGAGGGGCGGGATTTTGCCGAGCTTGCCGTGGCGATGAGCCAGGACCAGGCAACACGCCTGGAAGGCGGCGATCTGGGCTATTTCACCCGCGAGGGCATTCTGCCCGCCTTCGGCTCCGTGGCCTTCTCGACACCCGAGGGTGAAGTGTCCGAGCCCTTCCGCAGCGAGTTTGGCTGGCATTTGCTCAAAGTGGTCGACCGCCGCCGCCAGCCGCCGCCCTCGATCGAGGCGTTGCGGCCCAATATCGTGCGCTTCTACACCTTCGATCAGCTGGAAGCGCTGATCGACGGGTTGCGGGCCGATGCACAGATCGAACGGCCGGAAATCGTTATCGAGCCCCAGCCGGGGGAGGAGCCGGACATCTATGCCGGGCCGGACGCTCATGACGGCGATCTGCCCGGCGAGGACGACAGTCCCGACGAGCCGGGTTAAGCCGGTATTCACCGCGTTTCTGCACCCGATCTTAAAGGAGTTCACGCACGATGTCGGCTGGTGGCCCCAAACCGGTGATCCATGTCGCCGCCTGTGCCTTGCTGGACCCGGATGGTCGGATCCTCATCGCCAGACGGCCCGAAGGCAAACCGATGGCGGGGTATTGGGAGTTTCCCGGCGGCAAGATCGAGCCCGGGGAAACGCCGGAGCAGACCGTTGTCCGGGAGCTCCGTGAGGAATTGGGAGTGGAGCCATGCGAGCGATGCCTGCATCCCTTCGCCTTCGTATCCCATCCCTACGAAACCTTTCACATCGTGATGCCGCTCTTCCTGTGCCGCACCTGGGACGGGTTCGCCCGTCCGCTGGAAGGGCAGGAGATCGCCTGGGTCCGCAAGGAAAAGCTGGGCGAGTACCAGCTCTCGCCGGCGGACCGGTCGCTCGCCGCGGAAATTCGCGACCGGCTCTGATCCGGCGCCTGTCCGCTTTTTGCGACGATACGGGCGGCGCAACGGCGATTGAGTACTCGATCATCGCCGCGTTGATCTCGATCATGATCATCGGCGGCCTGACCCTGATCGGTCCGGCCATCATGGACATGCTTGACCAGGCCTCTGCGCCCTTCTAGCGGCCGGCCTTTTCTCCCAGCGACTGTTCCGGAACGCCCAGCGCGTCTGCCAGCCGGTGTGTCGCGGAACCGGGGCGTTTCGGCTTGGGCTGATCCGGGTGCGGGGCCCAGCCTGCAGCATGCACGATCTCGAAGCTTGCCCGGATGCGGCCGTCCTCGTCGGCAAACTTCTGTGCGTAGAGCTCTGCCGTCCGCATGAAGAGCGCGCGGGAGGCCGGGTTCCGGGGCCGGTCGGCAAGGATCGAGGTCTCACCCATGCCGCGCAGATCGGCCATCAGCGCGAAGACATTGTTGTAGCGCACGGTCACCCGGTCGATATCCGCAACCGGCATGGCAAAACCGGCCCGCTGCATCAGCGCAGCCATGTCGAACGTGCCGGCATAGGGCGAAACCCGTGCACCGGCACCGCCGGTCAGCTCGCTCTCCGCCGTCATCAGGCAGCGCCGCAGCTCGTTCAGGGTCGACCCGCCCAGCATCGACGCAGCAAAGAAACCGTCCGGCTTGAGGGCGTGATTGATCTGTACCAGCACGCCGGGCAGGTCGTTGGTCCAGTGCAGTCCCCAGGGCGCCAGGACGAGATCCAGGCTTTCCTCGGCAAAGGGCAGGGCCTCTTCATCGAGCGCCAGGGCCGGGCGGTCCAGCGTTGCGGCCACTTGCGGCGACAGGTCTGCGCTGGTCAGCCAGCCGATCTTGCCGCCGGCGGGGCGCGCCATCAGCTCGTCGGCCAGACCCGGTCCGCCGCCCAGTATGGCGGCGCGTTCGAAGTCCCGCGTGACACTCTCCACCCGGTCGCAGATATCGTCGAATGCGCGCCGCACGAGAAAGTTGTAATCTGCCAGGCGTGCCGCAGCTCGGTTGCGGCGCGTGCGCAGCAGGGTCCGGTCGAAAAGGCGGGGTGGCGTGTCGGAATTCATGGTGCGGGATATGCCGTCTAAGGGCCGCCGGGAAAAGGGGGCAGGTGTGTGATTGGCGCGATTGCCAGCCGTCTGGCCGACCTGGCCTGGCCGCCGGTCTGCCCGGTAACGGGCCGTGCTGTCGATGCCAGCGGCCGGCTGCAGGCGGCGGGCTGGGCGCGGCTGACCTTTCTGGATGCGCCCTTGTGCGGCGTGTGCGGTTTGCCCTTTCCCTATCCCGGCGGCAGCGCGTCCACATCTGCAACATTGTGCGCCCTGTGTGTTGCAAAACAGCCCGTTTACGACCTCGTCCGTGCCCCATTGGCGTATGATGATGCCTCACGGCCGCTGGTCCTGGGCTTCAAGCATGGCAGCCGGCGCGAGATGATCGACCAGTTCGCCCGCTGGATGATCGCGGCGGGCGGTGACGGCCTTGACGGTGCCGACGCCATCCTGCCAGTGCCGCTGCACTGGCGGCGCCTTCTGGCGCGCCGTTACAACCAGTCGGCCCTGCTGGCTGCGGCGATGGCCCGGCTGTCCGGTGTGCCGATGGAAACCGGCTGGCTGCTGCGCCGGCGGGCGACTCCCAGCCAGGCCGGGCAGAGCGCCCGTTCGCGCAAGCGCAATGTCGCGGGCGCCTTCCATGTGCCGGATCGCAGCCATGTCGAGGGGCGCCGCATGGTGCTGGTCGACGATGTCTTCACCACGGGTGCGACAGCGACGGCCTGTGCCCGGACGCTGAAGCGGGCGGGTGCTACGCATGTATCGGTTATGACACTGTGCCGCGTTGTCAGGTCCACCGATCCCACTATCTAGATAGGCAGAACGCATTTTCCGGCCGTCCGCCCGCAGCGGTTGGCCCGTAATGGAGTAGTTTGATGGCCGAAGTGACAATCTATACACGCCCTATGTGTGGCTATTGTGCCCGCGCCGTATCCCTGCTGAAGCAGAAGGGTGTGGCGTTCAACGAGATCGATGCCGGCTTCGATCAGGCCAGGCGCAACGAGATGATCCAGCGCTCGAACGGCGGGCGCACCTTCCCGCAGATTTTCGTCGGCGATATCCATATCGGCGGCTGCGACGACATGATGGCTCTTGAACGGGCCGGCAAGCTGGATGATATGCTCGCGGCCTGATGAGCCAACTCGACATTGCCCTCGTGCAGATGCGCTCGGGGATCGACCCCGAAGCGAACATCAAGGACGCCATCCGCCTGATCCGGGATGCGGCGGCCACCGGCGCGCAGCTTGTCGCCACGCCGGAAACCACGCATCTCGTGCAGAAGAATGCCGCAGAAGCCTTCAAGGTGCTGCACGCGCCGGAGACCGAACCGGCCCTGCCGGCCTTCTCGGCCCTGGCGCGCGAACTGGGCATCACCCTGCTGATCGGCTCGCTCGCCGTGCGCACGCCGGACGGCCGGGCGGCAAACCGCAGCTTCCTGTTCGGCCCCGATGGCGCTTTGCTGGCGACCTACGACAAGGCGCACATGTTCGATGTCGGCCTGGGCAAGGGCGAGACCTACCGGGAAAGTGACAATTACGCGCCCGGCGACCGGCTGGTCGTGGCCGATACCGCCGGCGCCCGGCTGGGCCTTTCGATCTGCTATGATGTGCGCTTCGCCTATCTCTACCGGCGGCTGGCCAAGGCGGGCGCCCAGATCCTGACCGTTCCGGCCGCCTTCACCCGGCCGACCGGGCGCGCGCACTGGGAAGTGCTGCTGCGGGCGCGGGCGATCGAGACGGGCAGCTATGTCATCGCGCCGGCGCAGTCGGGTCTGCATGAGGATGGCCGCAAGACCTGGGGCCATTCGATGATCATCGGCCCCTGGGGCGAGGTGGTTGCGGTCCGCAAGGATGCCGAGCCGGGCGTGCTGAGTGCGCGGATCGATCTCGACAAGGTCGCCGAGGCCCGCCGCCGCATTCCCGCCCTGGAACATGACCGTGATCTCACCGGTCCGGACATGCCGTCGCCGACATGATCCGCTATGCGCTGCGCTGTGACCGGGACCATGAATTCGAGGCCTGGTTCTCCAATTCCGATGCCTGCGACGACCAGATCGAACGCGATCTGGTGCAATGCCCCGAATGCGGATCCAGCGACGTGCACAAGGCGCTCATGGCGCCGGCTGTCTCGACTTCCCGCAAGCGCGAGGCGGCGTCTCCTGAGGCACAGTTCCGCGATCTTGCCGACCGGGTGAAGGCGCATATCCGCAAGAATTACGACTATGTCGGCGGTGATTTCGCCCGCGAGGCCCGGGCGATGCATGCGGGCGACAAGCCGGAACGCCTGATCTATGGCGAGACCACGCCGGAAGAGAGCCGCAAGCTCGTCGATGACGGTGTCCCGGTCGCCCCGCTCCCCGATGCCATGGCGCCGACACCGCCGAAGAAGGCGAACTGAAAGCGCCTATTCCGGCTGCCATCCGCGCGCGGCAGCCGTCTCTTCCTCCGCTGCCGACAGGGCTTCCCCGGACATCCAGGTGTCGACGCTGTCCAGCACTGTCAGCGGCAGGGCCGTGCCCGCCGTGCGGACTTCCGTTCCGGCTTCTCCCGCTGCCGGAGCCGCAAGATCGATCTGCCAGTCGCCGCCGGTCCGGCAGGCGACGCCGGCGGTTCCCGATGCCGTGAAGGTGCGGCAATAGCGGCCGTCTTGGTGCCGGAAGCTGACCTGGACCGCCAGGGAGGACGCGTTCTGTGCGCCGGGACGGTCAAGGGCAGAGGCGAGGCGGCTGCCCGCCGTCATGCGCCCGTTTTCGAACGCGAACGGGCCGCCGGGAGACCCGGGCGCGGTTAACTGGGTGCCGATGAGAATGCCTGCCGCGACCGCCGATGCCACGGCGATCGTATGCGGTGCGTGCCAGCCCTGCAGCAGGCGGGCCAACCAGCTTGGCCCGCCATCCGTTCCGGCCGGCGCCCGGTCCGGGCTGGCCTTGCGTACCAGTGCCTCCAGGTGGTCCGGGACAGGTTCGCTCAGCACCGGATTGAAATGACCGGCCAGGGTTCCGCGCAGGGACTGCATCGTCTTCGCCCGGCGGCGCAGGGCGGGATCGTCTCGCAGGGCCGCCTCGACGCGGGCGTTCTCTGCCGCGTCCAGCTCGCCGTCGACATAGGCCATCAGGGTCTCGTCCTCGACAGTCATGAAGATGCCTCCCGTTGCGGGTTGAGAATGGCTTCCAGCGCGGCGCGGCCGCGTGCGAGACGGCTCGTGAGGGTGCCCATCGGCACGTCCATCACCGCCGCGGCTTCCTTGTAGGACAGGCCCTCGACAAGAACGAGGGCGACGGCAAGGCGCTGGTCCTCGGGCAGGGTTTCCATTGCCTGCTCCACCGACATGGCCCGGATCCGCTTGTCGAATTCCGGGTCTTCCCGGCCGACGGCCGCGCCGGCTTCCTCCGGGGCGAACCGGGTGTCGCGGCGCTGGCGAAACCGGACTTCATCGATCCAGGCGTTTTTCATGATACGGTACATCCAGCTGTCCAGGCGCGTGCCGTCACGCCATTGATCCAGGCGGGCAATAGCGCGTTCCAGCGTCATCTGGACAAGATCGTCCGCATCGGCGGCATCGCGGGTCAGGGACCGCGCGAACCGGCGGAGCCGGGGCAGATAGCTGATGATCTCGTTTTCCACGCGTGGGTTTCTCGCGCCCATGCCACGTACCGACAACGACTGGAAGAAAGCGTTTCTTCCATGCGTTATCTGAAACAGCAATGTTTTTGCGGCCGATGGAGGCTGGCGATGTTTGGTCGGGTGTTGCGTATCGGGTGTGCCGCCCTTGCGATGGCAGTCCTGTCTGCCGGCGGGGCGCGGGCACAATTGCCGGTCGACGTGCCCGATGTGCCGGCCACGGCCGACCGGCTCGGCGGTGTCGTGCGCGACCGGGTCGACCGGACGCGTGAGCGCTCTCAGGAAACGCTGCGCGATGTCAGACGCGACACACTGGATACCCTGTTGCGGCAGAACCGTGACATACTAGAGCGGGGACCGGACAGATCGGTCATCGTCCGCAACCAGATCACCGTCCTCGCAGACGACCGTTCCGGGCTCGGCCCGCTCCTCGGCCAGGGATTCGGCCTGGTGCGCGAACGGCCGCTGGGAAGTCTGGGGCTGAGCCTGTTCGTGCTTTCGGCACCGCCGGGCCTGACGACGCGCCGCGCGCTCGATCTTGCCCGTCAGCTGGATCCGGCGGGGCTTTACGACTTCAATCATATCTATACGCGATCCGGCGGTCCGGCGCTGCATTCGGCAGCCGCATTGCAGGGCTATGCCACGGCGCGGCATGCGCGGATTGGCCTGGTGGATACCGGGGTGGATGCCCGCCATCCCGCCCTTGCCGGTTTCAGGCTCGAACGCGAGGCCTTTCACGGCGGCGCCTACCAGCCGGCAGAACACGGAACGGCGGTCGCTTCGCTGATGACAAGCGTGTCGGGGACGCTGGTCTCGGCGGACATTTATGGTGGCGGCCCGACCGGCGGGTCGGCCGACGCACTGATTGCGGCGCTGGGCTGGATGTCCGACAGCGGAGTGGCGGTGATCAACGTCTCCCTGGTCGGACCGCCTAACCGGTTGCTGGAGCGCGTGGTGGGCGCGCTGGCCGCACGCGGCCATATCGTCGTGGCGGCCGTGGGCAATGACGGGGCTTCGGCCCGCCCGCTTTATCCCGCTGCCTATGACGGCGTGATCGGCGTGACGGGTGTGAGCGAGCGCGGACGCGTACTGCCGGAGGCGGGCCGGGGGCCGCATGTCGACTTTGCCGCGCCGGGCGCGTTCGACCGGGCCGCCGGAACAGGCGGCGGGCATGTGCGGGTGCGCGGCACATCCTATGCCGCGCCTGTAGTGGCCTCCCTCCTGGCGAGCTGGGTCGACCGGCCGGATCCGGCGCGCGCGCAATCCGCGATCGAGACACTGGCGGCCAGCGCCGAAGACGCCGGCCGGCGTGGCCGCGACGATACCTATGGCTATGGAATCGTGGGGCGATCTACACTGCGTACGGCGTCGAGCCGGGAATAAATCATCCCGGACGGAATAAATCCGGTCCGCCGCTCGTTGTCTTCCTGTCAGCCGGTCCAACCCGGCGCTGAATGAGGGAGATAACCATGAAGACCCTTTCCGCCAGCCTTCTCGCTCTGGCCCTGGCAACGGGTGCGGGATACGCCCAGCTGTCCTCCGTGACCGACGCCACGGCGAGAACCACCCAGGACACCCGGCTCGACACTGTGCGTCCGGGCGAACTGCAGAGCCGCACCGACGTCAGCGGTCATGCCCGCCAGCGTCTCGATGCCGGCCGGCCCATGAGCCGGATCGAGCAGATGCGTCTCGAGCGGGCCGAGCGTCAGGCACGCCAGGCCGAGCGCGCGGCAGCGCGCAGCCGGGCCGATGCCGGTATCGCAGGCAGTGCGGCCGCCCGGAGCGGTCAGGCTGCGGCCCGCGGTTCCGTGCACGGTGCAGCCGAGATTACGGCCCCGGACACGCGTCCGGCCCGCCGGGAAGTGCAGCGCCAGGCCAATCGTGCCCGCGCCGAAGTGCGGCGGGCGCGCAATGCCTCGCCCTCCGTCGAGGCCGATGCCAATGCCAGCGCCAGCAATTCGGTCCGCGCCGACGGCAATGGCAATACCAGCACCCGTACGCGGGTCGATGGCCGCGCCGAGGCGCGCGTCGAGGGGCCGGACAGGCACTGATCCCTGTCTCTCCATGGGGGCTGGCGCAGCCTTCGGGCTGTGCCGGCCCCGCCGCCGGCCGTCGCGAAACTTTTTTCGAACGCTGTGGAAGAAAACCGCCGGCCGGCACGTTTTCAGGGTGTGAGGGATAAAAAGGAGGACGACATGACCTGCTTGAAGACAATCATTCCCGCGCTTGGCGCTGTTGCCGCCCTTGCGGCGGCCGGTGGCCTCGCCGGAACAGCCCAGGCCCAGGGACATCATCATTCCTCGGCCCGGTTCGAATATCACAGCTCGTACTATGAGCGTGGCTATGACCGGCATGATTTCCGCTATTATCGCGATGCGTGCCGGACACGCTCCTCCGGCGGGGTCGGGCTGGGTCTCAGCCTCGGCGGCAGCGAGCTGCTTGGCGCCAATGTCGGCGGTTCGAGCTGGACCGAATGCGACCGCGGCCAGTTTGCCTACGCCCAGTACGATGCGTTTGACCATGGCCGTCCGGCCTACTGGCACAATCCGGACAGTGGCCGTCGCGGTGTGATCAAGCCGGGCCGCCGCTATCATTCGCACGGCCGCGAATGCGCTTCGGGTGAAGCGGAGATCTACGACAGTCACGGCAATTATCAGAGCTTCGGTTTTGAAAGCTGCCGCGACGGGTCGGGGGGCTGGCACTATGAGGGCCGGCACCGCTGATCCTCGTGCCGGCAGGGAAGACGGCGCCGCTCCCCACGCGGCGCCGTCTTTCCGTGTGTCCAGGCGAGGCCAACCGTAGTCAGACCGTCGGGACAGTGCCGCCGTCAATCGTCACTTCGGTCCCATGGATGGCTTTGGCGCGGTCGGATGCGAGGAAGGCGATGGTTTCGGCGACCTCTTCCGGCCGGGCCGGACGGCCGATCGGAATCCCGCCGAGCGCGTCCAGAATACTCTGCCTTGCGGCGGCCTCGTCGGTCCCCGCATTCCCGGCAATGCGTTGTACGAGGGCCTCGGCGGCTTCGGTATAGATCCATCCCGGTGCCACGGCATTGACCCGGACACCGGCCGGACCGACCTCTTTCGACAGCGCTTTGGAATAGGTACTCAACGCCGCCTTTGCGGCCGCATAGGCCGTGGTGGAGTCGTGAAGGGGCAGGCGCCGCTGGATCGAGGTCACGTGGATGATCGCGCCCTCCTGGCGGGCGAGCAAGGCGGGCAGGAAGGCCCGGTCCAGCCGGACGGCGCTGAGCAGGTTGAGCTGCAGCTCATCGTGCCAGATGTCGTCCGAAAGTGCCGCAAAACCGCCGGCCGGCGCTGTCGATCCGCCCAGGCAGTGGACCAGGATGTCGATACCGCCAAAGGCGTCGGTGACCGCATCGGCCAAGGGGCCGACACTCTCCGGACGCGTCAGGTCGGCCTGCACGAACAGGTCGGCATTCACATCGCCGGGCGGTGTCGAGCGGGCGGCCGTGGCGACGCGGGCTCCGCGACTGCGGAACAGGTCCACAGTGGCCGCGCCCGTTCCCTTGGTGCCGCCGGTCACCAGGACCCGCTTGCCGGCAAATTCAGTCGTTGTGGCGTACGGCATCAGGCAATCTCCAGCGCGGCGATCCGGTCGGCGTCCATCCCGAAGCGGTAGGTCAAAGCAATCGGGCTGCCCGGGAAGCTGCCGGAGACTTTGGCCGACACGAAGACGGCGCCATCCCTGTGTTCTGCCGGGCCGGGTTCTGCGTGGAAGTCGTATGCGTCGACCGTTTGCTTCAGCCAGTTTTCGATCGCGGCCCTGCCGATATGATCCCGGCTCTCGTCCCGGACGCGGGCATCCGCGGAAAACTGTGCGGCGGCGCGATCGAAATCGCGGCGATTGGCGGCGTCGAAATATGCGGCGATGGAAGCGGGAAGTGTCTGTGTCATGGCCGTCTCCTTGCTGGTGGAGGCCAAGCCTCCGGATTGATCTGCAAGGCAAGTGGAGCGACACTGGGGAAATGACAAGTACGCACGATAAAGTCTGGTACGCACCAAAAAGTAAGTTAGAGGCCTTCACGGCGGAGACGGCCGCCGAAGGCGTGGTCAACACGCTGCGCATCGTCGAGGGGCGATGGAAGCTGGTGATCCTCTTCCATCTCTTCGACGGCAAGGTGATGCGCTTTTCCGAACTGGAGCGCGCGATACCGGCCATCACGCAAAAGATGCTCACCCAGCAGCTGCGCCAGCTGGAAAGCGATGGCGTGGTGTTCCGGAAGGTCTATCCCGTGGTTCCGCCCCGGGTCGAATACCGCCTCACCGAGTGGGGCCAGGCGCTCTGCCCGGCACTGGATGCGCTTCTCAAATGGGCCGACCAGCGCGAGGCCCTGCAGCCGGACACGGCCTCGCAGACCGGCTGAGTGCCTGGCCTAGGACAGGCGCAGCTGCCAGGACACGCCGAACCGGTCGACAATCCAGGCGAATTTGCGGGCGAAGGGATAGGTGTCGAGCGGCATCAGGATTTGTCCGTCGGTGGACAGGGCCTCGAACAACCGGTCGAGTTCAGCCTCTGTCTCGCACTCGGCGAACAGCGATATCGCCGGTGTGAAGGAGAAGTCGTGTTTTGACGGCGAGTCGATGCAGTGATGCAGGCGGCCATTGAGGGTGAACGCGGCTTTCACGATGCTGCCCTCGGGACCGGGACCCTCCGGTCCGTAACGCTCGACGTCCAGTATCTGCGAGTTCTCGAACAACGAGGTATAGAGGGACATGGCGGCTTCGGCCTGACCCTCGAACATCAGAAATGGGGCAACGCTGGCGCTCATGACGAATTCCTTCGCGGCGTGGTCACCGTCGACATTCGGAATTCCCGAAACACGCGTCAACCGCCCGGCAGGGAGCCGGGCCGGTCAGAGCGAGACTTCGCCTTTCAGGATGCGGATGCCGGCGCCCTGGCCGTTCGACCAGGCGATCTCGCCCAGCACGGTCTGGCCGTTGACTTCCAGCTGCATGGCGCGCCCGGCCTCGCCGAGATTGGGACCGGCCACACCGATACCGGTTTCGGAGATGTCACGAATGACGATCTCGCCAGCCTTTTCCGACGAGGTGAAGCGCCCGGTCACGCCTTCAACGGGACGGCGGGCATAGCTGCGGCTGTCCGCGTCATGCAGGTCGGTGTCGAGTGCCTCGGCGAGCGAGTCGAGCAGGCGCAGGACTTCCTGGCTCGCCGTTTCCAGATCGGCAAGCCGCTCGAACGCCCGCTTGGATGCGCCACTTTTCCGTGTGTCTGGGCGACAATGCCAATCCCGGAAGAGCTAGTTCTTGATGAGGCTTATGAAAGCAGCTGCTAGCGCGAACACAGAGACCCAGAACATTCTGCGTGAAATAGCTGTGTTGAGGTTGCTCAGCCGGATGCTGGCCTCAAGCTGTGCAAGCTCCACCACTCTGTCGAGCCGGGTCCTGAGCGCCTCGGCGCGCTCGCCGAGTTTGCGGATATTGTCAAACTGGGCGTAGAGCTTGCGGGACACAAACATGTCGTAGGGCTCCCACCCTTCGATCCTGTGAATGTGGAGTGAGGGGAGTAGGCGTTTGAAATTGGAAGCATAAAGATCCGAGCGGGAGGCTCGCAGCAGCAGGCCACCTGGCAACAGCTCGGATGAGGTGGCATCCGTGAGCTCCCCATAGACCCGTTTTATCTCGCGCTCCGGCAGCGGCTTGGATGTTCGCGCCTCGGCTTCGAGGCGGGAAAGTTTCTGGTCGACCCAGTCCAGGCGCTGGATCACTTTCCACATGTGCTGCATGCCCCGCAAAGCCATCAGCCTGTTATTTGCAAGGTTGTGCAGGCGCAGGATCAGCCGGTCGAGCCGCGCCGAGATGCCATCCTGGGCTCGTCCTGCGTGCTCCTCGCAATAGAAAACACAAAAGCGGCTGATTGAATTGGAAAAGGCGGCGGCGTCTTCCACAACGGAGGCGTCCTCGGAGACGGGAAGGGGCGGGGCAAGGGCAGACGCATAAAGGGCGCGCCCGTTCAGGACAAGATTAGCGACAGTTCGCCGTCGCGCCAACGGATCCATGGAGGATTCGTTTTCAGAGAGGCCGCCGGGCCAATGCATCGCGTGTCTCAGCCCTTCATTGTCGCGCAGGCAGCGACCGGCACTCACCCGGTTCCAGCGGCGCGGCGAATTGGGACGTGTGTGCTCATCGACATGATGGGAAGGTGTATCGTGATCGGTGATGGCAGGCTCGCCTACAATGTCGGTTGGGACGAACCGGTCCTGATGCCCTTTCCATTCGAACTGGTGGATTTCGGCTTCCCGCCGTCCGTACGCGTTGGTCAGCCATATGCGTGGCAAAACTATTCCACGGAAATTCCCAAGAATCTGCCCCGGTATCCTGTTGGCTATTTCGCCCGGCGCGTTGCGGAATGCGATGCGCCAGGCTTCGTCATAGAGTTTGTCCCATTCGATGGCAGACCTGTTCCGGAAAGCCAGGCGATCTCCGGCCTCTGCGTCCTGCATCAAAGTGTTGGTGAACACCTCGGAGACCAGCTTGTCGACTTCCGGGTCGCGTCTGCTGAACGGGCGGCCGACATTAGTCGGGGGCTCGTCGACCGCGGGTGGTTCTGCATGGTCGCCCCGCAGACCGAGCAGGGGGTGCTGGATCGGCAGAAAAAAGCAGAATGTTACGAACTCACGATGATACTCGCACCGGAAAACGACCGCATGATTGAAGTTGGCCTTCTCGTGACTAATCACGTCCCGCTTGATGAAAGGCGCCCGCGCAGAATCGGCAGCTCTGGAGCCGAGTTCGATCACTCTGCTCGTGTTCTTAGTGATCGATTTTACGAAGATGTTGACCTCATCGATCCGGGCTTGCTGGTCAGCCTCGAATTTGGCGAATGCTGAATCCAGATTGTCCGGCGCATTCCGGTTGCGATCAGAATCGTAGTGCTGCGTCAATGACGTTACGATGTGCCATGTCAGGAAAGGTGGCTCGATCTGATCGGGATACCGCCTGTGTGCCTGCGTGTGCAGTTGGCGGTACTCCGATGCGAGTTCCATCCTTGGAAATGGGAAAGGCGCAGCCCCGCCGGTGTCGTCTCGCACGTGCTATCCCCCACAGCTTTGCCATCAAAGATGGTGGTGGCGAAAAAATGCTGAGTCAAGTTGTGCATAGGGTCGCCGCTGATACCTCCGAGCCGTATCAGGCCGGTGCGGTTTCGACGTTGTGCAAAGGTGCTGCGGGGCCAGGTGTGTGGAACGGCTGGCGCGGTACAGGAGCCTATGGGCGTGGTCTCAAGCCGCTTTCTGTGCGACCGCCATGTAATTGACTGCAATATCCTCACCCAGTGAAAACTGGTCGTTGAGCGGATTGTAGAGCACACCTACCGGTTCGCTCATTTGCATCCCGCCTTCGCGCAGTGCGGTGCGGATTTCGGCCGGTTTGACCAGTTTGGCAAAGCGGTGCGTGCCGCGCGGCAGCCAGCCCATGATCCACTCGGCCCCCACAATGGCCATGGCGAAGGCCTTGGGCGTGCGGTTGATCGTCGCGCAGATCATCAGCCCGCCGGGTTTCACCAGCCTGGTGCAGTCGACCAGGAAAGCGTGCGGGTCGGCGACATGCTCCATCACTTCCAGGTTAAGCACGACGTCGAAGGGTGGTTCGCCGGCCTCCAGCAATTGTTCGGCGACACCGTGCCGGTAGTCGATGTCCAGACCCTGTTCCTCGGCATGAACCGAGGCGGTCTTCACATTCGCTTCGGCCGCATCGACACCCGTCACCTGTGCGCCCAGCCGCGCCATGGGTTCGCAGACCAGCCCGCCGCCACAGCCGATATCGAGAATGCGCAGGCCTTCAAGGGGCGTCGCGCCGGACAGGCCGAAATGCTCGCAGATCGTGTCGCGGATAAAGCCCAAGCGTACGGGGTTGAACTTGTGCAGCGGCTTGAACTTGGAGTCCGGATCCCACCAGTCTGCCGCCATGCGCGAGAACTTCTCGACTTCCTCCGGATCGACCGAGGGGCGGGTGAGGGTGTCGGGCGCTGTCGCCGTTGCCATCCGTGTTTCTCCTTGCAGGCGAGCGTGCCCGCGATTGCGTTCGAGCGTTGCGTGCCCGGCCGTCTGCGCTTACCTAACCGCGAGCGCGACGACATGGGCGCCGGTCTTAATATGGCCTTGCCGATGCCGCTAATCGAGCCCGGTGCGACGTTATGGGCGCACCCGCCGGCAAGGAAAAGCGCGAGGGACAGGTTGAGGGACGGCTTCGGGATGGCGGGTGAATGACACGCGTCGTGGCAAAATTCGGCGGCACGTCGGTCGGGTCGATCGAGCGTATCCGGCATTCTGCCGGGCTCGTGGCCGAGGCCGTGCGCCGTGGCGAGAGCCTGGCCGTTGTCGTGTCGGCCATGGCCGGCGAGACCGACCGTATTCTCGGCCTGGCCGGCGCGTTCGGCGCAGGGCTTGGCGATGTCGAGACCGATGTCGCCCTGGCGGCCGGCGAACAGGTGTCCTCTGCACTGATGGCGCTCGCCCTGCGCGAGGCGGGGCTCGAAGCGCGCTCCTTCCAGGGCTGGCAATTGCCGGTGGTGACCGACGGTCCGCCGGGTGCGTCGCGGATTGCCGGCATGGATGTCTCCGTGCTGGAGGCGGCGATGCAGGCCGGGGTCATTCCCGTGCTCGCGGGTTTCCAGGGCATCACCTCGCAGGGCGAGATCCGCACGCTGGGGCGCGGCGGCACCGATCTGTCGGCGGCCGCGCTGGCAGCGGCGCTGGGCGCGCGGTGCGATATCTATACCGATGTCGATGGCGTCTACACAACCGATCCGCGTATCGAGCCGGCGGCGCGCCGCCTGGATGCGATCAGCCATGACGAGATGCTGGAACTGGCCGCTCAGGGCGCCAAGGTGCTGCAGACCCGTTCGGTCGAGTTCGCGAAATCGCGCGGCGTGCCGATGCGGGTCCTGTCCTCCTTCCTCGAAGCCGGCGAAAGCCGCGGCACGGATGTGGTCGAGACGCAGGACATCGCGGAACGCCGCATCGTGTCCGGCGTTGCCTATGCGCGGGACCAGGCGCGGATTGCGCTTCTGGGGGCGTCGAACCGGTCGGAGCTCGCCGCTCGCACATTTGCCATCCTCGCGGACGCGGAGATCGGGGTCGACATGATCGTCCAGGCGCACACCCGCACGCCGGGTCGTGTGAATATCGAGTTCTCCGTCGCCCACCGCGACCTGGCCCGCGCCCAGGCGGCGCTGGAGGCCGGGCTGCCGGGCGCCGATATCTCGTCGGAGACGGGGCTGGCAAAAGTCTCTATTGTGGGCGCGGGGCTGCGCCAGCGGGCCGATATCGCGCGCTCCCTGTTTGCAGTGCTGGGCGAGCAGGGGATCAGTGTCAGGGTGCTGGCGACCTCGGAAATCAAGATTTCCGCCCTTATCGACAATGACGCCGTCGAGCGCGCCGTGCGGGCGTTGCACACGGCCTACGGACTGGAGCGGGTATAGCCGCATGGACGATCTGAAGACCCCTCCCATGCGCGATCCGCGCCGCCTGCTCAAGCGCATGCGCGAGCTCATGGCGGTGCAGGAGAACGCCCAGGCGCGCCTGGACCACCTCACCGCCATGATCGCGGAAGAGGCGGGGTGGGATGTCTGTTCGATCTATCTGGCCCGCCAGTCTAATGCGCTGGAGCTGTGCGCCACCTTCGGCCTGAAGGCCGAGGCCGTGCACCATGTGCGCCTGCAGCCGGGCGAGGGCCTCGTGGGCCTGGTCGCACGCCGGGCCCGGCCGCTCTCGACCTCGAACGCCCGGGCGCACCCGGCCTTCTCCTACAAGCCGGAGACGGGCGAGGAGCCCTTCAACACTTTCGTCGGCGTGCCGATCCTGCGCGGTGGCCGCATGGTCGGGGTGCTGACCGCCCAGACCTCCCAGGAACGCCAGGTCGCGACCGACGAGATCGAGACGCTGCAGACCGTCGCCATGGTGCTCGCCGAGATCGTCGCTTCCGGCGATATCGTCGATTCCGAGGAAATGGCCGGGCTGGACGTGCGTCAGTCGCGGCCCGAACGCTTCCAGGGTGGCGCCTTCTCCGGCGGGATCGCGCGCGGCGTCGCCGTGCTGTTCGAACCGCATGTCGAGTCCGCCCGGCTGATTGCCGACGACCCGGCCCGTGAGGAAGAGCGGCTCGACACGGCCATCTCCTCGCTGCGGATCCAGATCGACGAGATGCTGGACAGCGGCCGCATCCCGTTCGGCGGGCCGACACGTGACGTGCTGCAGGCCTATCGCATGTTCGCCCATGACCGCGGCTGGCTGGAGCGCCTGCGCGAGGCGGTGCGGCGCGGCCTGACCGCCGAAGCGGCAGTCGAGCGCGTGCGGAACGAGAACCGGGCGCGGTTGATGAAGGCGGCGGATCCGACCTTCCGCGAGCGCCTGCACGATCTGGAAGACCTCGCCAACCGCCTGCTGCGCCACCTCAATGGCGGCGCCAAGTCGTCGGCGGAACTGCCGGATAATGCGATCATCATCGCGCGCAATATCGGTCCCGCCGAATTGCTGGAATTCGACCGCGAGAAACTCAAGGGCATCGCACTGGAAGAAGGCTCGGCCCAGTCGCATGCGGCCATCGTGGCCAAGGCTCTGGGGATCCCGCTTGTCGGCCGTCTGGAAGGTGCGCTCGACCAGACCGAGGACGGTGATCCGGTCATTCTGGACGGCGAGTTCGGCGTGCTGCACATCCGGCCGCAGGTCGATGTCACCGAAACCTATGACGCCCGCATCCAGACCCTTTCGGAACGCCGGCTGGCCTATGCCGAGCTGCGGGGGCCGGCGGTGTCGGCCGACGGCGTGCGGATCGGCCTGCACATGAATGCGGGCCTGCTGATCGAGCTGATGGCGCTGGACGAGACCGGTGCCGACGGTGTCGGCCTGTTCCGCACCGAATTCCAGTTCATGGTCGCCGAGACGCTGCCGCGCCTGTCGGCCCAGTCGGCGGTCTACAAGTCGGTACTGGATGCAGCA
The DNA here is from genome assembly GCF_039978735.1 of Maricaulis sp. GTDB lineage: Bacteria > Pseudomonadota > Alphaproteobacteria > Caulobacterales > Maricaulaceae > Maricaulis. The sequence goes on from NZ_JBDWAS010000030.1 coordinate 53,234, forward strand.
GGCGAGCGGCCGGTCGTGTTTCGCACGCTCGATCTGGGCGGCGACAAGGTCGCGCCCTTTGCGCCCTCGACCAAGGAACCCAATCCGGCGCTGGGCTGGCGGGCTATCCGCATGGGGCTCGATCGTCCCGGTCTGCTGCGCTACCAGCTGCGCTCACTGATCCTGGCCGCCGCCGGGCGGCCCCTGAAAGTCATGTTCCCGATGATCTCGGCGCCCTGGGAAGTGCGTGCCGCGCGCGACATGCTGGACCGCGAGCTGCGTCATGCCGAACGGGCCGGCTATGTCATGCCGTCAGACGTCAAGGTCGGCATCATGCTGGAGACGCCGGGCATGGCCTGGGCGCTCGAGCACGCGATCGACACGGTCGACTTCGTCGCCGTCGGCGCCAACGACCTGATGCAGTATTTCTTCGCGGCCGACCGGCAGAATTCGCGTGTCTCGGATCGGTACGATGTGCTCAGCCCGGCGGCCCTCGACCTTCTCAAACGGGTACGCGATATCTGCGCCGAACACGACACACCGGTGTCCGTATGCGGCGAAATTGCTTCCAAGCCGCTGGAGGCTGCGGTGCTGATAGGCCTTGGTTACCGAAGTCTTTCCATGGCTGCCCCGAACATCGGTCCCATCAAGAAACTCGTCTCCGGTCTCGACGTCGAAAAACTTGGCACCTGGCTTGCGAGCCGGCTTCAGAGCCCCGCGGACAGTCTGCGCCCGCTTCTCCTCCAGGCAGGGGAAGACGCCGGATTACCTCGCGAGGCTGTTGAAAACGGTCGAGGGATTTGATCTTATAGAGCGGGGTTAGGGCAAAGTTACCCTTAATTGCGTTCTTGGGTGACGATCGCTCCGGGGAGAGAGCGGTAGATGGCTATGATGGGTCAAGCATCGGGTGCGGACTTTGTTCCGGTAGATGCTGTCTATTCTGATGACAGTATCGGGTATGTCCAGTTGACGGCCGGCGACCGGCTGCGCGAAGCGCGGTCGAAGATGAACCTGTCGCTCAAACAGGCTGCCGAACGCACCCGGATCCGCGCCGACTATCTTGAAGCCCTGGAAAACATGGACCCGCGCGGCCTGCCGGCCCGGGCCTACGCCGTCGGCTATCTGCGCACCTATGCCAGCTTCCTGTCGCTCGAGCCCGCCGGGCTTGTCGAGCAGTTCAAGCGCGAGGTCGATACCGAGACCGGCCGGGCAGCGCCCAGTGCCGCGACCCCGACGCGCAAGCCGATCAAGCTGCCGCGCGGCCTGTTCGGTGTGGTCATCATCCTGGCCGCGCTGGCCGGTGTGGCCTGGTGGTATTCCCAGCAGGTCGGTACGGGCGGCATTCTGGGCAATCCGCCATCGCCGCCGGATGCCGCGCCGGAATGGGCACGCCCCGGTTTCGACGTGGCAGCCACGGCGCCCAGCCTTGACGATATCTGGACCGGACTTCCGCTGGGTAAGGCGGGTGCCGCTGCCGGGACCGTCGTGATGCGCGCCCTGTCGCCGACCTGGATCGAGGTCCAGGACGCGTCCGGCCGTATCCTGTTTGCCCGAGAACTCTCCGCTGGCGAGACCTATCAGGCGCTGGAGCCGGGTCTGACCGTGTCCGCAACGGATGCCGGTGCAATCCAGCTGGAGCACGAGGGCGAAATCGTCGGCACGCTCGGCGAGCTGGGTGCGCCGGTCGAGAACCTGCCGGTTCTGGCCCAGCTGCAGACCCAGGACGACGTACAGCCGCAGTAATCTGTCGCACCCCGGTCGAAACATCGCCACATAGACGCTATATGCGCACCTGACGGCCGTTGGACGGCCGCGAAGGGAGTGACGGATGTCGCAAGCCGGTATGGATCCCCGCAGCGTGAGACCGTGGCGCATGATCGAGCGCCGCAAGAGCCGCACCATCCGCGTGGGCGGACTGGAAGTGGGCGGCGACGCACCGATCACGGTCCAGACCATGACCAATACGCCGACGGCCGACGCGGCCGCGACGATCGACCAGATCCGCCGCTGCGAAGAGGCCGGCGCCGACCTGGTACGCGTTTCCTGTCCGGACGAGGATTCGACGGCGGCCTTCCGCACGATTGCCAAGGCGGCCAAGGTGCCGCTGATCGCGGACATCCATTTCCACTACAAGCGCGGCATTGAGGCCGCCGAGGCCGGGGCGGCCTGTCTGCGGATCAATCCGGGCAATATCGGTTCGATGGACCGGGTGAAGGATGTCGTCCAGGCGGCGCGCGATCACGGCTGCGCCATCCGCATCGGCGTCAATGCCGGCTCGCTGGAACGCCACCTGCTGGAGAAATACGGCGAGCCCTGTCCCGAGGCGATGGTGGAGAGCGCGCTGGATCATGCCCGCATCCTCGAAGACCTCGATTTCCGCGATTACAAGATTTCGGTGAAGGCCTCGGACGCCTTCCTCACCGTGGCGGCCTACCAGGCGCTGTCCGAAGCCACGGATGCGCCGCTGCACCTCGGTGTCACCGAGGCCGGCGGCCTGCGCACGGGCACGGTGAAATCTGCCATCGGCATCGGCTCGCTCTTGTGGGCCGGGATCGGCGACACGATCCGCGTCTCGTTGTCGGCCGAGCCGGAAGAGGAAGTGAAGGTCGGGTTCGACATTCTCAAATCGCTCGGCCTGCGCACCCGCGGCGTCAATATCATCGCCTGCCCGTCCTGCGCCCGGCAGGGGTTCGATGTTATCCGGACCGTGGAAAAACTCGAGCAGCGGCTGGCGCATATCTCCGAGCCGATCTCGCTGTCGATCATCGGCTGTGTGGTCAACGGTCCCGGCGAGGCATTGATGACCGATCTGGGTTTCACCGGCGGCGGGGCTGGCCGTGGCAAGATGTATGTGTCCGGCCGGCCGGACCATAATGTCTCCAATGAGGAGATGATCGATCACATCGTCGAGATGGTCGAGGCCCGCGCTGCGCAGATGCGCGCCGAGAGCGTGGCAGAGACCGCTGCGGAATAACAGGGCTGGACGGCCGGGTGTCGGCTGTGGCACGGGCTTTTTTCCGGACCACTGCCGGTTTAGTGAAATGCACGCATGGGGAGAGTCCGGATTCGCGGGTTCTCCGGTTGGGGGAAAATCATGCAGGTCAGGATCTACGGGCTGAAGAATTGCGATACTTGCCGCAAGGCGGTGAAGGAGCTGGAGGAGGCCGGCCGGGATCACGAATTTGTCGATATCCGCGACGAGCTCGACCGGGTGCGCAAAGTGCCGGCCTGGATTGATGCCGTGGGTGCCAAAAAGCTGGTGAACACCCGGTCCACGACCTGGCGGAATCTGTCGGCGGAAGACAAGCTGATTGCCGAGGATGACCCCGCCGGTCTCCTCATCACCTATCCCACGCTCATCAAGCGGCCCGTCATCGAAGCCGGTGACAGCGTCATCGTGGGCTGGAGCGGGGATACACTGGCCGGGCTCACGGCCCCGGAATGACTGCCGAATTGAGAGCCCGCTGCGATCTCGACCTCAGCTTTCCCTATCACACCGATGGCAGTCCGGCAGACCGGCTCGAACGTGTCGCCGCCTATATGCGCTCGGCAGGCCTGGGTGCGGAAGCCTATCTGACGGGTGAGAGCGTCGCCCGGCTGGAAGCACGCATGGCGAGCCTGTTCGGCAAGCCGGCGGCGGTCTGGTTTCCCTCCGGCACCATGGCCCAGGGTGTCGCGGCGCGCCTGCACTGCCAGGCCGCCGGCAATGCCCGTCTCGGCCTGCATCCGACCTCGCATCTCGCCCTGCACGAAGAAGACGGCCACATCCATCTGCACGGGCTGGAGCCGGTGAGCTGTGGCGCGTGGTCCCGCCCCTTGCGCGCGGACGACCTGCCGGAAGACGCCGGGTGTACCATCATCGAGCTGCCGCAGCGCCACAATGGCGGCGCGCTGCCGGACTGGGATATGCTGCAGGCAATCAAGGCGCGTGCCCGGGAAACCGGCCAGGCGCTGCACATGGACGGCGCACGGATCTGGTCTCTTCCGACAGCGTGGCCCGGGCATGATCTGCCCGAAATCTGCGACGGCTTCGCCTCGGTCTACGCCTCCTTCTACAAGGATCTCGGCGCTTCGGGCGGCGCCATCCTGGCCGGCGAGGCGGACTTCGTGGACGAGGCTCGCCTGTGGCTGGCGCGCATGGGCGGGCGTCTCGTCTCGGCCTGGCCGATGGTGCCCGATGCGCTGCGTGTACTCGATGTGCGGCTGCCGCAGATCCCGCTCTTCGTGGAACGGGCGCGCGGTATCGCGATGGGTGTCGGCGACCAGCCCGGACTGTCGATCACGCCCAATCCACCGCAGGTCAACATGATGCATGTCCGGCTGGACTGTGATGTCGCGACGGCCGAAGCCGCCCGCGATGCCGCGGCCGAGGCGACGGGCGTCTGGCTTGGCAACCGGTTCTGGCATTTCGAGCACGACCCGGTCCCCGCGCTGGAGATCTGCGTCGGCGAGCGGGCTTTCCAGGCCGATATCATGCGCATCGTCGAGGCGATCCGTGCCATGGGCGCCTATGTTGCCACAGCTCAGTCGACGAGCGGGTAGAGCGTCAGGCGCACATCCATCGCTTCGCCATTGCGCAACAGGCTGAGATCGAGTGTGTCGGGTGGCAGGTTGTCTATCGAACAATCCCGGTCGCGCATCGTGCGGCCGTTGAAATGGGTGATGAAATCGCCCGTCAGCACGCCGGCATCGAAGGCGGGGGAGTTGGCGATCACGGTGGCCACGCGCATGCCGTCGCCCTCCGGCACCAGGACCAGACCGTGTGTGATCAGCGGTTCGAAGGTGATGGGTGTTTCCGGATCATGCCGCACAACTCGGACGCGTTCATGACGCTGGTCGAAGGTCCACACGAAGTGCCGCATGGCCTGTCCGCCCAGAAGTTCCGTTTCGGGCGTGGACTCGATCACCGGCTGGATCAGCACATTCTCGCCGATCTGCGCGTTTCCGGCCAGGCGTGCGGCGGAGCGGCGCTCGATCTCCGCAAAGCGGACGGCTGCGCCGGTCGCGCGCGGCGGCGCGACGGTGTCATAGCGCTCCAGATTGCGCAGGACGATCGGGCTCAGCGCGGCGCCGCTGTCGATCAGCAAGCGTCGTGTGCGATCGGGAAAGCGCACGCGGATCCAGGGACGTAGGTCGGGACCGTTCGCATCGAACACCGTGACGCCGTCCGGGCGGGGCAGGGCCCCGCTCTCCACCCGCATCTCGCCCAGGCCGTAATCGAGCGTCAGCAGCACGTCCTCAAAGGCGTCATATTCGAGTATGCCGTCGATCTCGCGGCCCAGGGCAATCGAGAGGTGATCGAGCTCCCGGACCCCGGCTCTCAGACCGGTCAGGGCCAGCGGACCGGTGGTCACGCGCCCGAAATTCGCCCGCACGCCACTGTCCAGCCGCTGTCCGGAGACGCGCTCGACACTGTCCGGATCGACATAGCTGGCCGAAGCACCCGTGTCGTAGAGAAACCAGAGCGTCCGGTCTTCCGCCGCTTCGCCATCGCGTAGCTCCAGCGTGACAGGCAGGAAGAAATAGCCGCGGCACATCTGCGCGGGCAGGACGACCGGGTCGATTGTGCGGGCGGCGGCCGATGGTGGCGCGGCAAGCTTGCCTGCAACCAGCAGCACGACTATCAGAGCGAACATCCGTTTCATGCTTGTCCCCGTCACGTTTCTCGCAGGATACGGTAGCTGACCGGCATGCCAAGTTGATTGGAGTTCCGATGAAATCGATCTGTGTCTATTGCGGCTCCAATCCGGGCAAGGATCCGGTCTTTGTCGACACCGCACGCGCGGTTGGCCGGACGCTGGCCGAGCGCGGCATCGATGTCGTCTATGGCGGTGGACAGGTCGGATTGATGGGGGAACTGGCCGATGCCGCGCTGGACGCCGGTGGCCGCGTGATCGGCATCATTCCGGAATTCCTCGCCCTGAAGGAAATCGCGCATCTCGAGCTGACCGAGCTGCATGTCGTCCAGTCGATGCATGCGCGCAAGGCGATGATGGTGCAGATGTCCCAGGCCTTCATCGCCCTGCCGGGCGGTATCGGCACGATGGAGGAATTGTTCGAGGTGTGGACCTGGGCCCAGCTGGGCCACCACACCCACCCGGTCGGCCTGCTCAATGCCGCCGGTTATTACGACGATCTCATCAGCTTTCTTGACCGGATGACGGGGGAGCGTTTCCTGGCGGAAAACCACCGCCGCTCCCTGATGATTGCCGCCCGCATCGACACCCTGCTGGCCGCGTTCGAGACCTATCAGGCCCCGCCAGCCGATGTCCGCCTCAAGACCGGCCAGACCTGAGCCGCGCCGCTTTCTTCTCCTGTCTCTTCTCCCGCTTCCCCCGGCCTTGTGCCGGGGCCCGGTTGAGCCTCCTCCTGAAACGCCGCTGGGCCCCGGAATGAATCCGGGGAAAGCATCAGCGTATCTTTTTCTTCCCTCTCCCATTTTTCCCGGATGAAAGCCTGCGCAGGCAGGCTGCAGATCCGGGATCTACCGACCGGCGTGAAGCGTGAGCCGCGTCCAGTCGGTCCCGGACAGCGCTGCGCGCTTCCGGGAAAAATCGTGTGTTTGCAGATGAGGAAACACAAAACCCTCCACAGGCTTGCGCCCTGGAGCGATGAGAGGGGTGCGGGATGCACGGCGGACATCGCGTGTCCGATTTGAAGCTTTGGTGGTGATGCCCGAGGCATCCCGCACGCGGAGATTTACCCGGATCCCTTGCGGGACCGTCTCGAAACCTGCAGGCAC
>NZ_JBDWAS010000031.1:0-2890 GCF_039978735.1 Maricaulis sp.
CCTCATCACCCGCCTCGCCATGAGCCTCCTGCAGCGCATCGACGACCCCAAAACATCCATACGAAGACGCATGAAACGTTGCGCCTGGGAAAACGACTACCTCCTCAACGCCATCGCCCATATGCGATAGCCCTGCCCATCAAGGGGGAGGACGGGAGCGTGACGCCGCCTCCAGAGATCAAACCTGCGAGGTCAGGCCGAGCCGGTCGGCAATCGGCACCGCCTGGGTACGGCGGGAGATGCCCAGCTTGGCGTAGAGATCGGAATTATAGGTCCGCACCGTCGCCGGCGAGAGATTGAGCTCGCGGGCAATTTCCTTGTCGGTCAGACCCTCGGCGATCAGGCGCAGCAAGTCGCGTTCGCGGCGGGTGAGATCGATCTCGACGGCGTCCCCGGCATCGGCCGACGCGCCCTGACGGGCAATCGACACGACGGCCCGGCTGCGCGGCGCATAGCGCACGGTATAGGTCTTGCCGGGGATGAGCTGTGCCGCCCAGAACTCACCGATCTCGAACATCTCGTTCCGGACCCGCAGCGCATAGCGCGACGGAGCGATCAGGCCGACGCCGCGGCGGGCATCGACGATCACCTCGCCGCGCACGCTGCGGATATCCCCGGCGCGTTCATCCGCTCCGGCCTTCAGCCAGCGCCCGGGTGCCCGGCCCAGCAGCCAGAGCCAGACCAGACACACCGGCAGCAGCAGGATCAGCGGCGACCGGAACAGGTTCGGCAGGTCCCGGGCAATCGCAATAACGACCAGCGCCAGCAGCGGGACGAGAACAACGCCAAGCACACATACGGCAAGGGCCTGGCGTGACCGCCAGGCCCTCAATTCGCGACGCTCGTCGTCTGCCTGCATGCCTACCGGCCGAACTTCTGGAACTTGATGCGCCGGGGCATTTCGGCGTCGGGGCCGAGGCGGCGCTTCTTGTCTTCCATATAGTCCGCGAAGTTTCCTTCGAACCATTCCACATGGCTGTCGCCCTCGAAGGCGAGGATGTGGGTGGCCAGACGGTCGAGGAAGAAACGGTCGTGCGAGATCACCACGGCGCAACCCGGATAGACTTCCAGGGCCTGTTCCAGCGCCGCGAGGGTTTCCACGTCCAGATCGTTGGTCGGTTCGTCGAGCAGCAGGAGATTGCCGCCGGTCTGCAGCGTCTTGGCGAGGTGGACGCGATTGCGCTCACCGCCCGACAGCAGGCCGACCTTCTTCTGCTGGTTGCCGCCCTTGAAGTTGAACGCGCCGACATAGGCCCGGCTCGGCACTTCCTTGCCGCCCAGATCGATCATGTCATTACCGCCGGAAATCTCTTCCCAGACGGTCTTGTTCGGATCGAGCGCATCGCGCGACTGGTCGACATAGGACAGTTTCACCGTCTCGCCGAGACGGATCGAGCCCTCGTCGGGCTTGTCCTGGCCGGTGATCATCTTGAACAGGGTGGACTTGCCGGCGCCGTTCGGACCGATCACGCCGACCACACCGCCCGGCGGCAGTTTGAACGACAGGCCGTCGATCAGCAGCTTGTCCTCGAAACCCTTCTTCAGGTTTTCGACTTCCACCACGACACCGCCCAGACGCGGCCCCGGCGGGATATTGATCTGGGCGTGGTTGATCTCGCGCTTCTCGGCGCTCTCGCGCAGTTCCTCATAGGATTTGATACGCGCCTTCGACTTGGCCTGGCGGGCCTTGGGCGAGGAGCGGATCCATTCCAGTTCGCGCGCCAGCGCCTTGTCCTTGGACGAGGCTTCGCGCTCTTCCTGGGCCATGCGCTTGGCCTTCTGCTCCAGCCAGGCCGAATAGCCGCCCTCATAGGGCACGCCGCGGCCGCGATCGAGCTCGAGCGTCCAGGTGGTGATCGAGTCGAGGAAGTAGCGGTCGTGGGTGACGATCAGGACGGCGCCCTCGAACTTCTCCAGATAGGTCTGCAGCCAGTGCACGCTTTCCGCGTCCAGGTGGTTGGTCGGTTCGTCGAGCAGCAGCATGTGCGGTTCGGACAGGAGTAGGCGGCACAGCGCAACGCGGCGGCGCTCACCGCCGGAGAGTTCCGCGACACCCCAGTCGGACGGCGGGCAGCGCAGTGCCGTCATCGCCATCTCGATCTTGCTATCGATATCCCAGGCGTTCTCGGCGTCGATCTTTTCCTGGAGCGCCGTCATCTTCTCCATCAGCTCGTCGGAATAATCCTCGGCGAGCTGCATGGAGATGGCGTTGAACTCTTCCAGAAGCTGTTTCTGCTCGGAACCCTCGATGACGTTTTCCCAGACCGTCTTGCTCTCGTCGAGCTGCGGTTCCTGGGGCAGGTAGCCGACCTTCACGCCCTTCTCGGCCCAGGCCTCGCCGGTGAACTCCGTGTCCATGCCCGCCATGATCTTCAGCAGGGTGGACTTGCCCGCACCGTTGACGCCGACGACACCGATCTTGGCGTCGGGCAGGAAGTGGAGGGAAATGTCCTGGAAGACCGGCTTGGAAGCACCCGGATAGGTCTTCGACAGCTTGTCCATATGGTAGACGTATTTATAGGCGGCCATTGCGGTTCGGTTCTCTTGGTCTTGGGGGAAGCCTGAACCGCACCGTCTAACCGAGAGCGGCCGTTTGGGCAATCGGGATGGCAGGCTTGGTGCGCGGCGGCGTTCCGTTTTCACGAATGAAAGCTCTCGTCAATGCCGATGGAGACGCGTCTCAACCTTGGGAGTGGAGGTGTGAAGTGGCGCCCTTCACCCTAAAAACCCCGCCGCTTTTCCCGGCCGAACGCCCGGCGAAGGCCGGGCGGAGTGCCGGGATCGACGGGAAGCTCATCGCTTGGAATGATCTTCGGTCGATCCCGGATCTGCAGCCCGCTTCCGCGGGCCTCCGTCCGGGAAAAATGTATAGGGTAGAAGAGAGAGTGAG
>NZ_JBDWAS010000032.1:0-60545 GCF_039978735.1 Maricaulis sp.
CGAAAGTCAGGACCCAGATCGTAAAGGCAGATTTTCGCCAGGCGGGCACGGTCTGAGTGGTGGCGATGTGCGGGATAAGTGCGAGATCGCCGTCACCGCGCTCTATGAACTGGGCCCTGACTTTCGTCAGGGTGACGGTGCTTGTTGCTGCCCCAACCGCCTCATTTTTCCCGGACGTAAGCCTGCGTAGGCAGGCTGCAGATCCGGGACCGACCGAAGACCGTTTCAAGCGATGAGCTTCCCGTAGATCCGGCACTCCGCCCGGCCGGGGAAAGCCGGGGGTGTTCAGGCGAAGGCGCGCCTCTCAACCAATCCCCAGCTCGGCCCAGATCGCGTCGATCCTGGCTTTCGTTTTGGCATCCATGTCGAGCTTTTCGCCCCATTCGCGATTGGTCTCGCCGTCCATCTTGTTGGTCGCGTCCAGGCCGATTTTCGAGCCCAGGCCGGAGACGGGTGAGGCGAAGTCGAGATAGTCGATCGGCGTGTTTTCGACAGTGACGATATCGCGGGCCGGGTCCATGCGGGTGGAGACCGCCCACATCACATCCTTCCAGTCGCGCGCGTCGATATCGTCGTCCACGACGATGATCCACTTGGTGTACATGAACTGGCGCAGATAGGACCAGGCGCCCATCATCACGCGCTTGGCGTGGCCGGCATAGGCCTTCTTCATCGAGATTACGGCGATGCGGTAGGAACAGCCTTCCGGCGGCAGCCAGAAATCGGCGATCTCGGGGAATTGCTGCTGGATCAGCGGGATGAAGACCTCGTTCAGCGCTTCGCCCAGCACGGCGGGCTCGTCCGGCGGACGGCCGGTATAGGTGGTCAGGTAGATGGGATCCCTGCGCATGGTGATGGCAGAGATCTCGAACACCGGGAATTGCTCGACGGAATTGTAGTAGCCGGTGTGGTCGCCATAGGGGCCTTCCGGACCGTACTCGTCCAGGAGGACGTGGCCTTCCAGCACGATCTCGGCTTCCGCCGGCACTTTTAGCGGCACGGTCTTGCAGTCGACGAGCTCGGCCTTCTGGCCGCGCAAAATGCCGGCGAACTGGTATTCCGACAGCGTGTCGGGCACGGGCGTCACGGCGGCCAGGATGGTGCCGGGATCGGCGCCGAGAACCACGGCGGCGGGCAGGGGTTCCGGGCGCTCCTTCTTCCAGCGCTGATAATGCTGGGCGCCGCCGCGATGCTTCAGCCAGCGCATCAGCGTGCGCGTCTTGCCCAGCTTCTGCATGCGGTAGATGCCGAGATTGAAATCGTCCTGCTTGTCGTCGGACGGGCCCTTGGTGACGACCAGCGGCCAGGTGATCAGCGGCGCGGGCTCGCCGGGCCAGCAGGTCTGGATCGGCAGGCGGTCGAGATCGATCTCGTCCCCGGTCAGCACCACCTCCTGGCAGGGGGCCTTTTTCACCGTCTTCGGCCGCATCGACATGACGGTCTTGGCCAGGGGCAGCATTTCCAGTGCGTCCTTGACACCGCGCGGCGGTTCCGGCTGGCGCAGGAAGGCAAGCAATTCACCGACCTCGCGCAGCTCGGCACCGGTGGTGCGCGCCTCGCCGCCCAGCGTGACCGCCTGGGCGACGCGTTTCACCGTGCCGAACAGATTGACGAGACAGGGCATCTCGCTCTTCTCGCCCTTCTCGTTGATCACATTCTCGAACAGCAGGGCCGGACCGCCGGCGTGCAGGGTGCGCCGGTGGATCTCCGTCATTTCGCGATCCGTCGAGACGGGCGTGGTGATGCGCACGAGGTCGCCCTCGGCTTCCAGCTGGTCGATGAAGTCGCGCAGGGATTTGTAGGCCATGCGGGTCGGGCTCCGGTGATATCGCATGACCGAAACTGCAACTTCACGGGCGAAAGTCCAGCGCGCGCTGCGTCGCACCTGCAGGACGGCCCGGACTGAGGCGCATTTGACTCAAGTTCAACTCGAATTTTGCGACACATCTTGAGCCTTGCTTCAGACGCGGCTGCTAGAGCCCGCGGCCCGCTCGATGGAAGGTTGCTCTGCATGCTGCACAGAATGGTTCTCGTCGCCCGCGCCCGTGTCGATCTGGGCGAAGGCGCGCTCAATGGCGATCTGGGACTGATGCTGGCGGCGCACATGAAGGCGAGTGTGGAGCGGGAGATGACCGGCGGGCTGGTCTGGCTCGACGGCTATTTCCTGGACGTGCTGGAAGGCGATCGCGAGACCTTGCGCGGCTTTTTCCTGGCGATTGCCGCGGATCCACGGATTTCGGACCTGCGCAGCGAGGAATTCCTGCCGATAGCCCGCCGCCAGTATGCGCGCTGGTCCATCGCCCGGGGCGATGCGGCGATCTACGATACCTCCGCCCTGCGGGCATTGCGTGAAGGACATGCCAGCGCGGCGCAGGCGAGCGAGCTTGTCGCCCAGTGCCTGCGTAGCGCCACGCTGGCCGAGTCGCCGCCGCTGGTCGCGGCCTAGCTGTTGGCCGCTGCCGCCTCTCCGACGGTGCGGAATTGCTGCAGGAACCAGCGCCAGCCCCAGGGATAGTCGGAGATGTCGACGGTGCGCGTGAAGCCGTCATGGACGAGGTCGACGCGTGTTCCGGCACCGTCCTCGCTGAGCAGCCAGGTCACGCGCTGATGGGGCACCTCCGGATCGCCCCGCCAGTCCCGCCACTCCATCACCAGGCGCTCCGGTTCGACGATCTCGAGCAATTGCATCGGCGGTACGACGACCTCCCGGCCGTTTTCCTCGTAGCGCCATCCGAAATCGAGCGTGCCGGCCTCCATGTCGATCACGGCCGCCTTGGTCAGCCATTGGTCGAGCAGGGCAGGGTCGGTCAGGGTGCGCCAGACCGCGGTGCGCGGTGCATCGACATGGATGGAGAGTTTGACCTGCGGATGCGGGTCGGCGAAGTCGGGAAGCGCGACGGGCTGGCCGGAAAGATGCGTTCCCAGTGCGCCCAGATGCATCCGCCAGAGATCGTCGACCAGTTCCCGGGCCCGCCCGATTGCGGGTGTATCGGCCAGTACGTGCCGCGCCGTGACCGCCGTGCCGTCATCCTTCGGAGCCAGGCTCAGCGTAACGCGGCCGGCCTGGCCTTCCAGCGGCCAGTCGAAGGCGATTTCCCGATCCGGCTCGAAAGTGTGCAGACGGGTTTGCACGCCCGGGTGTGCCGGGGTGCCATAGGTGTGGCGGCCCCAGAAGCTGAAGGCGCCGTCCGGGCGCGCATCGATCGCGACGCCCTCGGCAAACCAGACCGTCAGGTCGGCCGGGTCGGTCAGCGCCCGGAAGACGCGATCGGGCGGGGCGGCGATGGTGTAGGTGTAGCTGACATCGAGTGCAGTCATGAGCCGGTCTCCTCGTCCGGTAGCGATTCCGCGATCTGTTTGAGTCCCGTCAGGCGCGCGGACCAGTAGAGCCGGTAGGGCGCAATCCAGCGGTCGATCGCCGCCAGTCCGGCCGGGTCGAGCGCATAAATGCGGGCGCGTGACTCCCGGCGCTCGCGCACAAGGCCGGCGCGTTTGAGCACGCCGACATGGCGGGCAATGGCCGGTCGGCTGACGGGGAAGTTTTCGGCAATGGCACCGGCCTGCATTTCGCCCTGGCGGAGCAGGTCGAGAATCGCCCGCCGCGTCGGGTCGGCGATGGCGTGGAAGCCGGGGTGATCTGTCGGAGCTCTATTCGTAACCATATTGTTACGAATAGAGCGTGATGCGATTCAAGGCAAGTCCGATCCTTCCCGGCGCCGGGGCGCCGGGTTCGCAAAGGCGGATACCGGAGACGTCAGTCTGCGGTGCCGATGTGCGGGGCGGGGCGGTCGCGCAGGGCTGCGGCGACACCGGCCGCGAGTTCACCGGCGCCGGAGGCAACCCGGTTGGTCGCGCCGAAGCGGACAATGACCAGGTCCTGCTGCGGCATGATATAGGCCAGCTGGGACTGGAAGCCGCGCATCATGAAGGTGCCGTCCGGCAGGTTTTCATGATCCTCCGGCAGCCAGAAGCCCATGCCATAGGCCCCGTCCGAGCCTTCCGTCGGCAGGCTGACCAGATCGACCCAGTCCTCGGGCAGGAGGCGTTGTCCGCCAACGACCCCGTCTTCGGCATAGAGCTGCGCCAGCCGGGCCCAGTCATGCGCCGTGGCATACATGTAGGAGGAGCCCTGGAAGGTCCCGCTTTCGTCCGGTTCCAGGATGGCAGAGCGGATGCCCAAGGGTTCGAACAGGCGGGCGCGAAGCTCGGTGACCTGCTCGGGCAGGGTATCGCCGAGTTGCTGCTGCATGGCATGCGTGGCGAGGATCGTATTGCCGCTCATATACTGCCAGTGCTCGCCCGGCCCGTAGAGCCGCTCGCGCGTGGCGGCGAAGTGCGGCATGTCGGACTGGGTCATCAGCATCTGCGAGTTGGGGTCCCAGCCGTCATTGCGCTCGGCAATCGCCAGCCCGCCGGCCATGCGCAGCAGGTCCTCGATGGTGATGTCGGTCAGGCTGTCATCAATGGCGGCGAGCGCGGGAACCTCGCCCTCAGCCTCGATATCGATCAGCCCGTCGCGCTGCAGAACGCCGGCCAGCGTGGCCATCGTGCTCTTGGTCATCGACCAGCCGTGAAAGCGTGTCTCGCGGCTGGCGCCGGGCGCATAGCGTTCCGCGACCAGGCGGCCCTGGTGCAGGACGGCGACACCCAGCGTGTTGCGCAGATCGGTGTCCGGATCGCCGAAGGCGCTGTCGATGGAGGCCTGCAATGCCGTGGCATCGAAATGCGTGTCGCGATGCTCCGTGTCGAGTTCGAGCGGTTCGAAGGGGGCTGCGAGCGGGACTTCCAGGTCCGGATCGAAACCGCCGCGGCCGTGGACCAGCGTACAGCCCAGGCCTTCGCGGTAGACGGCATGCTGGCGCCAGAACAGGCCAAACACGCCGGAGCGGACCTCGCGGGCCTCGGTGTCGATGTCGTAGTGGATCAAGCTGCCGGCCCCGCCGAGCAGCGGATCGATATAGATCGACTTGGCCAGATCGGTGTCGAGGCCGGACACGAAGGTCAGCGAACAGGTCTGCTTGGCGACGAGCCCGGTGCCCGACGGCAGATAGCTGCGCCCGAGCGGCGACAGGTTGAGGGCCAGAAGCCCGCCCGCAACCACGACTGCAGCTGCACCAAGAAGAATACGTTTCGCCATGATGTCCCCCGTGATCCCGTCGCAAATCTAGCCGCGCCGGGCGCCTTGTGCGAGTCCGGTCCGGCTCAGCCCAGCTTGTCGAAGTCCGGGGCGCGGCGTTCCATGAAGGCGGCGGCGGCTTCGGCAAATTCCGGCGAGCGCAATTGCGCGGCGAATTGCCGGCCTTCCAGCGCGATCCGGTCGGCCAGCGGCTCCGGCGCGCGCTGCATCAGGGCCTTGGCCTTGGCCAGCGCGTCCGGTGCCTTGGCGGCGAGAATGCGGGCGGCGTTGCGTACGGTTTCCATCAGCGCGTCCGGCGTTGTGACGGCGCCGACGAGGCCGGTCTGGGCGGCGCGCTCGGCATTCCAGGTTGCACCCAGCAGCAGGAGCTCGGCGGCAACCGCATGCCCGAATGCGCGCGGCATGGTCTGGCTGGAGCCGTATTCCGGTGCCAGGGCGAGATCGACGAAGGGCGTCTTGAAGCTGGACCGGTCGGAGCAATAGACGAGATCACAATGCATCAGGAGGGTGACGCCGATACCGATGGCCAGCCCGTCGACGGCCGCGATCACCGGCTTTTTCGCAGTGAGCAGCGCCTGCATGAAATGCTGGACCGGGGACACCTCGTTTCCGTCCATCGCCGGTGGCCGCTCCATGAAGTCGACGATGTCATTGCCGGCGGTGAAGATGCCGCCTTCGCCGGTCAGAATGATGACCCGCACAGCCGGGTCCCTGTCGCCATCCTCGATCGCCTCGGCGGCGGCAGAATACATGGCGCGGGTCAGCGCGTTCTTCTTGTCAGGGCGGTTGAAGGAAATCGTGCGGATACGCTCCGCTGTATCGACCAGAACCTGTTCGCTCACACGAGCCTCCCATGGATCGTTTTTCAGGTGTTGTTGCCGGACAGGTTAGAGCGTCCGGTACGGCTTTGGAAGGCCTGTTCCAGTTGACGTAAACGCCAAGAAGCGTCAGTCGCCGCGTGTGACCAGACGGGTGAGTATGTCGTGCAGCCGGTCGGCATCGCCCGTTCCCAGCCAGGCTTCCAGCTCCAGATTGAGGTCGCGCAGCACATGGTCGGCGGCATCGCTGACGGCGCGGCCTTTCTCGGTCAGGGAGACGACAGCCGAGCGCTTGTCCGTTCGCGAGGCGGTCTTCACCACAAGGCCGAGGGCCTCCATGCGGTTGACCAGCCCGGTTACAGCCGGCGGGTTCAATGACAGGGTCTCGCCGATATCGCCCATGCGCCGCTCACCCTTGCGGGCCAGCAGGAACAGGACGGCGGTCTGCGCCGTGGTGACGCCTGCGGTTTTCTTCAGGCGCGCATCCGCATCCCGGTTCATCCGCCGGGCCGCGATCTCAAGCAAAAGGAAAAGCCGCCGGTCGACGGCACGCGCGCGAGCCATGTTCTTCAAACTGCGCCGATTCTGGGGGCGGGGGGAGGCGAGTTGATATACAATTTTAAATAGTATAAATCTTAAACACAATAAATACGGTCAGGCTTCCCCCGTTTCGACGGGGGAAGTGGCCGACTCCGGCCCAGGGCCGGAGAAGGTCGAAGGGGGTGAGTCAAAAAATGCGAGAGGACGCAACAGTGTCGCGCGCTCGGGCGCGCTCCATGAGGCGGTCAATGACCAAAGCGGAGCTCTGGCTTTGGCAGCGCCTGCGTGCGCGCCAGCTCTGCGGTCTGAAATTCAGGAGGCAGCACCCGATCGGGCCTTATATCGCCGATTTTGCATGTCTTCAGTGCCGCCTCGTCGTCGAGCTTGATGGTGCTACTCATTCAACCGACGAAGAAATTGCCCATGACCGAAGATGGACAGCATTCATCGAACGCGATGGCTGGCGTGTACTCCGCTTTTGGAACACCGACTTGTATGACGATATTGACGAGACACTGAACAGGATCGCGGAAGTCGCCAGCGCCCGGACGTCGTCTGCACAGCGTATGCGCTGAAGTTTCAAGCGCCGCTTCGCGCGCTCCCCCTCAGTCCGCTACGCGGACAGCCCCCCGCAAGCGGGGTGAGCCCTTTCGCTGCAAAGCCGGGGGAGGTTGCCTGTCCTCAGGTGAAGCGCCAGACCTTTGCGAAGCGGACTTCGCGGTCTTCCAGCTCGCGCTCGACGGGGACGGTGTAGCGGGCGACTTCCTTCAATTCGCCCCTGGGCAGAAAGGCGCGGCCGGGATCGCCGATCAGCACGGTGGCGCCGCGCCGGTGCAGGCCAGCCAGCCAGTCGCCGATCCGCAAGGCCAGCTCGGCCTCGTAGAAGACATCACCGGCCAGCACGACATCCCAGCCGTCATCGCGGCCCGCAACGTCATCGAGGCGCGTGGTGAGGGTGACATGGTTGGCGGCCGCGTTGGCCTCGATCGCCGCGATGGCGAACGGGTCCAGCTCGCTGGCATCGACAGACCGGGCGCCGGCCTTCAGGGCCGCGATGCCCGTCACACCGCTGCCGGCGGCAAAGTCGAGCACGTGCTTGCCGCGGACGGTCTCCGGATGGTCGAGGCAATAACGCGCCAGGGCCTGGCCGCCGGCCCAGGCGAAGGCCCAGAAAGGTGGCGGCAGTCCCATCTCGCCGAGGGCCTCCTCGGTTTGCCGCCACAACGCCACGGTCTCCACGGCAAGATGCAGCGGTACTTCCGGGACCAACGGCGGCGGCATCAGGGCGGTGTGTTCGCGCACGAAGCGATGCGGGTCGCGAAGGGCGGGGGTGTCGGCCACGGCTTTTCCTGTCACACTGCCTGCCGCGTCGATAGAGCGATGACAGGCCGGGGGCAAGGATGACTGCGAAAATGACGGGCTCTACCTATGTGCTCGCCGTGCCGGATCTGGCGCCCACTGCGCGCTGGTGGACGGAGTGCATGGGGTTCGAGGCGTGGCTGGACGTGGAAGGCTGGGCCTTCCTGCGGCGCGATAACTGCTATCTGCGCATCGGCGCCTGCCCGGATGCGATCCCGCCGCGCGATCTGGGCGATCACCAATTCTTTGCCTATGTCGAGCTGGACGATGTCGACGCCTATCATGCCGAGATCGCGGGCCCCGGCGTCGATATCATCCATCCGCCCGAGGACCGCCCCTGGGGCATGCGCGAAATGGCCGTGCGCACACCGGACGGGCATCGCATCATGTTCGCGACCGAGCTTTAAAAAAAGCGGCCGGACCCCGAAAGGCCCGACCGCCAGCCATGGCAAATCCGTGATCCGGTTATTCGCTGTCCGGTGTGATGATCCGCGCCCCTTCCAGTTCGGGCAGGGCCAGTACATCGGCCTGGATCGTTTCCAGATCGCCCACAAGCACGAGCGTCATCCGGTCCAGCGGCAGATAGGTGCGCGCCGTCTCCGAGATGTCCTCATCGGACACCGCAAGGATGTTGGGCACATAGGCTTCCAGATAATCGTCCGGCAGGCCCCAGAAATCGCGCTGGGCGAGCTGGTTGATCAGACCGCCGGTCGAGGCGTTCTGCAGGATGAAGATACCGGCCAGCCAGTTGCGGATGCCCTGGGCTTCCTCGTGTGGCGGGGTTTCGCTCTGCAGGCGGTCGATTTCGTAGAAGGTCTCGCGCAGGGCGGCCGCGGTGTCGGCAGCGGTCACATCGGCATTGAAGGTCCACAGGCCGCCGTCCAGCATCCAGGTTTCGCCGGAGCCGGGCGAATAGGTATAGCCCTTGTCCTCGCGCAGATTGCGAGTGAGGCGCGATGTGAACGAGCCGCCCAGAAGCGCATTCATGACTTCCATGGCGGGAGCGGCCGGATCGCCGATCGCAACGCCGGGAAAGCCCAGACGGATCGTGGTTTGCGGTGCACCGGGGCGGTCGATCAGCTGGACGACAGGGCCGGCTGAAGCGGTTGCGCCTTCGACGCTGTCCGGCTCGCCGGTCTCCCAGTCGCCGAAAGCCTCGCGCACGGCGGCTTCCATGGCGGCCTCGTCGAACCGCCCCGCGATGTAGATCCGCGTCCGGCCCGCGCCGAAATGTTCGGCATAGAAGGCGTTGACGTCGTCGATCGTGTAGCCGCGCAGCTGTTCTTCCGTCGGCAGGATGTGGCCATAGGGGTGATCGGCGCCGAACATCAGATCGCGATAGGCTTCCGTGGCGATGGAGCCGGGCTGGGCGCGCGATACATCGACATCGCGCACGAGATTGGCGCGCACGCGCTCGAACTCGTCCGCGTCCAGATTGGGACGGCGTACCACATCGGCCAGGAGCGCCACGGCGTCCGGTCCGTATTGCGAAAGCACGCCGGTGGAGATGCCGGTCGTATGCAGGCCGATACCGACATTGATATTGCCGCCCATGGAGGCAATCGTCTCGGAGAGTGCCTCCTTGGAACGGCCGCCGGCACCTTCTTCCATCATGGCGCCCGTCAGATCGGCGAGCCAGGTCTGTGCGCCGTCATCGATATTGCCGGCCCGGACCTGGACCGAGATATCCACGGTCGGTGCCAGACCGAAGGGGATGAAGGTGACCTCCAGCCCGTTGTCGAGCGTGAAATGCCGGGTCTCCGGCAGTTCGAAGGCGACCGGTTCGCCGATCGGCGGCTGCTCGTGAATTTGTGCCTGCACCGTCGCTGCTGGCAGGAGGGCGAGGCTGGCCGCGGCCAGGGCCGCGCGGAGAGATGTCTTGGCCATGGGGCTCATTCCCTTTGCGATCCCGATCATTCTTCACCCTCCGGCGTGGCGCCGTCCTCGTCGGCCAGGCGCACTTCCAGAACGGTGCGGTTGCCCGGGCGCAGATATTCCTGGGCGGTCTGGCGGATCAGTTCCGGCGTGACCTGCTGGAAGCCTTCGGTGATGCGGTTGATGCGGCTCGGATCGTCGTCGAACAGCGCGAAGGAGGCCAGCAGGTCGACCAGGCCGAAGCGGGTCGAGGTGTCCACGGTGCCGTAGAAATCGGCCAGCAGCTTGGTGCGGGCGCGTTCCACATCGGCTTCGGAAACCGGCTCGGTGCGGATCTCCTCGATCGTCGCATCCAGTGTCGTCATCACGTCGGACACGGTGAACTCGCTGTCGTGGATCAGGCCGACCGTCCACAGCATGGGGCCGTTATAGTTGAAGGCATTGCCCAGGAGGTTGATGCCGCCGAACACGCCGGACGCATAGCCTTCCTCATTGACGATGGCCTGGGTCAGACGGCTGTCATCACCCTGGACCAGCAATTGGTCGATCACGGCCATGGCATAGTATTCCGGCGTACCGCGCGGCGGCATGTGATAGCCCACGGCGAGTGCCGGCTGGTTGGCGAGATTGTCCTCGATGAAGGCGAATTTCTCTTCTTCCTGGCGCGGTTCCGACGTGTCGATCTCGGGCAGCGGATCGCCGGCAGGAATGTGGCCGAACATCTCCTCGATCCAGCCCAGGGTCTCTTCGCGATCGAAATCGCCGGCCACGACCAGCACCGCATTGCTGGGGGCGTAGAACTGGTCGAAGAAAGTCTGGGCGTCCTCCAGGCTGGCGGCGTCGAGATCGGACAGGTCGCCGTAGAAATTATGGGCGTTGTGCCAGTTCTCGTTGGCGGCCATCGGCAGGTCGATCCAGATCCAGCCGCCATAGGGCTGGTTGATCACATTGACGAAGACCTCGTTGCGCACGACTTCGCGCTGATTGTTCAGCTGGTCCTCGTCGAGATCGGGGAAGGCCATCCTGTCGGCCTCGGCCCACAGCACAGCCTGCAGGGCGTTGGACGGCACGACTTCGTAGTAGTTGGTGAAGTCGTAACGGGTGGAGCCGTTATTCACGCCGCCGGATCCGTAGATCAGATTGTCGAAGGCACCGTGCGGCAGATTGCGTGAGCCCTGGAACATCAGGTGTTCGAACAGGTGGGCAAAGCCGGTGCGGCCGCGCGGCTCGTTGCGGAAGCCGACGCCGTAATAGACGCCCACCGTCGCGGTCGGAACGGTGTGATCCTGCGACAGCACGACACGCAGCCCGTTATCGAGCTGGTGATAGCTGACATCGACCGTGAAATCGGTCGAGACGCTGTTTGTGGTGCTGGTGCTGGTGCCGGTTTCGGCGGCGGCGGATGTGTCGCCAGTCTCCGGCGGCGTGTCCGCCGGCTGGCAGGCTGCGAGAACGAGGGCGCCGATACCGGCAGCCAGGCCTCGTTGGATGTCCATGATGTCCCCACCCGGTGCAATTGATCCGAGCGCATATCAGACGCTGCGGGGGCGTTCCGGTCAAACCGTCATGGAGAAGAATTAATCTTGGCCGCGGCTCAGATAAGCGCGCCCAGCGCCAGCGTGGCAACGAGCAGGAGGCCGCTGGTGCGGTTGGCCTTGAACAGGGCGAGACAGCGTTCGCCGTCCTCCACGTCCAGCTTGCGGACCTGGTTGAACAGGTGGGCTGTATAGGCGGTGAAGGGCAGGACCACCCAGGGCGAGGCGCCGTTCAGCCAGATCGCCAGGGCGACGAGAACGGCATTGGCGCCGTAGAAGCCGGCCACCCAGTAGGGCGTGCTCTCGCCGAACAGGCGGGCGGTCGATTTCACGCCGACCAGGGCATCGTCCTCGACATCCTGGTGGGCGTAGATCGTGTCATAGCCGAGCGTCCAGAAGATCGCCGCGGCATAGAGCGCGATCATGGCGGGTTCGATGGCGCCGGCAGCTGCGGTGAAGGCGACCGGAATGCCCCAGTTGAAGGTCAGGCCCAGCCAGGCCTGCGGCCACCAGGTAATCCGCTTCATGAAGGGATAGGCGGCCACCAGGACCAGCGCCGCCAGACCGACCCCGATCGCCAGGGGTGGCAGCTGGATCAGGACCAGCAAACCCACCAGCGCCTGGCCGGTCAGGAAAAGCCAGGCCTGGCGCAGCGAGACGGTTCCGGCCGCCAGCGGGCGGTTGGCTGTGCGGGCGACCTGCGCATCCAGATCGCGGTCGACAATGTCGTTATAGGTACAGCCCGCGCCGCGCATGGCGATGGCGCCGATGGCGAAGATCACTGCGTACCAGAGATCGGTCCAGCCGAGGCCTTCGCCCGTGCGGGCGAGCATCAGGCCCATCCAGCACGGCAGGCCGAGCAGCCAGAAGCCGATCGGACGGTCATAGCGCGCCAGACGCAGATAGGGCCGCACGACCGACGGTGCGCGATCCACCCAGGTCTTCGGAAGGCTGTCGGCGACTCGCCGGTCGAAGTTCAAAACCATATTCGCTGTGTGGCAAAACCGGCCCGGCAGTTCAAGCGGCACTTGACGCACCGGCGCAGCCCCGCCAAAGCGAGGGCATGTCGACCGATCCCAGACTCTTCATTGGCCAGGATCTCGCCGCCGGACAGGGGGTCGCCCTGCCGAAGGAAGATACCCACTATCTCGTCAATGTGATGCGGCGCGCGGCGGGCGACACGGTGCGCCTGTTCAATGGCCGCGATGGCGAGTGGCGGGCGCAGATCGTCGAGACCGGCCGCAAGGCTGCGATCCTCGAACCCCTCGAACAGACGCGTATTCAGGCCGGCGTGCCCGATCTCTGGCTGCTCTTCGCGCCGGTCAAACGCCAGAAGACCGATCTGATGGTGGAAAAGGCAACCGAGCTGGGCGTGGCGCGGCTGTGTCCGGTGACAACGGCCCGCACCCAGAGCGAGCGCGTCCGCATCGATCGTTTCCGCACGATCACCAAGGAAGCGGCCGAGCAGACCGAGCGCCTCGACCTGCCGGAAATTGACGAGCTGGAGCGGCTGGACCGGGTGCTTGATGGCTGGGACCCGGCGCGGCGGCTGATCTATTGCGACGAGGCCGGTGACGAGGCGGGCGAACCCTGGGGCGGTGCGCGCGGGCGCGGTCAGCCGATGGCGGCTGCACTGGCCGGGCTGGAAACCGGTCCGGCGGCGATCCTGATCGGGCCCGAGGGCGGGTTCTCCGATGCCGAGCGCACCCGGTTGCGGGATCACGATTTCGTCACCCCGGTGACGCTGGGGCCGCGCATCCTGCGCGCGGAAACCGCTGCCATGGCAGCGCTGGTGCTGTGGCAATCCGTTCACGGCGACTGGCGTTGAGGCCGTATCCGCCAACGCATCGCGGCAATCCGCAGATACCGGCCCTTGTTCTCGCCGGAACGCCCACATATCTGTTGCGGATATTGACGACAGAGCGGGGGCGCCTGGCATGAGCGGCACCTATAATCCGGGCGGCGAAGGCGCACCCGTCGAAAGTCTGGACCAGCTGACGGCCTATTTCGCGGCCGGCTGCAAGCCGGAAGCCGGTTTCCGTATCGGGACCGAGCACGAGAAATTCGGGTTTGCGCTCGAGGACCACACGCCCCTGCCTTACGAGAATGGCGGCGGTCCGAGCGTGAGGAAGATGCTGGAGGGCCTGGTGGCTTTCGGCTGGACGCCGATCGAGGAAGAGGGGCATGTCGTGGCCCTCAAGCGCCAGGGTGCCTCGATCACGCTGGAGCCGGGCGGTCAGTTCGAACTCTCCGGCGCGCCGCTTGAAACCATTCACGAGACCTGTGCGGAAGTGAACGGCCATCTGCGCGAAGTGCGCGAGGTTGCCGACCGTATCGGTGCGGGCTTCCTGGGGCTGGGCTTCTCGCCCAAATGGTCCCTGGAAGAAACGCCGATGATGCCCAAGGCGCGCTACAAGCTGATGAAAGCCTACATGCCCAAGGTGGGCACGATGGGCCATCAGATGATGTTCCGCTCGTGCACGGTGCAGACCAATCTCGATTTCGCGTCCGAAGCCGACATGGCGAAGAAATTCCGGGTCTCGTTGGCGCTGCAGCCGCTGGCGACGGCGTTGTTCGCCAATTCCCCCTTCAAGGATGGCGGGCTGAACGGTTTCCTGTCCTACCGGGCGCATGTGTGGACCGACACCGACAACAACCGCACCGGCATGCTGCCCTTCGTCTTCGACGACGGCTTCGGCTTCGAGCAATACCGCGACTGGGCGCTCGACGTGCCGATGTATTTCGTCAAGCGCAACAATGTCTATCTGGACGCCACCGGCCAGAGTTTCCGCGACTTCCTCGACGGCAAGCTGCCGGTGCTGCCGGGCGAGCGTCCGGTGCTGAGCGACTGGGAAGACCATCTCTCCACGCTTTTCCCGGAAGTGCGCCTGAAAACCTTCCTGGAAATGCGCGGCGCCGATAGCGGGCCGTGGAACACGCTGTGCGCCCTGCCGGCCTTCTGGGTCGGTCTGCTGTACGATTCAACAGCGCTGGATGCGGCCTGGGACCTTGTGAAGGACTGGACGGCCGAGGAGCGCAATGCCTTGCGTCTTGGCGCGGCGCGCACGGGGCTGAAGACCCCCTTCCGCTCGGGCACGCTGCAGGATGTGGCCCGCGAGGTTCTGGCAATCAGCCGCAAGGGCCTCAATGCGCGCAAACGTCTGAACGGCCATGGTGAAAACGAGTCGCTCTTCCTCGACGATCTGGACGAGATCGTGAAGACCGGCCGCACCCGGGCCGAAGATCTGATCGCACGCTTCAACGGCGACTGGGGCGGTTCGATCGAACCGGTGTTTACCGAAGCCGCCTACTAGCGAACCTCTCCCGACCTCTCCTCATCGCGGGCAATTGATTGTCACAGCCGCGTCACGGGCTTGAGCCCGAATGCTGTGCATGGTCAATTGCGGGCCGGAAATTGGCCCGCCGGTGGGGCGGGGACGGGGAGAACATGGTTATCAATCTGGTTGTTGCCATCGGCATTGTCGTGACCATCGCGACGGCAATTCCGGTGTTTCTCGAGATGCGCAATCACCCGAAAGGGCTGCACATCCTCTTCTTCGCCGAAATGTGGGAGCGCTTCTCCTACTACGGTATGCGCGGTCTGCTGATCTTCTATCTGACCCAGCATTTCCTGTTCGACGACGCCTTCTCCAGCTCGCAATACGGCGCCTATACCGCTCTGGTCTATCTGCTGCCGCTGGTCGGCGGCTATCTGGCCGACAAGTATCTGGGCAACCGCAAGGCCATCGCCTTCGGTGCGCTGTTGCTGGTCGCGGGTCACTTCACCATGGGGATTGAAGGCGAGCCTGCGCGCGAAGCGATTGTCTATGACGGCGGCCAGTACGAGCTCGTGGCCGAAGGCCGCGGCGCTGCGCGGACCGTGCTGCTGGAAGTCGGCGACGCCACCTATGGCTTCTCCGCCAATTCCGCGGGCGATCTGGTGATCGAGGGCCTGCCGGCGAGTGCAGCCATTCCGGCGACCCTGCCGGCCGGCTCGTTCGAAACGCAGATCATCGAGCGCGACCGGATGTTCGTGAACATCTTCTACCTCGCCCTGGCACTGATCATCATGGGGGTCGGCTTCCTGAAGGCCAACATCTCCTCGATCGTCGGCCAACTGTATGAAGAGAACGATCCGCGCCGCGACGGTGGCTTCACCCTCTATTATTACGGCATCAATCTGGGTTCCTTCTGGGCGGCCATCCTGTGCGGCCTGCTCGGCGAGACCGTGGGCTGGTGGGCCGGCTTCGGCCTGGCCGGCGTCGGCATGCTGGTCGGCTGGCTGGTCTTCGTGCGCGGCCGTGCGCTGTTCTTCATGCCGGGCATCAACCTGATCGGCCATGTCGGCAACCCGCCGGAGCCGGAGAAGCTGAAGCAGAAGGTCTTCGGACCGCTCAGCCGCGAAGGCCTGATCTACCTGCTGGGCGTCGCCGGTGTGCTGGTCGTCTGGTTCATGGTGCAGGCTCACACGATCATGTTTGCAGGCACCGACCTCCTGGCGGTTCTGCTGATCATCGGCGGCCTGCTCTTCGTCGGCTACATGATCTACTACATGGTCACCGAGTGTACGGCGGTCGAGGCGCAGCGCCTGATCCTGGCAATCTTCCTGATCGTGACCTCGGTGGTGTTCTGGGCCCTGTTCGAACAGGCCGGTTCGTCGATGAACCTGTTCGCCGCCCGCAATACCGATCTGTCGGTGGCGGAAGCCGCGGTGTGGAATCTCGGCCCGATCGGCATCGAGATGAGCCTGACGGCATCGCAGACGCAGTCCTTCAATGCCGGCTTCATCCTGATCTTCGCGCCGGTCTTTGCCGCGCTGTGGGCCTTCCTGGCCAAGCTTCAGAAGAACCCGAACACGGTTCTGAAGTTTGCGCTGGCGCTGGTCCAGGTCGGCCTGGGCTTCATGCTGCTCGTCTGGGGCGTGAGCTTTGCCGACGACAGCTATCGCGTGCCGCTGATCTTCCTGGCGGGCGCCTACCTGCTGCACACCACCGGTGAGCTCTGCCTGTCGCCGGTCGGTCTGTCGGCCATCACCAAACTGTCTCCGGCGGCCGTGGTGTCCTTCATGATGGCGGGCTGGTTCCTCTCCAGCTCCTTCGCGCAGTACGTGGCGGGCATCATTGCCACCTTCACCGCGACCGACACGGTTGCCGGCCAGGTGCTGGATCCGGAAGCGGCGCTCAGCGGCTATGCCTCGGTCTTCCAGGCGATTGGCATTGTGGCGATCGTGCTGGGTATCGTGGTCGGTGTGTTCAGCTTCCTCCTGAAGAAGCTGGGCCATGGCCGCGCCGAGGATCAGGTGAAGATCCCGGCGGCCGCCGAAGCGGCAGGCCCGGAACAGGACGCGCACCCCAAGGCGTGATGCTGTCCTGACATCAACATGAAGAAGGCCGCGGAGCTGCTTGCTCCGCGGCCTTTCTCTTTGTGGCGAGGCTCTTTGCCTCAGTCGTTGCAGGCAAACTCCGGTCCTGCGGCCTCGATCTGGAAGCTGCCGCTCTCGCGATCAACGGTGACGTCGGCGTACTGCAGCAAGTCCATGCCGATCACGATAGCGGGTTCGTCGCGCCAGCCGAGATGGCGGAAAATGTCGAGATCGGACTGGAGTACGCGCAACGCCGGAAAACACAGTCCGCCGATCCTGAACTGACGAAGCGATAGCTGGTCGGCGTCCTCCACGTCTCGCCCATCAATGCCGCCCACTTCGATTGTGCGCAGCATCATGTGGCCATTTCCGGTCAGGCGGCGCAACGGAATGTTCGCAATTGTACGTGCACTGCCGCTGTCCAGCATGACATGGACGGGCCGCCGAACGCGCAGCAGGCTGGCCTCGCCGACCAGCAGGCCGGACGGGTCGATTGACCCGTCAGCCCTTTCAGGAGGGGCGGGGTCAATCAGAAGCCGCGCGCTGGCGAAGTTCATCCGATACCGATCACCGCGAATGGCATCGACGCCCAGAAGCCCTGCCACAGGACCGGGCTGTCCGTCGGAAACCGGAATGATTACGCTGTGGATGCGGGTTGGCGGTTCTGTACCGTATTGAAGGGCTTCGAGGGCAAAACGCTCGGCCTCGAACCGGGTCGTCAGCGCCTGCACATCATCAATGTCTTCCCATTCGGACTCGAAACCCAGCTGCCGGGCGACGAATGCGGATATCGCGGTGTGTGTTGCACCTGTATCGAGAATGAAGGTGAAAGGGCCTTGTCCGGCGATGGTAACAGGCATCAGAAGGTGGCCGCTCGGCGCGCGTTCGAGGGCGATACCGTCGTCCTGAGCCGTTACGGGGTCAGCGAGCGTGGCGGCGGTCCCGAACATGATCATGGAGACGAAGGCTGCACCGGCACACCGGAGACTCAAACGGGCATTCGTCATGGTCCTGCCTCCCTGCAGGTTCGCCAGCAGCCCCTTGCTGGTCTGTGGTTCCGGATTTCGGCGCCTGTCCAGCGCTCTCTTATTGTCTTGCTACTGTCACGATACGCCGCCTTGTGAGGCAGCTGCAAACGGGACCCGGACGTTTCCGGGTCCCGCTGCGATCACTAAAACGTGTCCTGGAACCGCAGATAGGCAACCTGGCCCATCGAGATGTTGCGGTACTCGATGGCCTCGATCACGCCGTCCGCGCGGGATCCGTCATAGAAGATCCGCTGGCGGTCGTCGCCATTGTTGAAGACACCGTCCACGCCGGCGCGCACTGTCATGCCGAACCAGCGCGTGGTTTCGACATAGATGTCGAAATCGCCGTCGGTATTGTCGAACAGCCGGTATTCCTGGGCGAGGAATTCCTCGCCATCGGTGAACCAGTGATAATCCCAGCCCCAGGCGAGCTGTTGCTGCGGGAAAGTCTGCCGGAAATCCAGGCTGAGTTCCCACTCGCGAATGCCGGACCAGTGGCGGCTCTCCCCGGTAAGGGGATCGTCGACCTTGGTGTCGTACCACTCCAGGAAGACGTCGATCACGGCATTGGTCAGGCCGAAGCGGTCGAGTGGCGAGGTCAGATTGCCGGTGACGCGCAGATTGGTGCCGTCGCCGATATTGCCCGGTGCGTCGAAGACACCGTCATCGGTGACGATCGGCACCCAGCCGTCGAGATCCTGGATCCAGTCATAGCCGACCTGCAGCGAGAAGGAGCCGTCATCGCCGAAGCGCCGTTCCCATTCGGCCTCGATGGTCCAGGTGCGCTGGGGCACATAGTCCGGATTGCCGAGAACGGGATTGTCGTCGGCAACGTCGATGGAGCTGGCGAACTTGTCGAATTCCAGCTGGTCGACATCCCGGCGCGCCGTGAAACGCAGCCGGTTCCGCTCGTCCTGGCGCCAGTTCAGCGTCACGCTCGGCTTGGCATAGGTGAAGCTGCGCGACTGCTCTGCATCGCCTGTCTGGGTGATCTCGGAGAATTCGTAGCGCAGGCCCGTTTCCACACTCAGCCGGTCACTGGCCGACCAGACATGGTTGGCGAAGATCTCGCTGCGGGTTTCCTCGACCCGTGTCGACGAGACCGGCAGCGGGATGGGCGTGATGACAGTGCCGTCATCCTCGAACAGGTCCAGATCGGTATCGCGGGCATTGATTGCGGTCTCGGCCCCGATCTCGAAAGAGTGGGTCGGGTTCGGGTTCCAGGACAGCGTCTGGCGAAGGGCCGTTTCCTCGTTCTCGCCATTGAGACTGACGATCGTCGCGCCGACGAACCCCGTATCGGCGTCGTAGAGCTCGTAGGGCTCCGGCCCGTCTTCCCAGCTCTCGCGGCTGACGAGCAGGATTGTGCTGGAAGACAGGGTGTCGGTGAAATCGCGGTTATAGGTAAGCGTCGCAGATACTTCCCGGCCTTCATTCTGCGTCTGGTTCCGCTCGATGGCGACAAGGGAACCGGACGTGTCGCTTATGAAGTCGATTGCACCCCGGTGCCAGGACCGGGCCTCGACCCGGCCGTCGAAAAGCAGGCGTGACCGATCATCGATCGCCCAATTCACTGAAATACTGGGAATGATCTCGGAATAGGCGCGCTGGTCGGAAACCCGCGAATAGAATTCCGGCTCGTCTTGCCCGTTGTGGAAGGCATGGTGCCGGCGCACACGATTGCCGTCGAACCCCCCTTCGAGGCCCAGCACGATATCGGCCGTCCCGACCGGCATGGAATAGGATATCTCGCTCCAATTGCCCGCGCGTCCTGAATCCGACAGGACGAAGCGCGACGCCCAGGAGCCCGATCGTCCTGCGCCCTCGCGCAGAATGACATTCACCAGGCGCGGGTGGCCACGCATGTCATACTGCGGCAAGGCCTCCTGGATCAGCTCGACCCGGGCGACATCCTCTGTCGGGATACGCTGCAGGACGGTCTCCAGCGACAGCGACTTGTTCGACGGCCGCTGACCGTTGATCAGAAGATTGCCGAAACTGTCGCCCAGGCCGCGGCGATCGGTATCGCCGCCCGAAAGTGAGAAGCCGGGCACGCGGCTGACCATGTCCAGCGCCGTGACCGGTGAATATGTGGCAAAGAAGGCCGGTGCGTAGATCGCTATCCCGGCTTGTGCTTCGATAATGGTGTCCGCAGTCCCAGCATCTGCGTCATCCCGGAATGCCCAGGCTGAATCACCAAATAGTGCGGCTGTCGCGGCCCCTGCGACCACGCCGATAACTGTCCCTCGCATTGTACCCCTGACGAGTTGTGCCAACCCAGCGTCCCTTGACGACTGGGGTAGTACATGGCGGGGCCTTATAATACGTAAGCTTTCGTAAGGTGTATCACGCGCCTGTTATGCGACTGTGTTGCTGCGCCGCGGCATCAGCTGCCGGCACCACCCACCGTCAGGCCCGAGATCTTAAGGCTGGGCTGGCCGACACCGACGGGTACGCCCTGGCCGGCCTTGCCGCACACACCGACACCCGGATCCATCTCGAAATCGTCGCCGATCATCTCGATGCGGGTGAGGGCGGTCGGACCGTCGCCGATCAGCGTGGCGCCCTTCACCGGCGCAACCACTTTCCCGTCCTTGACCCGGTAGGCCTCGGTGCACTGGAAGACGAACTTGCCGGAGGTGATGTCGACCTGGCCGCCGCCGAAATTCACGGCATAGATACCGTCTTTCAGGCTTTCGAGCATTTCCTCGCGCTTGTGATTGCCGGCCAGCATGTAGGTGTTTGTCATGCGGGGCATGGGCGGGTGGGCATAGGATTGCCGGCGGCCATTGCCGGTCGGCTTGTGGCCCATAAGGCGGGCATTCATGCGGTCCTGCATGTAGCCGGTCAGGATGCCGTCCTCGATCAGCACGGTACGCTCGGTCGGCGTGCCTTCATCGTCAATCGTCAGCGAGCCGCGGCGCTTCTCCATCGTGCCGTCATCGATCACCGTCACGCCCTTGGCGGCGACCTGCTGGCCCATGCGTCCGGCAAAGGCGGATGTGCCCTTGCGGTTGAAATCTCCCTCCAGCCCGTGACCGACGGCCTCGTGCAGCAGCACGGCGGGCCAGCCCGGCCCCAGAACCACGTCGAACACGCCGGCCGGCGCATCGACGGCATCCAGATTGACCCGGGCAATCCGCAGCGCCTCGTCGGCCAGCGGTTTCCAGGCATCCGGCGCGATCCAGCGGTCGAACTCGGCGCGACCGCCGGCACCGGCGGATCCGGTCTCGCGGCGGCCGTCGCGTTCGACGGTGACCTGGACATTCAGACGTACCAGCGGCCGGATATCGGTCTTGATGCCGCCATCGGCACGGATGATCGAGATATTGCGCTTGGCACCGGCGATGGAGGCAGAAACCTGCACAACGCTGGCGTCCTTGGTGCGGCAATAGGCGTCGATTTCCTGCAGCAGCTTCACCTTCGTATCGAAGGCTGGGTGCGCCACCGGGTCGACGGCATCGTAAAGCTTGCGATTGGTGCCGGCCGGCGGCGGCGCCAGTACGCCCGCATGGCCGCGCTTGACGGCACTCGCGGTTTCCGCGGCGCGTTTCACAGCGTCCAGCGTCGGATCGGAGGAGTGCGCATAGCCGAAAGCCTCGCCCGCCACACAGCGCAGCCCGAAGCCGCGATTGGAGTCGAAGCTGGCCGACTTCAGCCGCCCGTCGTCGAAAACGAGGGACTCCGAAACGGCCGTCTCCAGAAAAAGCTCGCCATCGTCGGCACCGGACATCGTGTCGGCAAGGACCGGTGTAACGTCCTCGACGTCGAATTCGAATTGTTCGATCGGTTCGTCAGACATGGCGGCACTCCAGAAGCGGTTTCACGAGCATGACATAGTCGACCGGGGAGGACGAGGGAACACGCGCAGGTCAGCGAAGCGGCGGCGGCCGGCGGGCAATACCCGAGCAATCTGTTCCGGGCGGCTGAGACGTTTGGCCGCATGCTGAGTCGGTGGAAGCGGCCTATAGTCGCACGACCAATCGGGACTTCAGCGCGCGAATGCCTCGCAGTTTCGGTTGGATGGGGAGTATAGGGCTTTTAAAATCAGTATGTTGCCCGCCGTTCGGACGTCATGTGCGAATGTCGGTACAAAAAATGCCGTTGACGGCCTGACATGGCCGTGACCGGGCTCTATATTCCGCCGCCATCGGCGGGGGATTCCTGCCTTAATGCCTGACTTGTATGGGGAAGCCATGCGATTCCTGACCGCACTCGTGCTTACTTGGACAACCGCCGCTGCCGGCGCACTCGCAACGCCCGGCCAGCCGACGGACGGCCATCTGGGCTTTCAGCCGGCCGTCACGCCGATCATGGAACGCGTGACCAGTTTCCATAACATCCTGCTCTGGATCATCATTCCGATCACGCTCTTCGTGATGGGCCTCTTGCTGTGGGTGATGATCCGCTACAACCGAAAAGCCAATCCGCAAGCCAGCAAGAACAGCCATAACACGCTGCTCGAAGTGGTCTGGACGGCGGTGCCGGTCATGATCCTGATCGTGATCTCGGTCTTCTCCTTCCCGCTCCTGTACTTCCAGGACGAGATTCCGGAAGCTGACTTCACCATCAAGGCGACGGGCTATCAGTGGTATTGGGGCTATGAGTATCCCGACCACGAAGTGCCGCAATACATCTCCACGATGGTTGCGGAAGAGGATTTGTCCGAAGGCCAGCTGCGCAACCTGTCGGTCGACTATCCGCTGGTCGTTCCGGTTGATGCCGTTGTTCGCCTGCAGGTGACTGCGGCCGACGTGATCCACAACTGGGCGATGCCGTCCTTCGGCACCAAGATGGATGCCATTCCGGGCCGTATCAACGAAGCCTGGTTCCAGGTTTCCGAAGAGGGCACCTATTACGGCCAGTGTTCCGAGCTGTGCGGCATCCGCCACGCTTTCATGCCGATCGAGGTTCACGTCGTGTCGCAGGACACGTTCGACGCCTGGGTCGAGGCCGGTCCGGGTTCGGACGAGGCCAATGCCGTGATTGCTGAATATTCCGCCGCGCGGGAAACGCGCCTGGCGCAACTCGACTAGGGATGGGCTGAACCATGTCTGCTGACGCCGCTACGCACGACGATCACACCCCGAGCATGTGGGACTGGCGCCGCTGGGTGCTGTCCACCAACCACAAGGACATCGGCACGATGTACCTGGTCTTCGCGATCTTCGCGGGGATCATCGGCGGTGCCCTGTCCGGCCTGATGCGCTGGGAACTCATGGAGCCGGGCCTTCAGGTCTTCAACAACGGCTTCTGGGGCAACGAGCACAATTACAACGTCGCCACGACGATGCACGGCCTGATCATGATCTTCTTCATGGTCATGCCGGCGATGATCGGCGGTTTCGGGAACTGGTTCGTGCCGCTGATGATCGGCGCGCCGGACATGGCCTTCCCGCGGATGAACAACATCTCGTTCTGGCTGCTGCCCTTTGCCTTCGCGCTGGCAGTCCTGTCGATGTTCGTTCCCGGTGCCGGTGGCGATCACGGCTTCGGCGGTGGCTGGGTGCTCTACCCGCCGCTCTCGACCTCGGGCCATAACGGCCCGGCGATGGACCTCCTGATCCTGTCCCTGCACATCGCGGGTGTCAGCTCGATCCTGGGTGCCATCAACTTCATCACCACCATTTTCAACATGCGCGCGCCGGGCATGACGATCCACAAGATGCCGCTCTTCGTGTGGTCTGTGCTGGTGACGGTCTTCCTGCTGCTGCTGTCGCTGCCGGTTCTGGCGGGTGCCCTGACCATGCTGCTGACCGACCGCAATTTCGGAACGACCTTCTTCGATCCGATGGGCGGTGGCGATCCGGTGATGTACCAGCACCTGTTCTGGTTCTTCGGTCACCCGGAAGTCTACATCCTGATCCTGCCGGGCTTCGGCATCATCTCGCACATCGTGTCGACCTTCTCGCGCAAGCCGATCTTCGGCTATCTCGGGATGGCCTACGCCATGGTGGCGATCGGCTTCATCGGCTTCATCGTGTGGGCGCACCACATGTACACAGTCGGCATGCCGGTTGATCTGAAGGCCTACTTCATTGCGGCCACGATGGTGATCGCGGTGCCCACGGGCATCAAGATCTTCTCCTGGATCGCGACGATGTGGGGCGGCTCGATCGAATTCCGCACGCCGATGATGTGGGCGATCGGTTTCATCTTCCTGTTCACCGTGGGTGGTGTGACGGGCGTCGTTCTGGCCAATGCCGGCGTCGACCAGTCCCTGCACGATACCTACTACGTCGTGGCGCACTTCCACTACGTGCTGTCGCTGGGTGCCGTCTTCGCGATCTTCGCAGGCTGGTACTACTGGTTCGAGAAGATCTTCGGTGTGAAGTACAACTCGATCCTGGCGCGTCTGCAGTTCGTCTTCTTCTTCATCGGCGCGAATGTGATCTTCTTCCCGCAGCACTTCCTGGGTCTGCAGGGCATGCCGCGCCGCTATGTCGACTATGCCGACGGGTTTGCCCTGTGGAACTACGTGTCCACGGTGGGCTACATGATCATGCTGGTGGGTATGGTGTTGTTCTTCCTGGTGCTCATCGATGCGATGGTGCGCCGCCGGAAGGCCGACGCCAATCCGTGGGGCGAAGGCGCCACGACGCTGGAATGGACCCTGTCCTCTCCGCCGCCCTTCCACCAGTTCAACGAGCTGCCGAAAATCAAGTAGGTGGCATGTTGGACACGCTTACCCAAACCGGCGTTACGCACGCAGAGGGCGGGGCTGTTTCGACAGCCTCGCCCCGCGACTTTTTCGACCTGATGAAGCCGCGAGTGATGACGTTGGTCGTCTTCACCGCCTTCTCCGGTCTGGTCGCGGCCCCGGTCGACATGGACCCGTTCCTGGCCTTCATGTCGATCCTGTGCGTGGCCATGGGCGCCGGCGCTGCCGGTGCGCTCAACATGGCCTATGACGCGGATATCGACGCCACGATGAAGCGCACCCGCAAGCGGCCCGTGCCGCGTGGCGCGGTGTCGGTGTCGAATGCCTACGGTTTCGGCGTGGTGGCGGCCGTGCTGTCGGTTCTGCTGATGGCGCTGTCGAGCAATTATCTCGCAGCAGGCCTGCTGGCCTTCTCCATATTCTTCTATTCGGTCATCTACACGATGATCCTGAAGCGCTCGACGCCGCAGAATATCGTGATCGGCGGGGCTGCCGGTGCCTTCCCGCCCATGATCGGCTGGGTTGCCGCGACGGGCGAGGTCTCGCTCGATGCTGTTATCCTGTTCATGATCATCTTCCTGTGGACGCCGCCGCACTCCTGGGCGCTGGCACTCTACAAGTCCGGCGACTATGCCGCGGCCGGTGTGCCGATGATGCCGGTGGCCAAGGGTCCCAAATCGACCCGGCTGCAGATCCTGCTCTATTCGATCGTCATGGTCGTGTTCGCCGGTGCGCCCGTTCTCACGGGGCTGGGCGGTCTGGTCTATGCCGCGACCTCGCTGGGCGGCGGCGCGCTGTTCATGCTGCTGGCCTGGCGCGTCTTCGCGTCGCGGGCCGGTGAGGCAGGCTCGGCCGAAGAGGGTGAGCTCTATGCCGTCCGCGCCGGCGACAAGGCTGCGCGTGACCTCTTCGCCTATTCGATTGGCTATTTGGCCGCGCTGTTCGCAGCGCTGATTGCCGAACACGGGCTGGGCGCCTATTTCGCTGTTCCGGGAGTGACGGGATGAGCGATCGCGACGACAATTTCGGTTTCCACCATCGTGAAGGCCAGGCCACGGGCGAGCATGTCCGTCTGACGCCGGAACAGGAAAAGGCCCGCAAGCGCCGCAATGTCTACATTGCCTGGGGGCTGGTTGCCTTCATGGTCGCGGTCTTCCTGATCACGGTTGTGCGTCTGAGCCAGAATATTGCGGGAGCAGCCGGATGAAGCGCCTGTGGCAGAACCCGAACACGCGCGTC
Source organism: Maricaulis sp. (assembly GCF_039978735.1). Lineage (GTDB taxonomy): Bacteria > Pseudomonadota > Alphaproteobacteria > Caulobacterales > Maricaulaceae > Maricaulis. Next base: position 25,555 of record NZ_JBDWAS010000032.1, read on the forward strand.
GCGCTGATGGCCGGCACCACGGCGGTTGTGATGGTCGGCGCGGCCTTTGCCGCCGTTCCGCTCTACAACCTGTTTTGCAAGGTTACCGGTTATGGCGGCACCACAACGGTCGCCATGGGCGAGGCCGGTGCGATCCTCGATCGTGAAGTGACCGTGCTGTTCGACGCCAATATCAGCCGCGACCTGCCCTGGGAATTCCATCCCGTGCAGCGTTCGATGACGGTGCGGATCGGCGAGACGGCGCTGGCCTATTACACCGCCACCAACACGTCTGACCACCCGATCACCGGTGTGGCGACCTACAATGTCGCGCCCTTCAAGGCTGCGTCCTATTTCTCGAAGCTGGAATGTTTCTGCTTCACCGAACAGACCCTGGAACCGGGTGAAAGCGTCGAAATGCCGGTGCTGTTCTTTGTCGATCCGCTGCTCGACGAGGAAAGCCGACTGGACGACATCACGACACTCACCCTGTCCTATACGTTTTTTGAAACCGAGGGGGATGCGGCCTCGTCCGACGCCGCGCCTTAGCATTGAACCTTGACGCCCCGCCCTGTAATCAGGGCGCATCAAGGGGCTGATTTGAAATCGCAGGAGATTCGCGATGGCTGGGCATGCCGCAAAGCACGACTATCACCTGGTTGATCCGAGCCCGTGGCCGTTTGTGGGCTCGCTCGGTGCCTTCCTGCTGGCCGTGGGTGCGGTTGGCAATATGAAGGGCCTGGTCGGCGCGGATCACCCGCTGGCCTTCATGTATGGCGACGGTTCCTGGGGCGGCCTGCTGCTCGGCTTCGCCGTGGTCATCTACACGATGATCGGCTGGTGGGGCGATGTGATCAAGGAATCGCGCCGCGGTGACCATACGCCGGTCGTCGACCTGCATCTGCGCTACGGCATGATCATGTTCATCGCCTCCGAAGTGATGTTCTTCGTCGCGTGGTTCTGGATCTTCTTCGAATACGCCATCTTCCATGAAGTCCGTGCCGGCTGGGATGCCGCTACAATGGCCGCTGACTTCCAGGGCCTCGGCACTTGGCCGCCGGTCGGCGTCGAGACGTTCAACCCGTGGCATATCCCGTTGATGAACACGCTGATCCTGCTGCTCTCGGGCACCACGGTCACCTGGGCGCACCACGCCCTGCAGCATGGCGACCGCAAGGGCGCCACGCTGGGCCTGATCTTCACGGTCATTCTCGGTGTGTGCTTCACGTCGCTGCAGGTCGTCGAATACATGGAAGCGCACTTCGCCTTCTCGATCGCCGATGGCGGCAACCTCTACGGTTCGGCCTTCTTCATGGCGACGGGCTTCCACGGCGCACACGTGGTCATCGGGACGATCTTCCTGGCGGTCTGCCTGTTCCGCCTGCTGGCCGGCCACTTCACGCCGGAGAAACACTTCGGTCTCGAAGCCGCCGCCTGGTACTGGCACTTCGTTGACGTTGTCTGGCTCTTCCTGTTCGCCTTCGTCTACGTCGTCTTCGGCTAAGGTCCGTATAGCATGACCAAGCCCTCCCCGTTCCAGGCCGGCGTCTCAGGACACTGTCCGAAGTGCGGGGAGGGGGCCATGTTCGATGGCCTCCTGAAGATCGCGCCGCGCTGTGATGTGTGCGGCGCGGACTTCGACAAGGCTGATGTGGGCGACGGGGCATCCGTCTTTGTGATGTTCATTGTCGGCTTTCTTGCCGTCATTCTCTACCTGCTGGTCGAGGTCGCTTTCTCACCGCCCTGGTGGGTGCACCTCATCTTCCAGATCCCCTTCATCCCCGTCGTTTCGATTCTGCTGCTGCGGCCGATCAAGGGGTTGCTCTTCGCGCTGCAGTTCGAACACGACGCCCAGGAAGCCCGGCTCGACGACTAGACGGGCTGCCTTCCGAGCGCAGATTTCCAAGCCTCCCGGAGGGACCGGGCATCCCATGCCGCACTTCCGACCGCTGCCGCTACTCACCCTGTTCAGCCTGCCGGCGCTGGCTCTGCTGCTCACCTTGGGCACCTGGCAGATGCAGCGCATGTCCTGGAAGGCCGACCGGATCGATGCCTTCGAGGCGCGTGGCGAGGTGGTGAGCTTCCAGGCCGCGCTGTGCAACGGCTTCGAAGGCGACTTCGGGCCGAGTGTCACCGGCCCCGCGCCGCTGACGGGGGAAACCCTCAGGGTCTACACGCTGCGCGACGCGCCGGGCTGGGCCCGCGTCGGTCTGATGGCCGTGCCGGCCTGCCAGCCCGGAGAGCCGGACCGGCTGGTCTTCGTGGAAACCGGGTTTGAAACCCTGATCCGCGGCGATCGCACGCCGGTCTCGCAATGGCGTATCGAACCCCTTCCGGCGGCCGGCGTTTTCAGCGGACGCAACGATCCGGATACCAATCAGTGGTATCGTTTCGATGTTGACGCCATGGCCGCGGCACTCGGCGCCGATCCGGCGCGCATTGCCCCGGTGTGGGCACGGGCCGATCTCGGCCTGCCGCAAAGCCTCGCCCAGACGCCGCCTCCGCGGCATCTGGGATATGCGCTGACTTGGTACGGGCTGGCGCTTGCGCTGGTCGGTGTCTACGCAGCTTTCCACGTCGCGCGTGGCCGGCTGCGTCTTTGATGCGGCGCACGCCGGTCGAATGATGTAGAGAGAAGGCGGATAACAAGCCGCCCGGACGGGAGAATGGACTGGTGGCAGTTTGGCGCGAAACCCCGTGGGACGACCCGCTGATCGGTGAAGGTATCCGGCTGCGCATGCCGCAGCTGGAGGATTATGAAGCCTGGGCCCGCCTGCGCAGCGCCAGCCGCGCGCACACCGAGCCTTGGGAACCCGCCTGGACCCAGGACGAGCTGTCCAAGGGCGCTTTCCGCCGCCGTATCGAGCGCTATGACGCCGACCGCAATGCCGGAACCGGCTATCCCTTCTTTGTGATGCGTGCCCGCGACAATGTTCTGCTGGGCGCCTGCAACCTGAACAATGTCCGCCGCGGCGTCCTGCAGAGTGCGGATATCGGCTACTGGATCGGCAGCCCCTATGTGCGCCAGGGCCATACCCGGGCCGCCGTGCGCCGTGTTCTGGCCTTTGCCTTCGACGAGTTGCGCCTGCACCGGATCGAGGCCGCCTGTCAGCCGGCGAACACGGCGTCCCGCACGCTTCTCGAGGCTGTCGGCTTTACCCATGAAGGGCTCGCCCGCGCCTATCTGAATATCGCCGGGGAATGGCGCGACCATGAGCGCTACGCCATCCTCTCGACCGATCCGCGGTCATGACGGGAACCGACTTCGAGGCCGGTGCACGAGCGGCCGGTGCGGTCGCCTTCGCTTGCGATACGGCTGCTGGCCGGGTGCATTTTACTGGCGACTTCGCCCGCTTTGGCCTCGATGCGGCGGAGCTGGACTGGACCGGCTTTCTCGATCGCCTCGGTCCCGCCGACCAGTCGCGCCTGACCGCTGCGCTGGAACGTGAGCACATCGATATCCGTCTGCGGCTGATCGGCGACAAGGGGCGGCTCGCCTATGTGCGCCTGCTGGGCCGCAGCAATGGCGAGGGGCGGGTTGAGGGGCTAATGACACCGGCCGGCAGCACTGCTGACGGTGCCGGTCGGATCAGCGAGGAACATGCGCTCGCCAACGGTGTCGAGAACGGGGAAGTGCTGGCCTGGTACCAGCCGGTGATCGATCTTTCGACGGGCCGGCTGGCGGGCTTCGAGGCGCTGGCGCGCTGGGACCGTCCCGGGCTGGGCGTGCTGGCCCCGGATGATTTTCTCGACATGGCCCAGGATCTCGACCTGCTCGAGCGCATTTCCGATCAGGTGCGCAGCAGTGCTGTCGCAGACCTGTCGTCCTGGCGCACCGCTCATGTGACATCCGGCACCCTTTTCGTCGCCGCCAATGCAACAGTTTCCGAACTCGTCGACCCGGTTTTCTGCGACCGCCTGATTGCGACGGTGAAGGAGGCGAAGCTGCCCGACGGGGCCTTCAAGCTGGAAATCGCGGAAACCGAGATCATGCGCGATCCGGAACAGGCTGCGGGCGCGATGAAGCGTTTGTCCGAGGCGGGGATTGCCCTCGCGCTGGACGATTTCGGCACCGGCTATTCCTCGCTCGCGCGGCTCGATATGCTGCCCTTCGATGTCGTCAAGATCGACCGCTACTTCATCCGCGCCATGACCGCCGACGAAAGCGCGGGAACGGTCGTGAAATCGGTGATCCAGCTGGCGACGCATTTCGGCATGAAAGTCGTGGCCGAGGGCGTCGAGAGCACCGAGGCGGCGGATCGCCTGCGCGAGATGGGCTGCCAGTTCGTGCAGGGCTATCGCTATGCCGGTGCCCTGTCTCCGGATGCGGCGGCGGAAGCCGTTGCTGATGGTATCGCCGGACGGTTTGCAGCGCCGGGTATCTAGCCCAGGGCGCGCAGTGCGAAGATTGCCGTCATTATGGCGCCGGTCGCGATGATCGCTCCGCGCACCACCCTGTCAGGCAGGGCCCGCGCCAGCGGCGCGCCGAGATAGCCGCCGGCGGTTGCTGCGGCCATCATCGCCAGCGCCGGTGTCCAGGCGACCAGGCCGGCCAGTGCAAAGGCGGTAACCGAGATCGCCGAGACGATCAGCGAGACGGCGGTCTTCAGCCCGTTCATCGTGTGCAGCCTGGTCATGCCCTGCAGCGCAAACAGCGCCAGCAGCATGATGCCCAGCCCGCCATTGAAATAGCCGCCATAGACACAGACGAGAAACAGCCCGGCCGTATTCGCGAGCGGGCCGGTTGTATTCGTTCCTGCGAGGCGGGTCCGCAGGCTTTCGCCGAAGGCAAAGGCCAGGGTGGCGACCAGCATCAGGGCCGGGACGATGCGCGTGAAGGCCGTGTCGGGTGTGACCAGCAGGAGGCCTGCTCCGGCGAGCCCCCCGGCCAGCGCCGTGCCGGCCTGATGCAGCAATTGCGCGCTGGGCAGGGTGCCGAGTTCGCGGCGATAGCCCGCCATGCCACCGGCATAGCCCGGCAGTACGGCGACTGCGCTGGTTGCATTGGCGGCCACGGGCGGCATGCCGGTGAGCACCAGTGCGGGGAAGGTGAGGAAGGTGCCGCCGCCGGCCAGCGTGTTCAGCACACCTGCGGCGAAGGCAGCGGCGATAAGGATCAGGAGATCGGGCACGGCGCCGGCGGCCTAACGTTCGCGCAGCCGCTTGATCGTGCCGGAGAAGTTCAGGCAGGGTTTGCCCTCGGCCGTGACCACCCCGCGCACGAAGATCAGCGAGCCGCCGGCCCGCAGCACTTCGCCGCGCGCTTCCATATAGTCACCTTCGCGGGCGCCGCCGAGGAATTCGGAGGTGAAGGCAACGGTCACACCATAGCCCGACGGCCCCATTTCCTCGTGCGCGATGCCGAACAGGGCGAAGTCGGCGAAGCTCATCAAACAACCGCCATGAATGATCCCCATGCCGTTCAGCTGCTTCTTCTGGACGCGGAAGGCACAGACCGCCTCGCCATCGACATGGCGATAGAAGAAGGGGCCGGCAGCCTGTTCGAAAGGATCGGTCGGCCAATAGTGCCAGCCGGCGAATTCGCCGCTTTCAACGGTGTGCGCATTCATGTTCGGTCTTTTCGTTGCGGGGAGGTCTAGTGGCTCAGGCGTGGCCGGATATCATCGAGAGGTGTTCGGGCGTTACGCCGATCAGGTCAAGAGCGGCCTCCCATTTCCCGGCATCCTCGGTGTCGAAGATCAGGCCCTCGTCCGGATCGGTGACCAGCCAGGCATTGGCGGCCAGTTCGTTCTCCAGCTGGCCGGCGCCCCAGCCGGCATAGCCCAGCGCCATCAGGCTGCGCCGCGGCGGATGGTCGGACGCGATGGCTTCAAGCACGTCGCGCGTGGCGGTCAGCAGGATGCCGTCGCAGACGGGCAGGGTGGACTCCTCGGCGTGGAAGTCGGTCGAGTGCAGGACAAACCCGCGATCCCGGTCGACCGGACCGCCCAGCAGGACCGGCCGGTCGGGCGCGCCCTTGCCGCCCGCGATGTCGAGCTGCTGGAACAGTTCCGGCATGCGCAGGCCCTCGACGGGCTTGTTGATGACAATCCCCATCGCGTGATCGGCGGCATGATCGCACATCAGGATCACGGCGCGGTCGAAGCGCGGATCGCCGATGCTCGGCGTGGCGACGAGAAGCTTGCCGTTGAGGAAACTCTCGTCCACATCTGTGTCGGTCGCACGGTCCATGGTTGCCATGTTCGCCGCAAAGAGGGGATGCGTCCAGCCAGGTTCCCGCTATCTTGCCGTGCGTGTTTGCATGAATACTAACTCACAGGAGAACTGACATGACCCTTTCGGTCGGAGATCGCCTTCCCGAAGCCAGCTTCATGACGATGACGGCGGACGGACCGACGAAGCTGTCGACGGACGATGTGTTCGCGGGCAAGACCGTGGCGCTGTTCGCAGTGCCGGGCGCCTTCACGCCGACCTGCTCGGCCAAGCACCTGCCGGGCTTCGTCGAAAAAGCGTCCGAGATCAAGGCGAAGGGCGTCGATACGATCGCCTGCGTGTCGGTGAACGACGTGTTCGTCATGGACGCCTGGGGCAAGTCCCAGAATGCCGGCGAAGACGTAGTGATGCTGGCCGACGGCAATGGCGAGTTTGCCAAGGCTGCCGGCCTGGAAATGGACGGATCCGGCTTCGGCATGGGCACGCGCTCGCAGCGCTTCTCCATGATCGTGAAGGACGGCGTCGTGTCCGAACTGAACGTCGAGGCACCCGGCGAGTTCAAGGTGTCATCCGCTGACCATATTCTCGGTCAGCTCTAGGGATCTGCCCTGGACCGGCGCGGGCGGCATGGCGCCGCCCGGCCGCCGGCAAGACAAACAAGAAAGGGGTTCCGCATGGATTTCGGTCTGATCGGTATTGGCGTTTTCTTCCTTCTGGCGCTGTTCATCATCGCTTCGGTGATCAAGACGGTGCCGCAGGGGCGGGAATTCACGGTTGAGCGCTTTGGACGGTTCACGCGGACCCTGAAGCCGGGCCTCCACTTCCTTGTGCCCTTCATCGATTCCATCGGCTACAAGATGAATATGCGCGAGCGCGTGCTGGACGTGCCCAACCAGGATGTGATCACCCGCGATAATGCGACGGTGTCCGTCGATGCGGTCGTCTTCATCCAGGTGCTCGACGCGCCGCGCGCGGCCTATGAGGTCGACAATCTGGAATTCGCCATCATCAATCTGGCCCTGACCAATGTGCGGACCGTGATCGGCGCCATGGATCTGGACGAGACCCTGTCCAAGCGCGACGAGATCAATGCGCGCCTGCTGGGCGTGATCGATGCCGCCACCAATCCCTGGGGCGTGAAGGTCACCCGGATCGAGATCCGCGACCTGTCCCCGCCGGTCGACATCACCGAGGCCATGGCGCGCCAGATGAAGGCGGAACGCCTGAAGCGTGCCGAGATCCTCGAGGCGGAAGGCGCCAAGCAATCGGCCATCCTGCGCGCCGAGGGCGAGAAGGAAGCGGCCATCCGCGAGGCCGAGGGCCGCAAGGAAAGTGCCTTCCTGGACGCCGAGGCCCGCGAGCGTGAAGCCGAAGCCGAAGCCAAGGCGACCCAGCTCGTCTCGGACGCCATCGCCAAGGGCGATGTGTCCGCCATCAATTACTTCCTGGGCCAGAAATACGTCGAGGCCTTCGGCAAGCTGGCGACCAGCGAACAGCAGCGCACCGTCATCATCCCGGCCGAGTTCTCCAACATCATCGGTACGATCACCGGTGTGGGCGAGCTGGGCAAGGCGGCGCACGACGCCATCAGCGAAGCGACCCGCAAGGGTCAGGGCTGAGCAGACAGGCGATAGGAGGTTTTGCCGATGGATATCCTCTTTTCAGTCTTCGACCGCATGAATATGTGGGCCTGGTGGGCGATTGCCGGCGTCATCCTGATCGCCGAACTGCTCACCGGCACCACCTACCTTCTGTGGCCGGCGGCCGCGGCTTTCCTGACCGGTTTTGTCGCGATGGAAGCCTTCGGTATCAGCTGGCCGATCCAGCTGGGTGTGTTCATCGTGCTGACCCTGCCGCTCCTCTGGGCCGGCGACCGCTGGGTCCGTCCGGCGCTGAAGTCGGGATCGGACAGCGGTCTCAACGACCGGTCCGGCCGCATGGTCGGACAGCGGGTGACCGTGGTCGGCGCGTTCTCTGCCGGCCAGGGCCGCGTGCGCTATGGCGATACGGAATGGTCCGCCCAGACGGCGGACGGATCCGATCCGGAGACCGGCGCGCACTGGTTCGTGACCGAGGTTCGCGGCGTCATCCTGACAATTGCACCGGCCGCCACTGCGACCGACGCACAGGCCACTGCATAAAGTTCCGGGTTGGATCAAAATTTAGGAATTCCGGAAGCGAGGTAGCAAGACACAGGCCTTAAACGTTCGCTCGCAAACGCACCTAACCTCGCTGAGTGAACAAACACCATGAACAAGAACATCCTCTCCGCCTGCCTGTGCCTTTCCATGATCGCCGCCCCGGTCGCGCTGACTGGCGCCGCCGCCGCTGCTGACGCGCCGGAGCGCGAAGCCATTGAGCGTGTTGCCCCGGAATATCCGCGTGGCGCAGAACGCCGCGGTATCGAAGGCTCGGTGCGCGTGACCTATTCGGTCGCTCCGACCGGTGAAGTGGTCAATGCCGAGATCGCCGAAGCCACGCCGGCGGGCGTGTTCGATCGTGCGGCCCTTTCGGCCATCGAAGCCTGGCGCTTTGCGCCGGCCGCGGCCCAGACCGACGGTCATTCCTACGAGCTGGAATTCCGTCTGAGCAACTAGTCTCCGTCTTCGGGGGACGGCAAAGCCGGCCGGGGGCCGCGGCATCACTGCCGCGGCCCTTTGTCTTTGCGGTTCGAAGTATTTGTTGCGACGCAGCGAATATTCGTATTCAAACGCAAGTGCACAACGTCCGTTTTTAAATCCATCGTAACGCGCAGATCCTAGACTCGTGGAAAATCGGGCGCGCAATGACAGGCCGCCCGCTTGTCCGGGGGTAGGATTGGCTGATCGTCACAGCACACCAGCACTCGAAAACGCCGATATCGCGACGGCCAATGAAGTCCTCGCCGCGATCGCGCGTGTGCAGAGTGTATTCATTTCCGGCGAGGGCGCCGAGCGCGAAGCGTTCGACGATCTGCTGGAGACGGTGCTGCGCCTGACCAAGAGCGCGTACGGCTTTATCGGTGAAGTGCTGCAGGACGCCGGCCGGCCCTATCTCAAGACCTGGGCGATCACCGATATCTCCTGGAATGCCCAGACCCGCGAGCTCTACGAGACGAATGCGGCAAACGGTCTGGAATTCCGCAATCTCGACACCCTGTTCGGCTATAGCCTGAAGACCGGCGACCGGGTCATCGCCAACACGCCGGTGGAACATGCTGCAGCAGGCGGATTGCCGCCCGGGCATCCGCCGCTCAACGCCTATGCCGGCATTCCGCTTCACTCGCACGGCGAGTTCGTTGCCCTTCTGGGTCTGGCCAACCGGCCGGATGGATATACGGATGCGGCGTTGAAGGATATTTCACCGCTGCTGCAGACCATCGGCGACATCATCTATGCACGCCGCACCTCCCGCGATCGGGACAATGTTCTGCAGCGGCTGGCTGAGTCCGAGCGCCGCTTCAGCCTGGCCATCGCCGGCATGACGGCCGGCATCTGGGAAGTCGATCTCGTCAACGATGAGCTGTTCACCTCGAACCGCCTGCTTGAGATTATCGGTCGCCCGCCCAGTGCCGAGGACCGTGGCACCTATGCCCGGGACGGTCTGGAGTTGTTGCTGTCACGGATTCATCCGGATGACCGGAGACGGGTCCACAAGGCCTTGCAAAACGCCTGGACGACCTGCGAACCGCTGGAGATCGCTTACCGTTTCCGGCACGCTGACGGACACTATCTGCATCTGCATGTGCGCGGACAGGCCGAGCAGGACATGTCCGGATGCGCGATCCGCATGGCCGGTTCGGCCGAGGACATCACCGAAAAGATGCGCCTTGTCGAGGTCGAGGAGCGCACGCGCGCCCGGCTCGCCGCCGTCACCGAGCTGAGCGGGATCGGCAGCTGGGAAGTCGATCTTGTGACCGGTGCAGTGGAATGGGACGCAACCACCCGCCGGATACTCGAAGTGCCGCCGCATCGCGAGATCACGCGCGAGGATCTCATGTCCTTCATCGCGGAAGATGCACGCGCGGACGTCCGCACGACGGTTGACGGATTTATCGGCGATCTGGGCAGCTGGGACATGGAGGTGCCGATGGTCACGGCTGGCGGCCGCCGCATCTGGGTGCAGGTGGTCGGCAAGCCGGTGATTGCCGATGGACGTGCGATCAAGCTGATCGGGTCCTATCGCGACGTGACGGAACGGCGCTCACGCGAGGCCGAGATGGCGACCCTGTCGAGCCGTTTGTCCATGGCACTGGAGGCGTCGGCCGTCGGCGTCTGGGAGTTCGGCATCGACAAGCCGCATTTCTGGTGGGATGAGGCCTGCAACCGCATCTTCGGGCGGGAGGGATTCGACGAGGAAATGACCTTCCAGAAGTGGCGCGAATGTGTGCATCCGGATGATTTCCACCTGGTCATGGCCGTTGTCGACGAGGCGATCGAAAGCGGCGGGCCGGCCATCTTCGAGTACCGCGTTGTCCTGCCGGACGACAGCGTCCGTCATGTCCGCGTGAGCGCGTCCATTATCCGCCGCTATGATGGAAGCCGGGTCATCTCGGGTACCAATTTCGACATCACCGACGATGTGAACACGGCCCGCGAACTGGACCGTCGGCGGAAGGAGGCCGAACAGGCCAATGCGGCCAAGTCGCAGTTCCTCGCCAATATGAGCCACGAGATCCGAACGCCGCTGAACGGCGTTCTGGGCATGGCGCAATTGCTCAAGATGACCCACCTAGACGGGGTGCAGGCGGGCTATGTCGAGACCCTGCAATCCTCCGGCAGGGCCCTGCTCAGCCTGATCGAGGACGTGCTGGACATCTCCAAGATCGAATCCGGTATGGCGGAAACGGCCTTCGAGCCGTTCGACCTGCACGACATGGTGGCCGATGCGCTGCGTGTGGTCGAACCGATGGCGCGCGAGAAAGGCCTGGCGGTCGCTTGCGACATGGCGTCCGATGTGCCGGCCATTGTGGGCGGCGATGAGGCGCGGCTGCGCCAGGTGCTGATCAATATTGCCGGCAATGCCGTCAAGTTCACCGAGACCGGACACGTCGATGTCAGGATACACCGGGCCGAAGGCGACCGGATCCGGTTCGAAGTCGAGGACAGCGGTCCGGGTATTCCGCAAGACCGGCTGGAACATGTCTTCGACCGGTTTGCACAGGTCGATGCATCCGTAACGCGCAAGCATGGCGGCACCGGTCTGGGCCTGACCATCTGCCGGGAAATCGTCCGGCAGGCCGGCGGCGAGATCGGCGTCGACAGCCGCCTGGGCGAGGGCGCCTGTTTCTGGTTCGAGATGCCGCTGCCGCAAGTGGCCGCTGTCGAGGACAAGGACGTACGCAGGGAGCGGCCGGCGCTGCCGGTGGCGCCGGGCCGGATTCTCGTGGTGGACGATGTCGAGACCAATCGCGTCGTCGCCGCCGCCCTGGTGCGCTCGCTGGGTCACGAGGTCGATACCGCCGCTGACGGGCTGGAGGCGATCGAAGCCCTGGCGAACACGCCCTACGACGCCGTGCTGATGGATATCCAGATGCCCGTCATGTCCGGCGAGGACACGATCATCCAGATCCGCGGTTCGAGGGAGCGCTGGGCTGACCTGCCGATTTTCGCCGTCACCGCCGATGCAACGGCCGGCGCGCGCGAGCGCTATCTCGATATCGGCGCGACGGACTATCTGTCCAAACCGCTCGATCTGGAAAGCGTGCGCCGTGTGCTGGATGCGGCCCTGTCTGCAAAGCCGGAGTCTGCAGAGCGGGACAGCCATGAGACCGGCGGCCGGGTGGCGGCCGGCTAGCGCGCTTCGGCGAGCCCCTCGCGGGCGAGCTCGTCGGCTCGCTCATTCTCCGCATGTCCGGCGTGACCTTTGATCCATTGCCAGTCGATGTCGTGCTTCTGCGTCAGTGTGTCGAGGCGTTGCCAGAGGTCGACATTCTTCACCGGCTTCTTGTCGGCGGTCTTCCAGCCGCGTTTCTTCCAGCCATGGATCCACTTGGTGATGCCATCGCGCAGATAGACGCTGTCGGTGACCAGTTTCACCGTCTGTCCGGGACGTTTGAGCGCTTCGAGCGCCTGGATCGCCGCCATCATCTCCATGCGGTTATTGGTCGTGTCGCGCTCACCGCCCTTGAGTTCCTTGCGGTGGTTGTTCCACTCCAGGATCGCGCCCCAGCCGCCGGGCCCCGGATTGCCGGAGCAGGCGCCGTCGGTATGGATCACGATCAGGGTCATTCGGGATATTTTTCCGCCATGTCGGCCAGGCCGGCCCGGATCAGCTCCTCGAGCACGTCCAGATCGACATCGGCCAGCTTGTTGATGTTGAGGCAGGACTTGCCGGTCTTGTGCTTGCCCAGGCGGGCAAGGATGGCACTGTGATCGGAATAGCCGGGCATGATGTAGACGGCCATGTTCGCCTTGCGCGGCGAGAAGCCGGTGCGCATGAAATCGCCCTCCCGGCCGCTGTCATAGCGATAGTGATACTGCCCGAAGCCGACGATTGCCGGTCCCCACATCTTCGGTTCATGTCCCGTGATGCGGGTCATCATCGCCAGCAGGGTCTCCGCATCGGCGCGGCGGACCGGGTGCTCGATCGAGGCGATGAAATCTGCGGGTGAAACGCCGGTCGGCTGTGTCTTGTTCTCGCTCATCGCCGGCGTCCTCAGGCCACCGCACGCGGCAGTTTGAAGACGACGTCTTCCTTGGTCACGCTGACATGCTCGACTGTCACGTCATAGCGCTCGCGGAATGCCTGGATGAGGCCCTGTACAAGGTCCTCGGGCGCCGAAGCGCCGGCCGTAATGCCGACACTGGCAATCTCGCCCAGAGCGTCCCAGTCGACATCGGCCGCACAGGAAACCAGTTCGGCCCGCGGTGCGCCGGCACGTTTGGCGACCTCGACGAGGCGAACGGAGTTGGACGAGTTGGGCGCACCGATCACGAAGACGATGTCCGACCGCGAGGCGACCGCCTTCACGGCGTTCTGGCGGTTGGTGGTGGCGTAGCAGATGTCTTCCTTGTGCGGCGCCTTCATCTGCGGGAAGCGCGCCTGCAGCACCTCGACGATCGCCGAGGTGTCGTCCACCGACAGCGTCGTCTGGGTGACGAAGGCGAGTTTTGCGGCATCGCGCGGTGTGAAGGTCTGCGCGTCCTCGACGGTTTCCACCAGGGTGATGGCGCCGTCCGGCAATTGTCCCATCGTACCGACGACTTCGGGGTGGCCGGCATGGCCGATCAGCACGATCTCGTCGCCATTGGTGAAGTGGCGCTGAGCTTCGACATGCACCTTGGAGACCAGCGGGCAGGTGGCGTCGACATAGATCATTTCGCGCCGCTGCGCTTCCGCCGGCACGCGCTTGGGCACGCCATGGGCGGAAAACACCACCGGCCGGTCGTCCGGGCACTGGTCCAGCTCTTCCACAAAGACGGCGCCCATGGCTTCCAGCCGTTCGACCACGTGCCGGTTGTGGACAATCTCGTGGCGTACATAGACCGGCGCGCCGAAGCGATCGAGGGCGCGTTCGACGATCTGGATCGCCCGGTCCACACCGGCGCAGAAACCGCGCGGAGCGGTCAAGAGAAGGGTGAGTGGCGGTCGGGGCGCGCTCATCGGCTCGCAATCTCCTTCAGCGATGCCGTTGCGGAAGCCGCATGTGCATCGTATGACCGTCCTAACAAAGTGCCCGGCCGCTATCCAGTGGCGGGGTCTGTTTCCAGGACAGGTAGTGCACAATGTATTTCACTCGGGCGTTCTCCAGTCATGTGCGGTCCATCGCCGCCCTCGCTGTCACAGCAGGCCTGCTGAGCGGCTGCCAGTCGGTGTCCGATGCCCTCTCGTCGCCGGAGCCGAATGCCGGACCGTGCCCGTCGGCCCTGTCGCTGTACGAAGCGCAGCGCCTGGTCGAGCTTGAAGGCGGCGAAGTGGCCTATGAGAATGTCGGCTTTACCGGCGAGATTCTCGCCGTGCGCTCGCTGTGCAGCTATTACGGCGAACGTCCGATCCTGGCGAATCTCGAGATCGACATGGGCTTCGGCCGCGGTCCCGCAGCCCGCGGTGATGCGCGCACCTATGAGTATTTCGTCGCCATCACCCGCCGCGATCTCGACGTGATCCACAAGGAAGTCTTCCCGATCCGCGTCGAATTCGACGCCGGTGAGGATCGGGTCTACCTGACCGAGGAGATCGACGCGATCTCCATCCCGCGGGCGGACGAGGGCACGTCGGGCGTGAACTTCGAGATCATCGTCGGCTTCGAGCTGACCCCGGAACAGATCGCCTTCAACCGCTCCGGTCAGCGTTTCCGCGTGGCAGCCGGCCAGGACTAGAAACATGCCTTCTATTGCCGAACAGCTCAGCGGTGTGCTGGGCGACGCGTTTGCTTCCCTCGAGCTTCCGCGGGAGCTGGGCCGTGTCACTCCGTCCAGGCAGAATCCGGAACGCTTTCCCTTCCAGTGCAATGGCGCCATGCCGGCGGCCAAGCAGGCGGGCAAGCCGCCGCGCGAGATCGCCCAGGCCGTTCTGGACCGGATCGCCGGTGATGCGCTGGTCGAGAAAGCCGAGATCGCCGGACCGGGCTTCATCAACCTCCTGCCGGCCGCCGCGGCGATCAATGCCCGCGCTGCCGAGATCGCGTCGGATGACCGCGCCGGTGCGCCGCAAGTTTCCGAACCGCGCAAGGTGATGATCGATTTCGGCGGCCCGAACGTGGCCAAGCCGATGCATGTCGGTCATCTGCGCTCCTCGGTGCTGGGTGACAGCCTGCAGCGCCTGTTCCGCTTCCGCGGCGATACGGTGATTTCCGACATCCATCTTGGCGACTGGGGCCTGCAGATGGGCCACCTGATTACCGAGCTGGAAGAAGAACAGCCCGATCTTCCCTATTTTGACGCCGCGATCACGGACGGCTACCCGTCCGAACCGCCGGTCGATATCGAGGATCTGGCGCGTCTCTATCCGCAGGCCTCGAAGAAGGCCAAGGAAGACGCCGACCGGCTGGCAAAGTCGCGCCGTGCAACGGCCGAGCTGCAGGCGGGCCGGGCCGGCTATCGCGCCCTGCTGCGCCACTTCATCGACGTTTCCGTTGCGGCGCTGAAGAAGGATTTCGGCGATCTGGGTGTCCATTTCGACCTGTGGAAGGGCGAAAGCGACGTCAATGATCTGATCGACGGGCTGGTGGCTGACTTCAAGGCACGCGGCGTGGCCGAGGAAAGCGAAGGCGCCTGGGTCGTCCGGGTCGCCCGTGACGGCGACAAGAAGGAGCTGGCGCCGCTGATCCTGGTGACGTCGGAAGGCTCCTCGCTCTACGGCACGACCGATCTGGCCACCATTCTGGACCGCAAGCAGTCGGTCGGCCCCGACCTGACGCTCTACGTCGTCGATCTGGCGCAGTCGGACCATTTCGAACAGGTCTTCCGCGCCGCAGACAAGGCCGGCCTGGCGCCGGAAGGGTCGCTGGAACACGTCAAGTTCGGCACGGTCAACGGCACCGATGGCAAGCGCTTGCGCACGCGCGATGGCGGGACCTTCCGCCTGGCCGATCTGATCGCCAGCGCTATCGAACGCGCGGATGAGCGCCTCAAGGAAGCCGGTCTCGCCGCCGATGTCGGCGCGGAAGAACATGACCGCGTGGCACGCATGGTGGGCCTGGCGGCGATCAAGTTCGCCGACCTGCAGAACTATCGCACGACGAACTACGTCTTCGACCTGGATCGTTTCACCAGTTTCGAGGGCAAGACCGGTCCTTACCTGCTCTATGCCGCGGTGCGGGTGAAATCGCTGATGCGCCGGGCGGCCGAGGCGGGCGTCGAGCCGGGGCCGATTTCGGCCGAGGCGGCCGAGGAGCGCGATCTCGTTCTGGCGCTGGACGCCTTCGGCGCGGCGCTGGAACAGGCGTGCGAGAACCGGGCGCCCAATGCGATCTGCGACCACGCCTTCACGCTGGCCCAGGCCTTCTCGAAATTCTACTCGGCCTGCCCGATCCTGTCGGCCGAAACGGAAGCGGTGAAGCGTTCGCGGCTCGCTCTGGCCGAAGCCACGCTGAAACAGCTGGAGCTGTGCCTCGGCCTGCTCGGTCTGGAAGCGCCGGACCGGATGTAGCGCTCTCCCCCGAACGGGGGAGGTTGCCCGCACGGCAATCGGCTAGGGTGGCGAAAACCGGGAGTTTTCACATGATCCTGACTGGCCTTGCTGCGCTTCTCGTCACCTCCGAACCTGTGACCTTCTCCGAAGATCCGGCCGATCACTCCGCCTGGATGCAGCATGCCTGCCGCATCCAGCAGGTCGACCGCAGCGGCGGTGTGCCCGAGGACCACGACGCGTTCTGTTCCTGTCTCGATGCCTATCTGCAGGAGAACGCCACACCCCAGGTCTATCGTCTTTTTGCACTCGGCTCGCAGGGCGCCATCCAGGACCGCTCCATGCTGCCGGACTGGGAAGCGGCCCGCGATATATCCGCGGCCGAGGCGGGGGCGCTTCCCGCGGAGGAGCAGGCTGGCTTGATGGGATTGCTGCAGGGCGGTCTGGGCGCCTGTTTCTCGCCGTGGGAATCGGTGGATTAACGGCGCTGCGACATTGACTCCGGGGCGCGGAATCATAGAGTCCGCTGCAATCGCGAGGCGGGCGCAGTGTGCGCCTTGCGGGACCAAACTCCCCGCGGGAGAGACCGGCAAATAACGCCGGCGCCGAAGGCGCAACCGCCCCGGAAACGCTCAGGCCGAAGGACCGCGGGAGAGATAAACGCTGGAAAGTGGATGGGGCTCGCCTTCATCCCACCGACGGAGCAAGCGACTTCCGCCGTGATCGGACGGCATGAGGAAGGTCGCGGAATCTCTCAGGTTATCGGGACAGCGGGGGCGAAGGCTTGCAGGCACACGGGCTTGCAGGATCGCCCCCATGCAAGGACCCGATCGATGACCGGCACGCTTTTCAAGACACCCCTTCACGCGCTCCATGTCGAGCTGGGCGGCAAGATGGTGCCGTTCGCCGGCTATGACATGCCCGTCCAGTATCCGCTGGGGATCATGGGCGAGCACAAGCATACGCGCGAAAAGGCCGGCCTGTTCGACGTCTCCCATATGGGCCAGGCGCGCTACATCGGCGACGAGGCCGCGCTGGAAGCATTGCTGACGGCCGACCTGTCGGCAATCAGCGCCGGCGAACAGAAATATACCCTGCTGCTGAACGAGACCGGCGGGATCCGCGACGATCTGATGGTGTCGCGCCCGGACGGGGAGGGGATTTTCCTCGTCGTGAACGCGGCCACCAAGGACAATGATTTCGCGCTCATCGAAAACGCGACGAAGGGCAAGGGCAGGCTGACCCGCATCGAGGACCGCGCGCTTCTCGCGCTGCAGGGCCCGGCGGCGAAGGATGTGATGGAACGCCTGTGCCCGGACGCCTGCAAGATGGTATTCATGCAGTGCGGTGTCTTCACGCTGGACGGCGCGCACGTGCTGATCTCCCGGTCCGGCTATACCGGCGAGGACGGGTTCGAGATTTCCCTTCCCGAAGACGATGCCGAGCGGATCGCCCGCCTGCTGCTCGACCAGCCGGAAGTCGAGGCGATCGGTCTGGGCGCGCGCGACTCGCTGCGTCTGGAAGCCGGCCTGTGCCTCTATGGCCACGACATGGACGAGACCCGCACACCGGTCGAAGCCTCGCTGATCTGGGCGCTGTCGAAGACGCGGCGTGAGCGCGGCGATTTTCCCGGCGCTGACGTGATCGCGGCGCAGATCGATGCGAAGACCTGCCAGAAGCGGATCGGCCTCACCCTCTCCGGCGCACCGGCGCGCGAGGGTGCCGAGATCGCGTCCAAGGACGGCAAGGTGATCGGCATCGTCACTTCTGGCGGTTTCGGCCCGACCGTGAACGGTCCGGTCGCGATGGGCTATATCGATCGCGACTTCATGCAGCCCGGCACCGAGGTCGACATCCTCGTGCGCGGCAAGCCGCGGGCTGCGAAAGTGGTGAAAATGCCGTTCGTGACGGCGAATTTCTATCGGGGCTGATGCTGCGGACCGGGCAACCGGACGGGCAGGCGCCAGGCGTTATTCAGGCTTTTATTCTGGGGCAGGAGACAATCATGACCACCCGCTATACCGAAGACCATGAGTGGATTTCCCTTAACGGCGACATCGCCACGATCGGCATCACGGCCTATGCGGCCGGCCAGCTGGGCGATGTCGTTTTCGTGGAACTGCCGGATGTCGGCAAATCCCTGAAGAAGGGCGACGAGTTCGCCGTCGTCGAATCCGTCAAGGCGGCCTCCGAGGTCTATGCTCCGGTGGATGGCGAGATCGTCGAAATCAATGACGCGCTGGAGAACGAGCCGGCGAAGGTCAATGAAGACCCGGCCGGTGACGGCTGGTTCGTGAAGATCAAGGTGTCCGACACGTCCCAGCTCGACGGGCTGATGGACGAGGCGGCCTACCAGGACCACACGGCCTAGGAGGCCTTGATGGCGCAGACACCCAGGCAGAGAATTCTGGCCATTGTGAGCATGCTCGCGCTTGCGGCGTTGCTTGGCAAGAACGGGCTCGAGCCGGATGCAAGCCGGTGGACCACCTTCTTCGCGGGCATGATGTTTGGAGGTGCGCTGGTGCACGCCGGGCTGGCCGTCGCGGCGATCTTCTCCTCTGATCGCGGCGGGGAGATCGCGTCGGCGTTGTTGCGCCTGGAACAGAAGGTACTGCCCTTTGTTCTGGGCGGCATCGCTGCGGGCACGGTGCTGCTGCTCGGGTTCTGGTCGCTTCGGGCCGGCTGGACGGGCTGGCTGTTGTTCGGCGCCATTCTGATCCTCGTCTGTACGACTGTTTTTGGACTGGGCGGCCACCGGCCCCTGATCAACTGGTTCCACGCTGTTCGCAGGAAAACCTGATGCGTTACCTCCCCCATACCGACACTGATCGCAAGGCGATGCTTGAGGCCATCGGCGTCGCCTCCATCGACGATCTGTTCCAGGACGTGCCCGAAGCGGCGCGGCTGGACGGGCTGATCGACCTGCCCACCAAGCAGGGCGAACTGCAGGTCGAACGGGCGCTCAGCGCCATGGCGTCGAAGAATATCTCCGCGGGCCAGGCGCCTTTCTTCGTGGGGGCCGGCGCCTACAAGCACCACATTCCGGCGACCGTGGATCACCTGATCCAGCGCTCCGAATTCCTGACGGCCTATACGCCGTACCAGCCGGAAATCTCCCAGGGCACGCTGCAGACCCTGTTCGAATTCCAGACCCAGGTCGCGCTCCTGACCGGCATGGATGTGGCCAATGCCTCCATGTATGACGGCTCCACGGCCTGCGCCGAGGCCGTGATGATGGCCGCCCGCGTGACCCGCCGGAACAAGGCCGTGATGGCCGGCGGCGTGCACCCGCACTATGTCGAAGCGTCCAAGACGCTGGCGAAATACTCCGACGTGAAGATCTCGGTCACCGATCCGGACGTGACCGACCTGTCCGCCGTGATGGCAGCCATCGACGACGAGACCGCCTGTGTTGTCGTCCAGACGCCGGACGTGTTCGGCCGCCTGCACGACCTGCGGACCCTGTCCGAAGCCGCCCACGAAAAGGGTGCGCTGGTGATTGCCGCCTTCACCGAATGCGTCTCGCTGGGCCTTGTGGAAAGCCCCGGCGCGATGGGTGCGGATATCGCTGTGGGCGAGGGCCAGTCGATCGGGGTCGGCCTGAATTTCGGCGGACCCTATGTCGGCCTCTTCGCCTGCAAGGACGATCGCCGCTTCATCCGCCAGATGCCCGGCCGCCTGGCCGGCGAGACCGTCGATGCCGATGGCCGCCGCGGCTATGTGCTGACCCTCTCGACGCGCGAGCAGCATATCCGCCGCGACAAGGCGACCTCGAACATCTGCACCAATTCCGGGCTGTGCTCGCTGGCCTGGACGATCCACATGACCCTGCTGGGCGAGCGCGGCATCACCCGCCTGGCCCGACTCAATCACGAGATGGCCTGCGCCCTGGCCGACCGCCTCTCGGCGATCGAGGGTGTGGAACTGGTCACCGACACTTTCTTCAACGAATTCACCCTGCGTCTGCCCAGGCCGGCAGCGCAGGTGGTCGACGATCTGGCCAGGATCGGCGTGCTCGGCGGCGTTCCTGCCAGCCGGCTCTATCCCGGCAAGTTCGAGGACCTGCTGATCGTGGCGGCCACTGAAACCAATACGGATGGCGATCTCGTCGCCTTCGAAAAAGCGCTGCGCGGAGTACTGTAAGATGGGCATGAACACGCAAGGCCGTCCCACCCGCATGGCCGAAAACATCCAGACCGGCGGCTATGCCGATACGGTCTCGGGCAGCCGCGGCCTCGACCAGGCCGAACCGCTGATCTTCGAGCGCGGCAATCTGGAGCATTGCGGCGTCGACCTGCCGGAGCCCCGGACTGGTTCCGGCGCCCCGAAGAGCCGCCTGGGCGGTCTGGAGCGCCAGGGCGAGATCGGCCTGCCGGGCCTCGCCGAGCCGGAGACGATGCGCCACTATGTGCGCCTGTCGCGGAAGAATTACGCCATCGATCTGGGCCTCTACCCGCTCGGCTCGTGTACGATGAAGCACAATCCGCGGCTCAACGAGAAGATCGCCCGCCTGCCGGGCTTTGCCGATGTACACCCGCTGCAGCCGGCCTCGACGGTGCAGGGCGCCTATGAGCTGATGGGCGAGCTGGCCCACTGGCTGATGACGCTGACCAACATGCCCGCCGTAGCGCTGTCGCCGAAGGCCGGCGCCCATGGCGAGTTCTGCGGCATGATGGCGATCCGCGCCAAGCTGGATGCCGACGGGCAGACCCATCGCCGCCGCGTACTGGTTCCGGAAAGTGCCCATGGCACCAATCCGGCAACAGCCGTGCAGTGCGGCTTCGTGTGCGACGAGATCCCCGCCGACAAGACCGGCCGGGTCGACATGGAGGCCTTCAAGGCCAAGCTGGGCGACGATGTCGCCGGCATCATGCTGACCAACCCCAATACCTGCGGTCTGTTCGAGCGGGATATCCGCGAGATCGCCGACCTGATCCACGAGGCAGGCGGCTATTTCTACTGCGACGGTGCGAACTTCAACGCCATTGTCGGCCGGGTGCGCCCGGGCGATCTCGGCGTCGACGCGATGCACATCAACCTGCACAAGACCTTCTCCACGCCGCATGGCGGGGGCGGTCCCGGTTCGGGCCCGACCGTGCTGTCGGATGCGCTCGCGGCCTTCGCGCCGGTGCCCTACGTGGTCAAGGATGGTGAGACATGGAAGATGGTCGAGCATGCCGCCGAAGCCGAGGGCGAGCCCTTTGGCCGGATGGCGGCCTTCCACGGCCAGATGGGCATGTTCACCCGTGCGCTGACCTACATGATGAGCCATGGCTCTGACGGTCTGAAGCGCGTTGCCGAGGATGCGGTGCTCAACGCCAACTACATCCTCGCCCGGCTGAAACATGTGATGACGCCGGCCTTCGAGGGCAGCTGCATGCACGAAGCCCTGTTCGACGACCGCTTCCTCAAGGATACCGGCGTCTCCACACTCGACTTCGCCAAGGCGATGATCGACGAGGGCTATCACCCGATGACCATGTATTTCCCGCTGGTCGTCCACGGTGCCATGCTGATCGAGCCGACCGAGACCGAATCGAAGGGCGGGCTCGACCGCTTTGTCGACGTGCTCGAGGCGCTGGCCCTGGCCGCAAAGTCGGGCGAGAGCGAGCGCTTCCTGGCGGCTCCGGTTCACGCCCCGACCAAGCGTCTGGACGAGACCCGTGCGGCCCGCCAGCCGGTGCTGCGCTGGACGCCGGACAGTGGGGCTGCCGCAGCGGCGGAGTAGTCCTGCCCCGTGGCGGAATGTCGCGGCCCTTCCCTGGTAGAGGTCCGGCACTGAAAAAACACCGACGCCCCCGCTGACATCCGGCGGGGGCGTTACTATTTTATGCCTGCAGCCATGGGTGAGGCGGTTCCGCCGCTCAGTGTGCGCTGCAATACGCGGCAAGATACCAAGCCGCCAAGGAAATGCCGCCCCGGTGTGAGAACCGGTGCGCAGATGCAACAACCCGCTGCTGACTCCGGGCCGCTGCCTGAATTTCGGCTTTTTTGTCTCGCATTGGGGTCATGTTTACGCGTTTAGTGTTGTCTGTCCCGATGGGTGCCCCTCCCTCATGCGGCACCCCACGAACGGGGCGGGTTGGAAGATGGTCACGGCGATGAATGAATCCCTCAATGGATGGGCCCAGCGGAATGCCTTCGGTGCGATTGTCGTGCTGATCATCCGCACTGTCTGCGTCGCCGTCGGGCTGGCGCTGATCGCGCTCGCCGTGCCGATCGGCTTCCTGACCCCCTTCATCCCGATCGGCCTGCCGATGGGCCTGCTCGGCCTGGTGCTGGTGGCAGCCGCGTCGAAGACGCTGCACACCTATATCACCAACACGCTGCGCCGCTTCCCCTGGGTGTGGAAACGCGTCCGTTTTGCCTTCGGCGAGAAGGAGCCGGCGGAGTAGTTCCGCCGCCCCTCATTCGAATTCAAGCCTGAAACCATTGTGCGCCCGGCGCGAGAGATCGCGCGGGATACCGGCTTCGCTGGCATACTGGTCCCAGCGGGCTGCGGCCTGCAGGATATCGTCCAGCATGCCGCGCAGCTGTGCCGGCTTGAAATCGGCATAGCGGCCGAACTCGACAAGATCTGCGAGGGTGAAACCGTCAGTCTTGCCGGCGAGCGACATCTGGTGCTGCGACGTCCAGGCCCCGCCCGGATTATAGGCGTAGACGACGTCGAAGGCCGGGGCGAGCGACCAGTTGCCCGCCTTGTCCATCAGGAAGGCGATATTCTTCACATGGTCGTCCTGGTTGCGGATGACGATGTTGAGAAGCGCCCGGCGCACCATCTGCTCCATCGCCGCGCGGCCCAGGCCGAGCAGGCGCAGGGTCTCGATGGCCTGTTCATACGCATAGGCGCGTGGCTGGTTGTAGTCGAAATGGCGCATCGCCCCCAGCGACTGCATGTGCAGCTTGCCGCCGCCGGGCGTGCGGTCAAAACGCCGTGTCATGAAGTGGGCGCGTCCGCCTTCCTCGTGCAGCCGGCATTCGCTCATCTCGATCCCGGCGTCCACGGCGAGGCGGTAGCAGGCATATTCCAGCCGGCCATAGCCCTGCGGATCGGCGATCTCCTTGTCGGCATTGCCGCTGACCCCGTCGAACTTCAACAGCCAGTGTTCAAATCCGTCCGGCAGGTCGAGCTGACCGGAGCGGAATTCTCCGCTTTCCCGGTTCCAGGCCAGCACCGCCTTGGCGCGGGCACCGCCGGCCGAGGTGCCGACACGCAGGATGTCCTCCATCACCCGGTGATCATCGCCGCCCGTCAGCTGCCCTTTTACCTCCAGGCGGCTGCGTGTCATCCGGTCGGCCAGTTCGACGAGCGCGTCGATATCGAGCGGACGGCCGCGGCCGGACGGAGCGATGCTGGACGGTTGGAATTCCAGCGCGCCCATGCCGCGTCGGCCGGTATAGCAAAGCCGCTCAACCGGATCGAACTCGCCCGGTGCGCGGCCCTGTTCGGCCAGCCAGCGGTCGATCAGCAGATTGCCGAACTTGTCCGGCAGGCTGTCGGCGAGCAGGCCGGGCAGGCCCTTGAACGTATCGCGGGGCAGGGCGGGAAATTCGAACACGCCCGTGCGCAGCGGCATGGTGAGCGGGGCGACCTCGATGCCCGAGCGGGTAAAGGCGGGGACGTATTCGAACGTGCCGATCTGCCGCCGGTCGTCCCACAGCACGGCGCCGATCCGGCGGCCCCACAGGATGACATCGGCGCGGGTCATGTGTCGTCCGCCCCTTCGCGCCAGGTCCAGGGCGTGTCCGGTTCTTCGGTTCGGCGCCGTACGCGCTGCCGCGGCGGTTGCGCGCCGCTTCTTGTGTCCAGCGGACTGGCCGTGGCGTCGGGAATGACATCCAGCAGACGATAATCGATCTCGAGCGCGCGGAGCAGGCGGGCAAATGTGTCCAGCGTGCCGTTCCCATCGGTCTCCAGCCGGCGCAGCGTGCGCGCAGAAATGCCGGCCCTTTCGGCAAGCTCTTCCTGCTTCAGCTGCCGCGATATCCGGTAGGCTTCCATCCTGAGACCCAATTGCTCCAGCAGGCTGGAGAGCGGGCCGTTATCAGTATCATCCAGAACGGACATAATTGTCCTCTAATCGCTGACAAGAACGATAAGTGGACAAATATGTCCTTTTATATGCGTTGTCAATAACCAGAAAAAATCGTCCGATAACGCTGATTTAGAGGAATAAAAGGACAAATTTGTCCGTTTTCAATATGGGGCAAGAAAAAGCCCGCGGGAAACCCGCGGGCTTTGCAATCTCGAAATCCGGAAAGAGCCTAGTTCAGCTGTTCGCCAACGGCCTTGATGTCGGCATCGACGATCTTGTTGAGATCGGTCTTCTTCAGCTTGGTCTTGAGGATTTCCTCGGCCGCGCTGGCCGCCAGCTCGGCCGCAGCGGCCTTCACTTCGGCTGCCGCGTGCGCCTCGGCCTGGGCAATGCGCTGTTCGGCAAGCGCCGTACGGCGTTCCAGGCGCTCGGTCATTTCCTTGCGCGCTTCCGCCTTCAGCGTCTTCGCCTCGGTCTTGGCCTGGGCGATGATGGCTTCGGCTTCGGCCTCGGCTTCGCGTTGCTTGCGCTGATAGGAGGCCAGCATTTCCTGGGCTTCCTCGCGCAGGCGCTTGGCTTCTTCCAGCTCCGACTTGATCGCGTCGGCGCGGTCGTCCAGCGTCTTGGCGATGGTCTTGTGGACGCCGAAATACCCCAGCACCGCAAAGAAGGCGATGAAGGCCAGGAAGGCGTAGAAGGTCGGATCGGACGGCTGGGCCGCGAACCACTCGCCCGAGAACAGGGCCGGGCCGTGGCTGGTGGCACCGTGAGCGGCGTCTTCAGCGAACAGGGTCATCTTATGCCTCCTTCGCCTTGATCAGGCCGTCCACCGTCTTGCCGGCATCGGCTTCGGTGATCTCGACACCCGCCAGCGCTTCGACAGCGGCCGCCGTGGCGGTCGCCGCGATACCGCGGACTTCGGCGAACGCCTTGTCCTTGGCCTTGCGGATGGCGGCCTCGGAGGCGTCCTGCTTGGAGGCCAGCTCGGCTTCCACTTCAGCCGTCTCCTTGGCGATCTCGGCATCGAGCGCCTTGCGCGTATCGGCCGCGATCACGTGCGCCTTGGCACGCGCTTCGGCCAGCGCCTTCTCATAGGCTTCACCCGCAGCTTCGGCATCGGCCTTGGCCTGGGCAGCAGCATCGAGATCGTCGGCGATACGGTCGCGACGGTCTTCGATCGTCGTCTTGATCTTCGGCAGGATAAAGCGATCGAGCGCGACGTAGAGAATCACGAAGAAGATCGCCAGCCAGAAGAGCTGGGACGCGAAATAGGTCGGGTCGAACGGCGGGAACACAGCTTCCGCAGCGCCGTGCGCTGCTTCGGCCGCGTGCTGTGCGACGTCAGAATGCGGTGCATGCGTCATGGGACGCGGGCTCCCTTGGAAAGGTGGAGCGAAAACGGGAGCGGCCGGATCCGGATGAGCCGGCCGCCTCCGGTATGATTTAGGCCACGAACAGCAGGATCAGCGCGACCAGCAGGGAGAAGATGCCCAGCGCTTCCGTCACGGCGAAGCCGAAGATCAGGTTGCCGAACTGCGACTGAGCCGCAGACGGGTTGCGCATGGCACCCTGCAGGAAGGAACCAAAGATGTTGCCCACGCCGACAGCAGCACCCAGCATGCCGAGGCAAGCGAGACCGGCGCCGATGTATTTGCCCATTTCTTCCATTTGAAAACTCCTTCGAGGATATGTCTGGCAGTTGGTTGGGTTGGACTGTGACGTCTGCGGTCTAGTGACCCGGGTGCAGAGCGTCGGAAAGGTAGATGCAGGTCAGGATGGCGAACACGTAAGCCTGCAGGAAGGCGACCAGGAACTCCAGCGCCGTCAGGCCCAGCGTCATCGCGAACGGTGCGATGCCGAGGACATAGCCGCCCACGCCGAGACCGGCGCCGAGCATCACGATGAAGCCCGCGAAGACTTTCAGCAGGATGTGGCCGGCCAGCATGTTGGCGAACAGACGCACCGAGTGGCTGATCGGACGCGAGATAAAGGAGATCACCTCGATCAGCGACACGAAGGGCAGGATGTAGCCCGGAACGCCGGACGGCACGAACAGTTTGAGGAATTTCGGGCCGTTCTTGAACACGCCATAGATAATGACGGTCAGCCAGACCAGCATCGCCAGGGCCACGGTCACGATCAGGTGGCTGGTGATGGTAAAGGAGTGCAGGCCCGGTCCCGGGAAATACGGGAACATGCCCAGCATGTTGGCGACCAGAATGAAGATGAAGAGCGTGAAGACGAACGGGAAGAAGCGCAGCGCGTCCGGACCGGCGGTCGAGCGCAGCATGTCTGCCACGAACCCGTAGATGATCTCGGCCACCGACTGGGCGCGGTTCGGCACCAGGGCGCGGCTGGACATCGCCAGCATGAACAGCACAACGGTCAGAACCGTCGTCAGCATCATGAAGAAGCTGGAATTGGTGAAGGCCAGATTCAGGCCGAAAGCTTCGAACGGAACCAGCTCGTGAACTTCGAACTGCTTGATCGGGTTGGTGTCTGCCACGCCCGGCCTCTCTTCAATCGCTATTGCGGCCAGGGCCGCGATTCTTCCGGCAGAGCCCGGTGCGCCTAGCGCTCCTGCGACTCCGAACTGATTTCCTGCGCAGCCCTTACGACATTCAGCGTACCGGCTGCAAACCCAAACATCGTTCCGGCAATCAGCCCCCAGGGCGAAATGCCGGCGAAATGGTCGAGGGCAAAGCCCAGACCCCCGCCAACCAGAACCCCGCCAAAGAATTCCGACCCGTAGCGCATTCCCAGCTGCCAGGCAGATCGCTGGGCGTTATCCGGTTCCGGTCTGTACTTCTCACGCCGCGCATCGATGCGCTGCTGCAGGGAGTCCAGATCGGCTTTGGATGGGTCGCGCGGGCTTTCGTCTTTGCGTGACATGACTGTCCGGTCTGCCAACGGAAGAACAGCCCCCCGCAGGCGCGCGCACACTATCCACGGCCCCCCGGCAAGTCAAGCAAGGGTGCAGGCGATTTAACCTGCTGAAATAAAAAGATAAAATGCCTATTCGGCGGCGATGAGTTGTTCCGCGCCCACCAGGTCGACCGAGACCAGCTGGGAAACGCCGCGCTCGGCCATGGTGACGCCGTAGAGCCGGTCCATGCGCGACATGGTCAGGGCATTGTGGGTGATCACCAGGAAACGTGTCTCGGTCAGCCGGCGCATCTCGGCCAGCATGCGGCAATAGCGGTCGACATTGGCGTCATCCAGCGGTGCATCGACCTCGTCGAGCACGCAGACCGGCGCCGGATTGGACAGGAAGACCGCGAAGATCAGGGCCGAGGCGGTCAGCGCCTGTTCGCCGCCGGACATCAGCGACATGTTCTCCATCTTCTTGCCCGGGGGGCAGGCCATGATTTCCAGGCCGGCTTCCAGCGGATCGTCGCTCTCGGTCAGCCGCAGCTCGGCATGGCCGCCCTCGAACAGGGTGGAGAAGAGATTGCGGAAATGCCCGTCGACGATATCGAAGGCTTCGAGCAGGCGCGCGCGGCCCTCGCGGGACAGCTCGTCCACCGCCTTGCGCAGGCGCGCGATGGCCTCGATCAGATCGTCCCGCTCGCGCGTCATTTCTTCCATGCGCTGGCTGAGTTCCTCGGCTTCCTCATCGGCGCGCAGATTGACCGCACCGAGCCGTTCGCGGCCCTGACGGGCCTCGTCCAGACGGCGCTCCAGTTCGGCCGGGGTCAGTTCGGAAATCTCGTCTTCGTCGACCCGCTTGGACAGCGTGCCCGGTGCCTCGCCGGTCGCGTCCTGCAGGCGCTCGGTGGTCTCGTTGAGACGTTCCTTCGCTCCGCTCAGGCGGGCTTCGGCCGCGGCGCGGCCTTCGCGTGCGGCGGAAGCAGCGGCTTCGGCCTGGCGGGCGGCACTGTCGGCTTCCTTGACCTGGCCTTCGGTGGTCGAGGCGGCTTCGCGGGCTTCTTCCGCAGCGCGTTCGGCGGCCTGCACCTTGCCGGTCAGGGCGAGAATCTTTTCCTGCAGCACCTCGGGCTTCGCCCGCGCCTCATCCAGCGCCTTGCCGGCCTCTGCCGACTGGCTCTCGATATCGGCGATGCGGGCTTCGGCCGCCTTGCAGCGCTCCGCCCAGGCATCATGATCGCGCTTGAAACCCATGCGGCGCTGACGGCGCAGCTCGCCTTCGCGGCGCACACCGTCGAGCCGGGCCCGGGCATCGGCTGCCGCTTGGCGGGCTTCGTCGGCGGCTTCGCGGGCCGCATCCAGGGCCTCGGTATCGCCATCGCTGGCTTCGGCCTCTTCCAGAACCGCCTGCGCAGCCTCGCGGCCGGACTGCGTCTCGGCCTGTTCGGCAGTCAGCCGTTCGATCCGCTCCTTCAGCGCTGTGGCCCGGGCGGCATCCTGGGCGCTTTTCTCGCGCAGGGACGAGACGCGGGCGAGGGCATCGCGCGCGGCCCGGTCGGCCGGACCGATCGCGGCGCGGGCCGATTGTTCGCCAGCGCGGGCGGTTTCCGCGGCGGTGCGGGCGGCGGCCTCGGCCGTACGGGCTGATTCGTGGGCTTCGGCCGTGTCTTCCAGCTCGGCGCGGACGGCCTCCAGGCGATTGCGGTTTTCCAGGCGGGCAACAGCGGCGGAAGGCGCGTCGGCCCGCGCGACCAGCCCGTCCCAGCGCCACAGATCGCCGTCGCGCGTGACCAGGCGCTGGCCCGGTTTCAGTTTCGCAGCCGCCTCGGCGGCCTTTTCCGGCTTGATCACGCCGATCGCATCCAGCCGCGCCTTCAGTGCCTTGGGCGCTTCGACGTGGTCGGACAGGGGCACGCAGCCGCCGGGCAGCATCTCGGCCTTCACGCCGGCTTCCGACCAGTGGCGCGATGCCGACGGATCGAGCGAGGCTTCCAGATCGTCGCCCAGTGCGGCAGCCAGCGCCTGCTCATAGCCCGGCCGGGCGCGCACCGCGTCCAGCGCCGGCGAGACGGTTTTCTGCATCGACGCGGCGAGCAGCCTTTCCAGAGCCTGGGCTTCCCGCTCCAGCCCGTCGCGGGCGGAGGCCATTTCGCGCCAGGTCTCGGTGGCGGTCTCCAGCGCAGCATCGGCCGTCTGGCGCTCGGCTTCGGCCGCTTCCAGCCGCGCGCGTGCCTCGGTGAGGGCGGTCTCGGCCTGTTCGGCATCGATTTGTGCGGTCTCAAGCTCGTGCAGGGCGGGCGAGGCTTCCAGCCGTTCGCGCTCGTCATTGGCACCATGGATCTCGCGGGCGATCTGCTCCAGCCGCGTCTCGAACCGGCCCAGATCGCGCCGCGCGGTCTCGATGGCGGCCCGCTTGTCGGCGGCTTCGCGGGCGCGTTCGTCCAGTTCGGCCTCGGCGGCGAGGCGTTGTTCCTCGGTGGTTTCCGCGGCCGACCGGGCCGCGTCCAGACTGGCGCTTTCGCGCTCGATTTCGGCGTCGAGGCCGGCGATGGCCTTGGCCGCCTCGTCACGGCTGGCCTGGGCATCCTCGACGATCTGCCGTTCGCGGCCGGTGGCCGAGGCAAGTTCCTCCAGGCGTGCTTCCAGGCGTTCGATGGTGCGCTCGATCTCGGCGGCGTCACGCTCCAGCAGATCGCGTTCGCGTTCCAGGCGGCGCAGGGCCGCGGCGGCCTCGGCTTCGGCCTGGCGTGCCGGTTCGCGGGCCGCCGCCAGGATTTCGGCCTGGGTACGGGCTTCTGCCGCGGCGCGGGTCGCGGTCTCGGCGGCGTCGCGCTTGTCGGTCAGTTCCGCTTCGGCGGTGTCGACGGCGGTCGCCGCCTCGCGCCAGCGATTGAGCCAGACGGCGGCTTCCAGGGCGCGGATCGAGGCGGAGAGCTGGCGGTAGCGCGAGGCCTGGCGGGCCTGGCGTTGCAGCGCGCCGTGGCGGGAAGAGATATCGTCGATCACCTCCTGCAGCCGGTCGAGATTGGCTTCGGCGCCTTTCAGGCGCAGCTCGGCTTCGTGCCGACGCGCCCGCAGGCCGGAGACGCCGGCCGCTTCTTCCAGGATGCGGCGGCGATTCTGCGGCTTGGCGGCAATGAGTTCGGAGATCTGGCCCTGGCGCACAAGCGCGGGCGAATTGGCGCCGGTGCCTGCATCCATGAAGAGGAGCTGGACATCCTTGGCGCGCACTTCCTCGCCATTGATCTTGTAGGCCGAACCGGCCCCGCGCGTGATGCGGCGGGTGATCTCGAGACTGTCGGCATCGTTGAAGCGCGCCGGGGCGAGCTTGTTCTCATTGTCGACGGTGAGCACGACTTCGGCATGGTTGCGCGAGGGGCGGGCGTCGGTGCCGGAGAAGATCACGTCTTCCATGCCGTCGCCGCGCAGCGACTTGGCCGAGGTCGCGCCCATCACCCAGCGCAGGGCTTCAAGCAGGTTGGATTTGCCGCAACCGTTGGGTCCGATCACGCCTGTAAGGCCCGGATCGATCCGCAAGTCGGTGGGATCGACGAAGGATTTGAATCCGGCCAGCCTCAGCTGTGTGAACTTCACCCGACCTCCATTGCGCCGCCTGCCCACTCTTGTAGCGGAGGATTGCGGCGCTTTCCTGATGCGATTCTAGTTTTCCGAATCGGACTCGTTCAGGAAGTGAAGGATGATTCGGCGGAAGGAGTCTTCGTTCATTTGGCCGGGAGCCCTTTCCCCATTGAGAATAAGGGGTTCGTCACCATAGTAGAAGAGCGGACCTTCCCCGCGATTGGTGCCGATCAGGACATCGCCGCCAATCAGAAAGGCCGGCGTGCCGGGGATTTCGTACTCGACCGACTGCTGCGCAGACGCATTGAGCGCCTCATTCATCGCCGGGTCCTGCAGGCAGCCCATGAAGGCTTCCGGCGTGAGACCGACAGCACCGGCAATCCGGTTATAGACACCCAGCACATCGCCGCCGGCACGCGCCGTGTCGAACAGGCTTTGCTGCTCGGCGAACAGCAGGTCGACGGCATCGAAAAAGCGGTCTTCCGGTGCGCATTCGGCCAGGATGGTGCTGGCGGCGGCGAGCTGGACCGGATTGGTCAGCATGGGCCGGAATACCCAGCGCACCCGGCCGGTATCGACGAACTCCTCCTTCACCATCGGCCACACGGCTTCCTGGAAATGGGCGCAGTGCGGGCAGGCAAAGGAGGCGTATTCCACGATCAGCAATGGCGCGTCGGGATCGCCCAGCGCGTGGTCGTCGGCGGTTTCGGCCTGGCCGGGATGCTGGCCCAGCGCCGCCGGAACGGCGAGCAGAAGCAGGGCCAGCCCGCCGGCGATGCGGTTGAGAAAGCCGGTCATTCGGCGGTCTCGCCGGCTTGCGCCAGGAGATGGTCGATCAGGCGGGTGAAGGTTTCCGCATCGGCCAGACCCGGCAGCGGCTCGCCATCGATCATCACCTGCTCGCCATCGAGGAAATAGGTGTACTCCGTCGCACCCGGCGCGCGGCGCGCTTCCAGCATGCGGCCGTTGAAGATGAAGCGCGGCGTACCGTCCACGCCGTCAGCAATCGCACGGTCGTGCGCGGCGACGATCGACTGGTTGATCTCCTCATTGTTGAGACAGGCGATGAAGTCCTGCTCGCTCAGCCCCATCGAGCGGGCAATGGCGAGATACTGGCCGCGGGCGCTGCCCTGGGTCTGGGCGGCCTGGAAGATCGCGCGCTGCTGCTGGAACAACAGGTCGACCATGTCGAAATAGCGCTCTTCGGGCACGCAATGGGCGAGCGAGAAGCCGGCGATGGCGAATTGCGGCGAGCCGGTGATCATCTCGCGCAGCACATAGCGCATGCGGCCGGTCTCGATGTAGTTTTCCTCGATCGTCGGGAAGACTTCCTCGTGGAAGGCTGCGCAGTGCGGACAGGCGACCGAGGAATACTCGATCATCGTTACGGCCGCGTCCGCATTGCCCATGCCGCGATCGCTGGCGCGCTCATAGCGGGACTGGCCCTCGCCGGGCGCGTCGCCACCACCGCAGGCACCCAGGACAAGGCTCGCCGTCAGGGCGGCTGCGGAAAACACACGTCGTGTCAGGTTCATCGAAGGGCTCTCCCCGAGAAATTGCCGGTTGTCCGCACGGCCCCGTCCCGTGCGGTCTCGCCGCAGCTTAACCGCTCAGGCGGGGCAGTTGCCACCACCTCGCTCAGATTTGATCAGCGTTTCTCAGGATCAACCGCCGGCGGACTGCGCCAGAAGATGGTCGATCAGGCGCGAAAACGTCTCCCCGTCCTGGCGGGCTGGCAGCGGTTCGCCATCGATCACCACCTGCTCGCCGCCGAGGAAATAGGTCGGCTGGGACGCCCCCGGTGCATTGCGCGCTTCCAGAAGCTCGCCATTGAAGGCGAAGTTCGGAGTGAGGCTGATGCCCTCGGCCAGCGCGGCCTCGTGCGAGGCGACAATGGCGCTGTTGATCTCCGTATCGTTCAGGCAGGCATCGAGCTGTGCTTCGCTCAGCCCCATCGACCGGGCAATTGTGACGTAGCGGGCGCGGACATTGCCGCCGCTGCGGGCGGTGTCGAAGATCGCCTGCTGCTGTTCGAACAGAACGTCGATCGTGTCGAAATAGCGCTCTTCGGGCACGCAGTGCGCCAGTGCAAAACCGGCGACGGCGAATTGCGGCGGGCCGTTCAGCATTTCGTGCAGCACCACGCGCATCTGGCCGGCCTCGATATAGGGCTCCAGCGCCGGATAAACCTCGTCATGAAAGCGGGCGCAATGGACGCACGCGACCGAGGAATATTCCGTCATCGTCACCGGCGCATCCGCCGAACCGAGGCTGCGGCCTGTTCCGGCCATCGTGCCGCCGCCTGCATTGTCCGAAGAATTGCCGCAGGCGGCCAGCGCCGTGGCTGCCGCCAGGGCGGTGGCGGTGAAGATGCGTCGTGTCAGTGTCATGTGTCCCCCGGGATATGCCTGATGCTACGGCTCGTCCCGGCGGTGAATCGCGCGGGAAAACCGGTCGAGCGCCGACAATAGCCGCGCTTCCGGCGTTGTCGCCTCTGTCTCGCCGGTGTGTGATGAAGATTGCAGCTTTTTCACGCTCGCCGCGGGGGCGTCGGCGGCACGGCTGGCCTGTCCCTGCACGATGCGCAGCCGGGTCGGGGCCCGGTCGCCGGAATGGGTGCGGATGCGCTCGAGAATCCGGCGGCTCTCCGCCTGCAGGATGGCCCCCGCGGGGCCGCGTGCCTCTATCACCAGCGTGCTGATACCGCCGCTGCGCTGGACGGTTTTCGGCGTGCTCCAGTCGGCCAGGCGCTTGCCGACTATTTCCGGCCAGTGTTCGCGTAACTGCTCCACACCGATGCCGAATTGCCGGGTCAGGGGTTTCAGCACCCGTTCGGCCGCCCGCCCGGCGGAGGGGGCGGGCTGGATGGCCCGCCGGCCGCGGCGGCTGCCGATATAGGCGCTGGCAGCGGCTTCCAGTGTTGACGAGGTCGGTTTGCGCTTCATGCTGCGCACTCTCGCCGCGAAGCGGCCCGCCTGCAAGTCCTGCCCGCAAGTCCAGCCTGTAAACCCGGAAGGTTTCGATGAGCGCATCCCTTTCCCCGCGACAGGATATCGCCCGCCTGCGTTCGGCGCTGCTGGACTGGTATGACCGGGAAGGCCGGACGCTGCCCTGGCGGATCCGTCCGGAAGACCGCGCGGCCGGCCGCGTCGCCGATCTCTATGCGATCTGGCTGTCGGAAATCATGTTGCAGCAGACCACGGTGCCGCACGCCACGCCCTACTGGTTCCGCTTTCTCGACCTCTGGCCGCGCGTGGAAGACCTGGCGGCCGCACCGCGCGAGGATGTGATGCGGGAATGGGCGGGCCTGGGTTATTACGCCCGGGCGCGAAACCTGCATGCCTGCGCCATCCACGTCGCCGAGGGACTGGGCGGCGTGTTCCCCGACGCGCTGGACGGGCTGAAAGCCCTGCCCGGGGTGGGTGAGTATACTGCGAATGCCATTCTGGCCGCCGCTTTCGACAAGCCGGCCAGCGTGGTCGACGGCAATGTCGAACGTGTGATCACACGGCTCCATCGGGTCCAGACACCGCTGCCCAGGGCCAAGCCGGAAATACGCCGCCTGGCCGCCGCTATCGCCTCGCCGGACCGGCCGGGCGATTATGCCCAGGCGATCATGGATCTCGGCGCCACCGTCTGTACGCCCCGCGCGCCGGACTGTACCGCCTGTCCCTGGGCCTTTGCCTGTGCGGCCAGCGCCGAAGGCGACATGACGCGCTATCCGCTGAAGGAAAGGAAAAAGCCCAAACCGGTGCGTCTCGGTACCGCCTGGCTGGTCAGGGGCGAGCAGGGGCTCTGGCTGCGCCGGCGGCCCGACAAGGGCCTGCTCGGCGGCATGGTCGAAGTGCCCTCGACGCCCTGGGCGGAGGGACCGCCGGATGAAGCGCCGCCTTTCGAGGCCGACTGGGTCTCGCGCGGCGAGGTGCGCCACGTCTTCACCCATTTCGAGCTCCGGCTCGACGTGCGCGAAAGCGCTCCCGCCCCGGACTGGCAACCGGAAGACGGCTACTGGGCCGCCGAAGACAAGTTGGACGAAGAGGCCTTGCCCAGCGTCATGCGCAAGGTCGTGAAGCTGAGGCGATAAGACGAGCGCCGTCCTGGGAGAGGGGGCTGAAGTGACGACCATCACCTAAAATATGCAACCCCCCCCTTTTTCCCGGCCGGACGCCCGGCGAAGGCCGGGCGGAGTGCCGGGATCGACGGGAAGCTCATCGCTTGGAATGATCTTCGGTCGATCCCGGATCTGCAGCCCGCTTCCGCGGGCCTCCGTCCGGGAAAAATGTATAGGGTAGAAGAGAGAGTGAG
>NZ_JBDWAS010000033.1:0-91876 GCF_039978735.1 Maricaulis sp.
GGTCGTGCGACCGGGGCCTTTTTGTGGGGTCAAGCAGCGGGTCAGCGCGGCCAGGCCTTGGGCGGGTCGGAGAACAGCCCGTAGGCGATCGTGGAGGCGTAGTAGGCAAAGGCCTGGGCCGGCGGCACGCGCTGGATCCAGTTGCGCAGGTCATAGGCCGAGTTCAGCGAGCCCATGACGGCCTGGCTGGCGATCAGCGGATCGATGGGTTTGACCGAGCCTTCCGTGATGCCGTCGATCATCATGCCGGCAAAGCGCCGCGCCATGCGGTTGGACTGGGCGATGACGTCATTGCGCAGCTCGTTCGGCAGGGCCTGCAGCGCGGTTGTGCGCACCAGCGGGAATTCCGAATAGAGCTGGATGTCCAAGAGGGTCGCGATCGAGGAGGCCAGCTGTTCCCAATGACTGCCACCGGCGCGAACGGCGGCGCGCTGGACCAGCGAGACACGGCCATAGCTGCGCCGGAAGCATTCCAGCACCAGCTCGTCCTTGGCTTCCAGGTGGTGATAGAAACTGCCCTTGGTGACGTTCAGCTCGGACGCGATCTGTTCGACCGAAGCGCCGCGATAGCCGCGTTCATTGATCAGGAAGGTTGCGGCGCGGGCAAAATTGCCCGGCATGCCCTCGATCCCGACCCTCAGCGAGGACTCGTCGATCTGCAGCAGCCGCGGTTCCCAGCTTGAGCCCTTGGGCGCAAAGCCGGTCTCGAACAGCTCGATCAGCCGCTTGCAGACACGGTCATAGTCGCCGGTTGAGTATTGCGAGATCCAGGCCGGCAGCCAGAACATGTTCTGGACGAGCACGTGGGCGCGGATCGTGCCGAGCACCTTTTCCTCGTCATTGCGCGGCGGGTCGAAGAAGGTGCGCAGCTTGCGGAAGACCTGGACATAGCGCGCCGTCAGGTCGGAATTATAGGGCTCGTTGAGCGCGCGGATGTCAGAGAGCACCGCGACCGGGCGCTCTTCCTGCGCATTGATGGCGGCCTGGAGCTCGAAATTGCTGCGGATATAGCGGGCGATGCGCTCCTGCGGCGTGCGGCCTTGGGCGGCATCCTCGATCAGCGCCTCGATCCGCTCGAGCGAGCGCTCCAGCACGGCCGAGGCCAGCAATTCCTTGCGCTTGAAATAATAGGTGATGCTGGTCGTGTTGAGGTCCACCAGCTGTGCGACATCGACAAAGGTCATGCCGCGCACGCCGTGCCGGTTGATCAGGGTGGCGGCGGCATCGAGGATCCGCTCGCGTTTCTCCTGGAAGCGGCGCGTCTTCGCGCTGTCCAGTGTGTCAGGGGTCGCATTCATATCATTCGCTTAGCAGAGTTCGCGCCTATCGTCACGCGAGTGGAGAGCTTCACTGCTTCACCTCCATTACGCGTAGTATAACAGAAGCGGTACGGATTTCGTTGAAAAAATTCCGCCACCCGTCCAGTGTCTATGCGTCCGTGAAACAGGGGAAATTCTCACGGTTGAGCAGGGTGCTCCCGTGTTTACCGAAGAATGAGTATGCTGTAGCGTGCCGGTTGTGGTGCACGGGTAGGAGAGATCCGTGCGCAAGCCAGAAATCCGAGGGAGGGGGCATGTCCCTGTTCAGCCAGGAAGGCCGGGCGGCGATTGAGGGCATGAAGGCGCGCCTGTCATGACCGTCTATGTCATCGCTCAGCTCAAGTTTACCGACGAGGCCCGCTACCGCACCTATCAGGCGGCCGCGACAAAACTCTTCATGGAGAAGGGCATTCGCGTCCTGGCGGCCGATGAAGCCCCGGTCGTGCTCGAGGGCGAGTGGTCCGGCGACAAGGTCGTGGTGATGGCCTTCGATGATGAGGCCGCAGCACGCGCTTTCCTCGAAGGGCCGGACTACCAGGCCATCTCCGAAGACAGGCGTGCGGGCGCGCGCTCCACTGCCATCATGATCAAGGGGTTTTAGGCCATGCAGTACCGGCAACTCGGCGACAGCGATCTGACCGTTTCGGAAATCTCGCTCGGCACCTGGCTGACCTTCGGTGTCGGCATCGAGCGCGAGAAGGCCATCGCCAGTCTCGACCAGGCTTTCGATCTGGGGATCAACTTCATCGATACGGCCAATGCCTATGGCTATGGCGCTGCGGAGAGCCTGCTGGGCGAGGCGCTGAAGGACCGGCCGCGCGACAGCTATATCCTGGGCACCAAGGTCTTCGTGCCGATGAGCGAGACCGATTACGGCCTGTCCCGCGCCCAGATCGAGAAACAGCTCGATGCTTCGCTGAAACGTCTCAACACCGACTATGTCGATCTCTATCAGTGCCACCGCTATGACGTGGACACGCCTCTGGAAGAGACGATGGAGGCGCTGAGCGATGCCGTGAAGGCCGGCAAGGTCCGCTATATCGGCTTTTCTGAATGGTCGCCGAAACAGATCCAGGACTCTCTGGACCTGCCCGGCGTCGAGAAGTTCGTCTCCAGCCAGCCGCAATACTCCCTGCTCTGGCGGCGGCCGGAAAAGGCGGTCATTCCGCTGTGTGCCGAAAACGGGATTTCCCAGATCGTCTGGTCGCCGCTGGCCCAGGGCGTGCTGTCGGGCAAGTATGTGCCGGGCGATACCCCGCCGCAGGACAGCCGTGCCTCCAGCGACAAGATGAACCGGCAGATGGGGCACTGGAACCGGCCGGAAGTGATCGAGGCGGTGCACCGGATGAAGCCGCTGGCCGGGGAGGCCGGTGTCTCCATGGCGCAATTTGCCCTTGCCTGGGTGCTGCGCGAACCCAATGTTGCCTCCGCCATCGTCGGCGTCAGCCGGCCCGAACAACTGGCGGCCAATGTGGCGGCCTCGGGCCTCACGATCGATCCGGCCCTGTTCGAAAAGGCGGAAGCCATAGCTGCGGAGATACCGAGAGCGTGAGTCTGGTCGATATTCTTGCTGGCGCCGAAACGGGGGAGAACACCCTGACGGCGCGTGTTCCCGATACCTGGATGCAGGGCCGCACGGCCTATGGCGGCCTGTCCGCTGCGCTGGCCCTGGAGGCCGCAATCCGGTCGCAGCCGGACCTGCCGCCGTTGCGCTCGGCGCAGATCGCCTTTGTCGGACCGCTGGCCGGCGAGGTGACGGTGGAGACCCGCCTTCTGCGCCGCGGCCGCACGGCAGCCTATATCGAGGCGAATGTCTTCGGCGAGGGCAAGCTGGGCCTGAAGGCGCTCTTTGTCTTCATGACGGCCCTGGAGTCGGCCATCGACTATGCCGACGCGGCCCGCCCCGATGCGCCGGCTCCGGAAGATGCCGCGCCCGCCATGGCCAATCCGGATCCGAAATTC
Source organism: Maricaulis sp. (assembly GCF_039978735.1). Classification (GTDB taxonomy): domain Bacteria; phylum Pseudomonadota; class Alphaproteobacteria; order Caulobacterales; family Maricaulaceae; genus Maricaulis. The sequence continues at coordinate 3,282 of NZ_JBDWAS010000033.1, forward strand.
TTCACCGGCAACCTGGAATACCGCCACGCCCTGCCGATCGAGGAAAGGCACACGCCGGACTTCATGCGCTGGGTGCGCCTGAAAGAGCGCGACGGCCTGCATCCGATGGTCGAGCTGATGGCGATCGGCGATGCCTTGCCGCCCGCGGCGATGGCTCTGTTCGAAAAGCCCGGCCCGATCAGCTCGATGACCTGGATGCTGAATGTGCTCACCGCAGAACCGGTCACGCGGGATGGCTGGTGGCTGTCTCGCTCGACCGCCGATCTCGTGCGCGACGGCTCGTCCAGTCAGGTGATGCAGTTGTGGAATGCCGACCGCCAGCCAGTCGTGACGGGCATGCAGAGCGTGGCGATCTTCGTCTGACCGGGATTTTCAGCGGAAGCAAAAAGAAAGGCGGGCCCGCAAGCCCGCCTTTTGCACAAGAGGAAGCGGTTAGCGGCCGTAGGCGGCCGCCTGGCTTTCCACCAGATCGATGAGATCGGCCTGGGCGATGCCGACATCCAGAAGATGCAGGCCCCAGTCGGCGAGGATGATGCCGTCTGGCGTCACCACATCGCCGACAATATCGTCGGCGCGCGGGTCGTCCGGGTCGCCATGAACCGTGACGGCGAAATAGTGACCGGCCTCACTGTTCACGCACTCACCGGTCAGAAGGCCGGGCACGCGGACATAGTCCGTCTCGATCTCCGGTCCGTCCTCGATCCAGGGCCCGGCCTCGGCCGAAGAGGTGAAGGCGCCGCCGGTTGCGAGATAGGCGCCCAGCGGGGCGTCGGCATTGCCCGCAAGGTCGGCCGGATTGGTGCAGGCCACCTCCAGCGCGGGATCGCTCACCTTGCCAAAGCGCGAGCCCTCCGGCGGCGGCGCGTCGGCGCGGAAGGTGACATAGCCGATGAAGCAGCCGGTATCGTCCGGCGCGGCGCAGGGTGGGACAGCCTCGAAGGAGCCGCCAAGCGGTGCATCGACGGGCGTGGTGACGTTGAAGCCGATCAGCATGGCCGACAGCATCCGTTCCTGCGCCGGCTGGCCGTCGATCTCGTTCTTGACGAGCGCCTCGAGCATCCGGGCGCCCTGGGAGTGGCCGATCAGCACGAAGGGGCGGCCGTTATTGTCGTGCTCCAGATAGTGGGCGAACGAGGCACGGACATCCATGTAGGCCTGCATCCCGTCGGCGCCGGTTTCGGTATTGCCGGCCATCATCTGGCGCAGGGCGGTCAGTGTGACCTGGCGGTACATCGGCGCGAAGGTGCGGCACACCGAACCGAAGCGCGCGAACTGGGCGGCGATGACGCGGTTTTCCTCGTCATTGGCGACGAGGTCGCTGTTTCCGCCCGGGTCGTTCGAGACGGTCGGATAGACATAGAAACAGTCGACAGCCGGATCGTCCGCGGCCTCATAGGTCTCGATTTCGGTCGTGCCGTCGGCATGGACGATCGTGGTGTCCAGATCGATCGTGCAGGCGTCCTCGCGGCCGGGCCGGCAAAGCCAGTTTTCCGCGGCGTCATAGTTCGGCGGCGTATAGCCGGCGGGCTGGGCCAGGCTGGCAGCGCCGGCCAGGACGAGTGTCGTAAACAGCATGCAGGTCTCCCCTAGACGGCTTCGGCCGCCTCCTTGTCGAACATGGGTTTGAGTTCACTCTTGATGATCTTGCCATTGGCATTGCGCGGCAGGGTCTCGCTGGTGAAGAGGATGCGCACCGGCGCCTTGAAGGCGGCCAGGTGCTGGCGCACCCAGTCCTGCAGCTCGGCTTCGGTCGCGCTCATCCCCGGGGCGAGATGGACCACGGCGGCGGGTTCCTCGCCCAGTGTGCGATGGGGGATGCCGACCAGGGCGGCGTCGGTGACGGCCGGGTGGTCGTAGAGGACATTCTCCACCTCGCTGGAATAGATGTTCTCGCCGCCGCGGATGATGATGTCCTTGGCGCGGTCGACGATGTAGCAGAAGCCTTCCTCGTCGATGCGGGCAAGGTCGCCGGTGCGCACCCAGCCATCGATGAAGGTCTCGGCCGTGGCCTCCGGATTGTTCCAGTAGCCGGCGACGATCTGCGGGCCGCGGGCCCAAAGCTCGCCGACTTCTCCGACGGGCAGTTCGCGCGTGCCGTCCGGGCTCATGATCTTGATGTCGGAGACGGCAACCGGCGTGCCGCAGCTGTCGGGCCGGTTGAGATAATCCTCCGAGGCGTGGTGGGTGACGGTGGCCGAGGTCTCGGTCATGCCCCAGCCATTGCCCGGCAGCGCACCGAACACCGAACGGATCTTGCGCACGAGGTCCGGCGCGGAGGGGGCGCCGCCATAGGCGATCGATTCCAGCGAGGAGAGGTCATACTTCTCGCGGTCGGGGTGTTCGATGAGTTGCCAGGCAATGGTCGGAACGCCGCCGGTGACATTGACCTTCTCGCGCTCGATGATGCGGAAGGCGTCGACCGGATCCCATTTGCGCATGAAAACCATGGTGTTGCCGGCAAAGATGGCGCCCATCAGTGCGGCATTGCAGGCGGTGACGTGAAACAGCGGGATCACGGTCAGCATCGTCTTGGGCACCGGGTCCGGCGGCACCTCGCCGCGGCGGGCAAAGGTGCGGGCACCGGAGTAGGCCGAGGAGAAGATATTGGTGAGAATGTTGCGATGGGTGCCCAGCGCGCCCTTCGGGTGCCCGGTGGTGCCGCTGGTGTAGAAAATGGTCGCATAAGTGTCCGGTTCGAGCCCCATAGAGGGAAGGTCCGTGTCACTTAAGGTGACATAGTCGGACGGTGCGCCGATCACATCCTCCAGCCGGCGGGCCGGCGCGGCGAGCGGGATATTCGAGCGGCTGACGAGGACGGTGTCGAGGCCGGGAAGCTGGCCCATCACGGGAGCGATCCGTTCCCAGCGTTCCGCATCGCAGATCAGTGCGCGGGCGCCGCTGTCGGACAGGCCGTAGGCCAGCTCGGCGCCGGTCCACCAGGCGTTCAGCGGTACGGCGATCGCGCCGAGGCTGGTGATGGCGAAGAAGGCGACCGGCCATTCCGGCAGGTTGCGCATCGACAGGGCGACCCGGTCGCCGGGCTTCACACCGCTCCGCGCCAGCTCGGCGGCCAGGGTGGCGGTGGCGCGGAACCAGGCGTCGTAGGTGACGCGCTCATCCTCATAGATGGTGAAAAGCCGGTCTGGATGCGTGGCGCGGGCATGGCGGGCGAGGTCGGGCAGGGATGGCAGGGCGTTCTTCCAGACGCGCGTCGGGACACCGCGGATCTCGACCGTCTCCATCTCGAAGCGCGCACCTGGTGCGCAGAGAGCCTGCTTGATCGCGCCGATCGAGGCGGCGGGCCAGCCTTCGGGCAATTGGTATGCCGGCGCCGCGTCGGACGCCCCGGTTTGCTTTTCCATCCCCGGCAATCCTGTTTTCGGTTTGCGATTGTGTTTGTTGGTTGAACGATAGTGTTGATCGGGATGGGGCACAAGGCTTAAGCTAAAAGCCAGTCGCATTGAGGCGGTTGTCAACGATATCGAATGAAGGGTATGCATCCATCGCGGTGCGCGCTTTCACCACAGAACATCAAAGGCCGCCGGTGCACGGGGCGCCGGAACGGCCCATACAACAGGAGACGGCAATGTCCGTGATCACCACACGCAGGGAAGGCGAGGTCCTGGTCGTGACCTCCAACAATCCGCCTGTCAACGCGCTGGGCCAGGCCGTCCGCGCCGGTCTGGCAGCGGCCATGGCCGAGGCCGCCGGCGACGATGCCATCCAGGCGGTCGTGATCTGCTGTGAGGGGCGGACCTTCTTTGCCGGTGCCGACATCACCGAGTTCGGCAAGCCGCCGGTCGGCCCCTCCCTGCCAGAAGTCATCGACACCATCGAAGCGAGTGCGAAACCCGTCATCGCGGCCATTCACGGCACGGCGCTGGGCGGGGGGCTGGAAGTTGCGCTGGGGTGTCACTACCGGATCGCCGTCGCCTCTGCCAGGCTCGGACTGCCCGAGGTCAAGCTTGGCATCCTCCCCGGCGCCGGCGGTACCCAAAGACTGCCCCGCGTGGTCGGCGTGGCAGACGCCCTGCCCATGATCGTCACCGGCAATCCGATCCCGGCGGCCCAGGCCGAGAAGATCGGCCTGGTGGACAAGCTGGTGGCCGAAGACGGTCTGGCCGAGTCAGGTGTGGCCTTTGCCCGCAGCGTGATCGGCAAGGCAGACCACCCGGTGTCCTCGAAGCGGACCGACAAGATCGGCGAGATCGCTTCGGACAGCGATTTCTTCGACGAATTCCGCAAGACCCAGATGCGCCGCCTGAAAGGGTTCGAGGCGCCGGAGGCCTGTATCGAAGCCGTGAAGGCCGCGATCGACCTGCCTTACGAGGAAGGCGTCAAGAAGGAGCGTGAACTGTTCGGAAAGCTGGTCACCGGCACGCAGTCGAAAGCGCTGCGCCATGTCTTCTTTGCCGAACGGGCGGCGGCCAAGATCGACGATATCCCGGCCGACACGCCGGTGCTGCCGGTCAAGAAGGTCGGCATTCTCGGTGCCGGTACGATGGGTGGCGGGATCGCGATGAATTTCCTCACCGCCGGCTATGCCGTCACCATTCTGGAGCGCGAACAGGCGGCGCTGGATCGCGGCGTCTCCATCATCCGCAAGAATTACGAGCGCTCGGCCGCCAAGGGCCGCTTCACGGCCGACCAGGTCGAGCGGGCAATGGGCCTGCTCACGCCTACACTCGACATGGACGATCTGGCCGATTGCGATCTGGTGATCGAGGCCGTGTTCGAGAACATGGATGTGAAGAAGGACGTGTTCCGCAAGCTCGACGGCATCGTCAAACACGGCGCCATCCTGGCGTCCAACACTTCCTATCTGAATGTCGACGAGATGGCGGCCGAGACGAAACGGCCGGGTTCGGTGCTGGGCCTGCACTTCTTCTCGCCGGCCAATGTGATGCGCTTGCTGGAAATCGTCCGCGCGGCAAAGACCGAGCCGGCCGTGCTCAAGACGGCGATGGATCTGGCCAAGAAGATCGGCAAGGTGGCGGTCGTCTCCGGCGTGTGCTTCGGCTTTATCGGCAACCGTATGCTGTCGCCGCGCCAGCGCGCCGCCCAGGCCATGCTGTTGCAGGGCGCCAAGCCCTGGGATGTCGACAAGGCGCTGACCGATTTCGGCATGCCGATGGGCCCCTTCCAGATGTCGGACCTGGCCGGTCTCGATCTGGGCTGGGACAAGGCGAATTCGAAGAGCGAGACCATCCGCGACGTGCTGTGCGAGCGCGACCGCCGCGGCCAGAAAACCGGCAAGGGCTTTTACGATTACGACGAGAACCGCCGGCCGTCTCCGTCAAAGGAGGTCGAGGCGGTCATCGACGAATTCGCGGCGAAATCCGGTCTGGAGCAGCGCGTATTCTCGCAGGATGAAATCCGCGAACGCCTGCTCTTCCCGATGATCAATGAGGGCGCGAAAATCCTCGAGGAGGGCATGGCCCAGCGCGCCTCCGACATCGATACGGTGTGGATCAATGGCTATGGCTGGCCGGCCTATACCGGCGGGCCGATGTTCTGGGCCGACACGATCGGGCTGGACAAGGTCGTCGCCGGCCTGAAGGCGCATGCCGCCGCAGCGGGCGCCGAGCCGGACATCTGCAAACTGCTCGAAGACAAGGCGGCCAAGGGCGAAACCTTCAACTAGGTCAGCCGTCCCTGGACGCAAAGGAGCGGGTCCCAAAACTCCCCGGGCCCGCTCCTTTTTTGTTTGCGGATGATGTTTCGGCGGCGGGAGCCGGCGATCCGGCGCCTTTCCCGGAAGGGCGGGTTTCCGGGTGCATTGCGCGCGAAGTTGCGCTATAGTGCGGGTGTGAGTGACGCGGTGAAATTCTGCCTGCCGTAGCACTGCCGTCCGTTTGGACTGCAGGAGCGCTTTATGGGGTTCATGGCAGGCCCCATCTCACACAAAGGGGGCTTCGGCCCCCTTTTTTGTTGATGTGACGGCTTTATCGATGTGCGCGCAGCACACGGCGACCCTTTCGAAGTTCCTTTCGGTAGACGCGATCATTAATTCTGGTCAGCGAAACGAGGTAGATTTCGCGGCCGCATGCGGTTCCCTTTACGTATAGCCGGAAAACCGTGTGGAACTGGCGGGTGTCGACGTACAGAACGACGGCTGCCCTGGGCCTCTTGTTGCAGCGGTGGAACGCGCCCAGGCGCAGCGCAGAATGGACGATCTGATAGTGGCTGATCGGAAGTTCAGGGTGGTGTGCCAGCTGCTTTTGTACGGTTTCGTAGGATAGAAGTACCCTGTTCGTCCGGCTCCCGAGATAGACCGAGACAGCCGGGTCTACATTGCAGACGACCATCGTGTCCGTCCGGGAACCGGTATGCAGGCCGAGAAGGTGTTGGAAATTCATACGACGCCTGCCGGCATTGGGTGTTCGGGCGCCCTTTCATATTATTATGATTGCATTGTGTGTAAATGCTCCTTTTCCGTGTTGTCTCGGCCGCTCCCGGAACGCCTCCCGTCTATGGGCGTTGCTTTGGTGACGCTGAAAAGGAGATGTTCGATGAATGCCACGCAATTGAAAGGCAAATGGGAACAATTCACCGGCGACGCCAAGCGCCAGTGGGGCAAGCTGACCGAAGACGATATGGCCGTCGTCGAAGGCGATGCGGACAAGCTTGCCGGCAAGATCCGCGAACGCTACGGCAAGGACAAGGAAGAGGCCGAGCGCGAGGTGAAGGACTGGATCGACAGTCTCTGATCGCGGCGGCCAAGCGCCCATGACGAAGGCCGGGTTTGCCGACAGGCGGGCCCGGCCTTGTCGTGTCCGGAAGCCTAATCGTCCCCGTCGAGGCCGAGTTCGCGGCGGATATCCCGGGTGTGTTCGCCATGGCCGGGTGAGCGGCCGGTCTCGCCGACCGGGGCGCCGGACATGTGGATCGGGCTGCGGATGCCGGGAATGCCGTCGCGTTCTATGAGGATGCCGCGATGGGCGACCTGCGGATCGTCCAGGGCTTCGGCAACGGTGTTGATCGGCCCGGCCGGAATGCCGGCCTGCTCCAGTGCGTCGAGCCAGAAACCACGCGAATTGTGCTGCATGATATTGGCGATATGCGTCGTCAGTTGCTCGCGATTGGCGACGCGCTGGGCATTGGTACGGTTTTCCGCGAGCGCGTCCTCGCCGAGGCCGAGCAGGCCGGCGAGGCGTTCGAACTGGCCGTCATTGCCGCAGGCGATGATGATATGCCCGTCCGAGCAGGGAAATTCCTGATAGGGCACGATGGAGGGATGGGCATTGCCGATCCGCTTGGGCGACTTGCCGGTGGCCAGATAGTTCATCGCCTGATTGCCCAGCACACCGATCATCGAGTCCAGCAGGCCCATATCGATATGCTGGCCCTTGCCGGTGCGCTCACGCTGGAGGAGGGCGGCCTCGATGGCGATCGTGCCGTAAAGGCCGGTGAAGATGTCGGCAAAGGCGACGCCGAGGCGCTGGGGCGGACGGTCCGGCTCACCGGTCAGGTCCATGACACCGCTCATCGCCTGGATGGCGAGGTCATAGCCGGCGCGATGGGCGTAGGGGCCGGTCTGGCCGAAACCGGTCACCGAACAGTAGACGAGGCGCGGATGCTCGGCTTTCAGGCTGTCATAATCGAGCCCGAACTTGGCCAGTCCGCCCACCTTGAAATTTTCCACCACCACGTCGGCCGTGCCGATCAGCGCCTTCACCATCGCCAGATCGTCCGCATTGCGGAAATCGGCGATCACCGACCGCTTGCCGCGATTGCACGAGTGGTAATAGGCCGCGGCGCGGCCGGAGGCATGGTCGATCCAGGGCGGGCCCCAGGTGCGGGTATCGTCGCCGGCGGGGCTTTCCACCTTGATCACATCGGCGCCGAGATCGGCGAGCGTCTGGCCGATCCAGGGACCGGCGAGGATGCGGGCTAGTTCGACGACGCGGATACCGTCCAGGGCGCCCCCCGTCTGAGCGCCCCCGGGCAGGGCGGTGCTCATCGGCCGATCTCGCCGGTATCGAGGAAGGGCGAGGCGTCCAGGTCCTCGGCGTCCATCAGTTCCGCGATGCGCTGGAGCGAGGCGATCAGCATGTTCTGTTCCCACGGCTGGAGTGTGCGGAAGGATCGCAGGAAACCGGCCTGAAGCAATTCGGGCGAATTGTCGCCGGCTTCGCGGCCCTTGTCGGTCAGCTGGGCGAGAATGACGCGCTTGTCCTTGTCGCTCTTGACCCGCTCGACCAGCCCGGCCTGGGTCAGACGGTCGAGGATGGAGGTGATCGTCGCCTGGCTGAGCGACACGGCCCGCGCGATGGCGCTGGGCGACATCTCTCCGCCCTTGCGCAAGGTGTCGATCACGACGAGCTGCGGCGCGGTGAGGCCCGTCGCCTTCACCAGACGTTTCGACTGCAGGTCGATGGCGCGGGTGATGCGCCGCAGGGCAATGAGAATTTCGTCGTGATCGCTCATTCGTTCAACCGTTCGGGTCCTGTCTGACCGATGTATCGCCGCTTTGCGGGCAATCCAACAGCTAAAGCCCGGGGCGGGCGATATATGCTTTGAATGCGTATCATGCGGTGGCCGTCTGCAATCGAGGTCCCGGTATGATGAATTGCATCCGGACTGTCGCTTCTATGTAACGGTTCTTCAAAAACAGCGCAAAAACAAGAAGAACCGGCGGCTCGACAACGATCGCCATTGCAACGTATCCGGGCTGGAAATGATTTCAACTCGAAGCAAGTATGGTCAATCGGCGGTCGAGGCTCTAAACCGCCCTCAATCCACTCATTAACGAAATTCAGGGGGCTTCCACCGCGTTATGCTGAAGCAACGAGCACTTACAACCACGATCCTGTCCGCCGCCGCGCTGTCTATCGCCGGTACCGCCCACGCCCAGGTCGACGTCATCACGGTGACCGCGACCAAGCGCGAAAGCTCCACCCAGGACATCCCCGTTGCCGTCAACGCGATGGATGGCGAAACGCTCGAGGAACTGGGCGTCACCATCTTCACCGATTATCTCCAGCAGATGCCCGGCGTGACCGCCGGCGGTGGCGGTCCCGGCCAGAACACGATCTATATCCGCGGTCTCGCATCGACGACGCCGAACCTGACCGTGGCTGGCGTGGCCGGCCTGGCGCCGAACGTCGCCTTCTATCTGGACGAGCAGCCGCTGGCACAGCCGGGCCGCAATCTGGACGTCTATGCTGTCGACCTGGAACGCGTCGAGGTCCTGCCGGGACCGCAGGGCACGCTCTATGGTGCCAGCTCGCAGGCCGGTACGGTGCGCCTGATTACCAGCAAGCCGGTGCTGGGCGAGTACTCTGCCTATGCCAATTTCGACGTCTCGTTCACCGAAAACGGTGAGCGCAGCCAGAGCGTCCAGGCCGTGGTCAACATCCCGGTCGGTGACAATTTCGCCCTGCGCGGCGTCGCCTTTGTCGATGATCGCGGCGGCTTCATCGACAATGTCCAGGGTACGCGCTCGACGGCCGAGGCTGGCCGCTACCGCTCCGCCGGTACGGTGCGCGACAACGGCGTGCCGGTCGCGCCGCGCCGTGAAGGCTTCCAGGCCAATGACGACCTGTCGAACGTCACCTTCATCAATGCCGACAACAGCGCGCTGGTCGAGGACGATTTCAACGACACGACCTATTCCGGCTTCCGCGTCAGCGGCCGCTACGAGTTCAATATCGACTGGCGCGCCACCGTCTCGGTGATGCAGCAGACGCTGGAGAGCGAAGGCGTCTTCTTCCAGGACCCGGATCTGGATGACTGGGAAATCCAGCGCTACCAGCCGGACGATCTGGAAGACGAGTTCACCAATGTGGCCTGGACGATCGAGGGCCGCGTCGGTGCTCTGGAAACCGTCTATACCGGTGCCTATACCGACCGGGAGACGGACCAGGTGATCGACTACACGGACTACATGTTCGTGGGTCAGTACTTCCCGGTCTACACCTGCGACAGCTCGGTGAGCTATCCGGGCGGCGGTCTGGACCCGTATGGCACCTGCCATGCGCCGACCGCGAACGTGACCTCGCACACCGAGACCACCGTCGAGAGCCATGAATTCCGCTTCAATACGCCGGAAGAGAACCGCTGGCGCGTCACGGCAGGCGTCTTCTACTCGAAGACGGAACTCGCCGAGCGGAACGACTACAATTATCTCGGCTCGATGGACCGGGTGAATGCGGACGGTTCCGTCGGCATCAACGCGCTGGGGATCGACCAGTATCCGCTGACCAATGGCGGGGCCACGGCAGGCGATATCGGCAACGAAACCCAGGGGTATTTCTCGGATCCGGGTCCGATCCTGGCGCCAACCATTTTCCGTAATGACGTGTTGCGCACCGACGAGCAGCTCGGCTTCTTCGGCGAGTTCAGCTACGACCTCGTGCCGGACGTGTTCGAGATCGTTCTCGGCGCGCGCGCCTACGATGTCGAAGTCGATCTCGAAGGCAGCGCCAATTCGGCCTACGACATCCTCTACCCGCTGACCGACGCCAATGGCGATCCGGTCGACGCCCAGACGTACGGCACCAATATCTCCCGTCAGTTCGGCCCGAACGGCCCGGCCGGCGCGCCGGAAGTCGCGGCCAGCGAAGGCACGATCTTCAAGGTGACCGGCAACTGGACGCCGAACGACACGATGCTGTTCTACGCGACCTATTCGGAAGGCTATCGTCCGGGTCTGCTGAACCGTCCGGGCGGCATCACGCCGGCCAGCGTGCCGGGCTACACCACGCCCTACGCCATCGACACCGACGAGGTGCAGAATTACGAGCTGGGCTGGAAGCTCGACCTGTTCGACCAGCAGGTCCGCTTTAACGGTAATGCCTTCTTCGTCGAGATCGAGGGTCTGCAGACGACGATCTTCGATCCGGAGATCACCAATCTCTTCTTCTCGGACAATGCGGCCAACGCGGAAATCCGGGGCGTGGAGGGTGATGTCACCTATGCGCCGATCGAGATGCCGGGCCTGACCGTTGCCGGTGCCTTCTCGATCCTCGACACCGAGATCACCGAAGTGCTCACGCCGACCGATGACGTCGTGCTGGGCTCCGAACTCGCCTTCGCGCCGGAATTCCAGGCGAACCTGCGGGCGCGCTATGAGTGGCCGGTGTTCAACGACTACACGGCGCACGTCCAGGGCCAGATCGTCCACACCGGCGACAGCCGCACCGACATCATCGAGATCAACTCGATGGATCTCGATGGCTACACCACGCTGGGTGTCCGCACCGGCTTGCGGTCGGACCAGTGGAATGTCGAGCTCTACGTGAACAATCTCACGAACGAGAATGCGGCCCTGTCCGGCAACTTCATCTTTGACCGGGCCCGGGTGAGCGTCACGCGTCCGCGCACCATCGGTGTTCGCGTCGGAGTGCAGTACTAGGTCGGGAGCCGTGACGGTTCTTTCGACCTGACCGCATGTATAACCGGAAAGCGTCCCGCCAGACGGCGGGGCGCTTTTCGTTCTGTTTTTCCAGCCCGGAGCCCGTGTGTCCGAAGCCGATCCTTCCGAAGCCCTCAAGACTGCCCAGGCCGAAATGTATGCCGGCCGGTTCGACGCTGCGCTCGTTCAGCTCGAAGCGCTTCTGGCGGCCGATCCGCAGCATGTCGACGCGCTTTACATGAAGGCGGTCTGCCTGCGTTACGGCAAGGATCATGCAGGCGCGCGAAAGGCGCTCGACACGCTGAAGGCACAGGCTCCGGATTTCGGCCGGGCCTTGCAGGAAGAAGGGCATCTTTTCCGCGAGACCGGCGACGATGCCGCTGCGATCGCCGCCTACCGTGCCGCAACGATGGCGAACCCGGCCCTGCAGGCGGCCTGGGCGGGACTGGCCGAAGTGCTCGAGCGCACCGGTGAACCGGCCGAGGCCCGCCAGTGCCGGGCCCAGGCCGAGGCGCTGACCCGCCTGCCCAAGCCGCTGCTGGCGGCCATGAACCATCTGCACGAGAACCGCCTGCACAAGGCCGAAGGACTGGCGCGCGCCTTCCTGCAGAAGAACCCGAAGCATGTCGAGGGGATGCGCATCCTGGCCGAGATCGGCAAGCGGTTCGGCGTGCTCGACGATGCCGAGTTTCTGCTGGAAAGCGCGGCTGAATTCGAGCCGGACAATATCGCCGTGCGGCTCGATCATATCGAGGTGCTGCGCAAGCGGCAGAAGCACGCCGAGGCGCTGGCCCGGGCCGAAGCCCTGCTGGCGCGCGATCCGGACAGCCCGGTCTTCCTGTCGCGGCACGCTGTCGAGGCGCTGGCTGTGGGCGAATACGAGACGGCGCTGGCCGGGTTCGACAAAGTGCTCGCCGCCCTGCCGGACGATGCCGGCACCCATGCCGCCCGCGCGCACGCGCTCAAGACGATGGGCCGCACCGGCGAGGCTGTCGAGGCCTACCGCCGGGCCTGCGCGTTGCGGCCGGACTATGGCGAGGCCTGGTACGGGCTGGCCAATCTGAAGACCTACCGCTTCACCGAGGACGAGATCGTGCGGATGCGCGAGCAGGCGGCCGCGCCGGGCCTGCGCACCCATGAGCGTATTCACATCTGCTTTGCCCTGGGCAAGGCCTATGAGGATGCCGGCGCCTATGACACGGCGTTTGAATACTATGAGCGCGGCAATGATCTGAAACGCATCCAGACGCGCTATACCTCCGACATCATGGCGCAGGAGCTGAACGCCCAGGCGGCGACGTGCACGCACGCGCTGTTCGAGGCGCAGGGCGGCAAGGGCTGTCCGGCGCCGGACCCGATCTTCATCGTCGGCCTGCCGCGCGCGGGTTCCACCCTGCTTGAACAGATCCTGGCCTCGCACAGCCAGGTCGACGGCACGCTGGAACTGCCCGACATTCTCGCCACCGCCCACCGGCTGCGCGGCCGCACGCGCGGCGAGGACGGGGCGGGCCGCTATCCCGCTATCCTGCACGAACTCGATGCCGGCCAGCTGCGCGAGCTGGGCGAGGCCTATATCGAGAACACCCGGATCCACCGCCAGGGCGCGCCTTTCTTCACCGACAAGATGCCGAACAATTTCCGGCATATCGGTCTGATCAAGCTGATCCTGCCCAATGCGAAGATCATCGATGCGCGCCGCGCGCCGATGGCGTGCTGCTTCTCCGGCTTCAAGCAATTATTCGCAGAGGGCCAGGAATTCACCTACGGGCTCGACGAGGTCGGCCGCTATTATCGCGGCTATGTCGAGCTGATGGACCACTGGGACCGGGTGCTGCCCGGCCAGATCCTGCGCGTGCAGTACGAGGATGTCGTGGCCGATCTGGAGACCCAGGTCCGGCGCATCCTCGACTTCTGCGGCCTGCCCTTCGAACAGGCCTGCCTGGATTTCCACACCACCGAGCGCGCCGTGCGGACCGCGAGTTCCGAACAGGTGCGCCAGCCCATCTATGACAGCGGCGTCGAGCAATGGCGGCATTTCGAACGCCATCTCGATCCGCTGAAGTCGGCTCTGGGGCCTGCCCTCACGAGCTATCGTTCCGGAGCCTGACACACGCCGCGAAAGCGAGGACTGATCCCATGAAAAAGATCGAACCTGCCGTCTTCTTCCCAGCCGCCGCCCTGGTCTTTGCCGGGGTGGCCTATGCGGTGCTGGCCGGCGACTCGGCTGAGGCGGCCTTCACGGGCCTGCGCAATGCGATCACCGAAACCACCGGCTGGCTCTATTCCGTCGGGGTGGGCTTCTTCCTGATCGCGCTGATCGTCGTCGCCTTCTCCGACTGGGGGCGGATCAAGCTGGGCCCGGATGACAGCGAGCCGGAATACGGGTTCGCGCCCTGGTTCGCGATGCTGTTCTCGGCGGGGATGGGGATCGGCCTGATGTTCTTCGGCGTCGCCGAACCGCTGACCCACTATCTCACCCCGCCCGACGGCGATCCGGAAACACTGGAATCGGCACGTCAGGCCATCGTCCTGACCTTCTTCCACTGGGGTGTCCATGCCTGGGGGATCTATGTCGTCGTCGGGTTGAGCCTAGCTTATTTCACCTATCGCCACGGCCTGCCGCTGACGATCCGTTCCGCCCTCTATCCGCTGATCGGCGACCGCATCTACGGTCCGATCGGTCATGCCGTCGACACCATCGCCGTACTGGGCACGCTGTTCGGTGTCGCCACTTCGCTGGGCTTCGGCGTGACGCAGATCAATGCCGGTCTGAACACGCTGTTCGACGTCCCCATCGCGCCGGTCGTGCAACTGGCCCTGATCGCCGGGATCACGGCGCTCGCCACGATTTCCGTTGTTGCGGGCCTGGACGCGGGCATCAAGCGGCTCAGCGAGCTGAACCTCTATCTCGCCATCGCCCTCATCCTCTTCGTGCTGCTGACCGGTCCGACGCTCTTCCTGATCAGCGCCTTCGTGCAGAATATCGGCGACTATCTCGACCAGCTGGCGACGCTGACCTTCAATGTCGACGCCTATGGCGACGGTGTGTGGGTGAGCGACTGGACCCTGTTCTACTGGGGCTGGTGGATTTCCTGGTCGCCGTTTGTGGGCATGTTCATCGCCCGCATCTCGCGCGGCCGGACAGTGCGCGAGTTCATTTTCGGTGTCCTGCTGGGCCCGACGCTGTTCACCTTCTTCTGGATGACGGTCTATGGCGACAGCGCCCTGCGTCTCGCGCTTGCCGGGCTCGCCGAACCGATGGTCGACGCCGTGCGCAACGGGCAGAGCGAGCTGGCCCTGTTCGCCTTTCTGGAAAACCTGCCCCTGACCGGCGTGACTTCGGTGCTCGCGATCACCCTGGTGGCGACCTTCTTCGTCACCTCGTCGGACTCGGGATCGCTGGTGAAATCGACCCTGGCTTCGGGCGGGTCGCTCAACCCGCCGGTCTCGCAGCGGCTTTTCTGGGCCCTGCTGGAAGGCGTGGTTGCGGCCGTTCTTCTGATGGTGGGCGGACTTGGCGCGCTGCAGTCGGCGACGATCGCGGCGGCGCTGCCCTTCACCCTGGTGATCATGCTCGCCTTTGTCGGCCTGTTTCGGGCCTGGTCGATCGAGACGGCCCGCCGGGCCGGGCGCAAGACCGCCTCCCAGCTGCCCGTCGAGGGCGCTGCTGTGCCCTGGAAGGCGCGACTGCGCATGATGTTCTCGCGGCCGACTGGCAAGGAAGTCGACGTCTATATCGAGGAAACCGTCATGCCGGCGCTGGAATCGGTGGCCGAGGAGCTGAAGAAGTACGGCTACGAGACCGAGCTCGACCAGGCGCGCGGCTGTGCCTCCATGCGGGTGAAGGATGAGGACCGGCCGGAATTCGTCTTCCGGGTCGAACGGCGCCTTTATGACGAGCCCTATTTCGCGACGCCCGAAGAAGAAGGCGAGCCGGGCATCGACCCGGACAAGAGCGAGGAAGAGTTCGCCCGCGCCGAGGTCGTCCTGTCAGATGGCGGGCAGCACTACTGCGTCTACGGCTTCTCGAAAGTGCAGATCATCCGCGAGGTGATGCGCAATTTCGAACGTCACCTGCAATGGCTCTACCACATTGCGCATACGCGATGAGGCGGTGGATCAAAGCCACTTCATCAGGCGGAAGAACATGACCTGGCAGGCGCCGATCGCGGCCATCATGCCGGTGACGATCCAGAAAGCGGCACCGGAATCGGCGCCGGGCATGCCGCCGACATTGATGCCCAGAAGGCCGGTCAGGAAGCCCAGAGGCAGGAAGATCGCGGCGACGAGCGAGAGCACGTAGAGCGTCTTGTTCATCCGGTCGGCAAGGGCGTTGGCCAGCTCGTCCTTGACGATCTGGGCTCGTTCGCGGATCGCGTCGAGGTCTTCGAGATAGCGGGTGATCCGGTCGAGGTTTTCCTGCAGCCGGCGTTTGGCGGGCACGTCGATCCAGGCGAAATCGAGCGCGCGCAATTGCGCGACCACATCGCGCTGGGGCGCGAAATAGCGCCGGAAGATGATCGCCTGGCGGCGCAGGGTGACGATGGTCTGGCGTTCCTCGACGGACGGGGAGTCCATCACCTCTTCCTCGACATCGTCGAGGGCGACGTGAAGGTCCGTCATCACCGGTTCCATCCGTTCGAACAGGCGGGCCGACAGGGTGGCGACGAAGTCGCCGGAATGCGTTGGACCGGTGCCGGCATCGAGCCGGTCCTGGATATCGCGCACGGCCTTGAGCGTGCGCAACTGCACCGAGACGATGCGGTGCGCATCGACCCACAGCCGGATCGACACCATGTCCTCCGGCTGGGCGTCCTGATTGAGATTGACGCCGCGCAGGATCAGCAGCGCGCCGCGCTCGAATTCCACAAGACGCGGCCGGGTCTCCTCGGCGAGCAGGGCGTCGATCGCCAGCGGGTCGAGATACTCCAGCTCGGTTTCGATCCAGCGGCGTGTGTCGGGGTGGCGTCCGTCGAGATGCACCCAGGCGAGCCCGTCGTCGCGGGCATGGCTTGAGGCCTCGTCATGCGACAACCGCGTTCCGGACCCGTCGCCATTGATCGCGGCGGCGTAGAGGATGGCACCGTCGTCAGGCATCGCTAGCCTCATCGGATCCGCTTGCCTCGTCGGGTTCGCCGGTTCCGCCGGGTTCGCGCAGCGGCTCCTCACGGCCGGGCAGGCCGGACCGGATGTGCAGATCGCGCTGCGGGAAGGGGATCTCGATGCCGTTCTCACGGAATTTCCGCCAGATCGCGAACATCACCTCGCTCTGCGGACCCCACCGGCCGTCGACGATATTTCCGACCCAGAAATAGAGCAGGAAGTTGATCGAGCTGTCGCCGAATGTGCGTAGGAAGCACACCGGTTCCGGGTCTTCCAGGCAGCGCGGGTGCTCGCGTGCGGCTTCCAGCATCAGGGCATGCACCTTCTCCAGATCCGAGCCATAGGCCACACCGACCGGTACCTCGACCCGTGCCTTCGAACTCGACAGGGTCCAGTTGGTCACCCGGTTGGTGATGAAGTCCTCGTTCGGGACGAGGACCTCCTTGCCGTCGAAAGTCTCGATCAGGATGAAGCGCGCGCTGGAGCGGCGCACATAGCCGCTGGTACCGTCGGGCAGTTCGATCAGATCGTCTTCTTCCACCGAGCGCTCGAACAGCAGGATCAGGCCGCTCACGAAGTTCGAGGCGACTTTCTGCAGGCCGAAGCCCAGACCGATACCCAGCGCGCCGCCGAAGACGGTCAGCGTGGTCAGGTCGAGCCCGATCAGGTCCAGCGCCACCAGGCCGGAGAGGATGTAGAGGGCAATCTGGAAAACCTTGGTGACCAGGACGCGCGTCGTCTTCCGCATCCGGCTGAGATGGGCGAGGCGCTTCTCGATCAGGTCGGACAGGATGGCGGCCGTCCAGAAGACGAGCGCCAGAACCAGTATGCCCCGCAAGACGGTGTAGGCGCTGATGCGGACATCGCCGACCTGGTAAGTGAGGCTGTCCGTGTCGAGGTATTGGCGCAGCAGTTCGAAATGGCCAGTGAACCCCGCGGCTACGATCCCCGCCAGTGTCGCGAAGACCAGTATGCGCGCCCAGAGCCCGCTCGGCTTGATGATCGAAAGAAGGAAGTTCTTCATGCGTTTGGCGATGATCCGGATGAATTGCGCTGTTTCCTGCCTACCTCTGGCCGCGCGGACAGGCAAGGACCGGGCGAGGTGCCAGCGGCGGGTTCGAGCGCGCTAGTAGTCGCGCCGCCAGCGGATCGCGACCGAGGCATCGGTGTCGGCAGACAGGCGCGACAGCACGCTGAGATCGGGGGTCAGCTGCCACTCCACCAGCGCCTGGCCGAGCGCCGATGTGCCGCCGGTGCCCAGTTCCACATAGACATTGTCGCCTAGCCGGACGCCGCCGGTGACGGCGATATTGCCATCGGCGTCGGTCGAGACGGACAGCCGGTCGATCCCGGCCAGGTCACGCAGCTGGCCGACAATGTTCAACAGGCTCTGACCCGAAAGCTGGGCCGCCAGCTGGGCTGCCTCGAAGGCGCCCAGCTCGCTGACCGACTCGTCGAACAGCAGACGCGACAGGATTTCGTCTTCCGGCAGGGCAGGATCGCTGCTCAGCGTCACGCTGGGACTGCGCACAGGTCCCTCGATCCTGGCCGTCGCCGAGAAACCGGGGCGTTCATGCGCGGCGGTCAGGTCGACGCGGGCATCTTCCGGCGCGCCGTCGAAGCGGACCTCGCCACCCTCCAGCCGGAAGCGCCGGTTGAAAACGAAGGCCGTGCCGTCGAGCAGCATGGCCCGGCCGCTCAGTTCGGGCTTGCCCACGGCGCCGCTGGCGTTGAGGTCGAGCCCCCACTCGGACGAGAAGGTTGAGGAGTCGATGTAGATGTTCCGGTCCGCCTCGACGGAATAATCGAGCCGCATCGGCAGTACATTGCGCGAATAGCTCTGCCGGCCCTTGGGCAGGTTGATCTCCTGCACGTCGATCTCCGGGATCGAGGCGGCGCCGTTCATCGAGGGCCGGATACGGGCGCGATCGACATGGGTCGAGCCCGAGATCAGCAGGCCCCGGGCGTCGAGCGCCAGATTGGCATTGCCGGTTGCCTGGATGGTCATGTCGTCGCGGCGCGCCGCCTGGAACCGGTCGAATTCCAGTTCGGCTTCGCCCCGGGGCCCCTCGGTCGGCAGACGCAGGACGCCGGAACCCGTCAGCCGTCCGCTCTCGCCATCGCTGGCCGACAGTTCGGTCAGTTCCAGGCCGCTGCCATCGAAGGTGGCTGCGAGTTCCAGGTCGCGGATCGTGGCGCCGGTCGCAGTGGCCGTGACCTGACCGCCGGAGAGTTGCAGCAGGCCTGCGAGTTCCGGCGCGCCGCGGACACCGGTGAGATCGACCTCGGCCACCAGCTCACCTCTCTCGATGCGCGCATCCGGCGGCACGAGGAGAGTGGCGAGGTCGGCAATATCGCCGCGAAGGCGCAACCGGCCGGAGATCGGGCTGCCATCCTCGCCGGCCAGCATGGCGAGGCGGGGCGTGGGGCCTTCCCGCACGAGAGTGGCGTTGCCGGAGAGATCGTCGCCGGTCAGCGTCATCTCGACACGGGCGTTTTCGGCGACGTCGAGGACGAGATCGGCATCGACGGGTTGCGCGCTGTCGGCCGCAAGAGCAGCGAGATCGTCAATGCCCAGCTCGGCACCGCCTTGCCAGAGGCCGTCGATACGTTCCAGCCGGACCTCGCCGGACAGCATGCCCGCCGCCGGCGGGAAGGCGGTGATATCGGCGATGACCGCCACGGGCAGTCCGGCAAGCCCGGCCTCCAGTTCGGCCTGGCCGCCGGTGCGGGCATAGCGCCAGGACAGTGTGCCGTCGCCGATCGTGGTGGCACCGCCGGCCCGGTAATCGCCATTGGCATAGTCCAGCGTGATCGGTTCGGCCGTGCGGATGCGGTGAATGCTCCAGCGGCCCGACGGGCTGAGGCTCAGCGACACGACGCCGTCCTCGCTGATACCCAGGCGGCCGGCGGCATTGAGGGTCAGTGGGCTGCGCAGGCGCCCGGTTGCCGTCGTCCGCACCGCCATGTCCGACAGGGGCCCGTCCAGCCGCAGCGTCGCCTCGGCGAGGTAGCCGCCGGAGAAGGAGTGACCGGTTACGATGAGTTCGGCGTCCAGTACACCGTCGCGCAGGGCTTCCGGCGAGGCGGAATAGCGGATGCTGGACCGGGCCCGGTCGCCCAGTTCCATGTCGAAAGCGGCGTCGAGCCGCTGCGTCGTCTGCTCGGCCGAGGCCGAAATCCGGAAGGGGCCGATCAGGCTTTCATCGATATGCGCCGACCAGGTGTCGCCGGCACGGGTGACGGCGCCGGTCATGCGGACCGGTTTGCCGTTGCGCGTTGCTTCCAGGATCCAGTCGGCCGTCAGGCTGCCGTCCTGCCAGACGGTCTCGATTGCGAGATTGGGTTCGTTGACTGTGAGCTGGCCGGCGGTGATGGCATTGCTGCGTGTCGCCGTGCGGATCTCGATACGTCCGTTTCCGGCGGCATTGACACGGAAGGCCGTCGCCAGGGCGCCGTCGATCTCTGCGGCCTCGACCGGCAGCTGGCCGGACAGGGCGAGATCGCCTTCGGCTGTCCAGCCATCGCCGCGTGTCTGTCCCCGGCCGGAAAGATCCACGCCGCTGGCGCGGGCGCGGATATCGCGCATCTGCCAGCCTTCGTCGGTCCGCGCGACCGTCACTTCTCCTTCCAGGTCCTGCAGCAGGTCGGCATAGGCCGGGTCCCAGACGACAGAGGCTGCGTCGACGGTCAGGTGTGCGCTTTGCCAGGACTGTGCGTTCAGGGTCAGGCGGGCCGGGCCCGATGCGCGCGATGTGAGGCGGGCAATGTCGTTGATCGCCAGAACCGCATCCAGCGTGGGATCGTCTTCGCCGAGCGGGTATCGGCCGGAGGCGTCGAGGCGTGCATGGCCGGTCTCGACGGCCAGGCGATCGATCTCCAGCGCGCGGGCTTGCCCGTCCCAGGTGCCGGCAAAGTCCAGCGCCGCCGTATCGCCGATCAGGGGGGCGGCCTGTTCGACGGACAGGTGCGGTGATTGCAGGTCCAGCCGGCTCTCGATCATGTAGCGTCCATCACGGCGCACCACCGTGACAGGCCCGGAGACCTGTCCCGCCGTGACATAGTCGACGGCCAGCGCCTCTGCGGTGAGCTCACCGTCCAGCCGCAATCCGCTGCCTGTCTCGACCCGGCCGGACCAGCGTGCGGTACGGGCGGTGACACGGCCGGAGGTGAGGGCAGCGATCGTGCCGGCGCCGGCACGGGCGCTGACCGTCCAGGCGTTCTCGCCCGCCGGTGCGAGGGTGGCAGAGCCGCTGCTGGTTTCGGCTTCCAGCCGGGTGAAGGTGAAACCGGCCTCGCGGCTGCCCTCGGCGACGATATCGGCGTCTCCCGCCAGGTCGCGATAGCTTTCCGGAACCACGCCCCAGCCCTCGACATCGACCCGGCCTTCGGCGCGCCAGTCGCGTTCCGTCCAGTTGATCCGGGCCCGTACCATCTCCTGATTGCCGGCGCGAAGGACGACATCGCCTTCACCCGCGTCGCCATCGCCCGCGATCTCGCCTTCAGCGTGGATCGCCCGCCCGGACAGGCGCAGCAGGCTGGCAAGCGGCCCGTCGGCTGCACCGAAGGCATCCAGCGTGCCAGCGATGCCGTTGCCGTCGATCCGCAGGTCGGCGGCCAGACGGTCGCCCTCGGCATCGATCCGCTCGGCATCCAGATGAAGGCGTGCACCATCGCCCGCACCGGCTTCCGCCGAGGCGTCGATGCGCAGGCGCGACGCCGGTCCCGCGACGCCTTCGGCAAGGGCGAGCTCCGCAACGGTCAGCTCACCCAGAATGAGGGCCGGCAGGTCGGGCAGGCCGCCATCGCTGTCCGGCGCGTTCTCGCGTCCGTCCGGCCGGCGCAACACCTCGACCCGGGCCGCGCTGATGCTGCGGATCCTGTAGGGTTTGAACAAGAGGCTCGAGGCCTGCCAGTCGAGGCTGATGTCTTCGGCCGTCAGCCAGATGCCATCGGCGTCTGCGAGCGTCAGACGGTCCAGATGAAGGCGGGACAGCGGATCGCCGGACAGGCCCTCGATCGCGATCGTCTGGCCGCCGATCTCGCGGCCGTCCAGCTGGCTTGTCACCAGCCAGCGCCCCGGCGCACCGCCTGCAGCCAGGCGCAGGCCGGCCACGAGCGCGGCGAGGATCACGACCGTGATCGCGCTCCAGCGCAGGACGCGGACTATGACCTGGCGCGCTGTCATGGATCAGAAGGCCTGGCCGAGGCTGAAATAGATCTGCACGGGATCCTCGCCATCGCGCCGGTCGAGCGGCGTGGCGATGTCGACCCGCACGGGGGCGAAATCGAAGTAATACCGCACGCCCACCCCGACGGCGGTGCGAAGGTTGGACAAGTCGGGCTGGCGGTCGCTGGAGGCCATGGCGGAGTCGACAAAGCCGACCACACCCCAACGTTCGCGCACCCGCCAGCGCAGCTCGGCGCTTGTCTCGACCACAGAAATCCCGCCGAAGGGCGTTCCGTCCGGCGCTTGGGGGTTGAGGGACTGATAGTCGAAGCCGCGCGCGGAACCGCCGCCGCCGGCATAGAAACGCTGGTCGGCCGGCATGGCCGTCGCCGAGGCTCCAAAGACAGACCCGACCCGCATACGCAGGGCGGCCACGGTGTTGTCGCTGAGGCGGTAATAGGTGCTGGCGCGGCCTTCCAGACGCACATACTGGCAGCCGCAATCGCCCAGCGTCGTCGCGGGCGTTACCTGAACCATGCCATAGATACCGCTGTCCGGATCGAGCGGGTCTGTCCGGGAGTCATAGCTGGCCACCAGATCGACGGCGGCCGTGATGACGTCGCGCTCGCCGAAGGCATCGGTGACGCGCGACCAGTCGATGTGTGGGCCGATGCCATAGGTCCGCCGGCCATCGCGCCGGGTGACTTCCACACCGATCTCGGCCTCTTCCTGCTGGTAGGCGTCCGTGTCCTCGCTGACGAGACCGGCATGCAGGCGCAGTGTCTGGTCGAAGCGGCGCCAATGCGGACGCGACACGCTGGCCAACAGCGACTGGTTCAGCGTCGCAATCCCTGCCGACAGGGTCAGCGTCTCGTCATTGCCGCGCAGATTGCGCCGGATCCAACGAACATTGCCGCCGCCGCCTTCACTGGTGGAATAGCTGAGCCCGGTCTCGATGGAATGGCGGGCCGAGGGTGTGAGTTCGACATCGACAGGCCGGTTGCCGTCCTCGCCGACCGGACCCAGCGTGATGTCGGCGGCGCCGACGCTGTCCAGCTCGGTCAGGCGTTTCTGGTATTCCAGTATCTCTTCGCGGTTTGCAGGCTCCCCGGTGGTGAAGGGCGACATGCGCGCGATGAATTGCGGGTTCCACGGGCCCGTATCCCGCTCGATCTCGCCATAGGTCGACCAGGGTCCCGGTGTGTAACGGAAGGTGATCCGGCCCTCTTCGGTGGCGTGATCGACCACCACGCGCCGGTCCTCGATCCGGGCGTCGGGCCAGCCGGAATTGTGCAGGGCAACGAGACCCTGGGCTTCGGCGTCGATGACAGACTGGGCCCGCAGGGGCGTTCCGGTCTCAAGGCCGATCGCGTCCCGGGCGGTGGCACGGGCGTCCTCGTCGTCGCCGGTTTCCGTTGCTATGTCGGCGATGATGAAGACCGGGCCAGGGGTGATCTGGACAAGGGCCTCCTGCTGCGGGCCGATCATCGGTTCCAGCGTGGCCGCGTAGTAGCCGCGCGAGCGCAGCAGGCGGCGGGCACGGTCGGCCGCAGTCCTTGCATCTCTCAGGGCGCTCGAAACCCCGCCGGCTTGCGCTTCGCGCTCGCCGATTGCGGTTTCCAGCGCAGCCCGCAGCGACGCATCCGACACGCCCTCGATCCGGGCCAACGGATCGGCGAGGGCCGGACCGGTTACCAGCAATGCCAGGACGGGTACGAGTTTGAAGGTCACGCGATATCACCAAGGGCAATTGCCCCGGTTCTATAGAACCTGCCCGGGGCTGTCGTCCCCATCCTGCGACATTAAAACCCTGTCAGACGGCGCGGCTGTGCTTCTGGCTGGCAGGCTGGAAGCCCGGATCGATGCGCGCAGCGATGTTGCGCACATAGGGCAGGCCGGCCGGTGTTACCTTGAGGTGGCCGTCTTCCAGCCGGGCCAGACCGTCAGCAATGACCCCGTCCAGCGCGTCCGGGTCGAACAGGTCGCCATCCAGCGGAATGTCGAATGTGCACAGGAGCCGCATGATACGTTCGCCGATCCGGCCTTCGCGCCAGGATCGGGTGACGCCGCGCACGATGGCGGAGCCTTCGGTCGCCAGCGCCTCGGCATAGCGGGCCGGGTCGGGAATATTCTGGGCATAGCCTTGCGGGGCCTCGGAGATCGAGGAGGCACCGAAACCGATCAGGATGTCGTAGGGATCGTCGGTATAGCCCTGGAAATTCCGGCGCAACGATCCGTCGCGTGCGGCCCGGGCAAGCGGGTCTTCCGGCCGGGCGAAATGGTCGAAACCTATTGCTGAATAGCCGGCCTCGGTGAGGGCCTGAGCGGCGGCGAGCATCTGATCGAACCGGGCCTGGGCGCCCGGCAGCCGGTCTTCGGGGATGGCACGCTGGTGTTTCTTGAACCACGGGACATGCGCATAGCCGAAGACCGAGACACGGTCGGCATCCATCTCGGCGACGGCGCGCGCTGTCGCCTCGACGCGCTCGATCGTCTGGGCGGGCAGGCCGTACATGACGTCCATATTGATCCGGGAGATGCCGGCGCCGCGCAGTGCCCGCACGGCCGCTTCCACCTGCTCGCGTGGCTGGATCCGGTGGATCAGGGTCTGCACTTCTTCGGACAGGTCCTGCACGCCCAGGCTGGCGCGGGTTACGCCGTTTGCAGCCAGCGCCTCGCACAGGCGGCTGTCCAGCCCGCGCGGATCCAGTTCGACGGCGATCTCCGCGTCGGCGGCGAAGTCGTAGCGGGCGCGCAGCGCATCCATCACGGCACCGAAACGCGCCGGCGACAGCATGTCCGGCGAGCCGCCACCGAAATGCAGGTGATGCACCTTGCCGCGCGCGGGTGCCGGACGGGTCGCGATCTCTGTCAGCAGGGCCTCCAGATAGCGCTCGATCCGGCTGTCGCGATTGGGCACGGTGGTGTTGCAGCCGCAATACCAGCACATCGAGCGGCAGAACGGGATGTGGACGTAGAGCGAAAGCACCGGTTCGGCCGGCGTTTCCGACATCCATCCCGCCCAGGCGCCGCCGCAGATCCCGTCATTGAACTGGGTTGCCGGCGGATAGGAGGTGTAGCGCGGCACGGCCTCCAGGGCGTAGCCGGGCAGAAAAACGGGCGTGTGGAGAATGTCGGTCATGGCGGGAACGCAATCATGTGATTATTTTTGCGGACATTACGTCCCGCGCCGCGACCGCGCGATGCGCCCAAAGCGCGCAGGCCGGGACATGGAAAGTTTTTCGCCCGGGCGCTTATGTTAGGGGTAACATTGCTGTAATAGATCCTCCCCGGACACACGCCGCAAACCCCGGAAGGCAGCATGGCCGAACTCGTCCCCGTTGAACCGTTCGATATCGTCGTCTTCGGCGCTACGGGCGATCTTGCCCTGCGCAAGCTGATCCCGGCGCTGTTCCATCGCTGGTGCGACGGCCAGATCACGGCGGATTCGCGGATCATCGCGGCGTCCCGGGAACCGATGAGCGATGATGCGTTCCGCGATATTGCCGCAAGGCACATTTTCGAGCGGGATCCCACGGATGCGCGCCGCAAAGCCTGGTCGGAATTCACCGAGCGCATGCACTATGTCGCCGTCGATGTCAGCGCTCAGGGCGAAGACTGGGCTGATCTCAAGGCGGCACTGGATCCCGACGAGGACAAGATCCGGCTCTACTATCTCGCGCTTCCGCCTTCCACCTATGGCCAGGCCTGCGCGGGACTTGCCGCGCAATCGCTGAACACGCCGAATGCCCGGATCGTGCTGGAGAAGCCGATCGGGACGGACTTTCACTCCGCCCGCCGGATCAACGACCAGGTCGGTGAAGTCTTCCGGGAAAACAACATCTTCCGGATCGATCACTATCTGGGCAAGGAAACCGTCCAGAACCTGCTGATCCTGCGCTTTGCCAACTATCTGTTCGAGCCGATCTGGAATGCCAACGGGATCGATCACGTCCAGATCACCGTCGCGGAATCGCTGGGGGCGGGTGAGCGGGCCGGCTATTACGACCGCTCCGGCGCTCTGCGCGACATGGTGCAGAACCATCTGCTGCAGCTGGCCTGCCTGGTTGCCATGGAGCCGCCGGCCTCGCTCGATCCGGATTCGGTGCGCACTGAAAAGCTGAAAGTGCTCAAGGCGCTGCGCCCGATCACGGCGGCCAATGTGTCGCAGGATGTGGTGCGCGGGCAGTATCAGGCCGGCGCGGTCGGCGGTTCACCTGTGCCGGGTTATGCCGAAGAGGTCGGGTCGGATACCGGGACCGAGACCTTTGTGGCGATCCGGGCCCAGCTGGAGAACTGGCGCTGGGCGGGCGTGCCCTTCTACATGCGGACGGGCAAGCGCATGGGATCGCGGCGCTCCGAGATCATCGTCCAGTTCAAGCCGGTGCCGCACGATGTTGTCGGCGCAGTCGATGGCGTGTTGCACCCCAACCGGCTGGTGATCCGCCTGCAGCCGGATGAGGGCGTCAAGCTGATGCTGATGACCAAGGATCCGGGCCCCGGCGGGCTTCGCCTGCGCTATGTGCCGCTGAACCTGTCCTATGCCGAGCATTTCGAGGCCAATTATCCCGACGCCTATGAGCGCCTCCTGATGGCGGTCGTGCGGGGTAATCTCAGCCTGTTCATGCGGCGCGACGAGGTCGAGGCGGCCTGGCGCTGGGTCGACGGGATCATCCGTGCCTGGGACGAGGGCCAAGCCAAGCTGTATGGCTACCAGGCCGGCACCGACGGGCCGACACAGGCGGCCTTGCTGCTCGCCCGTGAGGACAGGGAGTGGTTCGATGCCATCCGGCACTGACGCACCGCTCCATCCCGTGCAGCGTCATGCCGGGATCGAGGCGATGACGGCCGAGCTGGCAGGACAGGTGGCGGCGGTGCTGGATGCTGCGATCCGGGCGCGCGGATCGGCCGTGCTGGCAGTATCCGGCGGTTCGACGCCGGCGCCGCTCTACCGCGCCTTGTCGCAGCTCGACATCGACTGGGCCCGGGTGACGGTGCTGCTGGTCGACGAGCGCTGGGTCGAACCGGATAAAGCGGGATCGAATGAAGGCTTCGTTCGTGAGACACTCCTCACGGGCAAGGCGGCAGACGCTCGCTTCATCGGTCTGAAAACCCCGGACCTGTCGCCCTTCGATGCCGCGGCCGGACTGGCCATGCGGGTGCGGGACGCGGGCCGGATCGATCTTGCCGTGCTGGGCATGGGGAGCGATGGCCATACAGCGTCCTGGTTCCCCCATGCCCGGGGGCTGGAGGCAGCGCTGTCCGCAGAAGGTCCGCCGGTCGCCGCAATCGAGGCCCGGCCCAGTGCCGTGACCGGCGATCACCTGCTGCGCATGACGCTGACCCGGGCTGCGCTGAACCAGGCGCGGCATCTGTTGCTGATGATACGCGGCGAGGACAAGCTTGCGGCGCTGGAGGCCGCACGCGCACCGGGTCCGGTGGAAGACATGCCGGTTCGCGCCCTGCTGAGCGATGGGGCCCTGCCTCTGGATATCCACTGGACCGACTGAAACACCACACACGCAAACGGATGCGACACATGGCTCAACGTCTCAACTCCACGCTCGAAGCGGTCACCGACCGTATCCGCCGCCGAAGCGAGGCGAGCCGGTCGGCCTATCTCGAACAGATGCGCGCGGCGGGCCGCGACGGACGGCACCGGGCCGTCCTGTCCTGCGGCAATCTCGCCCATGGTTTCGCCGCGTGTCCCGGTGGCGACAAACAGGCCCTCAAGGAGGGCGGCAGCATCAATGTCGGCATCGTCACGGCCTATAATGACATGCTCTCGGCGCACCAGCCTTTCGAGCGCTTTCCGGGCATCATCAAGGCAGCGCTGAACGAAGTCGGCGCTGTCGGCCAGGTGGCGGGCGGCGTCCCGGCCATGTGCGACGGCGTGACCCAGGGGCAGCCGGGGATGGAGCTGTCGCTGTTCAGCCGCGATGCGATCGCGATGGCGACGGCGATCGCCCTGTCGCACAACATGTTCGACGCGGTGCTGTGCCTGGGGGTGTGCGACAAGATCGTTCCGGGCCTGCTGATCGGCGCGCTGCGCTTCGGTCATTTGCCGGTCGTCTTCGTGCCGGCGGGCCCGATGCGCTCCGGCCTGCCCAATCCGGAGAAGGCCCGCGTGCGCCAGCTTTATGCCGAGGGCAAGGTCGGTCGCGATGCGCTGCTGGATGCCGAAAGCAAAAGCTACCACTCGCCGGGCACATGCACCTTCTACGGCACGGCGAATTCCAACCAGATGCTGATGGAGATCATGGGGCTTCATGTGCCCGGCGCGGCCTTCATCAATCCGGACGATCCGCTGCGTGACGTCATGACGGCGGAGGCGGCGCGCCGGGCGGCGGCCATCGTTCCCGGCGGTGCCGAGCCTGCTCCTCTGGCCGAGATCGTCGATGCGCGCGCCATCGCGAACGCCATTGTCGGCCTGCACGCCACCGGCGGTTCGACCAACCACACGATCCACCTGATCGCGATCGCGCGGGCGGCCGGGCTGCTTGTCGACTGGTCGGACTTCCACGATCTTGCCGGTGTGACGCCGCTGCTGTGCCGCGTCTATCCGAACGGGCCGGCAGATGTGAACCATTTCCACGCGGCCGGCGGGCTGGGCTTTGTCATTCGCGAGCTTCTCGATGCCGGCCTGCTGCACGAGGACGTGCTGACGGTCAGCGGCCGGGGGCTGCGCCATTATGCGAGCGAGCCCTTCGAAAGCGAGGCCGGGGTCACCTGGCGGCCGGCCGTGGAGCAGAGCGCGAACACCGACGTCGTCCGCCCTGTTGCCGAACCCTTCTCGGCCGATGGCGGGCTGAAAGTGCTCGACGGCGATCTGGGCCGGGCCGTGATCAAGATCTCGGCTGTGAAACCGGAGCATCATCTTGTCGAGGCCCCGGCGATCGTCTTCGAAACCCAGGACGACTTCATCGCGCGTTTCAAGGCCGGTGAGCTCGATTGTGACTTTGTCGCCGTGCTGCGCTTCCAGGGGCCGCGGGCCAATGGCATGCCGGAACTGCACCGTCTGACCCCGGCGCTCGGTGCGTTGCAGGATCGCGGCTTCCACGTTGCCCTGGTGACCGATGGCCGCATGTCCGGCGCCTCCGGCAAGGTGCCGGCTGCGATCCATGTCAGTCCGGAGGCGGCGCTGGGCGGCGCGATTGCGCGGGTGCGCGATGGTGACATCGTGCGCGTCGATGCGCCCGCCGGCCGGTTGACGGTGTCTGCCGATGGTTTCGCCGCCCGATCGCCCGCTATTGCTCCCGCCACGGTGCAGGCCGGCATGGGACGCGAGCTTTTTACCGGCTTCCGGCAATTGTGCGGACCGGCCGAAGAGGGCGCGCTGTCCATTCCGGGCCTTGCAGAGGCGGCTGCTGAGCGGACTGCAGAAACGGTCTAGAAAAAGCGGGTTTCTGCATCAGGCGTGATCTCAATCACGTATGTCGCTGACACAAAGTTGCTATTCGGAACATGCCGCTTGAAAGAGCGGCCCCAAACTCCTCTCCGTCGGAGGTCCACCTGCGCCGGGGATCCGGTGGGGCGCGAATCCTTGCCCGATGCGAAGCCCCAACTTCGCAATTCGCTCCCCACCACCCCCGTCCAGCGCCCGAGAGTTCGTCGAGGGCGATGCTGAAGGCCCCGACGGCATAGGCAGCGCGCGGGAAAACCTTTCTCCCCACGGTTGCCTGTCCCCGCCAATCGCCCAATGATGGTGCGTCCGAAACGGGGGAGCAGGGCATGTCCGGGGACAACCGCTATCGGGCGTTTATCAGCTACAGCCATGCCGATCAGACCTGGGCGCGCCGGCTTCACCGCGCGCTGGAAACCTATCGTGTTCCGACCCGTCTTGTCGGACAGGAAACACGCAAGGGCGATGTGCCGCGGCGCCTGTCGCCGATCTTCCGCGATCGCGACGATCTGTCGGCCTCCGGCGACCTGTCCGCCTCGGTGCGCGATGCCCTGGCGCGATCCGACACGCTGATCGTTATCTGCTCGCCGGCCGCGGCGGATTCGCGCTGGGTCAATGAGGAAATCCGGGTCTTCCGCGAACTCAATCCCGGCGGGGATGTGCTCGCCGCGATCCTGTCCGGTGAGCCGGATGCGATTGCTGCGGGCCGGCCGGCCGGCCAGGAGTGTTTCCCGCCGAACATGAGGGCGCCGGACGGTCTGGTGACTGAACCGGTCGCCGCCGATTTCCGCCGGTCCGGCGATGGCTGGCGCATGGCTGTGCTGAAGCTTGTGGCGGGGTTGATCGATGTGCGGCTTGACCAGCTGATCCAGCGGGACCTGCAACGCCGCCAGCGCCGCGTGACGGTGATCACAGGCGCAGCCATTGCTTTGTCTCTTACGATGTCGACGCTGACTTTTTTCGCGATCTCGGCCCGATCCGAAGCCGAACGTCGCAAGGCGGAGGCAGAGGATTTGATTGAGTTCATGCTGAGTGACTTGCGCGCCAAACTCGAACCGGTCGGGCGCCTCGACGTTCTCGATGCCGTCGGCGAGAAGGTGATCGCGTATTATGACGAGCGCGACCCTCGCCAGATGTCGTCCGACGATCTGGGCCGGCGGGCCCGGGCCTTCCACCTGCTCGGCGAGATCGACTCCGACGAGGGGGATCTGGAGAGCGCGTACCGCCATTTCAACACGGCCTACGAAGCAACCAGTCGCATTCTCGCGGTCGATCCGTCCTCGCCGGCACGCATTTACGAACATGCTCAGAGTGCGTTCTGGGCGGGGTATTTTGCCTGGCGCCGCAGCGATCTGGATACGGCAGAGGCCCGTTTCATCGAGTATCGCGACCTGTCGCGCCAGCTGCTGGCCGACGAGCCGGAAAATCTGGAATGGCAGGCCGAGGCCGCCTATGCCCACTCGAATCTCGGCACGGTCTATATCGGCCATGAACGCCTGCGCGATGCCCAGCGCGAATTCCGCCAGGCGCTGGAACTGTTCCAGTCGATCGCGGACGAGTCGCCGGACTCCGAGTCGGCCCTGATCGATCTGGCCGATGCCTGGGGCTGGATGGCCTATGTCGCCGAACCGCTTGACGGCCGGGACGCCGCCATGGAGGCGCTGCGCGAACAGATCCGCATCTATGACGAGCAGCTGGGTGGTGGTGCCGACAATTGGACGATCCGCCGTGACACGATGACCGCTGAGTATGCACTCGCGCGCCTGCACATCGCCGAAGGGCGCGGGGCAAGCCGGGCCGATATCGAGGCGGCGCTCCAGATCCTCATTCCGGCATCGCACGAGGCCGATGCGCTCGTTGCGCACGACCCGGCAAACCTGCAATGGCGGCTGGTCGTCATTCGCCAGCGGCTGTGGCTGTCCGATGCGCAATTGCTGGCCGGCGACCTCGACGCGGCCCGCGAGGCCTATCTCGATGCATCGGCCTACATGACGCATCCCTCGTGGATTTCTGCCGAAGGGGATGTGTTCGACGATACGCGCCTGCATGCATCGCTGATGGAGGCACGCATTCTGGCCGGCCTCGGAGACGTCGATGCCGCCAGCCTGGCGTTGCAGCATTTGCTGTCGGAGCTCGAGCAGATCGATGACTGGCAGAACCGCCTGAGCAAGGGGACCTACCTCTATGCGGCTGTTTCCAACACGCTGGCCGAACTCCTTGATCAGCAGGGGGAAGACCGGGAAGCAGCGCGTGTGCGCGAGGCGATGGTGAACCGGCTCATGCCGGTAATCGCGCGCGTTCCGGCCGACACGCGGGCAGAATACGACAGGGCCCGTGCGGTCCTGCAACGAGAGCGCATCAGTGCCGAATGATTGGTGACAACAGGGCGGAGACATCCGCCCTAGTGGGGATATGTGACCACCCGAAACGGGCAAGCAAGGGGAAATCATGAGCACGATCGACGCAACCTGGCTGGATGGCAGCCAGACACAATCCGGTTTGACCGACGCATGCGCCATGGCTGTGGGCGTGACCCAGATCAGCCTGATCGCCAAGGCAACCGACGGATTTCTCGTCGTCCAGGGCAGCGATGCCGGGCGCGAGAATTTCGATGACGCCGACATCTCGGCGATCTTTGTCACCTTCGCCGATACCGTCGCCCAGTACCCGCTGGCCGACACGTCGACGCTTCGCACCGCGGTGCTGTCGGCGCTGGCCGGACAATGGACAGCCAGCGCGACCATGGGCGCCAGCCCCTTCGACGAAACGGTCGAAGCACCGGCGCGTCTCATCTTCCATGTGCAGATTCCAGGATGGGGTTTCGAGCCTGCCCGGATCAAGTTCAAGTCTGAAGTGCCGGCCGGCGAATTCTGCGGCCTGGCCTGGCTGATGCTGAACGGCGCGACGTGCGAACCCTACAGTTTCGAGCTCTTTGCTAGTTGTGCGCAGGCCGGGGAGTATGATTACTCGCTTTTCATCAAGGCCTCGCAGGACGCAGGCAACCAGTCGACACGCGTCATTATCGATCCCAAGATCAAGGTCATTCCCTGATTGAAACCGCCCGGCCGCCGGGCCGGGACGGGCAGGACTGAATGACGCAACGCGACGACATTGCCGACCGGTTCAAGCAGGGCGATCTGGCACGGGCCTATGATCTGTGCCTGGACGCCCTGCGCCACCGGCCCGACGATCTGTGGCTGCGCCACCGGGCTGTCCTGTGTCTCATCCGTTCCGGCGCTCTGGAGCGTGCCGAGCGCGACTTCTATCGTTTCCGCCTCGCCGAAGCACGCCACAACGAGGACTGTCTGGCGCTCGGTGCGCGTCTTCTCAAGGCCATGGCCTTCGAGGCCAACGCGGAAGACTTCCCGACGCTGGCGCGATCGTCCGCGGATCGATACGCCGCAGTCTTCGAACAGACGGGCGGTCATTATCCCGGTATCAATGCAGCGACCATGGCTTTGCTGGCCGGCGATCGCGAGCGTTCGGTCGATCTTGCACGCCGGGTCCTGGAAAGCTGCCGCTCCGGCCTGCCGCTGGACCCCGAAGCCGCCTACTACCAGAAAGCCTCCGAGGCCGAAGCCCATCTCCTGCTCGCCCAGCCGGGCGCGGCCAATATGGCGCTGCGGTCCGCGATTGCGTGCGATCGCGAGAACTATCTCGCTCATGCGACGACGCTGCGCCAGCTGCGTCTGATCGCTGCGGCACTGGACATGCCCGACGCCTGGCTCGATGCGCTCGAACCGCCGCGGCCGGCGCATTATGCCGGTCATCTTTTCCGCTCGGGAGCCGGTGACGGGATGGTCGCGCCCGATCGTGAAGTGCGGCTCAAGACCGCCATCGCCACCCTGCTGGAGCGCGAGAATATCGGTCCCCTGCACGGGGCGCTCGCGGCGGGATCCGACATACTGATTGCCGAAGCGGGTCTGGCGGCCGGGTGCGCTCTGACCGTCGTTCTGCCGGTACCCGTTGCGGTCTTCATCGATGCGTCCGTGCGTCCCTACGGACAGGCCTGGGTGCGCCGGTGCGAGGTGTGTCTGGAAGCGGCTGCAGACATCGTGGAAGTCACGACCGACCGCCGGATCCTCTCCGAGTTCAGCCTCAATCATGCCAGCGTGGTCGCCATGGGCATGGCGCGGATGCGGGCGTCGGTGCTGGCCAGCACACCGGTCCAGCTGCTTGTCTTCGATGGCGAAGCCGGGCGTTCGGAATCCGGTACGGCCAGGGATGCCGCGGTCTGGCGCCAGTCCGGACTGCCGCAGCATATCCTTCGCTTCGAGCGCAGCGTGCCGTCGGCATCGCTGCCGGTCATCGCCGGCGATGCCGCAAGCGACGACTTCAATCTCGTGATCCGCACCATGCTCTTTCTCGACATTCGCGGTTCCACCTCCGTGCCCGACGATCGTATCCCCACCTTTGTCCAGAAGGTTCTCGGCAGGCTTGCGGAAGTTTGCGAGAGCGGGCCCGACCGCCCGCTCTATACCGACAGCTGGGGCGACGGGCTCTTCCTCGTCTTCGGCAGTGTCGCGGAGGCCGCGCGCGCCGCCGTCGGTCTGCGTCGCGCATTCGATGCGATCGACCTGGATGCGTTGGACCTGCCGCCCGGGCTCGGACTGCGGATTGGCGGCCATTGCGGGCCGGTGCAGGAGGGTATGGACCCGGTACAGAAACGGACGGCCCCGTTCGGCGGGCAAGTGGCTGTCGCTTCACGAATCGAGTCCGTGACGGTGCCCGGATCGATCTTCGTCAGCGAAGCCTTCGCCGCACTTCTGTCGATGTCCAGACCCGCCGAATTTCGATGCGAATATGTCGGCCGGACCGAAATCGATCCGCTGCTGCCGATGACACGTCTCTACGCGCTGCGCAGCGTCGCGCCCGGGTCTCCGGCATCGGGAGAAATCCGGGCGTCAGCTCGAACCGAGCATGCGGCTCAGCAGATCGGGATCGACCAGTTCGAATGACCGGTTATTGCGCTTGAGCAGGCCGCGACGTTCCAGATCGTTCACGGTGCGGGATGTGGTTTCGCGCGTGGTGTTCACGCGGCGGGCCAGTTCGGTCATGGACGGGGCGACCTGGATGGTCCGGCTGTTGCCGGCCTTGTCCGACGGTTCGGACATGCGCAGTAATTCCGCGTAGATGCGGCCCGGCGCCGACAGCGAAGACAGTTCGAACATGCGCTGTGTGGTGTGATGGATGCGGGTCGCCAGAATGCGGCACAGGGCCAGACCGATACTGCCATGCCGACGCAGCAGGTCGAAGAACTGTGCGCCGGTGAGTGCCGCGATCCGGCACGGTGTCTCCGCCACGATCTCCGAGGTTCGCGGTTTACCGGTCAGCGCTGCGAGCTCACCGAAGATGGCGCCGGCACCGAACCAGTCCAGCCAGATCTCCTGACCGTTCTCGGACAGCAATACCACGCGGACCGACCCCTCCAGCAGGATGAAGACATGATCCTCATCCTCTTCCTGGGCGATAATCGTGGTGCCGACCTCGACATGACGGATCTCGGACATCGCGATCAATGCCTCGCGGGCCCCCGGCTCGGGAATGTCAAGCGAGTCCAGGGCTATGGTCCAAGCCTCGTCCTGCTCCATCCGCATTTCTCCGAATCGATCCCGCACGTTTGCGAATGATAGTCGGGACCTGCCGGGAAAACCAAGGCACTCTGCCGGAGAAAGTACCGAACGAACGGGATTTGTCGCCAAGCGTGAGCTGAGAGGTTAGCGTGGAGTAAACAGTGTTCAGGCGGGGAGGTTCGAACATGGTGTGCAAACGGGCGACGATTATGGCCATGGCTGCTCTTCTTTTCGTGGCGGCGTGCTCCGGGCCTTCACCGCAACAGCCGCCGGAGATTTCAGCAAATGAGGCCGATACAGACGGGGCCTTTCCGGCAACCGCTGCGACCGGCCGTCTGAACGCGGAAATCGCGCGCGATCCCGCGCTGATCGACGATGAAGACTGGGCGCTGGTGCGGCGCGGTTTTGTCGCACGCGACGACGACCTGGATATCCGCGATGCTGACGGGCGTTCGATCTGGCGACCCGCCGACTATGCCTTCCTCGATGGGGAAGACGCGCCGGATACGGTTCATCCCAGCCTGTGGCGGCAGGCCCGCCTGAATGCCGAATATGGTCTCTACGAAGTTGTTCCGGGCATCTACCAGGTCCGCGGCTATGACCTGGCCAACATGTCGATCGTCGAGGGTGAGACCGGACGGATCGTCATTGATCCGCTGACATCGGTCGAGACGGCACAGGCGGCGCTGGCGCTCGTCGAGCGCGAGCTCGGCCCCAGGCCTGTATCCGCCGTCATCCTCACGCACAGCCATATCGACCATTTCGGCGGCGTCGAGGCGATCGAGGGCGCGTTGGGCGAGGGTCCTGTCCCTGTCATCGCGCCGGCCGGCTTTCTCGAGGAGGCCGTCAGCGAGAATGTCATGGCTGGTGTCGTGATGGCCCGGCGTGCCGGCTACATGTATGGCACGCATCTGCCGCGCACCGCACGCGGGCATGTCGGCTCCGGCCTTGGCAAGCATCCCGCACTGGGCCGCCACACCATCGCTGAGCCCGATATCATTATCGACCATACCGGCCAGATGCTGGAAATCGATGGTGTGCGAATGGAATTCCAGTACGCGCCGGACACCGAAGCCCCGGCCGAGCTGACGGTGTTTTTCCCGGATTTCCAGGCCTGGTGCGGCGCCGAGCTCGTCTCGCGCAATCTGCACAATCTCTACACACTGCGAGGCGCGCAGGTGCGCGACGCGCTGGCCTGGTCGGCAGGGATAGAGGAAGCCCGCCGCGTCTTCGGCGCGCGCGCGGAGGTGGCCTTCAACAGCCATCACTGGCCGGTCTGGGGCGCGGGCGATGTCGACGACTTCCTCGTCGCCCAGCGCGATATATACAAATACATCCACGACCAGACCCTGCGGCTGGCGGCCCGCGGCCTCGGGCCGGACGAGATCGCCGAGACGATTGTCTTGCCGGACGCGCTCGCCGGCCGGTTCGCCGTGCGCGGGTATTACGGCACGCTGCGGCACAATTCGCGCGCGGTCTATCAACGCTATTTTGGCTGGTATGACGGTGTTCCGGCCAATCTCGACCCTCTGCCCAGGGGGGAGGCCGCGCAGCGCTATGTTGATCTGCTTGGTGGTGCGGAGGCCGTCATCGCGGCGGCGGAGACCGCGTTTGCAGGCGGCGACTATCGCTGGTCCGCCGAGCTGGCCCAGCATGCAGTCTATGCGGTTCCGGGCAATGAGGCGGCCGCCGCCATCCTGGCACGCAGCTATGAACAGCTCGGCTACCGCGCCGAGTCGGCGCCCTGGCGGGATGTATATCTGTCGGCTGCCCGTGAATTGCGGCACGGCATTCCGCAGACAGACGCGGTGCGGGCATCGGAAGGTATTCTGGACGCGATCCCGCTCGACATGTTCTTTGCGGCGATGGCCACGCGGATCGACGGGCTGCGCGCTGCCCGCCAGAACCGTGTGTTCAACTTCGTCTTCACGGACGTCGGCGAGACACACGTCATCGAGCTGTCCAACGGGGTCATGCACCATCACCGCGGGGAGGCCCGGCCGGATGCGGATGCGACAGTCGAGCTGACCCGCACCTTCTGGATGCGCCTGCTGCAACAGGAGGCCGGCCTGCTCGACATGCTCGCCTCGCAGGAGTTTGCCATTCGTGGCGACCGGCGCGCGCTTCTGGGCTTCTTTGCCTTGCTGGAGCAGCCCGATCCGGACTTTCCGATCGTCACCGGGCGGCCTGATGCGCGTTGAAGCTTTTGCGCTGCGACGAAAACCTGATTAATTGCCGCGACAAAGGACATGAGGGGTATGGCGATGCGTGCACTGGCGACAGCAATTCTGGCGGCGCTTTTCGGAACCATCGGGGCGGGGGCGCAAACGGCGCCGCTGACGGTCCAGTATGATGATGCTGTTCCCAGCCTCCTGTCCGAATACGGCTACGAGTTCGGTGCCGAGATCACGCCGCCGGCCGAGGCTGTCGACTATCTCTATACGCTCGCCGAAGCATCGGCTGACCGGATGCGCGTTGTCGAATACGCCCGCAGCTGGGAGGGCCGTCCGCTCGTCTATGCCGTGATCGCCCGTCCCGAAACGATGGACCGGCTCGACACGATCCAGTCCGGCCTGCAACAGCTTGCCGATCCGGCAGGCCTGAATGCGGCGGACCGGGATCGTCTGATCGCCGACCTGCCGGCTGTCGTCTGGCTGTCCTATGGCGTGCATGGCGACGAAATCTCGTCGACCGATGCCGGCCTGCGCATGGCCTATCATCTGCTCGCCGCGCGCGGCGACGACGTGGTCGACACCATCCTGGACAATACGATCGTCATCATTGATCCGAGCCAGAATCCGGACGGCCGCAACCGCTTCGTCCAGTCCTTCCGGGCAGCGCGAGGGCTGTCGCCCAGCGAAGACCGGTTCACGGCCGAGCATGATCAGCCCTGGCCCGGCGGGCGGTTCAACCACTATCTCTTCGATCTCAACCGCGACTGGTTCGCCCGCACCCAGCCGGAGACGCGCGGACGCGTCGATGCCATCCTGGACTGGCGGCCCGTCGTGGTGGTGGACGCCCACGAGATGGGCGGGGACAGCAGCTATTTCTTCGCGCCGTCGGCGGAACCCTTCAATCCGAACATTGTCGACAGCCAGCGCGCCGCCCAGGCGCTGATCGGCCGCAATCATGGCGAATGGTTCGACCGTCTTGGATACGACTACTACACGCGCGAAGTCTTCGACGCCTTCTATCCCGGCTATGGTGACATGTGGCCGACCCTGCAGGGCGCCATCGCGATGACCTATGAACAGGCCTCGGCGCGGGGTCTGGAATGGCGCCGCCGTGACGGGTCTTTGCTGACCTATGCCGACGGGGTCGACCGTCACTTCATCGCCAGCCTTTCAACGGCGCAGGTGGTGGCCGAGAACCGGCCGCGCTTCCTGCGCGATTTCGTGGCTTTCCGGGACAGTGCTTCGACGAGCGCTGACGCGCCGCAAGCCGTGCTTCTGGACATCGCCTCTAATCGCTGGGGCGCCGAGCGCATGGCGCGGAACCTGGCAGCCCAGGATATTGCCGTGTCGCGGCTGGCGCCGGGTGCGTCGGCCTGTGGTGCAAGCTTCGAGGCGGGCGCTTTCCTCGTACGCTTCGACCAGCCCTCCGGCCGTCTCGCCCGCACCCTGATGGAAGCGACGACGGATCTGCCCGCCGACTTCATGCGTGAGCAGGAGCGCCGCCGCAGTGAAGGTCTGGGGCATGAGCTTTATGACGTGACCGCCTGGTCCTTGCCGCTGATGGGCAATGTGGATGCCGTCGAGTGCCGCCGTACGCCGGCGGTCGATGCCCAGCCGGTTAACGCTGAAATGCCGATCGAACGGATCGCCGGTGGTGGCTCGTCAGAGTGGGGCTATGTCATCCCCTGGAGCGATGCCGGCCAGGCCTATCTGGTGGCGGCTCTCGCCCAGGAAGGCGTGCCCATGCGCACGACGAATGCCAGCTTCCGCATCGGTGACATCACCTATCCGCGGGGCAGCGTCGTTGTGCCGCGTCATTCCGCGCCGGACGATCTGGACAATCTGATCACGCGGCTGGCGGCCGAGATCGGCGCGCGTTTCGACGGCATGCCCAGCAGCTGGGTCGATGACGGTCCCAATCCCGGTTCGGACAATTTCTACCCGGTGCGCGAGCCGCGGGTGGCGATGGCCTGGGGTGACGGAGTCGATCCGACCTCTGCCGGCGCGACTCGCTATGTGCTGGAACGCCGCTTCGGCATTCCGGTTGCGGTCATTCGCACAGGCACGATCAGCCGGGCCAATCTCGACAATTACGATGTCCTGATCCTGCCCGAGCAACGCTGGGGTCAGCTGGGTTCGGAACTGGGCGATGGCGGCCGGACGGCGATCCAGGGCTTTGCCCGCGGCGGCGGCGTCGTTGTCGGCCTGGGCGACGCGACCCGCTGGCTGGCGGACAGCGAGGTCGCGATGATGCCGGCCCAGCGCGAGCGCGCCGCAGACTCGCCCCGCGAAGCCTCGGCCAGTGGCGAGGTGATCGACGGACGGATCCTGGCGAACCGGGAAGAATTGCGTGCCAGCGAGACGGCTTCCGGCGCCATGCCGGATTCTTCGCCGGGCGCTCTGGCCCGCGTTGAAGCCAATCCGGATGTGTGGATGTCGGCGGGGTATGACCGCGGGGCGGCGGCGCTGGTGACCGGATCGGACATCTATGCGCCTGTCGAGATGGACGATGCCGATACCGCGCTGCGCTTTGCCGGCCCGGACGAGCTCGTTGCCGGCGGGTATCTGTGGGACGACTATGCCGGACAACTGGCCTACAAGCCCTTTGTCCTGTCGCGCAGCTATGGCAGCGGCCAGGTCGTGGCCTTCACCCAGTCCCCGACCACCCGGGCCTATCTCGACGGTCTTGATCTTCTGTTGCTCAACGCCGTGATCTTGGGCCCGTCGCGCTCCCGCGCCTTCCGCTAGCCAATCGCCTTGCAGCCTCCGGGGTTCCGCCCCGGAGGCTCAGGCTGACGAAGCTTTAGCCCTCGCCCTCGATTTCCTCGCGCAAGGCTTCCAGCTCCAACCACTGTTCTTCCTTTGCGTCGCGTTCGGCGAGGGCGTCGGCCAGCTGCTGGGAGACCTGGGCGAAGCGCGCGCTGTCGGCGAACAGCGCCGGGTCGCCCATCTGCGCTTCGAGCTTCGCGATGGTTTCGCCCAGCGCGTCGATCTCGCCCGGCAGGCGTTCCAGCGCATAGCGATCCTTGTTCGCCATCCGCCGTTTTTCCTGTTTGGGGGCCGCCGGTTGCGGTTTCGACGACGTAGCGGATGCCGGCTTGGCGGCGGCTACATTGCCTGTGCGGTCATCCGGCGAGACGCCACGGCCGCGCTGGGCGAGCATGTCGGAATAGCCACCGGCATATTCACGCCAGCGCCCGTCGCCCTCCGAGACGATGACACTGGTGCAGACCCGGTCGAGAAAGTCGCGATCGTGCGAGACCAGGAAGACCGTTCCGGCATAGTCGTCGATCAGCCCCTGCAGGAGATCGAGCGTTTCCAGATCGAGATCGTTGGTCGGTTCGTCGAGCACCAGCAGGTTGGAGGGCAGGGCCAGGGCGCGGGCGAGCATCAGGCGGGCCTTCTCGCCGCCGGACAGCACGCGCAGCGGCGTGTTGGCCTGTTCCGGCGGGAACAGGAAGTCCTTCATATAGGCCATGACATGCTTGGTCTTGCCGGCCACCTCGACCTGGCTGCCGCCGCCCTGGGTCAGCGCTTCCGACACGGTCCAGTCGTCCCTCAGAGCCACGCGCTTCTGGTCGAGGCTGGCGATCTCCAGCTTGGTGCCCAGGCGCACCTCTCCCTCGTCGGGTGCAAGCTGTCCGGTGAGGATGTTGAGCAGGGTCGTCTTGCCGGCGCCATTGGGACCGACCAGGCCGATCCGCGCCTTGCGGGCGATCTTGGTGGAGAAGTCCTTCACGATCGAACGGCCGCCAAAACCGATCGAGACATGCCGGGCTTCGGCGACCAGCTTGCCGGAATCCTGGGCCTGGCTCGCCTCCAGCTTCACCTGGCCCTGCGGCCCGCGATGGGTCGCGCGTTGGCGCTTGAGGTCCTGCAGGTCGGCGAGGCGGCGCACATTGCGCTTGCGGCGTGCCGTCACGCCATAGCGCAGCCAGTCTTCCTCGCGCACGATCTTGCGGTCGAGCTTGTGCAGTTCTTCCTGCTCCTGCTCGAACACCTCGTCGCGCCAGGCTTCGAAGGCGCCGAAGCCTTTTTCAAGCAGGCGCGTGCGGCCGCGGTCCAGCCACAGCGTCTTGCGGGTCAGGGTTTCAAGGAAACGCCGGTCGTGGCTGATCAGCACCAGGGCGGAACGGCAGGCGGCCAGCTCGCCTTCCAGCCATTCAATAGCGGGCAGGTCGAGGTGGTTGGTCGGCTCGTCGAGCATCAGGATATCGGGATCCGGTGCGAGTGCTCTGGCCAGCGCTGCACGACGGGCTTCCCCGCCCGAGATCACGTCGGGCTTTTCCTCGCCCGTCAGTCCGAGCTGTTCGAGCAGATAGTCGGCGCGATAGTCCATATCGCCCGGGGCCAGCCCGGCGACGACATAGTCCCGCACCGTCGCGAAACCGGTCAGGTCCGGGTCCTGTTCGAGATAGCGGATGGTCGCGCCGGGGTGCACGAAGCGATCGCCGCCATCGGCTTCGACCAGCCCGGCGGCGACTTTCATCAGGGTCGACTTGCCGGAGCCATTGCGGCCGACGAGGCACAGCCTCTCGCCTTCGCCGACCTGCATGTCGGCGCCGTCGAGCAGTGGCGTAACGCCAAAGGTGAGATGAATGCCCTGCAGGGTGAGAAGCGGTGGTGCCATGCGCCGACGCATACAATTGCGCGGGCCTGTCGTCACGGGTTTCCGGCATCGCGCACATTAAGGGGGGACAAAGGGAATAACCGTCCCTCTGGTGGGGTTTCTGTACAAAGGCTCATTTGTGCGCGAACCGGGACAGGCCTAGTCTTGCCCCAATTTTGCCATTTTCAGGGGAGGCGGCTCACAGGGGTCGCGACGGGATATGCTGGAAATCAACAATCTTACCAAGACTTACGCGGGCGGTGTGCGCGCCATGGACGGTGTCACGCTGAACATTCCCAAGGGCATGTTCGGTCTGCTCGGCCCGAACGGTGCGGGCAAGTCGACGCTGATGCGCACGCTGGCAACGCTGCAGGCGCCGGACAGCGGTACGGCGACGTTCGACGGTATCGACGTCGTGCGCGAACCCAAGGCGCTGCGTTCGGTGCTGGGCTATCTGCCGCAGGATTTCGGCGTCTATCCGCGCATGTCAGCCCGCGCGATGCTGGATCATCTGGCGGTGCTCAAGGGCATTTCCAACGGCAAGGAGCGCAAGAAGGTCGTCGAAGCCCTGCTGGAGCAGACCAATCTGACCCAGCATGCCGGCAAGTCCGTCGCCAGCTATTCCGGCGGCATGCGCCAGCGCTTCGGCATTGCCCAGGCGCTGCTCGGTGATCCGAAACTCATCATCGTCGACGAGCCGACCGCCGGCCTCGACCCCGAAGAGCGCAACCGCTTCCACAATCTCCTGTCCGAAATCGGCGAGAATGTCGTCGTCATCCTGTCGACCCATATCGTCGAGGACGTTGCCGATCTTTGCCCGGCCATGGCGATCATGAATGGCGGCAAGATCGTTGCGCAGGGCGCTCCGGCGGATCTGATTGCCCAGCTGAACGGCAAGGTCTGGGCGAAGACGGTGGCCAAGGGTGAACTGCCGGCTGTCCGCTCCCGTCTCAACGTCATCTCCGAACGCCTGACGATGGGCCAGGTTCTGGTGCGGGTCCTGTCGGACACCGATCCGGGCGAGGGCTTCGAAGCTGCGACGCCGGATCTCGAGGATGTCTATTTCGCCACCATCACCGACGGCCGCCGGGCCGCCAACGCTGCATAAGCGGCGCGAGGGAGGCTCAGCCATGCTCTGGAAAATCGCCGGATTCGAATTCCGGTTTCAGCTCTTTTCGCCGGCATCCATTGCCATTTTTGCGATCTTCTTCCTGCTCGTATTCGGCGGGGTGACGATCGACCAGATCCAGGTCGGCGGTGGTGGATCCGTCAACATCAACTCGCCCAATGCGCTGACCATCAACATCCTTGTCTTCTCGATATTCGGCGCGATCATACCGACGGTCTTCCTGTCGTCCGGCGTGTTGCGGGACTTCGGGTTCAAGACGTCTGAACTGTTCTATTCGCGGCCCGTGCGGGAATTCGATTTCGTGCTCGGCCGCTTCATCGGCGGTTTCGTGATCACGGCCCTGGTGTTCTCGGCCGTGCCGCTGGCCTTCCTCATCGGCAGCGTCATGCCCTGGCTCGACCCGGAACTGGTCGGGCCCACAAATCTCGCTTGGTATCCCTATCTCTTTGCCGTGTTCGGGCTGGTCAATCTGTGGGTGATCGGCACGATCCTGTTCACGGTCGCCAACTTCACGCGTTCGACCATTGCGACCTATGCGGCCTTCGTGGCGCTGCTGGTCCTCTATTTTGTCGGCGTCGGCCTGTCTCAGTCCCAACCGGACCTGCGTGACACGCTCGCGCTGATCGACCCCTTCGGTTTCAACACATTCGGCGAGGTTACGCGCTATTGGACGGTGTTCGACCAGAACGAGCGGGTTGTCGCCTTCGAAGGCGTGATGATGCAGAACCGCCTGCTCTGGATCGGCATCGGCCTGGTGCTGCTGGCGATCAATGTCGCGACCTTCCGCTTCCGACAGGGCAGTTTCAAGCTTCCCGGCCGCAAGGCCGCGGGCGCCGTTGCTCCGGCCGGCGCGGCCAATGCCATCTCCGAAATCGAGCTGCCGCGCGTGACGCCGAAACTCGATGGTGGAGCCGCCTTCCAGCAATTCCTCGCCCGGCTCAGCTTCGAGTTCAAGGGCGTGGTGTTCAACGTGGCCTTCTGGATCCTTCTGGTCCTGGGTCTGCTCAACACCGTTCCGGGCTTCTTCCTGGGCAATGAATATTACGGCACACCGAATTACCCGGTGACGCGGATCATGATCGACGTCATCAACGGGGCCTTCTCCTGGCTGCCCAGCGTTGTGGTGATCTATTATGCGGCGGAAGTGATGTGGCGCGAGCGCCGGGTCGGCTTCTCCTACATCGTGGACGCGACGCCGACACCGAGCTGGGTGTTCATGGCGACCAAATTCCTCGCGCTCTGCCTGGTTGTCGTCAGCCTGATCGGCCTGGCTCTGCTTGCCGGTGGCGTATCCCAGATGATCCAGGGCTTTGCTCCGGTTGAGTGGGATCAGTACGCCCTGCGCGGCCTGGTCGGGATGATCCTGCCGACGGCGATTTTCGCAGCCTTGGCGATCTTCGCCCAGGTTCTGATGAATAATCGCTGGCTGGGCATGGCCTTCATGCTGGTCTTCCTGATCGTCTCCATCGTGATGTCGCAGATGGGGCTCGATCACAATCTCTACCAGTATGGCGGCACGCCCGGTGCGCCCTATTCGGACATGAACGGCTATGGCCACTTCCTCGGCATTTCGCTGTGGTTCTATGCCTACTGGTCGTTCTGGGCGCTGCTTCTGCTCGTCCTGTCCTACCGGCTCTGGAGCCGCGGGTCGCTGTCGCCGATCCTGGCCCGTCTCGGGGCCTTCGGCCGCGGCATGACGCCGGCAACGGCGGGTCTGATCGTTGTCGCCCTGGCCGGCATTGCCGGCACAGGCGGCTGGATCTTCTACAACACGAATATCCGCAACGAGTACC
This sequence comes from Maricaulis sp., assembly GCF_039978735.1. Taxonomy (GTDB): domain Bacteria; phylum Pseudomonadota; class Alphaproteobacteria; order Caulobacterales; family Maricaulaceae; genus Maricaulis. The sequence continues at coordinate 47,594 of NZ_JBDWAS010000033.1, forward strand.
TGTCCTCTAACGACTTCCGCGGGCTGCAAGCCGAATATGAGCGGGAGTATCTCTATCTGCAGGACGTCGACCAGCCGACCATCGTGGAAACGGCCTATGAGGTGGACATCTACCCCTCCGAGCGTCGCTATACCGCGCGTGGCCAGTATGTGCTGGAAAACCAGACGGACGCGCCGATCGATACGCTGTGGGTGTCCTATGGCTACGGTACGACGGTGCTGTCGCAAGAGGTGCAGGGCGGGCAGGCCGACGCGGAGGATATGCGTTTCCTGACCTATTCCTTCCGCTTCGACACGCCCATGCAGCCGGGCGAGACGCGCACGTTCGGCTTCTCGGTCGAGCGGGCCAATCCCGGTTTCCGCAATGCGGGCAATGTCAGCACGGTCAATTACAACGGCACCTTCTTCAACAATGGCGAATCGATGGCCAATATCGGCTTCAACGGCAATTGGCGTCTGCAGGATCGCCAGCAACGCCGGCGTGAAGGACTGGAACCGATCGACCGGGCCTTCCCGCTGGAAGACGAAAGCCATTGGGACGAGAACGGTCTGACCGGGTCCCACTACGTCACCTTCCGCACGATCGTGTCGACCTCGGCCGACCAGATCGCCGTCGCGCCGGGCTATCTGGAACGCGAATGGGAGGAGAATGGCCGCCGGTACTTCGAATACGTGATGGACCGGCCGATCCTGAACTTCTACTCGTGGCTCTCTGCCGATTATGCGGTGGCCGAGCAGGAGCAGGACGGGATCGATCTGCAGGTCTTCTACCATCCCGACCACGCCTGGAATGTGGACCGGATGCTCGAGGCCTCGGCCGACTCACTGGCCTATTTCTCGGAGCATTTCAGCCCCTTCCAGTACCGCCAGTTCCGGATCCTGGAATTCCCGGCCTACCAGACCTTCGCCCAGTCCTTCCCCAACACGATCCCGTATTCCGAGGGCATCGGCTTCATCGCAAACCTCTCGGACCCGTCGGATATCGATTATGTCTACTACGTGACCGCGCACGAGGCGGCTCACCAGTGGTGGGCACACCAGGTGCTGGGGGCGAATGTGCAGGGTTCCACCATGCTGGTGGAAACCTTCGCCCAGTACTCGGCGCTGATGGTGATGCGCGAGGAATATGGCGAAGACCATATGCGCCGCTTCCTCAAATACGAGCTCGACAGCTATCTGTCGGCTCGCGGCTCCGAGTCGATCGAGGAATTGCCGCTCTACCGGGTCGAGAACCAGGCCTACATCCACTACCGCAAGGGTGCCGTGATCATGTATGCCCTGGCCGATTATCTCGGCGAGGATGTGGTGAACCGCGTCATGCAGCAGCTGATCGCCGAACGGGCCTATTCCACCGACCCGTATGCTACCACGCTCGACTTCCTGCGCATCCTGCGCGCCGAAGCCGGGCCGGAATGGGAAGGCGTGATCCACGACTTCTTCGAGCGCATCGTCCTGTTCGATCTGGAGGTCACATCGGCGACCGCCACCGAACGCGAGGACGGGCGCTGGGATGTGGCCCTGGAGATCGAGGCGCACAAGTTCGAGGCCGACGGGGCCGGCGAACAGACCGAGGAGGATATCGACTACATGATCGATATCGGCCTGTTCTCGGAGAATCTCGACGATGCCTATGAAGGCAGCGATCACGTGCTCTACATGGAGAAACACCGGATCGACGAGACCACAATGCGCATCGAGCTCATCGTCGACGAGCAGCCGCTCTATGCCGGTATCGATCCCTACAACAAGCTGATCGACCGCGACTCCGACGACAATCTCGTCCGTGTGACAGTCGAATAGCGAAAGCAGAAAACAGAACGGCCGGTCCGCCTGGCGGGCCGGCCGTTTTGATTCCGGAGCGAGCGCCTGACCGTCAGATTGCCGCGTGCACGTCGGTATAGTGGATGTCTTCGGAGGTGCGGGTCAGCGAGCGCAGGAAGCTGGGGAAGATGTCCAGCGCGTCGTCGGCCGACAGGCTGCCCTTCTCCCGGTCGGTCCACCAGTAATTCCAGAACGACGTCACGTGGGTGACCGCCGAGAGGTCGCTGCCCAGCTGGCCGAAATAGGCCGGCGCCTTGAGCAGGAAGTCGCGGATGGCCGTCGGGTCGCCGCCCTTGCAGAAGCGCGTGTACTGGGCGTCGTAATCGTCGATCACCGTGGTCAGGGCGCTCCAACGATCCTTCGCCATTTTCAGGATGGCGCGGCGGATATCGTTGACTTCCTTGTTCTCTTCCCAGGTTGCGCCGCGAACGGTGACATTGTTCAGCTCGACCAGGAATTGCCGCAGCCCGTCGCGGGCCTCGCGGATGCGCCAGCGGTAGTAGAGAATGCCCTTCCAGCCGAAAATGCCCTCTTCATACTGCTCTTCGCTCATGCCGAGAGTTTCGCGCAGGCCAACGAGTTTCTGCTTGTCCTCGCCGTCCAGAAGCTGGCGGGCGAACTTGCGGGCGCGGTCGTCATTCGGGCTCAGGATCTCGTCGTTGAAGGCCAGATTGACGATGCCGAAAATCTGCCGGGTCACATGGCCCAGCATCGCTTCCTGCTCGTCCGGCGAGATGTTGAAATAGAAGCGGCCGACGGGGCGTTCGCCGGTGGCATAGCGGTCGGCGAGCAGGAAAGGGTCGAAGGAGGGCATCGCGGCGAGTTCCTTCACCCGCTGCAGGTCGGCCTCGAATTTCGGATTGATCGAGCCGGTGCCCAGGAATTCCTTGAGCCGGCGGTCAAAACCCTTTTCCTCCACAAAGAAGGAGTGCCCGCCCATTGCCAGGTCATCGACGGAAACGGGGATGATCAGCTTGGTGGCGACCGGATTCTCGGTCAGCAGATAGGGGCGGTCATGGGGGCGAACGGTGTGCTTCAGCATGAAGCTGGCGTTCAGCCGTATATTGCGGAAGAAGGGCTTCGCCGCGAATTCCAGGGTCTGGCCGTATTTGCGGTGGATCGACCACAGGTCGAGAATGCGGGGTGTCGCACCGCCGCGCACGATCCGGCGAAGGCTGCTTCTGTCTGACCCGCTCATCCATTCCGTCCTGATTGCCCCATCGCTGCAACGCTAGCGGGAACAGTTTAATATCGGATGACCTTGCGCTTTTGCACTGCATGCGGGGCTGCTGCCTGAACGGTGGGCAGCAGCCCCGGCGGGCAGGACGATGGCGCGGTCTCAGGCCGCGTCCGTCGTCACGACGACCGGTTGGGGGATGGGTGAGCGCAGGCGCCGGCGCGCTTCCGTGGCAGTATGGCTCGCGCCGGGAGAGGTGCGGGTCACGCTGGCGATGAAGTCCGAGAACAGCGTCACAGCCTCGCGGGCATGCAGGAAGCCCTTGGAATTCTGCTTCGCCCAGTAGCGCCAGTAGCCGGGCACGTGCCCCACCACCGAAAGATCGCTCCCCACGTCATAGAAGAGCGAGGGCGCTTTCAGGAGGAAGTTGCGGAAACCATGGGCATCCTCGCCGCGGCAGAAGCGGCCGAACACGGTCTCGTACTCCTCCATCACCGTCGTCAGGCAGGCCCAGCGATGCCGGGTCTCGTCGATGATCGCGCGGCGCATGTGCTGCAGCTCGGAATATTCGTGCTCGCTGGCGCCGACGATCGAGACCGCCTTGATCTGCTGGATGAAGCCTTTCAGTGCCGAGAGGGCCTCGTTCATGTGATAGCGATAGTAGAGGATCCCCCGCCAGCCGAAGATGCCGGAGCGGAACTCCATCTCGGTCATGTCCAGCGAGCGGCGCAGATCGCTCAGGCGACCGTCCAGGTCGCAGGCCAGCAATTGCCGCGTGAAGCGCAGGGCGCGTTCCTTGTCCTGCTGGGAATGATCGCCGAAGGCGAGGCTGACCACGTCGACGATCTGGCGCGCCACGGAATCCTCCATGCGCTCCTTCTCGTGATCGGAAATGTTGAAATACAGCTCGTCGATCGGCCGGACGTGATCGCGGTAGCGTTCGGCCAGGATGAAAGGATCGAAACTGGGCAGCGCAGCCAGCTCGCGCAGCCGGATCAGGTCGAGATCCATCAGGTGCGGCTCGTCCGGGCGCTCGAACAGGGTACGCATCTTCTGGGCGAAGCCGATTTCCTCGACGAAGACGGCATGCCCGCCCAGCGACAGATCGCTGTCGGCCAGCGGCACCAGAACCTTGGTCACCACCGGCTGGGACGACATCACATAGGGGCGTTCATGGACGCGCACCGTGTGCTTGATGATGAAGCAGCGGTTCAGGCGCGGATGCAGGAAGAAGGGGTTGGCGCTGTGGCGGTCGTATTCGCCATAGCGCTGGGCGATCGAATACAGATCCAGGATCCGCGATGTGGCGCCACCCTTGATGATATTGCGCAGATCCGAGCGCATGGTTTCGCGGACACGTGCCATCGAGGACCCTCCCAGACAGGTGTCATAGACCGGCCGGACTTAAGGTGAGGTCTGTCCTCGCGCTCGGAATTGAGTCGAATGCGATCTATCGCCGGGATGCGGCGTGAGCGGGCGGCTTCAGGCTGGCAAAGAGAAAGCCGGCAGCGGCACCGCCCAGGCACAGGGTCAAGAGGCCGGGCAGGTCGCGGGAGGAGGCGACCGGCGTGATCGTCGCGTCGAGCACCTGGCCGTAGAAGGCCGTGATCCCCAGCATGATGGCGGCAATCGCCGCGCCACCGGCGAGGGTGAAGCCCAGCCGCCGCCAGCCGCGTCCCAGAAGACGGCCCAGCAGTCCGGCTATCGGGAAGGCGACGGCAAAGCCGACCAGGATCAGCACGAAAAGCGTCGGTGCGAAGCCGGCAAGATCTTGCCGTATCGCATCCAGCCGGACGGCGGTGGGGATGCTGGCTCCGGCGCGGACGAGAGCCTGCAGGACGACATGCGTGTTGGCGATGCTGACCAGAACGGTCCCCGTCACGACGGCGAGCAGGTAGACGGCAATCATGCGGGCCGTGGCCATGGCGTCCCCCGAATTGGGCTCAACAGCGATGAGCCGAGCCTATAGTGTGACGTCATTGGCGACAATTCGCTTGGGGGATGAGATGGCCGGAAAATCGATCGTGCTGGGTCTGGCCCTGATGCTGGCCGCCGCGCCGGGACATGCCCAGACGCAGCTGGAGACGCGGGTGGAGGGGCTGGAACACCCCTGGAGCCTCGCCTTCCTGCCCGATGGCCGCATGCTGGTCACCGAGAAGCCGGGCCGCCTGCGCCTTGTGGCGGCGGATGGAACGCTGTCCGATCCGCTCGCCGGCGTGCCCGAGGTTCTCTATTCCGGCCAGGGCGGTCTGCTGGATGTTGCGTTGCATCCGGATTTCGAGACCAATGGCTGGGTCTATCTGACCTGGTCTGAAGGACGCCCGCGGGACAATACGCTGCACCTGGGACGGGGCCGGCTGGAGAGCGGCGCGCTGAGGGATTTCGAGACGCTGTTCTCGGCCACGCCGCGCCGCCGCACCGATGTCCATTATGGCGGGCGGGTCGCCTTTCTGGCGGACGGCAGCCTGCTGCTGGGGATCGGCGAGGGCTTCGATTTTCGCGAACAGGCCCAGAATCCGCAAAGCCATTTCGGCAGTTTCGTCCACCTCGCCGATGACGGGGCGCCCTTGAGCGCGGCCTTCGACGGCGCAGCGCCGGGCGTCTTCTCGATCGGCCATCGCAACCCCCAGGCTGTCGTGGTCGATCCGGACACCGGCACGGTCTACGCCAATGAACACGGGCCGCAGGGCGGCGACGAGATCAATGTGCTGGCCGAAGGGAATAATTATGGCTGGCCGATTGCCAGCCATGGCATCGACTATACCGGCGCGCTGGTCACGCCGTTTCAGACCTATGCCGGCATGACCGACCCGATCCATGTCTGGGTGCCCTCGATCGCGCCGGCGGGCATGGCGATCTATCGCGGCGACATGTTCGCGGACTGGGATGGCGATCTGCTGGTCGCAGCCCTGATTTCCGGCGATGCCGACGTGCCGTCGGGCCATGTGCGCCGGGTCGATCTGGAAAACGGGGCCGTGGCCGGCGAAGAGGTGCTGTTCGGCGAACTGGAGGCGCGTATCCGCGATGTCCGGGTGGCGCCCGACGGTGCTGTCTGGCTGGTTACGGACGAGGAAAACGGCCGGCTGGTGCGGGTGAGCCGGGAGTAGGCAGGCCTACTCCGCCGGCTGCGTCTCGCTGCGGCTGGCCAGCGGCGTGCCGGACAGCATCTTGCGCCGCCAATTGCCCAGCCGCATGGGCGCGCCCAGCATGACCGGGGTGAGCACCAGCGTCAGCAGGGTCGAGAAGCCCAGACCCCAGACCACGGCCGAGGACAGCTGCACCCACCATTCCGAGGCCGGCCCGCCGATCGACAATACGCCATGGGCGAAGTCGGCATTGATCTGGAACACCATCGGCAGGAGGCCGAAAATCGTCGTGACCGTCGTCAGCATGACCGGGCGCAGACGCTGGGCGGCGGTGCGCACAATCGCCTCGTCGACCGCCATGCCCAGACCGCGAAGACGCTGGAAGGTGTCGATCAGCACGATATTGTTGTTCACCACGATGCCGGCCAGCGTCACCACACCCGTCCCCAGGAAGAGGATGGAGATGTAGGGGAAGGTCAAAAGCACGCCCAGCAGCACGCCGACCACCGACAGCACGACCGCTTGCAGCGTCAGCACGACATGCCAGAAATTGTTGAACTGCCAGAGCAGGATCACCGCCATCATGAACAGCGAGGCCAGCATGGCATTGCCGAAGAAGGCGCCGGCTTCGGCATTCTCCTCGTCGGCGCCGAGATAGTCGATATCGACCCGGCGATCGATGGCGCCGCTTTCCACCTGTTCGTCGATCCAGGCACGCAGCTCGGCCAGCAGGATATTGCCGGCATGGCCTTCATCGGCATTGGCGCGGATCATCAGCACGCGCTTGCCGTCGCGACGGTTGATGGAGTCGATGCGCTGGTGGGCTTCGCGGGTGACGAAGTTCGAGATCGGCACGGCACCGGTCTGGGTGTTCACACGCAGATCGTCGAGCCGCGAGATGTCGCGGTCGCCTTCAGGGAAGCGCACCCGGATATCGACCTCCTCGTCGGCATCGTCGGGGCGGTAGCGGCCGACCAGCGTGCCGGTGGTGACCAGCTGCACCGCTGCACCGACCTGGGTGACGTCGGCGCCAAAGCGTCCGGCCTCTTCGCGATCCACGTCGAGGCGCCATTCCACGCCCGGCAGGGGCAGGGTGTCCTCGATATCGGTCGTGCCCTCCATCGTGTCGATATAGGAGCGGATCAGGCGGGCGGCCTGTTCCAGCGCAGCGGCGTCGTCCGAGCGCAGTTCGACCTGGATGTCCTTGCCCACGGGCGGGCCCTGCTGGAAGGGACGGACCTCGATGATGACGCCGGGAATGCCGGTCATCGCCTCGCGGATGCGGCGTTCGATCAGCCGGCCATTGGGGCGCTGCCCGAAGGGTTCGAACTCCACGAAAATGCGGGCCACGCTGTCGGCCGGGGCGGCACCGGTGCCGTCGAAGGGCGACTGGCCCGGCGGTTCGCCGGCGACGGTGTAATAACCCTTGATGCCCTCGATCCCCTCCAGCCGCTGCTCGGCCTCCAGGGCGAGTTCATACTGTTCGGCCGGCGAAAGATTGCCGCGGGCGCGGATGAAGACGTAGAGCTGTTCCGGCTCGGCATCGAGGAAGAATTCGGTTCGCATGGTCGAGGCGCGGGCGCCGAAGCTCATCACGATCACCACGACGAGTGCCAGCGCGCCCAGGCTGACGAAGATCGGCCGCTTTACCAGCACCGAGATCATGCGGGCATAGGCGCCGGTAAAGCCGGGCAGGGATTTGGGATCGCCTTCTTCGGTTGCGTTGAGGTGGGCGACGGCGGAGTTTTCGTCCACCACGCCGCCCTTGCGTCCGAAGACCGAGCCCAGTGTGGGCAGGAAGACCAGCGCCATCACCAGCGCCGAGGTCAGCACGAAGATCAGCGTCAGCGGCAGGAAGGCCATGTACTGGCCCGGAATGGAGTTCCAGAACAGGAAGGGCACGAAGGCCGCCAGCGTGGTGCCGGTCGAGGAGACGATCGGCCAGAACATGCGCTTGCCGGCGGCGGCATAGGCGGCCTTGCGGGTTTCGCCCTCGGCGAGTTTGCGGTCGGCATATTCCACCACCACGATGGCGCCGTCGACCAGCAGGCCCACGGCCAGCACCATGGCGAACATCACCATGAAGTTGACCGTCAGCCCGTAGATGCTCAGCAGCAGGAAGGAGAAGAGAAAGCTCGACGGGATCGCGATGCCGACCAGCAGGGCCGAGCGCACGCCCAGTGCTGCGACCACCAGGATCAGCACCAGCACGATGGCCAGCATGATGGACGAGGTCAGGCTCTGCAGGCTGTCGCGCACATAGGTGGACAGGTCGAGGCTGAAATCGTGGCGGACGGTTTCCGGCCAGGTTTCCGAGATCTCGTTGGTCAGCGCCCGGACCGCGGCGGCGGTGTCCATGATGTTCTCGCCGGACCGGCGCACGACCTGCAGCGTATAGGCCGGCGCGCCGTTATAGCGCGAGAAACTGTCGGCATCCTTGAAGGTGCGGCGCACCGTGGCGACGTCTTCCAGGGTGACCACCGTGTCGCCGGACCGGGTCAGCGGCAGGCGCAGCGCATCCTCGGCATCCTCGAACAGGCCGGGGACTTTCACCTGGAAACGGGCTTCGCCGCTGTCCAGCGAGCCGGCCGCGATCAGCCGGTTGTTCGACTGCACCGCGTTGAACAGCTCGTTATAGGTGACGCCATAGGTCTCCAGCAGGGCCGGATCGATGACGATCTCCAGCACCTCGTCGCGCAGGCCCTGAACATCGACCTGCAGGATCTGCGGCAGCGCCTCGATCTCGTCTTCCAGATCGCGGGCAATGCGATAGAGCGTGCGCTCGGGCGCCTCGCCATAGACCTGCACGGCGATGGTGGGGGCGAGGGCGGAGTTGAACTCCTGGATCACCGGTTCGCGCACATCCTCGGGATATTCGCGGCGGGCCATGTCGACGGCCTCGCGCACGTCGAGCACCGATTGGTCGGCATCGAAGGGCACGTCGAATTCGGCGATCAGCGTGCCGGCGCCCAGCGCCGCCGTGCCGTTGAGTTCGACCAGGCCCTCGATCGAGCGCATCTCGGTCTCGGTGGGGCGGACGATCAGGCGTTCGGCGTCTTCCGGGGAAATGCCGTCCAGCGGCACGACCACGATCACGAAGGGGAAGGGGATGTCCGGATCGGCTTCGCGCGGCAGGCTGACAAAGGACAGAAAGCCCGCGGCAAGGGCGCAGACGAAGATCGCCAGCACCATGCGGGCGCGATTGATCGCGAAGTCGACGACGCCGGTCACCGGGCCGCTCCCTCCCGCGAGACATCGACCTCGACCCCATCGGCCACGAAGTCTTGTCCCAGCACGATCACCTCGGCGTGGCGCGGCAGGCCGGCCACCCAGACCTGCTCGCCGTCATCGCTGAGCAGTTCCACCGGCACGAAGCGGACACGATTGCCCTCTTCGACGATCCGCACGCCCAGCACGCCTTCGGCATTGAGCGCGAGGATGGAGGCCGGGACGCGATGGGCCGGTTCTTCGGGCAGGCTGAGACGGATTTCCGCCGTGATGCCGGACCGGATGGCGTGATCGGGATTGGGCGCTTCCAGTTCGACGCGGAAGGTGCGGGTGGCCGGGTCGGCCCGGCGTTCGACAAAGCGGATCGTGCCCTCGATCGTCTGGCCGGTGACCAGGCGGGCCGAGCCGGCCATGCCGGGTTCCAGCTCGGCGACATGGCGTTCGCCGACTTCCGCGACCACCAGGATCGGATCCAGCTGCACCACTGTCCCGCAAGCTTCGCCGGTGCGCAGGAAGTCGCCGATCTCCGCTTCCCGGCCGTCGAAGAGGCCGTCGAACGGGGCGGCGATATTCACATTGGCCAGCTCCTCGCGGGCGGCGCTCAGCTGGGCGCGGGCCGCATCGCGGACGGCTTCGGCTGCGGCGACCTGGTTGGCCGCGCGGTGGCCGCGCCGGTTCAGCTCGACCGCCGCCTCATAGTCGAGTTGCCGGGCGCGGAGGTCGGCTTCGGCCTGCTGGACCGCCGCCGAGCGGGCATCGACATCGAGCCGGCACAGCACGTCGCCGGCCGCAACCGGCATGCCTTCCTGTATGGGGGCTTCGGCGACGCGCCCGCCGGTTTCGGCGCGCGCGACGACCTCCCGGAATGCCTCGGTCCGTCCGCGCAGGGACAGGCTGGCCGGGCGCATCCGGGCCTCGACCGTACGCACCACAACTTCGAAGCGGTGGCTGGTGTCGGCCTGTTCGGCGTCATGGGAGGCGGCATCGCCGTTTAGCAGCGTGCCCACTGTGAACAGGAGGACCACGGCGACGAAAATGGCGAGGGCGGCGATATAGGAACGGTTCATGTCACGACCGGCTTGCCCGCATCAGACCGGCAGGTCTGCTTGCGGAGAACAGTGTTTACTTTCCCCTCTAGATAGCGCTCGACGTGCCACATGACGAGGGTTTTCTCGCGGCACGAAATGTCCGTCGGGACCTGTCGCATTCAGGCCACCTGACCGGCGCTCCAGCCGGACGACCAGGCCCACTGGAAGTTGTATCCGCCAAGCCAGCCCGTCACGTCAACCACCTCGCCGATAAAGAACAGGCCGGGCACGCTGCGGGCCTGCAGGGTGCGGCTGTCCAGCCCGTCGGTATCGACCCCGCCCAGCGTGACTTCTGCCGTGCGATAGCCTTCCGAGCCGGTCGGGCGCACCGTCCAAGTCTCTAGCATAGCACCGGTTTTCTGCAGTTTCTTGTCGGACTGGTCGGCCATGTTTCCGGTCAGGCCGGCCTCCTCGGCGAGCAGCTGGGCGAGGCGTTTGGGCAGGTGCTCGGCGAGCACGCTCTGCAGCGCCTGGCGCGGCGTTTCCGTGCGGGCCGCGCGCAGGGTGTCGAACCAGTCGCGGGCGGGCAGGAAGCGGATCACGATGTCGTGACCCTCGCGCCAGAAGGAGGATATCTGCAGGATGGCCGGACCGCTGAGGCCGCGATGGGTGAACAGCATCGCTTCCTCGAAGGCCGTGCCGTTGCACCGGGCGGAGACGTCGGCCGCGACACCGGACAGCGGTTTGAACCGCGCCAGCGTGTCCGGATCGAAGGTCAGCGGAACCAGCGCCGGGCGGGTCTCGGTGACGGCCAGCCCGTACTGCCGCGCGGCGTCATAGCCGAAACCGGTCGCGCCCATTTTCGGGATCGATTTGCCGCCCGAGGCGATCACCAGGGACTGGCAGGTGAGGGTGCTGCCGTCCGACAGGTCGAGCCGGAAACGCTCGCCCTCACGGGCGTGGGCGGTCACGGAGACACCCAGCCGCAGCGTCACGCCGGCGTCGCGCATATCGCCGGTCAGCCCGTCGACGATCTGCCGGGCCGACTGGTCGCAGAACAGCTGGCCCAGCGTCTTTTCGTGCCAGGCGATGCCGTGGCGGTCGACCCAGTCGATGAAATCCCATTGCGTGTAGCGCTTCAGCGCCGACTTCGCGAAGTGGGGATTGGCCGACAGGAAATTGCCGGGCCCGGTGTGCAGATTTGTGAAATTGCAGCGCCCGCCGCCGGAAATGCGGATCTTCTCGCCGGGCGCCTTGCCGTGCTCGATGACGCAGACCGAGCGGCCGCGGCGGCCGGCCTCGATCGCGCACATCATGCCGGCAGCCCCGGCGCCGACAATGACGACGTCGTAGCGGGTCACGGTCTAGGTTTTCGCAGGGCAGACGCTGTCGAGCCAGTTGGCGAAATCGGCCATGGCGGTGTCGCGTCCGGCCTCGTTGACTGTCTCGTGCCTGTAACCTTCGAGCACTTCAAGGGTGACATGGGTCATCCCCAGCTGCTCCATTCGTGCGCCAAGATGTTGCACTGTTTTGCCGCCCTCGGTCGCCGGATCCAGCGATCCGCCGATCAGGTGGACGGGGAGATCCTTCGGCAGTTTCTCCAGATTGCGGTCGTCCTCGGCGAAAGCGACCCCGCCCAGGAAATCACGCCAGAGCGACACGCTGGACGGCCAGCCGCACAATTCGTCGGCGACATAGGCGTCGACTTCGGCCGGGTCCGAGGACAGCCAGTCGGCATCGGTGCGGCCTTCGGGAAAGCGCTTGTTCCAGGCCTTGAAGGTCAGCTTGTCGATCGTCGTGCTGGGGGTGAAGGGGCCGCCCACCAGCGCCTCGCACCACAGTACGAAACGCATCACGGACTTCAGCCCGCCCAGCGCCATATTGCCGTTCCAGGCGGCAAGACCGGCGATGCTGTCCGGTTCGCGCAGGGCGTGATTGACCGCGACGACCGATCCCATGGAATGACCGAAGACCACCAGCGGCAGGCCGGGCCAGCGGCGTTTGGCCTCGTCCTCGACCGCTTTCACATCGCCCATCACCTTGCTCCAGCCATCGGCGTCGGCAAAGCGGCGTGGGGCACCGTCTTCAGCGGTGGTCAGGCCGTGGCCGCGATGATCATGGGCGATGACGTGATAGCCGCGCGATGCGAGATAGTTGGCGAAACGGGCATAGCGCGCCGCGCGTTCGGCCAGGCCGTGATTGATGTGCACGATGCCGTGCGCTGCACCGTCGGCCTCGCGCGTATAGACACACAGATCGGCGCCGGTGGGGCTGGCAAGCCGTTCGGGCTTGAAGGCGTCGTCGGTCATGCGGGCTCCCCCTTTGCAGGTGACGAACCTAGCCCGTTTCTTCCAGGCGCGTCATGGCTATAGTCACACGAAAACCGGGGAGGGGGACAAGTATGGCGCAGCGCAAGACGGCGATCCTCGCGATCGACCAGGGCACGACGAGCTCCCGCGCGGTCGTGTTCACCGACACCTATGAGGTGATTGCCGTTGCCCAGCGCGAGTTCCAGCAGATCTATCCCCAGCCCGGCTGGGTCGAGCACGACCCCGACGTGATCTGGGCGACCGTGCGCGCGACGGCCCGCGAGGCGCTCGCAGCGGCGGATAAGGCGGGTTATGCAGTCGCTGCGATCGGCATCACCAATCAGCGCGAGACGACGCTCGTCTGGGACCGCAAGACCGGCGAGCCGGTGCACAATGCCATCGTCTGGCAGGACCGGCGCACGGCGCAGACCTGTGCCGCGCTGCGCGAGGCGGGTCATGCGGATCGGGTGCGCGAAAAGACCGGCCTGGTTCTGGACCCTTATTTTTCCGCCACCAAGATCGCCTGGATTCTCGACCATGCCGATGGCGCCCGTGCGCGCGCCGAGGCGGGCGAGCTGGTCTTCGGCACGGTGGACACCTGGCTGATCTGGCGGCTGACGGGCGGTGCGGTGCATGCCACCGATGCCACCAATGCCAGCCGCACCGCGCTCTACAATATCCGCACGAATGCCTGGGATGACGAACTTCTCTCCCTGTTCGGCGTGCCGGCGGCAATGCTGCCGGAGGTGCGCGACAGTGCGGGTGATTTCGGCGTGACGGAAGCGGCCGTGCTGGGCCGGGCCCTGCCCATCCGCGGTGTCGCCGGTGACCAGCAATCCGCCGCCATCGGCCAGGCCTGTCTCATGCCCGGCGAGATGAAATCGACCTATGGCACGGGCGCCTTCCTCCTGATCAATACCGGCACCGAACCCGTTCTGTCGCAGAACCAGCTTCTCACCACCATTGCCTGGCGGATCGGCGGCGAGACCGTCTATGCGCTGGAAGGCTCGATCCTGTCGGCCGGTGCCACCGTGCAATGGCTGCGCGACGGGCTGGGCCTGATCGCGAAAGCCTCGGAGATCGAGGCGCTGGCGGCGGCGGCCGATCCGGACAGCGGGGTCTATCTCGTACCGGCCTTCACCGGGCTGGGCGCGCCCTATTGGGACCCCGATGCCCGCGGCGCGATTATCGGCCTGACCCGCGGGTCAGGCCGGGCCGAGATTGCGCGGGCGGCACTCGACTCCACCGTCCACCAGACCTGCGATCTGCTCGACGCCATCGCCGCCGACGGCGTCGTGGCGACACGCCTGCGGGTCGATGGCGGGATGACGGCCAACAATGCCCTGATGCAGCGCCTGGCCGATCTCACCGGGATCGAGGTCGTGCGTCCGGTCCAGTCGGAAGCCACCGCCTGGGGCGCGGCCTTCCTGGCCGGTCTGGGCGCGGGGATTTTCGCCAGCCTGGAAGACGGGCGCCGGCTCTGGGCGCAGGATCGCAGCTTCACGCCGGACCTCGCGGCCGGCGCGCGCAACGCCGGCCGGGCCGCCTGGCGCACGGCCGTGGAACGGGTGCGGACGGGGTAGCGGCCGGCGCGAAATTATTTTCCATTCAGGGTTGCTTGAGTGTCTTGCGCGCTGCAGAATTGTTGTCGTGAGTACGCGTACGTCCTGTCAGCGGTCCGGGGGATGCCCCGCGAGGAGACACGCATGCCGTCCTTATTTTCCCGCCTGTTCGCCACCCGCCTGTTCGCCACCCGCCGGTTTGCCGCGCACCTGTTCGCCACACACCTGTTCAGGGGGCTTTGCCTGGCCGGCCTTCTGGCCATCCCGTCCGCCAGCGCGCAGGACGATCCGCCGCCGCGCGCCGACCAGTATGACGAGCTGTCCGAATTCCTCGCCTGCTCGGGCAATGCCTATGCGCTGTGCTATTATTCCGGGCCGGAAGAGCCCACCCCGCCGGGCCAGAGCGCAACGCCGCCCCTGCCGTGCACGATCGGCGGTCCCGAGCATGCCGACTGCACCTGCTATGCCGTCAACGAGCAGATGCTCGAGCCGGGCCTGCGCTATAATTTCGTGCTGATCGGCTCGATCCTCAATCCGGTCGCCCGCGCAGAGACCGAACTGCGCTGCAATGCTGACGGCTCGAACTGCCTCAACATGGCCCATCTGGCCTCGGGCATCTGCAACAATGCCGACGATCCGCATGTCGACGAGTATGAATTCTGCCAGGAAGCACCGGTGTGCAGCCTGCTGGGCGATCTGGAAACCGGCGCCACCCAGTCGCTCTACCCGCAGAGCGAAGCGACGCTGATCTCCACCTTCTCCTTCTATTCCAGCGAAGTGCATAATTTCGGTTCGCAGGACTGCAGCGAGAACGATATCCGCCTCTATGCCGGCTGCATGACCGCGCCCTGCACGGACGAGGATGGCGACGGCCTCGCCGAGTGCAAATGCCCCCTCTATGACGGCCCCTACCAGATCGGCCAGGACTCCGAAGGCCTGCAATGCAATATCCTGCCGAACGTCTGGTCCGCAGCCAATAACGAAACCACCCCGCCGCATCTGCCGGGTGCCCTGGCCGGAGAATAGGCGGGGTTTTCTCCTTCTCCCCCACCGCTCCATTTCCCCCGGACCTGTTCCGGGGCCTAGCGGCGGCGGCCGTTGAGGCTCGGCGCCAGGATGCGTCACCAGCGGCAGGCCCCGGAACAGGTCCGGGGGAAGTATGGGTTGGGGAGAGGGGGCGGACCCAGGGCTCGCCCCGCTTGCGGGGGAGCTGTCCGCGTTAGCGGACTGAGGGGGCGGCGTGAAGCGCCGCGGAGCGCGTAGCGCGCACCTGTGCCTCACCCCCTTCGACCTTAGCCGGCCCTTGGCCGGGTTCGGCCACTTCCCCCGCTGGCGCAGGGGAAGCCTTGTCCGGTGGCCGGCATTTGTATCCCTGACGCTGTGAAAACCACTCCGCGCTTTTCCCGGCCGGACGCCCGGCCTCGGGCCGGGCGAAGCGCCGGGATCGACGGGAAACGCATCGCTCAAGATGACCCTCGGTCGGTCCCGGATCTGCAGCCTGCCTTCGCAGGCTTTCATCCGGGAAAAATGGAGGGGCGTTGAATAACTTCGCGCCCGCTTTCCCCTTCTCCCCCCACTTTCCCCGGACCCGTTCCGGGGCCTAGCGGCGGCGGCCGTTGAGGCTCGGCGCCAGGATGCGTCACCAGCGGCAGGCCCCGGAATGAATCCGGGGGAAGTATGGGTTGGGGAGAGGTGCAGGACCAAAGGGCTCGCCCCGCTTGCGGGGGAGCTGTCCGCGTCAGCGGACTGAGGGGGCGGCGCGCAGCGGCGCAGAGCGCGTCAGCGCGCACCTGCGACTCACCCCCTTCGACCTCACCCGGCCCAAGGCCGGGCTCGGCCACTTCCCCCGCTGACGCAGGGGAAGCCTTGTCCGGTGGCCGGCATTTGCATCCCTGACGCTGTGAAAACCACTCCGCGCTTTTCCCGGCCGGACGCCCGGCGTTGGGCCGGGCGAAGCGCCGGGATCGACGGGAAACGCATCGCTCAAGATGACCCTCGGTCGGTCCCGGATCTGCAGCCTGCCTTCGCAGGCTTTCGCCCGGGAAAAATGGAGGGGCGTTGAATAACTTCGCGCCCGCTTTCCCCTTCTCCCCCCACTTTCCCCGGACCCGTTCCGGGGCCCAGCAGCGGTGGCCGTCAAGGCTCGGTGCCAGGATGCGTCACGAGCGGCAGGCCCCGGAATAAATCCGGGGGAAGCAGGTGGTGGTGGGGGAAGCAGGTGGTGGTGGGGGAAGCAGCAATTTGGGGAAACAGAGCGCGGAAACCTCCCCCCCCTAACCCAGCGCTTTATCCAGATCGGCGATCATGTCGGCGGCACCTTCAAGCCCCACCGACAGCCGGATCAGCGTGTCCGGCACGCCGGCCTCCTGGCGCGCTTGCGGCGACATGGAGGCGTGGGTCATCAGGGCGGGGATGCAGACGAGGCTTTCCACGCCGCCCAGGGATTGGGCGAGGGTGAAGAGGTCGAGCCGGGAGACGACATCGCGGGCGCTGGCGGCACTGTCGGAGAGCTGGATCGAGATCAGCTGGCCGAACCCGTCCTGCTGGCGGGCGGCGATGTCGTGGCCGGGATGGCTGTCGAGGCCGGGATAGTCGACATGGGCGATGCGCGCGTCCTGGGCGAGCCAGGTGGCGACTTCCTGGGCGCTTTCGCACTGGGCCTTGGCCCGCAGGGGCAGGGTGCGCAGGCCGCGCAGGGCGAGATAGCTGTCGAAGGCCCCGGCGCCGGTGCCGACGCAATTGGCCCACCAGGCCAGGCGCTCGACGCG
Organism: Maricaulis sp.; assembly: GCF_039978735.1. GTDB lineage: Bacteria > Pseudomonadota > Alphaproteobacteria > Caulobacterales > Maricaulaceae > Maricaulis. The sequence continues at coordinate 64,572 of NZ_JBDWAS010000033.1, forward strand.
TTCCGGATCGGCGCAGCACACCACGCCGCCCACCATGTCGGAATGGCCGTTGATCAGCTTGGTGATCGACTGGACGGAATAATCCGCCCCCCAGTCGAGCGGCCGCTGCAGGGCGGGCGACATGACGGTGTTGTCGATGGCCAGCTCGGTGCCGGCATTGCGGGCGAGTTTGGCCAGCGCCCGGATATCGGTGATGCGCAGGCGCGGATTGGACGGGGTCTCTGCCAGGATCAGGGCCGCATCCTCGTTGAGCGCAGCGGAGACGGCGTCGAGGTCGGACGTGTCGACATAGACCGGCACCAGCCGTCCGCCCGAGGACCGCGCATCGAGCAGGCGGCGCGTGCCGCCATAGGCGTCGTGCGAGCAGATCACCCGGGCGCCGAAGGGCAGATCGTGCAGCAAAAGGTCGATTGCCGACATGCCCGACCCGGTGACCACGGCCCCGGCGGCGTTCTCCAGCTCGGCGATGGCATCGGCCAAGAGGGAGCGTCCCGGATTGGCGGTGCGGGCATAATCATAGGCCGGCTGCACGGCCGGGTCCTCGCGGCGATAGGCGGTCGACAGCGAGATCGGCGGGATGACGGCGTTCCAGCTGCGGTCGGTATTGAGACCGGCGCGGATGGCCCGTGTGCGGGGATCCTGGCTCATATCAGCTCCGCAGGAAGTCGGTGATGGCGTCGGCAATGGCCGTCTCTTCCTTCAGGAAGGCGTCGTGGCCATAGCGCGAATGCAGGGTTTTCAGGCGTCCGTCCGGGGTGCGGCCGGCGGCTTCGGCGATCTGCGAGGCGGGCACCAGCCGGTCCTCGAACACGGCCAGATAGGTGACCGGGCAGGCGATGCCGGCCGGGTCCACATCATGCGCGTCCATGGACCAGGACAGGGCGAGAAAGCGCTGCGGCGACACGGTCTGCGCATAGTCGCGGCCGCGCGCTTCCAGATAGCCGGCAATGCCGCAGGCGTCGCGGCTGTCCGGATCGGGGGCGTAGAACCGCTCTTCCAGCTCGTCCGGCGTGCGATAGGTGGTCATGGCGAGACGGCGGGCGAGGTCGAGCCCGGCGGCGCCGTCGCCCAGACGCAGGGCCAGTTCCACGATTTCGCGCTGGATCGAGCGCCAGGCCTGCGCCATGGCGCAGGCGCGATGGGCGCCGGAGATCACCAGCAGCTTGCCGACCCGTGCCGGAGCCAGCGCGGCCAGGGCGAGGCCGATCATGCCGCCATAGGAGGAGCCGATAATGTCGAACCGCTCGATCCCGGCGGCGTCGGCCAGGGCGAGGATGGCGCGGGCCTGGTCGGTGGTGGTGGGGAAGGGGGACAGCTCTTCGCCGATGAAGTCGAAGGAGAGGACGCGGCGGCGGTCGGTGTCGATGGCGCGGGCCGGTCCGGCCTGGGCGGCCCACCAGCCGGGTTCGCCCTCATGATCGGTGACGGCGCGGCCCGAGGAGATGCCGCCCAGCACGACGACCGCCGGGGCTTCGTCCGGTCCGGTGACGCGGCCGGTGACGCGCACGGGCGAACCATTGCCGGCCAGGGCGATCGTGGTGATGTCACGACATCGGGTGGAGGGGATGCATTCCAGGGTCACGGCCATCACACCTCTCCGGCTTCGACGAGATCGCGGATGTCGGCCAGCACGGCGCCGGCCGTGGGGGAACGGCCGGCGCCCTTGCCGTGAAGCACGACCTTCAGGCCGCTTTCACAGACGATCTCGACAGTATTCTCTTCGTTTTCCGGACGCGCGAGCGGGTGGTCTTCCGGCAGGGCGGTGAGGCTGACCCGCGCGTCGATCGTGCCGTCTTCCAGACGGGTCAGTTCGGCCAGCTGGCGATAGCGCAGCCCGTTCTCGCGGGCGCCGCACACCTGGCCGGGATCGAGCGAGAGCAGGCTTTGCGCCGGAATGCTGGCGGCGTCCGGCGCGAAGGCAAAGGCCTTGCGGGCGATCAGGGCCAGCTTGGCCGCCGCGTCCAGCCCGTCGATATCGGCAGACGGGTCGGCCTCGGCGAAGCCGGCGGCCTGGGCGGCGGCGATGGCTTCGTCAAAACCGGTGCCCTGTTCCAGCAGGCCCAGGACGAAATTGGAGGTGCCGTTGAGCACGCCGCGCACCCGTGCAATACGCTCGCCGGCCGAGGTGAGGCGGATGACGGTTTCCAGTACAGGCACGCCGCCGCCGACCGCGGCGGAATAGACAAAGCGCGTGCCCTTGCGGCGGGCGCGCACTTCCAGATCCGGGCGGCGGGCGATCACGGCCTTGTTGGCGGAGACGACATGGATGCCGCGCTCGACGGCCAGTTCCAGCGCCTTTTCGGCGGCCGGGCAGTCCGGCAGGCCCTCGATCACCAGGTCCGGCCCGGTGTCGAACGCGTCGCGGATATCGGTCAGCCAGGCGGTGCGGCCATCCTTGCCGGCGCGCGGGCGGCGTGTGACGACGGCGGCCACCTCGACGGCTTCGGACATCTCTGCCAGCCCGTCCAGAACACCGGAATTCACCGTGCCGCAACCCAGCAGCACCGCCCGCAGGCGGGTGCGGAGGGGACGGACATTGTGCGAGGGAAGCTCGAAATCGAGGGCCGCAAGTTGCGTCATGTCGTTTTCCATATGCGCGGAAAAGAACGAACGCCGATTTGCGGAACGAAGGGGGTGGCGACAAGTCGCTTCGATGCCTTCGGTCGCTCCGCTTTAGCCGTACTTATTCCGCGCCCGCAAGCTGAACATCAAATCGGCGCGTCTTCACGTATAAAGATATGTTTATGTGTGTCAAGCGGTGTGTGCGGGTCGCCCGACGCACAAAGCGCTGCTTTCCCCGGACCCCGTTCCGGGGCCCGGTTGAGCCTGCACCTGAAACGCCGGCAGGCCCCGGCACAAGGCCGGGGAAAGTGGGAAGGGAGCAACCGGGGAGTCGCGCTCGGCCTACTCCCCCAGCTTCGCCAGAAGCGCCTGCGCTGCTGCCGGATTGCGCACCTTCGCGCCGGCGATGAAATAGGCGAAGACGTCGCCGCTCTTGGCCCAGGCGCGGGTCTGGCCGGCGATGCCGTCGAGTTCTTCCGGGGAGAGGCCCGTGGGTTCGTCCTCGCGGCTCGACATCAGGCGGGCATATCTGAAGTCCGCCGTGTCCCGGTCGATGCGCGGCCAGTCGGGCGCCTCGTCGTCATGGGCATAGACGATGGCGGCGCCGTATTTGCGGGCGAGATCGTAGAATTCCTCGGTGTCGAAGGTGGGGCTGCGCACTTCCAGCGCGTGGCGCAGGCGGATCCCGTCCTTCTCCTGCGGCAGGAGTTTCAGGAAGCCCTCGAAGTCCTCCGGATCGAATTTCTTGGTCGCCATGAACTGCCAGTTGATCGGGCCCAGCTTGTCGCCCAGCGCCGTCAGCCCCTGGTCGAGAAAGCGTTCGACGCTCTCGCCGCCCTGGGACAGGAGTTTGCGGTTGGTGCAGAAACGGCTGGCCTTCACCGCGAAGACGAAATCCTCAGGCGTCTCGTCGCGCCATTTCATCCAGGTGTCCGGCTTGAAACCGGAATAATAGGTGCCGTTGATCTCCAGCGAGTTCATCTGGCGCGAGGCGTATTCCAGCTCGCGCTTCTGGCTCAGCTTTTCCGGATAGAAGACGCCGCGCCAGGGCGCATAGGTCCAGCCGCCGATCCCGGCCCTGATCATTCCCGTCATGGCGTGCTCGCTCCCCGTCGCTGCCAGTCCTGACCTGTATGGTGCGACCTATATAGGGGCGCGAGGGCGCGTCTGCTAAGTCGCGACGAAGGCCTTTTCGACAACAAAATCGGCCGGGGCGGCGTTGGAGCCTTCGATGAAGCCGCGATCGAGGCAGATCTGCCTGGTGTCTTTCAACAGGCCTTCGGAACCGCAGATCATCACGCGGTCGACCGCAGGGTCGAGCGGCGGGACGTTGAGATGACCGAACAGTTCGCCGCTCTCGATGAGATCGGTGACGCGGCCCTTCACCGGGCTGTCCTCGCGCGTGGTCGATGCGAAATGCACCAGTTTCTCCTGCGCCATCTCGCCGATCAGCTCGTCGGACTTCACCGCCTCGACCAGCTCATTGCCATAGGTCAGCTCGGCGCTTTCGCGGCAGGTGTGGGTGAGGATGACCTGGTCGAATTTCTCATAGGTCTCCGGATCGCGGATCAGGCTGGCAAAGGGCGCGATGCCGGTGCCGGTGGAGATCATGTAGAGCCGCTTGCCGGGCTTGAGCGCGTCGAGCACGAGCGTGCCCGTCGGCTTCCTGCCCAACAGGACCTGGTCGCCCGGCTGGATGTGCTGCAGGCGTGAGGTCAGCGGACCGTCGGCGACCTTGATCGAGTAGAAGTCCAGCGCCTCGTCCCAGAAAGGGCTGGCGATGGAATAGGCGCGCAGCAGCGGCTTGCCGTCTTCCTTGGGCAGGCCGATCATGACGAATTCGCCCGAGCGGAAGCGGAACGCGTCCGGCCGTGTGATGCGGAACCAGAACAGCCGGTCGGTATAGTGCTTCACCTCGAGCACGGTCTCGATCGTGTAGGGGCCCGGCTTGGCGCTGATCGCGTTCTTCACGCGGGCGGTCGAGGTCATCGTCATGTCGTTCATCATCGTCTCTTCTACCTTGGCGGCCCGAGATCAGGCCGTGGCACGCGGCGCTTCGCTATCGGCCCAGGGCGGGACGGGCAAGCCCCGGCTGGACAGGAATTCCGGATTGAACAGCTTGCCGGCATAGCGGGATCCGGCATCGCACAGCATCGTTACGATCGTCTTGCCGGGACCCAGCTCGCGGGCGAGGCGGATGGCGCCGGCGATATTGATCCCGGCCGAACCGCCCAGCGACAGGCCCTCGGTCTTCACCAGTTCGAACAGGATGGGCAGCATTTCCGCGTCTTCGATGCGGTAGATGTGGTCGACATCCAGGCCTTCCAGATTGCCGGTGATGCGATTGACACCGATCCCCTCGGTAATCGAGGAACCTTCGCCCTTCAGCTCGCCCTTTGTGTAGTAATTATAAAGCGCCGCGCCGGCCGGGTCGGCAGCGCCGATGGCGATGTCCGGCCTGTTGGCGCGCAGGCTGGCGGCGACGCCGGCGAGCGTGCCGCCCGACCCGACCGCGCAGATGAAACCGTCGATCTTGCCGCCGGTCTGCTGCCAGATTTCCGGACCCGTGGTCTTCTCGTGGGCGCGCCGGTTGGCGAGATTGTCGAACTGGTTGGCCCAGATCGCGCCATTGGGCTGGCTCTCGTTCAGCTCTTCGGCGAGCCGGCGCGAATAATGGACGAAGTGATTGGGGCTGGAGAAGGGCGCGGCATCGACCTCGATCAGGCGGGCGCCGTGCGAGCGGATGACCTGTTTCTTCTCTTCCGACTGGGTGCGCGGCATGACGATGATGACGTCATAGCCCAGCGCGCCGCCGACCAGGGCGAGCCCGATTCCGGTATTGCCGGCCGTGCCTTCCACGATCGTGCCGCCGGGCTTCAGCGAGCCGTCGGCCTCGGCCTCGCGCACGATGTTCAGCGCGGCGCGGTCCTTCACGGATCCGCCCGGATTGAGGAATTCGGCCTTGCCGAGGATCTCGCAGCCGGTGGCCTTCGACGGGCCGTCCAGCCGGATCAGCGGCGTATTGCCGATCAGGTCGAGCACATGTGACACGCGGGTGTGTCCTTCCAGGTTTGTCTGTCCAGCCTATTCCGCCGCGATACGCTCGGCGGGGGCATGGATGCCGCATTCGGTCTTGTCGCGTCCGCGCCAGCGGCCGGAGCGCACATCGCCGTCATCCTCGACCGGGGCGGTGCACGGCCAGCAGCCGATGGATGCATACCCCATATCGCTCAAGGGATGTCGCGGCAAATCGAAGCGCTTGAAATAGGCGTTCACACGTTCGGCATCCCAGGCCGCCAGCGGATTGACCCGGATGCGGCCATCGATGCGCTCGACGACAGGCAGGGCCAGGCGCTCGCCGCCATGGAAGCGTTTGCGGCCGGTGATCAGCGCGTCGTAATCGCCGATGGCGCGCGCCAGCGGACGCACCTTGCGCAGGGCGCAGCAGGCATCGGGATTGCGCTGCCACAGACGGTCATCGCCGTCCTCGGTGGCGGCCTCGGCGCTGTCGGGCGCCAGCACGCGGATATTGGTCAGGCCCAGCTGTTCGCTCAGCGCGCGCTGATACTGTTCGGTCTGGGCGAAGAGGCGGCCGGTATCGAGAAAGACGACCGGCGTGTCCGGGGCGATCTGGGCGATCATGTGCAGGCCGACCGCGGCTTCCGCGCCGAAGGAGGAGAGCATGGCGATCCTGCCGGTCCACTCATTGCGGATCGCATCTTCCAGGATCTCCATCGCATCGAGACCGCGATAGCGCGCGTTCAGTGCGGCGAGGTCGTCTCCGGCGGGCGCGGCCTGGCGGTGGCGGAAGACCGGGGTGCGCTTGTCCTGGGCGGGCTGGTAGGCGTGGGTGAAGCGTGCGCGGGCGCGGGCCCAGTCATCGTCCAGATTGTCATTGTCCGGGGCGACATCGTCAAAGCCGACGCGCTTGAGATGCATGGCCTGGTCGGGGATGAGATCGCCGACGGCACGCAGCTTGCCGGCATAGCCGGCGCGTTCGCGCAGAAGGGCCGCGAGCGAGAAGCCGCGCCCGTCCTTGAAGCTGGCAAAGCGGATATCGACCTGCACCGCGCCGCGCGCCTGTTCGGCGGCCTCGCGCCAGTCGGTCTCGCCGGGGATTTCCACCACGGCGCCGCCGCCGGCTTCCATCTGGGCCTCGACGCGCTTGCGGGATTGCGGATTGCGCTCAAGCTGCAACATAGATCGACTCCTTGAACGCATCGGCACCGACGCGCCGCAGCGTGTCGATAAAGCGTTCGTTTTCGTCCCTGATTTCCAGATAGGTTTTCAGCACCCGCACGATTGCGCCGGGTACGTCTTCGCCTGCCAGACCCTTGCCGACAATGCCACCGATTGACGCATCATTGCCGAAGGCGCCGCCCAGTGTGATCTGGTAGAATTCCTCGCCCCGCTTGTCGACGCCGAGCACGCCGATATGGGCGACATGATGGTGTCCGCAGGCATTGATGCAGCCATCGATCTTGATCGTCACATCGCCGACGGGTTCGGCCAGGCCTTCCGCCTCCACCAGGCTGGAGATCGCCTGGGCGATCGGGATGGAGCGGGCATTGGCCAGGCTGCAATAATCCAGCCCCGGGCAGGAGACGATATCCGTCGCTAGGCCGGCATTGGCGGTGGCGAGACCGGCAGCAACGAGGGCATCCCAGACGGTTTCCAGATCCTCGTTGCGCACGTGCGGCAGAACCAGATTCTGGTCCGGCGTGGCGCGGGCCTCGTCGAAACCGTAGCGCTCGGCCAGGTCGGCGACGATGTCCAGCTGGTCGTCGGTGATGTCGCCCGGCGTGCCGCTGACCGGTTTCAGCGAAATGACGACCGAGGACAGGCCCTCGACCTGGTGGGCGCGGCGATTGCGGCGCAGCCAGCCGGCGAAACCGGGCTTGCTGGAAACCGGAACCGGCTGTGCCTTCGACACGGAGGGACGGTCGAAGAAGGCGCGGATGCGGGCGATCTCGGCGGCGGGCAATTCCAGCTCGCCTTCGCGGATCTCGACCCATTCCTCTTCGGTCTGGCGGCCGAATTCCTCGGCGCCCAGCGCCTCGACCAGGATCTTGATCCGGGCCTTGTAGAGATTGTCGCGGCGGCCGTGCTGATTGTACACGCGCAGGATGGCGGTGAGGTAGGACAGGAGGTCGCGCGGCTCCAGGAAGTCGCGGATCTTCTGCGCCAGGCGCGGCGTGCGGCCCTGGCCGCCACCGACCCAGACCTCGAACCCGGTCTCGCCGGCGTCATTCTTCACGATCTGCAGGCCGATATCGTGCACCCGGATGCCGGCGCGGTCGTCGCGGGCGCCATTGACGGCGATCTTGAACTTGCGCGGCAGGAAGGTGAATTCCGGGTGGAAGGTCGACCATTGCCGGATGATCTCGGCCCAGGGACGGCTGTCCTCGATCTCGTCGGCCGCGGCGCCCGCAAAGGGATCGGCGGTGACATTGCGGATGCAGTTTCCCGAGGTCTGGATGGCGTGCATCTCGACCTTGGCGAGATGGTCCAGAATGTCCGGCACATCCACCAGGGCCGGCCAGTTGAACTGGATATTGGTGCGCGTGGTGAAGTGGCCATAACCGCGGTCATAGCGCCGGGCGATATGGGCCAGGGTGCGCAATTGCGGACCGTTCAGCGTGCCGTAGGGGATGGCCACCCGCAGCATGTAGGCGTGCAGCTGCAGATAGACGCCATTCATCAGGCGCAGCGGCTTGAACTGGTCTTCCGTCAGCCGGCCGTCGAGGCGGCGTGCGACCTGGTCGCGGAATTCCTCGATCCGTTCGCGCACCAGGGCATGGTCGTAGGCGTCATACTTGTACATGGGATCAGGCGGGCTCGTGAGTGGAACCGGTCGTCGGGCCGGTCAGGCGGATCGCCTCGCGGCGCCATTTCTGGCCGCCGGGGCGCTCGTCCTCGATGTCGATGAGATAGGGGCCGACCGCGATGCCGAACTCGGCCTCGGCCTGGGCCAGGCGGGCTTCGGCGGCGTCGCCGTCCAGATGTTCGGCCTCGTCCAGGCGGCTGGACCATTGCCCCTCGGCCGTGCGGTAGATCACGCGGCCGTCGGTCAGGCGGTTTGCGGTGATCGCTTTCATGCGTAGTTCTCCAGGGAGGCTTGGGCGGCGGCCTGGGCCGCGGCCGTGCCGGCGCTTTCGCCGACGATGATGACGGTGGGGCCGGCAATGCCTTCGCGCGCGACCAGCGCGGCGAGGCCGCCCAGCGTGCCGAAGACGCGGCGTTCATTCGCGTGCGTGCCGTTCTCGATCAGGGCGACGGGCGTGGACGGGGCCCGGCCGGCGGCGATCATCTTGCGTTCGATCTCCGGCGCGGCGCCGACGCCCATATAGAAGACGGCGGTGGAATTGGGGGCCGAGAGGGCGCGGTAGTCGGCATCCGGCCCGTCCTTTTTCACAACGCCGGACGCGAAGGTGACGGACTGGGCGTGATCGCGATGGGTCAGCGGCACGCCGGCCGAGGCGGCACAGGCCATGGCAGCCGTGATGCCGGGCGTGACTTCAGCGGCGATACCGGCGGCGCGCACGACGTCGAGCTCCTCGCCGCCGCGGCCGAAAATGAAGGGATCGCCGCCCTTGAGGCGCACGACGCGCTGACCCTTGCGGGCTTCACGCACCAGGATTTCGCCGATCTCCTCCTGGGAGACCGGGTGATGGCCCCTGGTCTTGCCGACATCGATGCGCGCGGCGTCGCGGCGCGCCAGCGCCATCACGCCCTCGGAGACCAGGCGGTCGTGCACGATGACATCGGCTTCGCGCAAGAGGCGGGCGGCCTTGAGGGTGAGAAGATCGGGATCCCCGGGACCGGCGCCGACCAGGTGGACGATGCCGCGGCGTTCGGCGCGTTCACCGTTCAGCTCGCGCAGCATTTCGCGGCGGGCACCGGCCTTGTCGCCCGAGAGCGCCAGATCGCGGGCCTTGCCGCGCAGGGCGCGTTCCCAGAAGGCGCGGCGATCGTCGAATTTCGTCAGTACCGACTTCACCGTGCCGCGCAGCTCGCGGGCGAGGTCCGCCAGCGTGCCGATGCGCGCGGGCAGGACCTGTTCCACCGCAGCGCGGATATCCACCGACAGGACCGGCGCGGCACCGCCCGAGGCGATGGCGACGACAATGCCGTCCCGGTCGACAATGGCGGGGGTCTGGAAGTCGGAAGCCGAGGGGCTGTCGACGATATTGACCGGAATGCCCAGGCGGCGGCCGGTGCGGGCCAGCGCGTCGACGGGAATGCCGTCGCCGCCGGCGATGAAAAGCAAAGTCGCGCCACGAAGGTCCCGCCGCGTCGGCATGCGGCGTTCGATCCGCGCATATTGGGCGATATCCGCGGGAACAGGATCGTCCGTGTTTCCGGTGAACCACAGTAACCGGGCAGGGGAGGCAGCGAACAGGCGGACCTTCGGTTCGGCCATCGGTCCACGTCCGACGACAATCACCGTGCGCCCATCTAGGGGAATGGAGGCTGGAAAGACCTGCATGTTCACTCATCCGATCCTGCGCCTTCGTGGCGCGACGAGTGCAATATTTCTATTCGATGCCCCGGTTTCAAACGACGTTTCTTGGCATTTCAGATTAGAAAAACTAAACTGACGCCATGGCCCGATCCTCCCGCCTTCCCCCGCTCAATGCGCTGCGTGCCTTCGAGGCCGCGGCGCGCCTGGAAAGTTTCGCCCGCGCCGCCGACGAGCTGGCCGTGACGCCGGGGGCGATTTCCCAGCAGATCCGCTCGCTGGAAGAGCATGTCGGGACCCCGCTTTTCGTGCGCGAGGGGCGGGGCCTCTCCCTCACCGAGGCCGGCCGTGCGGCGGCCAATGTCGCCTCCGATGCCTTCGAGACACTCGAGCGCGCCGTGTCGCTGATGCGCCAGCCCGTGCAGCGCCGCGCGCTGACCGTGTCGGTGGCGCCCTCCTTTGCCGGCAAGTGGCTGGCGCCGCGCCTGCACCGTTTCCAGGAGACCCAGCCGGGCGTGGAAGTGTGGATCGCGGCAACCTCGGAACGGGTCGACCTGTCGGCCGGGGCCGCCGATCTGGGCATACGCTACGGGCCGGGCGGCGACATGACGCTGAACGAGGAAACCCTTCTGCCCGAGGAAGTGCTGCCGGTGTGCTCGCCCGACCTTTTGCGCGACGGGCCGCGCCTGGCAACGCCGCGCGATCTGGACGGTCACACCCTGCTGCACGACGCCTCGCCGGAAAGCGAGGTCGATGGCGCCGACTGGCCGTCCTGGCTGAAGGCCCGCAATATCCGCGGGGTCGATACGGCGGGCGGTGTGCGCTTCAATCAGTCCGCCCTGGTGATCGATGCCGCCGTGGCCGGCCGCGGCGTGGCGCTCGCCAAACGCGCCCTGGCCCAGAACGACCTCGCCTCCGGCCGCCTGGTCGCCCTCTTCGCCGACGGCACCTCACCCGTGCGCTCGGCTTACCACATCGTCACGGCCCGCAACCGACCCTTGAGCCCGGACGCCGAGGCGTTCATCGCCTGGCTGAGAGGCGAGGCGCGGGTGCATGAGCACTCGGTGGATGAGTTGTAGTTTTTTGGACGGTGTCTTCCCCCTCTCCCCGACCCTCTCCCGAGGGAGAGGGAGTTCTGTTTGTGAGCGTCACCAAGAAACCCCTTCTCCCCGGGGAGAAGGTGCCCCGAAGGGGCGGATGAGGGGGACATCCCGGTGGGCTTATTCGCGCCGGTTGGCCGGATTTCCCGGATGGGTCGCCCAATGCACGGCTTCGGCGATCACCTCCATCACGGCGTCGGTGCCATCGAGGATCTGGAAGTTCCAGAACCGCAGCACCTGGTAGCCACGGTGTTCGAGGAAGGCGGTTCGCTCCCGGTCGGCTGCTTCGTTCTCGCCGTGCTGCCCGCCATCGGCTTCGATGATCAGCCGGGCCTGGCGAGAGGCGAAGTCGACGATGTAGGGGCCGATCGGAACCTGGCGTCTGAATTTCACACCCATCAGGTGGCCATTCCTGAGGCGCGACCAGAGGCGGGCTTCGGCCGGTGTCTGGCGGCGGCGCAGGGCGCGGGCGAGATTGAGGTTCTTGTGTTGAGCCTTGTTTGCCACCGCGGTGTCTCCCCCCTCTCCCTCGATCCCTCTCCCGGGGGAGAGGGAGGATTGAGCGTGTTGCAGTGTATGTAGAGCGCTCGCGACCGGGCGTGACTGCACTCACACTCTGCAACTCACTCTCATAAACAAACAAACCCGTTCAAATCCGCTGTGATGCAAGGGGAATTCGCTTGACCGGCGCGGCCGTGACCATGTGAGAATGAGCGCAAGAAAGTGGCCGGCAAGGACCACATGCGCCAACAGGTTACGGGCGGTATCGCCCGGGGTGAGGAGAATGCAACCGACCGATACGCGCGATCCCGACTATTTTCACAAGGTCGTGGATTGCCAGTGGGCCTGTCCGGCACATACGCCGGTGCCCGAATACATCCGTCTGATCGCCCAGGGTGACTTCACCGGGGCCTATCTCGTCAATCGCCGCTCCAACGTGTTTCCCGGCATTCTGGGCCGGGTGTGCGACCGGCCCTGCGAGCCGGCCTGCCGGCGCGGCCGGGTGGAGGAGGAGCCGGTGGCGATCTGCCGCCTCAAGCGCGTCGCCGCGGATCATCGCGACGAGGTAAGTCATCTCCTGCCGCAAAAGCCGGACAATACGAATGGCAAGAAGATCGCCCTGATCGGCGCAGGTCCCGCCTCGCTGACCGTGGCGAACGATCTCGCCCCGCTGGGCTATGAATGCACGATCTTCGAGGCGCACCACCGGCCCGGCGGGCTGATGATCGCCAATATCCCCGCCTTCCGCCTGCCGGAAGAAGTGCTGGACGAGGAGATCGGCTACATCCTGAACATGGGTGTCGAGCTGAAGCTGAACAGCCGGGTGGAAAGCCTGCGCGCCCTGATGGAAGGCGGCTATGACGCCGTCTTCGTCGGCTCCGGCGCGCCCAAGGGCAAGGACTTGCAGATCGAGGGCCGCGAAGAGGCCGATGCCAATATCCATATCGGTATCGACTGGCTGGAAAGCGTCGCCTTCGAGCATATCGACAAGATTGGCAAGCGTGTTCTCATCATCGGTGTCGGCAATACCGCGATGGATTGCTGCCGCACCTCGCTGCGCCTGGGCGCGGACGATGTGAAGGTGATGGCCCGCAAGCCGCGGCAATTCTTCAAGGCCTCCCCCTGGGAGCTGGAGGATGCCGAGGACGAGAATGTCGAGATCGTCGTCAATCATTCCCCCAAGCGCTTTGTCGTCGAGAACGGCAAGCTGACGGGTATGGAATTCGAGCTGATGGAGTATGAGCTCGACGCGGACGGCAATATCACCGAGACGCGCAAGGCGGGCACAAAAGTGATCCCCTGCGACGACGTGATCCTCGCCATCGGCCAGGAAAACGCCTTCCCCTGGATCGAGCGCGATCTGGGCATCGAGTTCGACAAGTGGGGTGTGCCGGTCGTCGACGAGACGACGCACCAATCGACCCTGCCGGGTGTCTTCTTCGGCGGCGACAGTGCCTTCGGACCGAAGAATATCATCTGGGCGGTCGAGCACGGCCACCAGGCCGCCATCTCCATCCACAAACACTGCCAGGACGAGGCGATCACCGAGCGCATGCCGCGCGGGGTGAATCTCCAGTCCGCCAAGATGGGCGTGAATGAGTGGATGTATTCCAACGCCTATACCGGCGCCCATCGCCGCGACATGCCGCTGGTCGAGCTGAAACAGCGCCTGTCCAACCGCAAGACCGAGGTCGAGCTGGGCTTCGACGCCGAGCGGATCGCGACCGAGGTGCAGCGCTGTCTGAACTGCGACGTGCAGACCGTGTTCGAGGCGCCCCTGTGCAAGGAGTGCGATGCCTGCCTGGACATCTGTCCGGTCGATTGCCTGTCGATCCTGCCCAATGGCGAGGAGGCGGACCTGCGCCAGGGCATGCGGGTGCCGGCGGCCAACAAGGACCAGGCGCTCTACGTCTCCGAACCGCTGAAGGATACCGGCCGGGTGATGGTGAAGGACGAGAATCTCTGCCTGCACTGCGGCCTGTGCGCCGAGCGCTGCCCCACCGCCGCGTGGGACATGCAGGATGCGGACATTTTCATTCCGCATGTCGACAATGAAGCCGGAAAGGTGGCGGCGGAATGAAGGACGTCGTGGAAACGCCGAGCGAAGTGCGTGTGAACGACTTCGTGATCAAGATCGGCAATGTGAACGGCACGGGTTCGGCGTCGGCCAACGGCCTGCTGATGAAGGCGATCTTCCGCATGGGCGTGCCCGTGGTCGGCAAGAACCTCTTCCCGTCCAACATCCAGGGCCTGCCGACCTGGTATGAGATCCGCATTACCAAGGACAGCTATTTCGCGCGCTCGGGCACGGCGGATTTTGTCGTCGCGATGAATGCGGAAACCTATGCCCGCGATCTCGCCGAGGTCTCGCCGGGCGGCTTCCTGCTGTACGACTCGACCTGGCCGCGCCCGGACCTGCACGGCCGCACCGACATCACCGCCATCGGCGTGCCGCTGGCGCGCATGTGTAACGAGCAGTTCGACAATGCACGCACCCGCGTGCTGATGAAGAACATGGCCTATGTCGGCGCCGTGGCGGGGCTGACCGGGATCGATGTCGAGGTGATCCGCGGCCTGGTGACCGAGATGTTCGGTACCAAGGCGCATCTCATCGATGCCAACATGAAAGCCATCGAGCTGGGGCTGAATTATGTGCGCGAGCACTATCCCGACCCGCTGCCGCTGCGCGTGGAAGCGATGGACGGGACGGCCGGGCACATCCTGATCGACGGCAATACGGCGGCCGCGCTGGGCTGTGTCTATGCCGGGGCGACCTTCGGCGCCTGGTATCCGATCACGCCCTCGACCTCGCTGATGGACGGGTTCAAGTCGTTCTGCGAGAAATTCCGCGTCGACAAGGAGACCGGCGAGAAGAAGTTCTGCATCATCCAGGCCGAGGACGAGCTGGCCTCGATCGGCATGGCGATCGGCGCGGGCTGGAATGGCGCGCGGGCCTTCACGCCGACCTCCGGGCCGGGCATCTCGCTGATGAGCGAGTTCATCGGCTTTGCCTATTATGGCGAGGTGCCGGTGGTGCTGTTCGACGTGCAGCGGGCGGGGCCCTCGACCGGCCTGCCGACGCGCACCCAGCAGTGCGATCTCACCCTGGCGGCTTATGCCAGCCATGGCGACACCAAGCACATCCTCGTCTTCCCCGCCAATCCGAAGGAATGCTTCGAGATGGCGGTGCAGTCCTTCGATCTGGCCGAACGTTTCCAGACGCCGGTCTTCTTCATGACCGACCTGGATATCGGCATGAATGACTGGATGATCCCGGAACTCACCTGGGATGACAGCTACCAGCCCGATCGCGGCAAGGTGCTGGGCAAGGACGAGCTCGAGGCGATCGAGAAATTCTACCGCTATGAGGACCGCGACGGCGACGCCATTCCCTACCGCACCCTGCCGGGCGTGCACCCCAAGGGCGCCTATTTCACCCGCGGGTCCGGGCATAACTGGAAGGGCGGCTATACCGAGGACTCGGACGAGTACAAGGAGGTGCTCGACCGGCTGACGCAGAAGTGGAAGAACGCCGCCGCCGCTGTGCCGGCGCCGGTTGTCATCAAGTGCGGCAAGCCAGCGCGCCGGGCGATTGTCTCGGTCGGTGGCTGTGACGGCGCGGTGCGCGAGGCGATGGACCGGATGGCTGCCGACGGCGTGCATCTGGACTATCTGCGTGTACGCGGCTTCCCCTTCAGCCAGGAGGTCGACGACTTCATCGCCGGCTATGACGAGGTCTTCGTCGTCGAACAGAACCGCGATGCGCAATTGCGCACCCTGCTGATCAACGAGACCTCGGCCGACAAGACGCGCCTCATTCCGGTGCTCGACTATGCCGGCATGGCCGCCAATCCGAAATTCATCGTCGAGGGCATTACCGCGCACCTCGAAACCTTGGAACAGGATCATTGATTCCATGATCAATCATCCTGTTCCAACGCGTTGTTTGCCGCATTTTCGAACCGCGAAACCGGTTCCCACTTTCGCTGAAAATGCTTCAGGAGACGCCGCATGACCTCCATGCCGAAACCCTTCATCGACAAGCACCTGCCCAAGAACAAGCTGGGCCTGTCGGTGCGCAATTACGAAGGCGTGATGTCGACCCTGTGCGCCGGCTGCGGCCACGACTCGGTCACGGCCGCCCTGGTGCAGGCCTTCTGGGAGCTGGACCTGGCGCCGGAAAGCGCCGCGAAAGTCTCGGGCATCGGCTGTTCGTCCAAGACAACCGCCTATTTCATGGGCCAGTCGCACGGTATCAATTGCGTGCACGGCCGCATGCCGTCAGTGGCGACTGGCGCCAATGCCGTGAACGGCAAGCTGCACTATATCGGCATCTCCGGTGACGGGGATTCGCTGTCGATCGGCTTTGGCCAGTTCGCCCACGCCATCCGCCGCAATCTCAACATGCTCTACATGCTGGAAAACAATGGCGTGTACGGGCTCACAAAGGGGCAGTTCTCGGCCTCGGCCGATTATGGTTCGAAGTCGAAGAAGGGCGTGCCGAACGAGCAGACGCCGATCGATCCGTGCGTGCAGGCGCTGACCCTGGGGGCCGGCTTCGTGGCGCGGGCCTTCTCCGGCGACAAGTCGCAACTGGTGCCGCTGATCAAGGCCGGGCTGATGCACAAGGGGTTTGCCCTGATCGATGTGATCTCGCCCTGCGTGACCTTCAACGACCATGCCGGCTCGACCAAGAGCTATGCCCATACCTACAAATACTATCACCCGCTGGTGCACACGGATTTCGTGGCCCATGCCGAGGAGATCACCGGCGAGTATGCCGATGACGGTGCGATGCGGGTGACCATGCATGATGGCGGCGAGCTGCGGCTGCGCAAGACCGACAGCGATTATGATCCGCGCGACCGCGCCCAGGCGATCGAAACGCTGATGCTGGGCAGTGGCGATGGCGAGATCCGCACCGGCCTGCTCTACCTCAATGAGGATATGGCCGACATGCATGCCGCCAACCGGCTGCCGGACGCACCGCTCAACACGCTGCCCTATGACCAGCTGAACCCGGGCGCGGGCGCACTGGCGGCCCTGCAGAAGCGCTATCGCTGAGCGGCGTCAGCCGGTGGCGGAGAGGTGGTCGGCCGGCGTGATGCGCAGCCGGTCCGAGCCGTCATGCGCGGCCAGGCTGGCGTGGAGAAAACAACCGCCGGCCCCGTCACGCAGCGGCACATAGTGCAGCGTTACGGTCTCACCGTTCGGGGCTGTCCACGGTGCCGTTGCGGCGAGGACCCGGCCTTCGCAAAGCCCGGCCCCGTGGATCGCGGCAGCGTGCGCGCAGAGCTCTGCGAGCCCGTCATCATCCGCCAGATCAAGGCAGCCTGACCCGAGATAGGTCTCGCGCATCGACGCGCTCGCGGCCTCGACGGGAAACCGGCCTTCGGCGGGAAGGGCGCGCGCAACGAAACAGGCAAACGGGCTGAAGCGGACCAGTGCCAGCAGATCGTCGAACGGGCTGCGCGTGCGCGGGTCTTCGCTCAGGCGTTCCAGCGCCGCCACCACGTCGTCGGGCGGCGTGACACTGCCGGCCTCAAGTCTTGATACATAGGTCTGGCTCACCCCGATGAGTTGAGCCAGGGCGACCTGTTTCAGGTGCAGCCTCTGCCGCACGGTACGAACGCGTGATGCCCAGTCCATTCCCGCTGTCACTTCCAGTCCCCAAGGTGAATCCGGTCTTAGGGAAGCCCGCCGCGGGACGGCACTCATATTTGATGAACTTTGCTCGCGAATGAAACTCAGAAGCCGAGCGCGCGGCCGACATAGCCCGGCAGGTCCGACATCAACAGGCCGAACTCGCCGCGCGCGATGGCCGGCAGCAGGATGGCCAGGACGACGCTGATCACCAGGCCGATGAAGGCCCGCAGGACGTCGGACACAACGTCCCAGAGTGCGTCCATGTGCGAGCGCAGGCCGGCGACATAGGAGATCGCGATCTCGCGGCCGGCCAGCATGCCCAGGAAGACCCAGGTGGTGCTCATCGGGATGTCGTTCAGTTCCTTGAAGAAATACAGGATCACGCCGTAGATGAAGTCGATCAGCGTGGCGGCGCGTACATCGGTCGTATTGGTCTTGCTCAGGACGATTTTCTGGATCTCGCCGCCGCGCGTCGCGAAGATGATCGCGTGCAGCGCCAGCATGACCAGTGTCGCGAAGACCAGCAGCATCGGCGAGAAGCTGACCTGGGTCTGCATCACGGCGACACCGTCCTGCAGCAGCGGTGCGCCGTTTTCCATCACCGGCACGAGCTCGGTCGTGCGCGGCAGGAAGACGAAGATGTTCGCCAGGTCCTGCATCAGCCATTGCGACCACAGGAAGGCGGTCGACAGCCATTGCAGCAGGAACCAGTAGGGCTTGTGCGGCTCGGAGTGGGTGCGATGCACCCAGCGCTCGAAGATGCGCGAGATGACGAGATAGACCGCGAAGGCCGCGCCGATTGCGACGATGTAGCCCAGGGCCGACTTGGTCAGCATTTTCGGCAGCACGCCTTCGGTCTCGGCGCCGCCGGTGAGGGCGAAGATCGTCAGGACGAGGAAGGTCGTGGAGACCGGCACGCCGAAACGCGTCAGCACCAGCAGGAAGAGCGGCGGGATGGCGTGCCACCATTTCACGCCGCCTTCGGGATAGGGCAGCTCGTTCAGCCGGTCGAAGGCGATGTCCTGATTGCCGCCGAAATAGCCCCACAACATCACCGCCGTGAGGATCGAGCAGGCGTAGAGCCAGAGGATCCACCAGGGGCGCTTGGCGTTGGAGGACAGAAAGGTGCCCAGCGTCTGGATCGCGTCATTGGCCACGATCGAGTAGGAGGCGATCAAAAAGCCGACAATCGAGAAGACCCAGGCTGCAAGCGTAAGATCAGCCATGACGGACTACCTTTCTTCCGGGAAGTGCGGGGGCAGGTAGCAAGTTCCCTGTCGGCGGATCAATCGGCAAACGGCAACCGGGTGACAATTTCACAAAACTGTCGTGTTGCATGTCCGGTGCTGCGTCCGGAAGGTAGCGTTAAGCCTCCATCTTCACATCGGGCCGGTTTAGGGTTATAAAATATAACCGCTGCCCCTCGTGGCCGGCGCGCCGTCCAGAACGGAGATGCGCACATGAATTCTATGACCCGCACGATCGAGGCCCAGGCCATCCACTGGCCTTCGGTGATCCGCCATTATCGCTTGTCCAAGGGATTGAAACAGGCCGCGCTGGCGCACGATCTCAATGTCACCCAGACCATGGTGTCGCGTTGGGAAAGCGGCATGGCGCTCCCCAGCCCCCGTATCCAGGAACGCATTTTCGACCTCTACTGGTCGTCACACACATCGGTCTCGCGCGCGGCCTGGATGGACCGGATCGGGCGGCACCCCTCTCTCGTTGCCGTGATCGATGTGCGCGGGCGGATCGAGCGGGCCAGCCGCGGTCTTGTCAGGACGCTGGGCTGCGAACGACACGCTGTCGAGGGGCGCTATCTGGCCGAGGCATTCCAGGGCGATCTCGTCGACCTGTTCGACACGTTCGATGCCAGCGGCTTCTTCGAGGGCCGTGTCGCGTCGGCGGAAAGCATGGACCGGATCGAGTTCCTGCCGCCGGGCAGGGGTGCGCCGGTGACACGGCTCGTGCACGGCCTGCACCGGCCCACCTTCCTGCCCGGTCCGCGTATCGTCTGGCTGCTGTCGGCGGCCGAGGTGACCCCGGCCGTCTTCGAGGACGTGCGGACGCGGATCGGCGGGCCGCGCGTGATCCGCAAGGGCATCTGACATGCCCCGGCGTGCGCAGAGGGCGATGAGTGTCGAACCGCCGGATCTCTGGCGTGCGCGCCTGCGGCGGTTCCGCTTCACGCACAATATCAAGCAGGCCGCCCTGGCGGCCGATCTTGGGGTCACCCAGGCGATGGTGTCGCGCTGGGAGTCCGGCGTGGTGACCCCGAGTGCCGAGATGCGCGCCCGCATCATGGACATGTTCGAGACCGGTGAGGTCTCGGCGCCGCTGATCGACTGGCGCAGTCACACCGCCGCCCAGCCCGGCATTGCAGCGGTGATCGACCGGGCCGGCGTGATCGAGACAGCCAGCGCCGGGCTGCTGCGTCTGCTGGGACGCGACCGCGCCGAGGTTGAAGGCGCCAGGCTGGAAGACGTGGTCTCCGGCGACCTGCCGGACCTCTTCCAAACGCTTGGCGCGTCGGGATTCTTTGACGGCAGGCTCGAAAGCGTCGAAAGTGTGGATCGATATACCTTCGTCGATCGCGAGGGACAGGTGAGCAGCCTGTGCATCGAAGGATTGCACTGGCCGCACACGGGCGAGGATGGGGCGATCCGCTGGATGCTGTCCGGTGCCCCGATCGACGAGGGCGAATACGAAACACTGTGCCGCGAGCTGGCCGGCAAGGTCGCGCTCCATCCGGCACGCTGAGCCCTGAAGGGGGGGCAGAATTGGTACAGGATATCAAACTGTCTGTGTCTTCCAGCAAGGTGAACTGGCCGTCGGTGATCCGGAACTTCCGGATGTCGAAACGGCTCAAACAGGCTGCGCTGGCGGCAGATCTGGGCGTGACCCAGGCGATGATCTCGCGCTGGGAGAACGGCGACAGCGATCCGCCCGAACGGGTCAAGCGCCGCATGGCCGAACTGGTGCAGGACGCCTTCGTGGTTGCGCCGGCACCCACCTGGGTCGATCTCATCACGCTGAACCCGTCGGTCGAGTTCGTGACGGACTCGATGGGCATGGTGAAGGCGATCTCGCGCGGTGCGCTGGAACTGTTCGGCATGGCGCGTCACGAAATCGAGGGGCGCAATCTCCGCGACTTCGTCGGCGGCGACTTCATGTCGGCGCTGGAGCGGATCCGCGAGGAGGGCATGTTCCAGAGCAATCTGGCCTACGCCCAGAGCCTCGGGTCGATGGAGATCAATGTGTCCTCGGGCATGCAGTCGCGCCTGTGCGACTTCCTGCACTGGCCGCGCATTTCCGAAGCCCGGACTGTCTACTGCATCCATTCCGGCGCCGTGCTGGACGAGTCCCGCTACACCTCGCGCCTGGAAGAACGCGGCGAGAAGATCGTCTTCCGCCGGACCTTCTGATCGCGGGCATCAGATACCGGACATGAAAAAGGGGCGGCTCCAGCGGAGCCGCCCCTTTGCTGTCAGGCCTGCGCCCGCGCTATTCGCTGCGCTGTTCGTCGCGCAGGGCGCGGAACTCGTTGCCCTCATACCAGTTCGGCCAGTCGTCCGAATTGGCGAGGCGCGAACCGACCTCGTAGAACAGCTCGACATTCTCGATCATGCCGTCCATCGGCCAGTCGGCGGAGTATTCGTCGGCCGGGCCGTGATAGCGGTTGGCACGGTAGTCCTCGCCGGCGGCCTGGCCGGCTTCGGTACCGCCCTCGCGCAGGTCTTCGCCGCCATCGGCATACAGCATCGGCACGCCGTGCTTGGCGAGCGAGATATGGTCGGAGCGATAGAAATAGCCGGCTTCCGGATTGGGATCCGGCACGATGTAGCGGTCCTGCTCCGAGGCGACGCTCTCCAGAACCTCCTCCAGCTCCGACGCGCCATGGCCGACGACGATGATATCGCGCGAGCGGCCGGTGGGCAGCATGGCGTCGATATTGATCCCGCCCACGGTCTGGCTGAAGGGCACGATCGGGTTCTCGCCGTAATAGGCCGAGCCCAAAAGGCCGGATTCCTCGGCCGTCACGGCCAGGATCATCACCGAGCGCTCCGGCGGATTGGCCATGAAGGCCTCGCCGATCTCGAGGATGGCCGCGGTGCCGGTCGCATTGTCGACGGCGCCGTTATAGATGCCGTCCTCGCCCTCGGCGACGTCGCGGATGCCGATATGGTCCCAGTGCGCGGTGTAGATGACGTACTCGTCCGGCCGCGTCGTGCCCGGCACGACACCGACGACATTGCGCGAATCGAGCGTGCGGGTGGAATTGTGCAGCGTCGCCGAGGCGGTCAGGCCCTCCATCGGCACGGCTTCGAAGTCCGCCTGCGAGGCCGCAGCGGTCAGGGTGTCGAAATCGAGACCGGACAGGTCGAACAGCTGGCGGGCCACATCCTCGGTGACCCAGCTCTCGACGGCGGCAAACGTGCCTTCGCCCGGTTCGCGGGCGAGATCCAGCTGGGCGCCGGTCCAGGAGCCCGAGACCACGTTCCAGCCATAGGAGGCCGGGGCGGTCTGGTGGATCAGGATGACGCCGGCCGCGCCCTGGCGGGCCGCTTCCTCATACTTGTAGGTCCAGCGGCCGTAATAGGTCATCGCATTGCCGTTGAAGAGGCCGGAATCGGGATCGGCATAGCCGGGGTCGTTGACCAGCATGACCACCGTTTTGCCCTCGACATCGACGCCCTCATAGTCGTTCCAGCCGTATTCCGGCGCGACGACGCCATAGCCGACAAAGACCAGGTCCGAGCTGTCCAGCGACACTTCGCCGGCGGCGCGCTTGGTCCAGAAGACCACGTCTTCATTCGTGGTGAGGCCGAGCGGCTCGCCATTGTGGGAAATGTCAAAGCTGGACGTGCTTTCGTCGAGCGTGACTTCCAGCAGCGGAACCGGCTGGAAATAGCTGCCCTCATAGCCGGGCTCGAGACCGATGCGGGCCATCTCGTCGGCGATCCACTGGCTGGCGGCGATCCCGCCCGGCGTGGCCGGTGCACGGCCCTCGAATTCATCGTCCGCGAGGGTCGAGATCATGCGGCGCATATCGGCTTCCGCGATCGCGGCGCTGGAAACTCCGGTATCTTCTGACGGCGCGGACTGTCCCGCGTCGGTTGTCTCGGCGGTCGTCTCCGGTGCCGGCGCGGCATCCGTGTCCGCCTCGTCTGCCGGTGTGCAGGCGGCAAGCAGGAGCCCGCTTGCCAGAGTGCTCAAAACTAGTCGTTTCATGGTTCTCCCCCATGTTGCGGCCAACTGGGCCTTGGGCTTTGGCGCAAAACTGTGGCACATCCTGCATTCGTGCTCGTCGCACACAAGGGGTGGCGTCACTGAGATCGCGCGGAAATGGGGTTTGACCAAACCTGAATGACCATTCATGTTTGGTGTTGACCACACACAAGAAGAGTGGGTCGAAAGACCGGTACGCCTGAGGGGAGAGATCATGGCGGATACGAATGCAGGTGCTGCGCAAGGCAGCAACTTGCCCGGAGCGGGCTATCGCAGCCTGGTCATGGTGCTGCTGTTCCTGGTTTATGCGTTCAACTTCCTGGACCGCCAGATCATTTCCATCCTGGCCATTCCGATCAAGGAAGATCTGGGCCTGACCGACGAACAGCTCGGCCTCCTCGGCGGCATCGCTTTCGCACTCCTCTACTCCACGCTCGGCGTGCCGATCGCCTGGTTTGCCGACCGGTTCAACCGGACCTGGATCATGACCGCGGCGCTGACCATCTGGAGCGGCTTCACGGCGCTCAGCGGCTTCGCCCAGAACTTCATGCAGCTCTTTCTGGCGCGTGTCGGCGTGGGCGTGGGCGAAGCGGGCGGTGTCGCACCGGCCTACACGATCATCGCCGACTATTATCCGCCCTCCAAGCGCGCCCGGGCGCTGGCGATCTACTCGCTCGGCATTCCCGTGGGCAGCGCCTTCGGCGTCATCGCCGGTTCGCAGATTGCCGGCGGCGGCATCTCTGACGCGCTGGACTGGCGCTCCGCCTTCTTCATCGTCGGTATTGCCGGCATCGTTCTGGCGCCGATTTTCAAACTCGTCGTGCGTGAGCCCAAGCGCGGTCAGTACGACGCACCGGCCGTGGCCGCGAAAGTCGAGGCACCCAGCGAAACGGTCGATGTCTATCCGGCCGATCGCATCCGCATT
Source organism: Maricaulis sp. (assembly GCF_039978735.1). GTDB lineage: Bacteria > Pseudomonadota > Alphaproteobacteria > Caulobacterales > Maricaulaceae > Maricaulis. Next base: position 87,997 of record NZ_JBDWAS010000033.1, read on the forward strand.
CTCTCGATTGCCGGTGCGGTCCTGCTCGCCCTGCCCAGCCTGCTCTCCATCTTCAATGCCGTCGTGTTCGGTGCGACCCCGGTGCAGTCGGTCGGCCTGCTTGCTGCGACGGCTGCCGTGGCGGCCGTGTGCGGCTGGTTTGGCGGACAGTGGATCGGCCGCCAGTCGAAAGGGCTGCCGCTGGCGCTGGGCCTGTCTGTCCTGATGGTCCTGCCGGGCCTGGTGGCCTGGTTCGTGCCGGCCCTGACGGGCGGTGCCCCCATCGGCACGGCAGCGATCGCCTGGCTGATCGGCCGGGCCATCGCGGGTGCGCTGATCGGTTTCTTCTTCGCCACCTTCCGCGAATTCATGATGCTGGCCCTGCGCAAGCCGAGCTTCTGGCTGATGATCCTGGGCGCCTCGGCCTCGTCGATGATGGGCTATGGCGTCTTCTTCTGGCTGCCCTCCTTCTTTGCGCGCAGCTTCCAGCTGTCGCTGACCGAGACGGGCTGGCTGTTCGGCGGCGTGCTGTTCGTGGCCGGCAGCCTGGGCATCTTCCTGGGCGGCGTGATGGGCGACTGGATGGGCAAGCGCAAGCGCTCGGCCTTCGCCACGGTTCCCGCCGTCGCCTTCCTGCTGTGCGCGCCGCTTTACTGGGCCGGCGTGATGTCGCCGTCCGCGACGATGGCGGTCGCCCTGCTCTTCATCCCGACGGCGCTCGGCCTGGCCTGGCTGGGTCCGGTTCTCTCGGCCTTCCAGCACCTGGTGCCGCCGCACATGCGCACCAGCGCCTCGTCGGTCTTCCTGCTGATCAACAATCTTCTGGGTATTGGCGGCGGCGTCTACGTGCTGGGCCGGTTGTCGACCGCGCTGCAGCCGGCTTTCGGGGACGGTTCGCTGCGGATCTCGATCCTGATCGGTGCCAGCCTTTATCTGGTGGCCGCCTTCTTCATGTTCTGGGCATCGCGTTATCTGGCCCGTGACTGGGAAGGCGGGGGCGACACCGTGCCGGTGCCGGAAGCGGAGCCGCCGACCGAGGCTGAACCCAGCTGATGACGGGTACCATGTTCACAGACCACTTCTTCACCAATGCCGACGGGCTGCGCATCCACTATCGCGACTATCCGGCCCAGGGCGAGGAGACCGGCGTGCCGGTGCTGTGCCTGCACGGGCTGACCCGCAATGTGAAGGACTTCGAGGATCTGGCACCGCGGATCGCGGCGAAGGGGCGGCGGGTGATCGTCGCCTCCCAACGCGGCCGCGGCCGGTCGGATCCCGATCCGCAGGTCGAGCGCTACCAGCCGCCGGTCTATGCCGCCGACATGCTGGGCCTGCTCGACGCGCTGGGGATTGCCCGCGCGGTCTTTGTCGGCACCTCGATGGGCGGTCTGATGACCTTCGTCGTCGCCGGCATCCAGCCGCAACGCATCGCGGCGGCGGTGATCAATGATGTCGGACCGGTGGTCTCGAAGGAGGGCCTGGACCGGATCAAGCTGAACACGTCCAGCCGCGATCCGGCGGCCAGCTGGGACGAGGCGGCGGTGCGCACGCGTGAGAGCAATCTGGCCGCCTTCCCGGCGCGCGCCGACGACGACGCCTTCTGGCTCGACTTCGCGAAGAAGACCTGGATCGACGGCGAGAATGGCGCGGTCGTGCTCGATTATGACGGCGCGATCCTGTCCATGCTGGGCGGCGATGACGGCCCGCTGCCGGAGCTCTGGGAGTTCTGGGAACCTTTCCGCACCATTCCGGCCCTCGTCGTGCGTGGCGGGATCAGCGACCTTCTCTCGCCGGAAACGGTGGCCGAAATGCGCCGGCGAAAGCCCGATCTGGGCGTGGTGGAAGTGCCCGATGTGGGCCACGCCCCCTTCATGACCGAGCCGGAGGCCTGGGCCGAGATCAGTACCTTCCTGGATCGGGTCGACTAACCGAAGGTTTGCGTCAGCAGGGTGGCATCCGGCTTTTCATTCCAGAACAGCCGGGCGCCGGCCTCGCCCTCGATATCGGCGGCGCAGATATGGCCGGTCTTCACCTTGGCATTGCTGTCTGCACCGGTGAGGGCGGCATGCATATAGCGCAGCACGCCGTTGGAGGTGACGACGAGGGTGAGGGGCCCCTGTGCCGCATCGCGCATGGCCGCGAGCGCGTTGGCCTTCAGCGTTATCTCGTCCGGCGACCAGTCGGCGGCGTCGGGACGGCGATGATGCTTGTCCCAGCTGTCCAGCGCCTCCTGGCCGAACTCAGCGACTATCTCGTCATTCGACTTGCCGCCCCAGGAGCCGTAGTCGATCTCCTTCAGGCGTTCGTCGATCTCGGGCGTGCAGGCAAAGCCGGTCAGTCCCGCGACGATTTCCGCGGCGCGGCGCGTGCGCTTGAGCGGCCCGCAGACGATACGGCCCGGTGTCAGTCCGGCCGCGGCCAGGGCTTCACCCAGCGCCCGCGCCTGGGCCTCGCCGCTCTCGACCAGCGGCAGGTCTTCCTTCGCGCCGACCCAGACCGGCGTGTCGCCGGGGCCGAATGTATTGCCGTGGCGGGCGAGCAGGATTTTCGTCATGCCACCAGCTCTCCCTCGCGGGCGATGATCTCTTCCACCCGCACGGCATCCTCCGGCGCATCGACCGACCAGGCCGAGCGGCCGCGATAATCGGTCAGCACGACGCGGATCGGGATGCCGTTCTCCAGGGCGCGCAACTGTTCCAGGCTCTCGGTCAGCTCGAACGGGGTCGGCTCCAGCGCGACCAGTTTTTCAAGCGTGTCGCGGCGATAGCCGTAGAGGCCGATATGCTGATAGGCCGGCGCGCCTTCTGCGGGCTTGCGGCGGAAGGGGATGACGGCCTTGGAGAAATACATCGCGTCCATCGCCTTGTTGAACACGACGGTCGTGCCTGAGGCTGAGCCTTTCGCCTTGTCGGCGCGCATCCGGGCTTCGGTATCGGCGGGCAATTCGATGGCGGGCGTGGCCATTTGAAGCGAGGGATCTGCGCGCAGCGTCTCGGCAACGCCGCCGATCACCCAGGGCGGGATCAGCGGCGCGTCGCCCTGCACGTTGATGATGATTTCCGCATCGCTGTCGAGGCGGCGCACGGCGTCGAGCGCGCGTTCGGTCCCGTTACGGCAGGCCGGGTCCGTCATTACGGCTTCGCCGCCGGCGGCGGTCACGGCATCCAGGATGCGCGCGTCATCGGTCGCGACCACGACGCGGTCCACGCCGTCGGCCGCCGCCGCGATCCGCCAGACCCGCTCGATCATCATCCTGCCGGCGATCTTCGCCAGCGGCTTTCCGGGAAAGCGGGTTGACCCGTAGCGGGCCGGGATGACGGCAAGAACGGACATGTGGCGCAGCTCCCTCGGCTTTTCCGGCTTGTTCCACACTCTGCCACGGATTTCCACTTCCGCACGCCGGACGGTGAAGCAGGTGACAGGCCGCGAGATATGCGGCAACCTGCGAGCGAGGGATGGTGCGATACGCCGTGCCGGGTACAGTGAAGGGATACACCATGAAAAACCTAGTGATATTGAGTGTGGCCGGACTGGCTCTCACGGCGTGTGCGACCTCGGGCGGTCCGTCCGAGTCACGCGTTGAAGCAGCGCGTCAGGCTGCGATCGAGAGCGGTGAACTCGTCTGCCGCGAGCGTCGTCAAACCGGGTCGCAGTTCCGGCGGCAGACCTGCCTGACACCGGAAGACTGGGCGCGGATGGAAGGTGATGTGGACACCGCCTTCCGCGACATAAATCGTGGCGAGCCTCTGAGCGACAACAACTAGAGTCTGTACCCAATTCGGGGATTCTCAGATTGAGCGACGCATGATTCACTCTTGGCGTGGGCGTTTGAGCCAGGAGGCGAAGATGGCGCGCTATGATTTGAGTGACGAGGAGTGGGCGATTGTTTCGCCGCTCCTGC
>NZ_JBDWAS010000034.1:0-21574 GCF_039978735.1 Maricaulis sp.
GAGATGGTGATGCCGGGCGATAATGTGGAAATGAATGTCGAGCTGATCACGCCGATCGCCATGGAAGAGAAGCTGCGCTTCGCTATCCGTGAAGGCGGACGTACCGTCGGCGCCGGTGTTGTTTCCAAGATCGTCGAGTAATCGCTCGATCCATACCGATGCTGAAACGGCGGGCCTTCGGGTCCGCCGTTTTCATTTGTGCCTGTATTGCTGCAGGCTGATGCGCCGGACTGCGGTGCGCTGTCGCATGACAGGCCGTCGTATGGACACGCCCGGAGGCCGCCGGTACCACTTTCGCCCTGGGCTGAAGAAGTATCCGTGATCATGGCCGAAACGCTGGAACTGAGACTGAACCCGGCGCTCGATGCGCAGAAATGGGCAGAGATCTATGCGCGCGACCGGCTCGTCCGGATCCCCGGCGTGTTCGAGCCGGCCCTTGCCGAGCACATTGAGAACCTTCTGGCGCGCACCCTGAACTGGCGCCTGGTCTTCGCCGAGGCCGATCCGTCGGCGCCGGGCGGGGAACGGGTATCCAAGCTGACCCAGCAGGATATTGCCGCGATGGGGCGGCAGGCCATCGGTGCCAAGATCGGCCATGTCATGGAGCGGGCGCGGGAGAATTACGGCTATCTCTATGACAGCTATCCGATGATCGAGGCCTACACATCGGGCTGGGATGCGGGCCATCCGATCCACCAGCTCACCGAGTTCATCAATTCGCCGGAGTTTCTGGAACTCGGCAAGACCGTGACGGGCGCGCCGCTGGTGACCAAGGCCGATGCCCAGGCGACCCGCTATGCGCGGGGGCATTTCCTGACGCGGCATATCGACGAGGGCCACGACAAGGAGCGCGTTGCCGCCTACACGCTGGGTTTCACGCGCAACTGGCAGCCCGACTGGGGCGGCCTCCTGATGCTGCTCGACGACAATCTGGACATCAGCCGGGCCTTCCTGCCGCGCTTCAACGTGCTGTCGATCTTTGACGGACGGCGCATCCATTCGGTCAGCGCGGTGTCGCCCTTCGCCGGCGGTGCGCGGCACCAGATCACCGGCTGGTTCCGGAACGATCCGCCTTACCGGACAACATGATGCAGGACACGCGGCTGGCTCAAGCCGGGCAATTGCGCCTGGCCAATGATTTCGCCGGGGCCCGCGCCCTGTGCGAGGCCGTGCTCGCCGACCGGCCCGGCGACGCAGAAGCCCTGGCCCTGCTGGGGGTCTGTGCCGTTGAGACGGGTGATCTTGCCGGCGGCCGCGCCTGGCTGGACCAGGCCGAAGCGTCCGATCCCGGGCTTGGTCTGGTGCCGCTTTACCGGTCCATTCTCCACGAAGCTGAGGCCGATCTTCCCGCGGCCCTGAGCGCTGCGCAGAAGGCGAGCGAGTTGTCGCCCGACCGGTTCGACGTATGGGGGCGTTTCGGTGACCTGGCAGGCCGCGTTGAGGATTTCGAAACGGCGGCGCGCGCCCTTAAGGCGGCGCTTGCGACCGCCGATACCGGGCATCCGGCCCGCCCGCACGTCGCACTCCGGCTGGCGGGTGCCGAGCTGGAGCTCCGGCGGCTGGATGCCGCGGCCGCTGCGCTCGACGTGGCGGAAGCCAGCGGACTGGCCGGCACAGTCGAGGTGCTGCGCCTGCGGGCAGAACTGGCCCGGCTGGCGGGGGACTTTGACGCGCTGACGCGGTTCGCCGAGGCGTGGCACGCCTTGAATCCGGACGACATGGATGCTCGCGGTGCTCTCGCCATGGGGTGGGGGCAGCAAGGCTATTATCGACGCGCGATCCACGTGTACCGTCCCGTTGTGGACGCCGACCCGGCAGTCGCCGACAACTGGGCAGCCCTGGGGCGTCTGACCTTGGGTGCGCGCGATATCGATGGAGCAAGGGCAGCCTTCGAGACAGCGTTGTCGCTGAACCCCGATTGTGTCGAGGCGTGCCTCGGACTTGCACGCATTCATACATTTCGTGGCGAACAGGATGCGGCGGTCGAGATGTGCCGACGAGCCCTGGCAGTCGACCCTGCGAACTTCGAGGCCTATGGCCAACTGTCCGAAGTGTCTGGCGGCCGGCTGAGCGACGAAGAGACAGCGCGTCTGGAAGACGAGGCAGGCAAGTCCGGCATTCCCGCCGACCAACTGTCGATTGGCTTGTTCGCATTGGGCGATGTGCGACATCGCCGTGGTCAATTTGATGCAGCTTTTGAGGCCTGGTCGCGCGCCAATGATACCAAAAAGCTGCAACACAATGGCGCGATCGTTTCCGCCTATGACAGGTCCGAGCAGACGCGCCGGACAGACTGGCTCACAGAGACCTTCACGGCGCCTGTTGCGAAGCCGGCCCTCTCTGCGACCCCGTCGCCGATCTTCATCGTTGGCATGCCGCGTTCCGGTACGACGCTGATCGAGGCGGCCATTGCGGCGCACGACGATGTGACGGCCGGCGGCGAGCTGAGTGTCATGCCGGTCCTGTTCGAGGCGTTTGTCCGTTGGGCGCGTGACAGTGGCTGGACGGGGGGCGTGATTCCCGGGCCTGTACTGGCGCCCTGGCGAGAGCGCTATCTTGCACAGTACAGCGAGTTCGGTCTTTCCGGTGCGCGCTGGGTGACGGACAAACAGCCCTCGAACTTCCTGTCCGTCGGTCTGATCCAGCAGATGTTCCCCGATGCGCCGATCATACATATCCGGCGCAAGCCGGTTGAAGTTGCATTCTCGATCTACCGGCGCAACTTTTCTCGCATGTGGCCGTTCGCCCACGATCTCGGCGATATCGCACACTACTATGCAGAGCAGGCGCGGTTGGGCGCCCATTGGGCCTCGGTTTTCCCGGATACCGTTATCCCGCTGCAGTATGAGGATCTCGTCTCGGATTTCGAGGCGCAGCTTCGCCGCGTTCTGGCGCGCTGCGGCCTCGACTGGAGCAAAAAATGCCTTGAGTACTACAAGCTGGAACGGACGGTGATGACGTTCAGTGCCGTTCAGGTGAGGCGGCCTCCGTCCCCGGTGTATCTCGACTCGACCTCGCCCTATGCCGAACAGCTGAAGCCGTTTGCCAAGGCGCTGGAGGAGCTCGCTGTCGACCCGCAAACAGGAGAGTGGCTCGCGGACGGGCGTCCGGGGGGAACCGATGACGCTTCGCCGTCGGCCCGAACTGGCTTCTTGAGGCGGTTCTGGAACGCCAAGCCTGAAAGGCAGGAGCCATGAGCCAGGCGCTCCAGCGTGCCCTGCAGTTCATGCAATCCGGCCGACCGGCCGAAGCGATATCGCAGCTCGAAATCGTTCTCAAGACATGCCCCGATGATGTCGAGGCGTTGCATCTGAGGGGCATCGCGCGGGGCCATCTTGGGCAGTTCGAGGCCGGTGCTGTCGATCTGGAATACGCTGCCGAGCACCATACCCAGCCGCACGCAGTACTGAGCAATCTCGGGAACCTGCACCGGCGAGCCGGCGATCTCGCTCGCGCTGTTGAGGCTTATCGGGCCGCGCTGGCGCGGGCGCCCGATTTCATTGACGCACGCCTGAACCTGGCGATCTCGTTACTTGATCTTGGCCGGAGTGCCGACGCAGAGGCGGAGTTCGAGGCGGTCTTGTCGCGACAGCCGGAGCATTCTGCTGCACTGAACGGTTTGGGAAACCTCTATTCCAGATCGGGTGACAATACGGCGGCGATTGATTTCTACACCCGGGCAATTGAGGCCAATCCCAGACCGGCCATGCCTTATGTCAACCGGGGCGGTGCCCGTCGCAGTGAGCGCCGCTATACAGAGTCGCTCGCGGATCTGGACACGGCCTGCCGACTTGCGCCTGGCCTTGCCGAGGGTCATTTCCAGCGCGGTCATACGCTGCGGATGCTGGGGCGATCGTTCGAGGCGCGCGAGGCATACTGGGAGGCGAGCCGTCTTACGCCGGACCGGGCGGATATTCACCGGGATCTGGCAGGACTGCTTTGGGAGCTCGGGGAGGGCCGCCGCGCGACTGCGGCGCTGGATGCGGTGCTCGAAAGGCGCCCGGATCCTGAGCTTCTTTACACAAAGGCGCGTGTCCTGTTTCGGACGGGATACGTCGATGATGCGGCCGCGGCACTGGATTCGGCGTTGGCAAGGGCGCCCGGTCATGCGGCCGCGCGCGCGCTCCGTGGCGAAATATCGTGCAGACGCGGCGCGTTTGATGATGCACTGAACGATTTGAGACGCGCCCTGGATATCGTCGACGGTGCAGATTTTGCGATACGGCACCAACTTGTCGAGGCGTGTCTGTCGGCGGGCGAGGCCGACGAAGCGATCAAATACCTGCAGGTTGATCCACCTGCCGAGCACCTGCAGAAGCACGTCGCTCTCCAAGCAACGGCCTGGCGCTGCGCGGGCGATGAGCGATATGGATATCTCTACGATTTTGATCGGCTGACGGCCAAGGTGTTCATTGATACGCCGCCAGGTTTCCCTTCACTCGATGCGTTCAATACTGCGCTCGGCGAACGGATCGAACGGCTGCACCGGACCACAGCGCAGCCGCTGGAGCAGACGCTGTTTGGCGGCACTCAGTCGCCCGGGCGACTCTGGGACGACGGTGACCCGGTGATCCAGGCCCTGGCGCGGGCGCTTGAGGCGGCAGCGCGCCGTTTTGTCGAGTCTCTGCCGGATGACCTTGAGCATCCCTTCCTGTCGAGAAAGTCCAGCCATCTGCAGTTGGCGGGGGCCTGGTCCGTCCGGTTGCGCTCCGGCGGCGGGCATGTGGATCACATTCATCCAGCGGGCTGGATCAGTGCCAGCTATTATGTTCACGTGCCGGATACTGTGGCGGACGGTGTCCGTGCGGGATGGCTGCGCCTGGGGGCGCCAGGCTTGCCAGGGCTGGACCTGCCAGCGGAGCGCTACATCCTGCCTGAGGCGGGCGCGGCGATATTTTTTCCTTCTTATATGTGGCACGGGGTCGAGCCTTTCGAGAGCCGCGATGTCCGGGTCACTGCACCGTTCGACCTCCTGCCTCAATAGCCATTTGTACGGTCTATTGCGCGGGCGCTCGCGGGCCAAAAAGCATGCTGGTTTCTAGGGTTGCCGATAGGTCTGAGGTAAATGCGCAACAGTGCAGCGTGAATGACGCTCGCCGAGTCGATGTGACGGTCGTGTGTCATTGACCCTTCGTATTCTGCATGGGTACCTTGCAGATAAGGCGGGGAATCGTGAGCTCCGCCGAGCCGGGGGGATGCTGCCTGAAAAGCCAAGTGCGGGCGGGTTTCCCATTACAACCTTACTCGGAGGGATTTAGAGTGAGACCGACTTCCTTGAAGGCTTGCCTTATGGCGAGCACGCTCATCGGTGGTATGGCTGCGGCCGCACCGGCGATGGCACAAGAAACCGAAGAAGATGATGTCGTTGTCGTTACCGGTTCGCGCATTCAGCGGACGGACACGGTGGCGCCGAGCCCGATCACGAATGTGTCGGCTGAGCAGCTCGCTGTCGTCAACACGATCAACACCGAAGACTTCATCAACACGCTCCCGCAGGTCGTTCCGGCTTTCGACTCCACGTCGAACAACCCGGGTAACGGCACTGCAACGGTCAGCCTGCGTGGCCTGGGCACCACCCGGACCCTCGTCCTGGTTGATGGTCAGCGCTTTGTCGGCTCCGGTGCGAACCAGGTCGTCGACCTGAACAACATTCCGGCAGCGCTTGTCGAGTCCATCGACGTCGTGACCGGTGGTGCTTCGGCCGTTTATGGTTCGGACGCTGTTGCCGGTGTTGTGAACTTTATCCTTAAGGATGACTTTGAAGGCATTGAGCTGACCGGTTCGCACGAGACCTCTCTGGGCGATCTGGACGGCAACATCTCGACCCTGTCTTTGACCATGGGCGGCAATTTCGATAATGGCCGCGGTAACGCTGTCATCTCGATGAGCTATACCAACCGCGAGGCCGTCTTCCAGGGTGACCGCGATTTCTCGTCCGAAACCTATTACGACCTCGGGCCGGGTGCGACCGAGTTCGGTCTGGGCGGTTCGTCCAACATTCCGGGCACGCGTATCCGTGGTGGCAACACCAACAACTTCGGCCTGACGGCCCAGGAAATGTCTGATCGCTACGCCGCTTGCGATAGCGATGCCTCGGACAACAATCCGCTCGACCCGGACAATGATCTGGACGCGACCGGCTGGAACGACAACAACTGCCTCGGCTTCTTCGTCGATGGTGGTGTCAACCCGATGCGCTTCGGCGGTGTCGATCCGGCCAACGATCTGTACAACTATGCGCCGACGAACTACCTGCAACTGCCGCAGGAACGCTACAATCTGTCGGCTTTCGCAACGTATGAAGTCAATCGTCATCTCGAGTTCTACGGTCGCGGTATCTACGCCAACAACGTCGTGGACTCCCAGCTGGCGCCGACGCCGGCCGGTGTGACGCTCGATGTTGATCTGTCGGATCCGAACATCCCGACCGAGCTGCTGAACCTGATGCTGGCCGACTCGGGCACCAATAATGGTGACGGCACGGGTACGATCCGCATCAGCCGCCGTTTCCAGGAACTGGGTACCCGGAACTCGCTGCGCGACACGAGCTCCTTCCAGCTGGTATTTGGTGCACGCGGTGACATCACCGACAACTGGTCCTACGACGTTTTCGGGAACTTCTCTCGGTCCTCGATCTCGCAGATCCAGTCCGGTAACCTGTCTGTTTCTGCTCTGCAGGAAGGTGTGCTCTGCCACCAGAACGCGACGGGCTGTTCGGCTCCCTACGTCAACATCTTTGGCGGTCCGGGCTCGATTTCTGAAGACGGTGCGGAATACATCTCCCGTACTGGCGCTCAGATCGACAATGTCGAGGTCTTCCAGACGGTTGCGACGGTTCAGGGTGAACTCGAGAACTTTAAGCTGCCGACCGCATCTTATGCTCCGGCACTGGTTCTTGGTGTCGAGTATCGCGAAGCATCCGCTGAATCCATTCCGGACTCGGTTCTGGGCCCGGATGTTCGGGGCTTCAACTCGTCGCTGCCGGTTTCTGGCGCATTCGATGTCTATGAGTTCTTCACGGAAGTCGAGATTCCGCTGATCACCGATCGGCCGCTGATCGAGTCTCTGGTCTTTAACGGCGCGTTCCGTGCCTCGGACTATTCCTCTGTCGGCAGCACGGAGACCTTTGCTACGGGGCTCTCTTGGCAGGTCAACGAGGAGGTTCGCTTCCGCGGCAACTTCAACCGTGCCGTGCGCGCGCCGAACGTTGGTGATCTGTTCAACCCGTTCACCAATGGCTTCCCGGGTGCTGAAGACCCGTGCTCTGGTGGCTCTAACGGTAAGTACAGCAGCGCAACCATTGACCAGACCTGTATCGATGCGGGCGTTCCGGCTGCCAATGTCGGTGCCAACATCCAGGGCAATGGCCAGATGGAAGCCCTGTTCGGCGGCAACCCGAACCTTGATGCAGAGACGGCAGACACATACACCATCGGTGCGGTGTTTACGCCGAGCTTCATCCCGGGGCTGACGGCTCAGCTGGACTACTACAATATCAGCATTGAGGATGCGATCTCTACGGTTCCGCTCCAGACGCTTCTGGACGAGTGCCATATCGATGGTATCCAGGCTTCGTGCGATCTGCTGGCTGGCGGTCGTAATCCGGCCTCCGGTGAGATGGGTGCAAACGGCTTCCTGCCGAATCTGCAGTCCATCAACGTCGCCACGCTGGAAGCCGAAGGTATCGACCTGCGTGTCGATTACTCGTTTGGTGCTGATGTGATTGGTCTGCCGGGCGACTTCGCTGTCACCTACTATGGCGGTTATGCACTGGCTTCGAGCACCAAGAACTCGGCTGCCTCTGATCCCATCGATTGCGTGGGTGAATATGGCTCGAGCTGTGGTGAACCGACGCCGGAGTACAAGCATACGGTTCAGACCTCCTGGTATCAGGGTCCGTTCACGACGAGCATTCGCTGGCGCTATCTCAGCGGCATGGATGCTTATGCGGGCACCTATGACAGCCTGAGCGACCTGTCGAACCACATCGATGGCACGAGCTATTTTGATGTGACTTTCGGCTGGGACGTGACGGAGAACTTTGTGGCCACGATCGGTGTGAACAACATCACCGACACGGACGTTCCGCTGCTGGGTTCGACTGTCAACGAACAGGCGAACACCTTCCCGGCTACCTATGAAACGCTCGGCCGTCGCCTCTTCGTGAGCGGCACCATGCGCTTCTAGTCGGCACGCAAGTGTTGAACAGGGAAGGGCGGGTCTTCGGACCCGCCCTTTCTTTTTGAGATGCGCGGCGGGTCGTCTGCAGTTCTTGTCCCTTGGGACATGTGCGGCCATTGAGTTGGCGGACAGGCCCGTTAACAATGCTGCCATGAAAAAGTCACAGACGAGCAGGGATGAGGCGGCCGCATGGGTCCGGTTCTGGGATGGTCGCGAACGTGGTACCGAGCATCGATATCGGGATCCGCGTGTGGCAGTTGTTCTGCGGCAGCACTGGCAGCATTGCCTGTCGGAGCGTTTCGAGGGCGCTCCGGTCGTGAGTCTGGTGGATATTGCCTGTGGCGAAGGCGAGCTGCTCCGCATCGCTGCAGATTGCGCCAGCGGTGCGGGTGTCGATGAATTCGAGGCGTGCTGCACCGACATATCGCGAAATGCCGTAGCGCTTGCCGCTGATGCAATGCCGGAAGAGGCACTTGCGATCCCGGCCGTTGCGAACGCGGCGGAACTTCCGTTCGCGGATGCCGTGTTCGACTGTGCCATAAGTCAATATGGACTGGAATATGCTGGTCCGGAGGCGTTCTCAGAAGCGGCGCGGGTCGTCGGCGAAACTGGTAGCTTGCATGCGCTGGTGCACTGCCAGGGAGGTGTGGTCGAGGCCGCCTGCGAGGAAGTCGCTGCTCTGTTGTCGGCTGTTGTCGATGGTAGGCTGCTGGGCCGGTTGGCCGAGTATGTTGAGGCGATGGTGCCCGCGGGAGACGGGGCCATATCAGACGAAACAGTCAGGGACAGGGTTGAGCAGCTGCGCCATGGGTTCGATGCGGTTGACGAGGCCGTTCGCGCCGCAAAGCCGGGCCCTGCCCGTGATCATGTCGCGCGACTGGTTGTGGATAGCCGAACGCTTGCAAGTCGTCTGGGGCACTACGCGCCGGCAGACGTATCGGCCTGGATCGGGGGGCAAAAACTCGAGATTGAGGCATTCCTGCACCGCATGACGTCGATGCTGGATGTGGCCCAGTCCGAGGACGACATGCGCGCTGTGGTAGGGCGACTGGAGGCGGCCGGCCTGAGGGTTGAGGCGCTGTCCGTGCTGGAAGCGCCCGGGCAGGGCGGAGCGCTGGCATGGGTCGTTGATGCGCGGCGGAGCGACGCGTGCTGAAGCCGGGTTTCGAATAAGCGCAGCAATATGCGTTTTAGCTGTTTTCTTATGGCGCTCTGCATTGTAGACAGCTGCGCTTCGGATGTGGCGGTGGCTGGCTCACCGTGCTACTCCGCGCGCGTGGTACAGGGGTGTAGCTCAGTTGGTAGAGCATCGGTCTCCAAAACCGAGGGTCGGGGGTTCGAGTCCCTCCGCCCCTGCCATGCCGCTCTAACGGAATTTTGCGCCGCATGATCCTGGCGCCGATTGCAAACAGGGCCCTGAGGGGCCAGATGGAAGCGAATGACGCGGAACGCGAATAACAAGACGCCGGCGCAGGCCAAGGCGGATACGGCGGCGCCGAAAAAGCGCCGGGCCGGCCCGTTCCAGTATCTGGCGCAGGTGCGCCAGGAGGCCCGCAAGGTGACCTGGACCGGACGGCAGGAGTTGATCGTCTCGACGATCCTCGTGCTGATCCTTTCGGCCATTGCCATGCTGTTCTTCTGGGGTGTGGACTTCGCGATCCGCGAAACCGTCCAGTTCCTGCTGTCGCTCGGTTCGTAGGAGGAGGCTTGTATGTCTGCCAAGTGGTATATCGTGCACGCCTATTCGAACTTCGAGAAGAAGGTCGCCGAGGCGATCCGGACCGAAGCCGCGATCCAGGGGCTTGAAGACAAGTTCGAAGAGATTCTCGTCCCTACAGAGGACGTGGTCGAGGTCCGCAAGGGCCGCAAGGTGAATGCCGAGCGCAAGTATTTCCCGGGTTATGTCCTAGTGAAAATGGACATGACGGATCAGGCCTATCACCTGGTCACGTCGACGCCGAAGGTCACCGGCTTCCTCGGTTCCGGCAAGAAGCCGATTCCGGTTTCCGAGAACGAGGTGAAGCGGATCCTTGGCCAGATGGAAGAGGATGCCGAGCGTCCGCGTCCGACGGTCAATTACGAGATCGGCGAGACGGTGAATGTCATCGACGGCCACTTCGCCAGCTTCAACGGCGTCGTGGAAGAGGTTGATGACGAGAATGGCCGCCTCAAGGTGGCAATCAATATTTTTGGCCGGGCAACCCCGGTCGAGCTGGAATACGCGCAGGTCGAAAAGACCCAGTAGCGCGTGTGACGTGCGGGAGGTGCCGGCGCCAAGTCCATGCCGGGCCGTACCGCAAACCCCCAAGGACGCGATGGTCGCGTCCTGTTGATGGAGTGGAGACATGGCCAAGAAGATTGACGGCTATATCAAGCTGCAAGTGCCTGCCGGCGCTGCAAACCCGTCCCCGCCGATCGGCCCGGCACTGGGTCAGCGCGGCGTGAACATCATGGAATTCTGTAAGGCCTTCAACGCGAAGACCCAGGAGATGGAAAAAGGGATGCCGATCCCGACCACCATCACCGTCTTCTCGGACAAGTCCTTTACCTTCGAGATCGCAACGCCGCCGGCGAGCTTCTATCTGAAGAAGGCCGCGAAGATCCAGAAGGGCAGCCAGGCCCCGGGCCAGACTTCGGCCGGTTCCGTCTCGATGGCGCAGTGCCGCGAGATCGCGGAAGCCAAGTTCAAGGACCTCAATGCGAACGACCTCGACCAGGCGACGAAGATCATCGCCGGCTCGGCCCGTTCCATGGGTCTGGAAGTGACGGAGTAGGGATCATGGCGACTATCGGAAAACGTCTCGCGTCTGCACGTGAAACCATTGATCGCGATCACCTCTACACGGTCGACGAAGCGGTCAAGCACGTGAAGGCCAATGCCAAGGCCAAGTTTGATGAAACCATCGAACTGGCTGTGAATCTGGGTGTCGACCCGCGTCACGCCGACCAGATGGTCCGTGGTGTCTGCGAGCTGCCGAACGGCACGGGCCGTACGGTCCGCGTCGCGGTGTTCGCCAAGGGCCCGAAGGCTGAAGAAGCCAAGAAGGCCGGTGCCGACGTTGTGGGTGCCGAAGACCTGATGGAACAGGTCCAGGGCGGCAATATCAATTTCGACAAGGTCATCGCGACCCCGGACATGATGCCGCTCGTTGGCCGTCTGGGTAAGGTGCTCGGCCCGCGCGGCATGATGCCGAACCCGAAGGTCGGCACGGTCACCATGGATGTGACCAAGGCCGTTGCGGCGTCCAAGGGCGGTGCCGTGGAGTTCCGTGTCGAGAAGGCGGGCATCGTGCACGCCGGTGTCGGCAAGGCGAGCTTCACTGAAGCGCAGCTGGTCGAGAATGTTCGCGCCCTGATCGGCGCCATCGTCAAGTCGAAGCCGTCGGGCGCCAAAGGCACCTATGTCCGCCGGATTGCGCTGTCCTCGACCATGGGGCCGGGCGTGAAAATCGACACGTCGGAAGCCTCTGCGGCCTAGTTCGACGTAAAAGACACTTGAGTTTCAGCCCGGCAGGCTTTATCCGGCCGGGCTGATCCGGTTCTTCATCACGCGTTGTGGGTGAAGACCGGACCTGTCCGAGATCGCAGGGGGCGGGGCCTTTCCAAGGTTCTGCCTTAATCCAATTTGGGCCCTGTGTGAGACAGAGCGTGAACAATATGACCTTGTTCGTAAGGTCTGTTGGTTCAAGCCCTGGGACAGGACGCGCCGTGGGCGCGCCCGAACCCTTGAAACGGGGAAGGCGCTCGACGGCGTTTTCACCGGGCCGTCCGTGGTGGACGGTTCAAACAGGGAGTCCGCAAAATGGATCGCAATCAAAAAGAAGCGTCCGTGGAAGAGCTGGAAGGCATCTTCTCGAACGCTGGATCCGTGGTGATGGCCCACTATACGGGCATGACCGTTGCGGAAATGACGAATCTGCGTGCCAAGCTCCGTGAGCTCGGCGGCACATTCAAGGTGGTTCGCAACCGCCTCGCCAAGATCGCTCTGCAAGGCAAGCCGGGTGAAGGCGCCTCCGACCTGTTCTCGGGTCCGGTCGCCATCGCGTACTCGGAAGACTTTGTTGCAGCGCCGAAGGTGCTGGTGGACTACGCGAAGTCCAACGACAAGCTCGTCATTCTCGGCGGCTTCATGGAAGAGGAAGTGTTCGACGCCAAAGGCATCGACGCCCTGTCCAAGATGCCGTCCCGCGAAGAGCTTATCGCCACCATCGCGGCCCGTCTCACGGGTCAGGCTTCGCAGGTTGCCCAGCGTATCATGGCTCCGGGCCAGGGTCTGGCTGGCGCCATCGAGGTCATCCGCGAAAAAGCCGAAGCGTAACGTCATTCTCCGCTAACGAACTGACACACTGAACACGACAAGGAATTGAACAAATGGCTGATGTAGCTAAACTCTGCGAAGAACTTCTCTCGCTCACCATCCTTGAAGCCAAGGAACTGAACGATCTCCTCGAAGAAAAAGGCATTAAGGCCGCGGCTGCTGTCGCGGTTGCCGGTCCGGCCGGCGGCGACGCCGGTGGTGCGGCTGTCGAAGAGAAGGACGAATTCGACGTGATCCTGGCTTCGGCTGGCGACAAGAAGATCAACGTCATCAAGGAAGTCCGTGCCATCACCGGCCTGGGCCTGAAGGAAGCCAAGGACCTGGTCGAAGGCGCTCCGAAGGCGGTCAAGGAAGGCGCTCCGAAGGCCGAAGCCGAAGAGATCAAGAAGAAGCTCGAAGAAGCCGGCGCTACGGTCGAGCTGAAATAATCACGCTCCGGCGTGACCTGAACGGTGCTGCGGGCGCGCGGGGTTTCCTGCGCGTCCGCTAGCCCGTCTTTGCGTTTCGCGGTCCCTCCGCTGCCGTTCCAGGCGGGGCCGCATAATCCGGACCGGGCCGCTGCGTCTTTGATGCGCAGGGCCGGGCCACTCGGAACGGCGGCGCGGGGACGAACCCCGCATCTATGGCGCAGTGCTGTCTGCGAAGGGAGCCGACATGGGTCTGTCGTTCACCGGCAAGAAGCGGATTCGCAAGACGTTCGGTCGCATTCCGGAAACGGTCGCGATGCCGAACCTCATCGAAGTTCAGAAAAGCTCCTACGAGCAGTTCCTGATGAAGGAAGTCCCGTCAAGCGAGCGGGGCGATACGGGTATGCAGGCCGTCTTCAAGTCGGTCTTCCCCGTCAAGGATTTCGCTGAGCGTGCTGTGCTGGACTTCGTGTCCTACGAATTCGAAGCGCCGAAGTTCGACGTCGAGGAATGCCAGCAGCGTGACATGACTTTCGCGGCACCGCTGAAGGTCAAGATGCGCCTGATCGTGTTCGATGTCGACGAGGAAACCGGCGCGCGTTCGGTCAAGGACATCAAGGAGCAGGATGTCTATATGGGCGATATCCCGCTCATGACGGACAAGGGCACCTTCGTCGTCAACGGCACCGAGCGGGTCATCGTTTCCCAGATGCACCGTTCGCCGGGTGTCTTCTTCGACCATGACCGCGGCAAGACCCATGCCTCGGGCAAATACCTGTTCGCCGCGCGGATCATTCCCTATCGCGGCTCCTGGCTCGATTTCGAGTTCGACGCCAAGGACGTGGTCCACATGCGCCTCGACCGCCGCCGCAAGCTGCCGGCGACGACGCTGCTGTATGCGCTGGGCCTGGACAAGGAAGAGATCCTCTCGACCTTCTACAACACGGTCGAGTACAAGTTCGCCAAGAAGGGCTGGACCGTTCCTTACGTGAAGGAACGCTGGCGCGGCGCCAAGCCGGTGCGCGACCTGGTCGACGCCAAGACGGGCGACATCGTCGCTCCGGCCGGCAAGAAGATCTCCGCGCGTGCGGCCAACAAGCTGGCCGAGGACGGTCTGGAAGCCCTGCTGGTTTCCGACGAGTTCCTGCTGTCGGGCTATCTGGCCGAGGACATGGTCAATCTGGAAACCGGCGAGATCTTCGCGGAAGCCGGTGACGAGCTGACCCAGGAAATCCTCGACACGCTGAAGGAAACCGGCGTCAAGGTTCTCAACCTGCTCGACATCGACCCGGCCACGGGTATCGGTCCCTACATCCGGACCACGCTGGCGGTCGACAAGAATGAAAGCCGCGAGCAGGCGCTGGTCGATATCTACCGCGTCATGCGTCCGGGCGAGCCGCCGACGCCGGAAACGGCCGAAGCCATGTTCCAGGGTCTGTTCTTCGATCCGGAACGCTACGACCTGTCGGCCGTGGGTCGCGTGAAGATGAACATGCGTCTGGACCTGGACTGTCCGGATGATGTCCGCACGCTGCGCAAGGAAGACATCCTGGCCGTGCTGAAGACCCTCGTGGATCTGCGCGACGGCCGCGGCGAAATCGACGACATCGACAATCTCGGCAACCGCCGTGTGCGTTCGGTCGGCGAGCTGATGGAAAATCAGTACCGCATCGGCCTTCTGCGCATGGAGCGCGCGATCAAGGAACGCATGTCCTCGGTCGATATCGAGACGGTCATGCCGCACGACCTGGTCAACGCCAAGCCGGCCGCGGCCGCGGTGCGCGAATTCTTCGGCTCCTCGCAGCTGTCGCAATTCATGGACCAGACCAACCCGCTGTCCGAAGTGACGCACAAGCGCCGCCTCTCGGCGCTTGGCCCGGGTGGTCTGACCCGTGAGCGTGCCGGCTTCGAAGTGCGCGACGTGCACCCGACCCACTATGGCCGGATCTGTCCGATCGAGACGCCGGAAGGTCCGAATATCGGCCTGATCAACTCGCTGTCCACCTATGCCCGCGTCAACAAGTACGGCTTCATCGAGAGCCCGTACCGCCGGGTCGAGAACGGCAAGCTGACCGAGACGGTCGACTACCTCTCCGCCATGCAGGAGTCGCGCTACGCAATCGCCCAGGCGAACGCGCACGTGAACGAGAATGGCGAGCTGGACAACGAGTTCGTGAACTGCCGTATCGGCGGTGAAGTGACGCTCGTTCCGCGTGAGGACGTGGAATACATCGACGTGTCGCCGAAGCAGGTGGTTTCGGTCGCTGCGGCGCTCATTCCCTTCCTGGAAAACGACGACGCCAACCGCGCCCTCATGGGCTCGAACATGCAGCGCCAGGCCGTGCCGCTCGTGAAGGCGGAAGCGCCTCTCGTCGGCACCGGCATGGAAGGTGTTGTGGCCCGTGACTCCGGTGCTGCCATTGCGGCGCGCCGGGGCGGTGTGATCGAGCAGGTCGACGCGACCCGTATCGTTATCCGGGCCACGGAAGATCTCGATGCCGCCAAGTCGGGCGTCGACATCTACCGCCTGTCCAAGTTCCAGCGGTCCAACCAGTCCACCTGTATCAACCAGCGCCCGATCGTGCGCGTGGGTGATGAAGTGACTGCCGGTGACATCATCGCCGACGGTCCGTCGACCGATCTGGGCGAGCTCGCGCTCGGCCGGAACGTGGTCGTCGCCTTCATGCCGTGGAACGGCTACAACTTCGAGGACTCGATCCTGATCTCCGAGCGCATCGTGCGCGACGACGTCTTCACCTCGATCCACCTCGAAGAGTTCGAGATCGCGGCCCGCGACACCAAGCTGGGGCCGGAGGAAATCACGCGCGACATCCCGAATGTCGGCGAGGAAGCCCTGCGCAATCTCGACGAAGCCGGCATTGTGGCCGTGGGCGCTGAAGTCGGTCCGGGCGACATCCTGGTCGGCAAGGTGACGCCGAAGGGCGAAAGCCCGATGACGCCGGAAGAAAAGCTTCTGCGCGCCATCTTCGGCGAGAAGGCCTCCGACGTTCGCGACACCTCGCTACGCATGCCGTCCGGTGCGACCGGTACGGTCGTGGAAGTCCGCGTCTTCAACCGTCACGGTGTCGACAAGGACGAACGCGCGATCTCCATCGAGCGTGAGGAAATCGAACGTCTCGGCAAGGACCGCGACGACGAGCTGCACATTCTCGAGCGCAACATCTACCAGCGTCTGGGCGATCTCCTGCTCGGCAAGACGGCGGTCTCCGGTCCGCGCGGCTTCGCCAAGGGCAAGGTGACCCAGGAAGCGCTCGACGAGACCCCGCGTTCGCAGTGGTGGCGCATCGGTCTCGACGACGAGAAGGCGATGGGCGAAGTCGAAGCGCTGCAAAAGCAGTACGACGACTCCAAGGCCCGCCTGGACCGCCGGTTCGAGGACAAGGTCGACAAGCTGCAGCGTGGCGATGAAATGCCGCCGGGCGTGATGAAGATGGTCAAGGTGTTCGTCGCGGTGAAGCGCAAGCTTCAGCCGGGCGACAAGATGGCCGGCCGTCACGGCAACAAGGGTGTTATCTCCAAGATCAATCCGATCGAGGACATGCCCTTCCTGGAAAACGGCGAAGCCGTCGACATCGTGCTCAACCCGCTCGGCGTGCCGTCGCGGATGAATGTCGGCCAGATCCTGGAGACCCACCTTGGCTGGGCCTGCCGCGGTCTGGGCCGCCAGATCGGTGAGGCGTATGAAGCCTATCAGCGCGACGGTTCCGTCGAAGCGCTGAAGTCCGAGCTGAAGCGGGTCTACGGTGAGGACGAGCTGCCGGAAACGGACGCCGACATTGCCGAGCTGGGCCGCAACCTGGCCAATGGCGTGCCGATCGCGACTCCGGTCTTCGACGGTGCCCGCGAGCCGGACGTGTCCGCCATGCTGGAGAAGGCCGGTTTCGATCCGTCGGGCCAGGTCACCCTGTATGACGGCCAGACCGGTGAGCCCTTCCGCCGCAAGGTTACGGTGGGTGTGAAGCACCTGCTGAAACTGCACCACCTGGTGGACGACAAGATCCACGCCCGCTCGATCGGCCCTTACTCGCTCGTGACCCAGCAGCCGCTGGGCGGCAAGGCGCAGTTCGGCGGTCAGCGCTTCGGTGAGATGGAAGTGTGGGCCCTGGAAGCCTATGGTGCGGCGTACACGCTGCAGGAAATGCTGACGGTGAAGTCGGACGACGTGGCCGGCCGGACGAAGGTCTATGAGGCCATCGTGCGCGGCGACGACACCTTCGAAGCCGGCGTTCCGGAGAGCTTCAACGTGCTCGTGAAGGAAATGCGTTCCCTCGGCCTCAATGTCGAACTGAAAAACGGCTAAGGCCGAACCTTATATCGCGGGACAGGCCTGGTCCTGTCCCGCTTGCCCCTTTTGGGAGACGGCGACATGAATCACGACGTCATGAACATCTTCAATCCGGCTGCCGAAGGCCCGTCCTTCGACCGGATCCGGATTGCCCTCGCGAGCCCGGAAAAGATCCTTTCCTGGTCTTTCGGCGAGGTCAAAAAGCCCGAAACCATCAACTACCGGACCTTCAAGCCGGAGCGCGACGGCCTGTTCTGCGCCCGCATCTTCGGTCCGGTGAAGGACTATGAGTGCCTGTGCGGCAAGTACAAGCGCATCAAGTACAAGGGCATCGTCTGCGAGAAGTGCGGCGTTGAAGTGACCCTGGCCCGCGTCCGCCGCGAGCGCATGGGTCATATCGAGCTTGCTGCACCGGTCGCCCACATCTGGTTCCTGAAATCGCTGCCGTCGCGGATCGCGATGATCCTCGACATGGCGCTGAAGGATGTGGAGCGCGTGCTCTACTTCGAGAACTATGTCGTTATCGAGCCCGGCCTGACCCCGCTGCAGCCGTTCCAGCTTCTCTCCGAAGAGGAGTATATGGACGCGCAGGACGAGTATGGCGAAGACGCCTTCACCGCCGGCATCGGCGCTGAAGCCGTCCGCGAAATCCTGATTGCCATGGACCTCGAGGCGGAAGCCGCGAAGGTCCGTGAGGACATGAAGGAGACCGGCTCGGAACTGAAGCTGAAGAAGTATGCAAAGCGCCTCAAGCTGCTTGAAAACTTCATCACGTCCGGCAACCGTCCGGAATGGATGATCATGACGGTCATTCCGGTGATCCCGCCGGAACTGCGTCCGCTCGTGCCGCTCGATGGCGGCCGTTTCGCGACGTCGGACCTGAACGATCTCTACCGCCGCGTCATCAACCGGAACAACCGCCTGAAGCGCCTGATCGAGCTGCGCGCGCCGGACATCATCATCCGTAACGAAAAGCGGATGCTGCAGGAGTCCGTCGACGCCCTGTTCGACAATGGTCGCCGTGGCCGCGTCATCACCGGCGCCAACAAGCGTCCGCTGAAGTCGCTGTCCGACATGCTGAAGGGCAAGCAGGGCCGCTTCCGTCAGAACCTGCTCGGCAAGCGCGTCGACTATTCCGGCCGTTCGGTCATCGTGGTCGGCCCGGATCTCAAGCTGCACGAGTGCGGCCTGCCGAAGAAGATGGCGCTCGAACTGTTCAAGCCCTTCATCTATGCGCGTCTCGACGCCAAGGGGCTTTCGGGCACGGTCAAGCAGTCCAAGAAGCTGGTGGAAAAAGAGCGTCCGGAAGTCTGGGACGTGCTCGACGAGGTGATCCGCGAGCATCCGGTCATGCTGAACCGGGCGCCGACGCTGCACCGTCTGGGCATCCAGGCCTTCGAGCCGAAGCTGATCGAAGGCAAGGCCATCCAGCTGCACCCGCTGGTCTGCGCGGCTTTCAACGCCGACTTCGACGGTGACCAGATGGCCGTTCACGTGCCGCTCTCGCTGGAAGCCCAGCTGGAAGCGCGCACGCTGATGATGTCGACCAACAACATCCTCTCGCCCGCCAACGGCAAGCCGATCATCGTGCCGTCCCAGGATATAGTTCTGGGCCTGTATTATCTGTCGGTGATGAATGCGAACGAGCCGGGCGAGGGCATGGCCTTCGGTTCCCGCGCGGAAATGGAAGCCGCGCTGGAAAGCGGCGTTGTCTCGCTCCACGCCAAGATCAAGGCGCGCTGGGAAGGCATCGACGAAAACGGTGAGCCGATCACGAAGGTGATCGAGTGCACGCCGGGCCGGAAGATGATCATCGACCTCCTGCCCAAGCACGCCAAGATGCAGCCGGAAATCGTCGGCGAACTGCTGACGAAGAAGGCGATCGGCGGCCTGATCGACCACGTCTATCGCCACTGCGGCCAGAAGGCGACGGTGATCTTCTGTGACCAGATCATGGGTCTGGGCTTCAAGGAAGCGGCGAAGGCCGGCATTTCCTTCGGCAAGGACGACATGCTGATCCCGGATGCCAAGGCGGATCTGGTGGGCGCCACCCGCGCGCTCGTCGCCGACTATGAGCAGCAATATGTCGACGGCCTGATCACCAAGGGTGAGAAGTACAACAAGGTCGTCGATGCTTGGGCGAAGTGTACGGACAACGTGGCCGACGCCATGATGGACGAGATCTCCAAGACCACGATCGGCGAAGACGGCCGGGTCTCCGAGGTCAACTCGGTCTACATGATGGCCCACTCCGGCGCCCGGGGTTCGAAGAACCAGATGAAGCAGCTGGCCGGCATGCGCGGCCTGATGGCCAAACCGTCCGGCGAGATCATCGAGACGCCGATCATCTCGAACTTCAAGGAAGGCCTGACCGTTCTCGAGTACTTCAACTCGACGCACGGCGCCCGTAAGGGTCTGGCCGACACCGCGCTGAAGACGGCGAACTCGGGTTACCTGACCCGCCGTCTCGTCGACGTCGCCCAGGACTGCATCATCACCGAAGAAGACTGCGGCACGTCCGAAGGCTTCGAGATCGGCGCCGTGGTCGATGGCGGTGATGTGGTTGTCTCCCTGGAGCAGCGCATCCTGGGCCGCACGACGGCTGCCGAGGTGAAGAATGGCGAGGGCGAAGTGATCTGCCCGGCCGACACCTATATCGACGAGGATCTCGCTGCGGCGATCGAGGCCGCCGGCGTCCAGAGCGTGTTCGCGCGCTCGCCGCTGACCTGCGAAACCCGCGTCGGCGTCTGTGCCACCTGCTACGGCCGTGACCTGGCGCGCGGGACGCGCGTCAATATCGGCGAAGCCGTGGGCGTTATCGCGGCCCAGTCGATCGGTGAACCGGGAACCCAGCTGACGATGCGGACCTTCCACATCGGCGGTACGGCCCAGGTGTCCGAGCAGTCTTTCATCGAAGCTGCACACGAAGGCAAGATCACCTTCAAGAACCCGTCGACGGTGACGAATGCCGACGGCGATCTGATCGTGATGAGCCGGAACATGCAGGTCGCGATTGTCGACAAGGACGGCAAGGAGCGTGAAAGCTACAAGCTGGGCTACGGCACCAAGCTGAAGGTCAAGGAAGGCGACAAGTCGCAACGCGGCATGCGCCTGGCCGAATGGGACCCGTATACCGCTCCGATCGTGTCGGAAGTCGGCGGTACGGTGAAGTTCGTCGACATCATCGACGGCGTGTCCGTGAAGGAAGAGACCGACGAAGCGACGGGTATCGCGTCCAAGGTGGTGATCGACTGGCGTGGCGGGGCCAAGGCCTCGGCGATCCAGCCGACCATCGTCATCCAGGACGAGAACGGCGATCCCATCAAACTCGCTTCCGGCTCCACGGCCAGCTACATGCTCGCGGTGGGCGCCATTCTCTCGGTCAGCTCCGGTGACACGGTGCGCCCGGGTGACATCGTCGCCCGTATCCCGACCGAAGGCGCCAAGACCCGGGACATCACCGGTGGTCTGCCGCGCGTTGCCGAACTGTTCGAGGCTCGTCGTCCGAAGGACCACGCAGTGATCGCCGAGATCACCGGCCGCGTCGAGTTCGGCCGCGACTACAAGAACAAGCGCCGCATCGCCATCGTGCCGGATGACGAGAACATGGAGAAGGTCGAGTACTTGGTGCCCAAGGGCAAGCACCTGACGGTCCAGGAAGGCGACTATATCCAGAAGGGCGAATACCTGCTCGACGGTCACCCGGCGCCGCACGACATCCTGTCGATCCTCGGTGTCCCGTCGCTGGCCAACTACCTGATCAACGAGATCCAGGAGGTCTATCGACTGCAGGGCGTGCCGATCAACGACAAGCACATCGAAGTGATCGTTCGCCAGATGCTGCAGAAGATCGAGGTCAAGGATCCGGGTGAGAGCACCTTCCTGGCGGCCGAGCAGGTCGACAAGATCGAGTTCCTGGAGACCAATGAGAAGCTCGAGGCCGAGGGCAAGCGTCCGGCAACCGGTGAGCCGGTCCTGCTGGGCATCACCAAGGCATCGCTGCAGACGCGCTCCTTCATCTCTGCGGCCTCCTTCCAGGAGACCACACGCGTCCTCACCGAGGCCGCCGTGCAGGGCAAGGAAGACATGCTCGAGGGTCTCAAGGAGAACGTCATCGTGGGCCGACTCATCCCGGCCGGTACCGGCGCGATGATGCGTCAGTACCAGGCGCTGGCCGACGATCTCGATGCCGAGATGCTCGCCGAGCGGGCGACGGCCGTGGAAGCGGAAGGTCTGCCGGCGGAAATCGCCGAGGCAGCTGCCGAAGAAATGGCGTCCGAAGGCAAGGCCGAGTAGGCGTTTCGGGCCGGAAAGCCCAATCTAAACAGGCAAAAGGGCGCCGGGGGACCCGCGGGCCTTTTC